>JBGAST010000049.1:0-23817 GCA_044229575.1 Holophagaceae bacterium | reverse complement strand
ACGCGGCGGGGTGGCGGGCGGAAAAGTGGCGCTGCTGCTGCTCGGGACCTTCGTGGGGTGCGCCGGGGCCGCCTTCCTCTCCATCCTGCTGGCGGCCGTGCTCGCCACGGGGCATGGCGCCGGGGGCGCCGGGGACCGGATGCTGCTCATCCTCGGCCTCCTCGGCCTGCTCTTTCTTGGAACGCCGCCCCTCGTCTTCCTCTTCGCGCGGCGGTGGACAGGCCGGCCCCTCCTGGCGGCGGCCCTGGCCGCCGCCGCAGGCCTGGGCAACGGCCTCATCTGGCTGGGCGCGGCCCTGGCGATGGCGGTGGTGCTGAACCGCTGAGGACCCGGGCGGCCTGGCGACGCCTTTCCGCCTAGGCCTTGTGGGCGTGGGCCTTCTTCAGCATGCCGTCGTTCCAGCCGCGCTTGTGGCAGGAGGCGCAGAAGGCGGTGCCGGGCATGACGAGGCCCGCGGCCTTGGCCTTGGCGGCGTCCTTCATGACGGCCATGGCCTTGTACTCGCTGCCGGCGCCATGGCAGCTTTCGCAGTCCAGGGGCGGCGTGCGCTTGCCGTGGGCAGAGGCGGACCAGGACGCGAACTGGACCTTGTGGCACATCTTGCAGGCTGCCGAGCCCACCTTGGCGAGGCCCGCCTTGGTGGCCTTCACGGCGACGTCGCCGCCGGGGTCGGTCACGGGGCTGGCCCGGGGGCCAGCGGCGGGAGCCGCCGGCTTCGGGGCTGGGGCCGGCGCCTGTGCCGACGCCGCAGCGGGTGCAGGTGCGGACGCGGGCGCGGGGGCAGGGACCGGCGCGGCCGCCGGCACCGTCGGGGCTGGCGCGGCCTTTCCTGGATGTCCCGAGGTGGCCGCCACGGGCTTCGCCGGGGCGGGCGAAGGCTGGGCCGCAGCGGCGGCTGGCGCCGGTGCAGGATCGGGTTTCGGCGCCGGGGCGGGGGCGGGGGCCGGCGAGGCCACCGGCGGCACTTCCTTCGGGCCGCAACCCGCGGTGCCGAGGACGAGGCCGCCCAGGAGGAGCAGGACGGCAGGGGCGAGATGGGGGCGGGTTCGGCGGGTCATGGGGAGCCTCGGCGGGAGGACTGCGGGGGCGGGGGAACGATGGTAGTCCCCTTTGGGGGGAAGGCGGGTCACGAAGGGCCTCAGAAGATCCGCCGCGCCACGGCCCGGCCCACCATGCGCAGCCGGTCCCGCCAGGGCAGGCGGCCGAAGTTGGCCTTCACCACGCCCCGGGTGAAGTAGGTCTTCGTGCCGTAGTCGATGGCCACGTCCAGCACCGCGGGCCGGCCCGCGGCGGTCTCGGCGAGGGCCCAGTCCAGGGCGGCCTCCAGGTCCTGGTCGGTGTCCACGGCGCGGCAGCCGATGCCCGCCACGCCTGCGAGGGCGGCGAGATCGTAGTCCGGCAGCACGGAACAGGGGGCCTCGGCGGTGAGGGTGCGCTGGAAGGCCGCGATCTGGCCCAGCTCCCGGTCCCGCAGCACGGCGATGAGCACGCCCGCCCCCTGCTGCCGGGCGGTCAGTAGCTCCAGGCCCGTCATGAGCAGGGCCCCGTCCCCGGCGAGGCCGATGACGGCGCGGTCCGGGTGGGCCAGCTGGGCGCCGATGGCCGCGGGGACGCAGTAGCCCATGCAGCTGAAATCCGTGGGCGCGAGGAAGCGGCGGGGGCCGTCCAGGCGCAAGTGCTCCATGGCGAGGAAGGTGCCGTTGCCGGAATCCGAGGTGTAGATGGCGTCGGGGGCGCGGCGCTGCAAGACCGCGAAGAGGGCGCCGGGCGAGACGCGGCCGGCCTCCGATGGAACCGCCTGCTCCTCCTTCACGCGGGCGTGGCCTTCCGCGAGGGCGCGCCGCAGCGACTCGGGCATCGGCCTGGGCGCGGGGATGGCGTCCAGCAGCGCCGCGAGGAAGGTTTTCGCGTCGGCGGTGATGGCGTGCTGCACGGGGAAGTTCGCGCCGGGGACGGAAGGGTCGATGTCCACCTGGGCGGAACGCTTCGGCAGCTCCAGGCCGTAGCTGGCGGTGGAGACTTCCCCCATGCGGGCGCCCAGGATGAGCACGGCGTCCGCCGTGGCGGCGAGGTCGCGCAGCGGCCCCGGGCAGGCGAGGCCGAAGCCCGGCCACAGCCACTGGGGGTGGCTTTCGGGGAAGACGCCCTTGCCGGAAAAGGTGCTGGAGACCAGGGCGCCGGTGCGCTCCGCCAGGAGCCGGACCTCCTCCGCGGCTTCCGCGGCCCCGAGGCCGACGTGCAGCAGGGGGCGGGCCGCCGAGGTGAGCAGGTCCGCGACGGCCTTCACCGCAGCCGCGTCCACCGGCGGGGGCGTGGGGGCGACGTCCAGCAGCCCCGCCACCCGTGCCGGGTCGTAGGTCTGGCCGAGGAGGTAGAGGTTCGCGGGGATCTCCACCGCCACCGGGCCCGGGCATCCCGCGCGGGCGAGGCGTGCGGCCTCGAGGATGGCCGGGGCGATGTCCTCGCCGCGCTCGGGCTTCCAAGTGCCCTTCACGATGGGGCGCAGGATGGCCAGCTGATCGATGTCGTGGAGCTGGTATTTGAACTTGGAATCCGTGCGGATGCCGCAGGTGAGGAGGAGCAGGGGCACGCCATCCATGAAGGCCTCGGCGATGCCCGACAGGCAGTGGGTGACGCCGGCGCCGGGCACCACGTTGGCGCAGGCCAGGGGCCCGCCGGAGCGCGCCATGCCGTCCGCCAGGAAGCCCGCGGACTGCTCGTCGGTGATGAGCACCGGCGTGACGGTGGACCGCGACAGGGCGTCGTAGAGTTCCATGTTGTGGGTGCCGGGGATGCCGAAGGCGTGGGTGATGCCCGCGCTTTCCAGGGCCGCGGCGACGATGGCGGCGCCAGGCTGCCTGCCGGCCTTCAGTTCCTTCAGCCCCATGGGTCCCTCCGAGCGCTGGGAAGGATTATGCGGGCAACGGAAGGGCCGCGCCCTCCCGTTCCGCCACGGCTTCGCCCACGCGCTCGGCGAGGGCCATGATGGTGAGGTAGGGATTGATCTCCAGGGCGGCGGGGAAGAGGGAGGCGTCCGCGACGAAGAGGCCGGGCAGGCCGTGGACGCGGCCCCGGCCGTCCGTCACCGAGGTGGCGCGGCCTTCGCCCATGCGGCAGCCCCCCATGAGGTGGGCGGCGGAGACGCTGACGCTTCCGGGCCGGAAGTGGCGGAGGGCGATGCGGGCCTCGAGGTCGGCGTCCTCGCCGCGCTCGATGAGGGTGGGCCGCGCGGAGGGCGCATGCACGGCCTCGGCGCCGGCGGCGAAGAAGATCCGCGCCGCGGCGCGGGTGGCCTTCACCATGGCTTCGAGGGTCCGGGGCATGAGCCGGTAGCGGATCACCGGGCGGCCCTGTCCGTCGAGGTCGATGCGCTGCTCGGGCAGGGCCTCGTCGCAGGCCAGCACCAGGATCATCTGCAGGCGGTCGTAGGCCCGCATGAGGCGCTCGTGGGCGTCTCCGAAGCCCGTGAGGTTCTTGGCGGTGGTGAAGGGAAAGTACATGCAGGCTTCGAGGAAGAAGCGGTCCTGCTCCACGCGCTCCTGCCAGACGTAGCTCTTGGGATGGCCCACGAAGTTGGTGATCGGGGCGGGATGCAGGCCCGCGAGGATGTGGGCGGGATGGCAGGTCCACCAGCGCCCGAGGGCCGGCAGCTCCCCGCCGAGGCCGGAGCGCAGGAGCAGGGCCGGCGAGTTCACGGCGCCGCAGGCCACCACCACCGAATGGGCCCTCACGGTGTAGCGGCCCGGGGGCCAGTCCCCTTCGGCGTTGTCGGGCTGGGGCGGACGCTCCACGCGCACCTCGACCTCCACGCCCCCGGGGACGGCCTTCAGGGTCCAGGCTTCGGCGCCGGTGACCACCTCCACGCCCCGCTCCACCGCCGCCGGGATCTGCACCTCATGGGTGCCCTGCTTGGCGTGATTGGGGCAGCCCAGGTTGCACAGGGAGGACCCCTTGCAGCCCCGGACGTTGATGGGGAACTGCTCCGCCCTCCAGCCCAGGGCCTCGCAGCCGGCCTTGAAGAGGCGGTTGTTGTCGTTGATGCGGTCGTCGGGGATGAAGTCCACGCCGTTCTGGGCCGCGAAGCGCCGGGCCCGGGGCAGCAGGTCCCCGATGTCCAGGCCCGGCACCTTCCAGCCGGCGATGATGCGTTCCGGCGGCGGCAGGGAGGTGCCGGTGTAGACCTGGGTGGAGCCGCCCAACCCTTCCGCGTAGGCCATGGAGACCGTGTGGTCGGCGCTGGGGCGCGCGCCGCCGCCGGCGTAGAGGCGGGCCGCCCGGGCCACCTCGCCGTCGGGCAGGCGGGCGGTGTCGATGCGCGGGCCCTTTTCCAGGAGGAGCACCCGCTTGCCCGCGGCCACCAGGGGCGCCAGGGCCTGGGCCACGGTGCCGCCGCCCGCGCCGGAGCCCAGGATCAGGACGTCCGTGGGGATGATCCGGTTCACGGCCGCACTCCGTCCTGCGAGCCGCGCCCCGAGGCCTCCCAGCCCCGGGCATCGGGCCGGTAGCCGAGCCCTTCCTGCACCGCCGGATCGCCGTACCAGCCCAGGTAGAGCAGGGTGCGCAGGCCCCAGAGGCCGACCCGGAGCTTGGGAACGGGGCCGTCCTGGAGCCTCAGGAGGAAGGCCTCCCGCCGGGCCGGCGGGAGCCCGCCGAAGGTGCGGAAGGATGTCAGCACGGGCAGCCACCACACGACGCGGACGAAGAGGCGGAGCTGCCGGTGCAGGCTGGGATCCTCGAGGGCGAGGCGCGCGTCCACCCGGACCAGCACCTGGTCCAGCTCCGCGGCGCTCAGGGCGGACGTGGCGGGCACCATCGTGGCCAGCAGGGGGCGAAGCCGCGCCGCCATGGGCCGCAGGGTTGCCGGAGTGTCCTTCCCGTCCGCCATGGCGCTCCCCGGCCGAAGGCGATGCCCCGGCCCTCGAGACTATGCCCCACATCCGCTTCCGGCAGTTGAGGCATTGATCACGGAATGGCCCGCCCGGCCGGGCCCTAGCCTGGGACGGCGAGGCTGCCATGCCCTGGTTGTGGGTTTTCCCCCCCGGCGCCGGGCCCGGCGAGGGCCGGGCGGTGGCACTGCGGCCCGAAGGCGTCCGGGTGGGCCGGGACGGGGACAACGATCTCGTGCTGGAAGACGGGGGGGCTTCCCGCCACCACGCGCGCATCCAGGCCGAAGGAGGCGGCTGGATCCTGGAGGATCTCGGCAGCGCCAACGGCACGTGGATCGGCGGCCAGCGGGTGCAGCGCCAGCGCGTGCCGCCGGGGGTGTACTTCCGGCTGGGGGAGACGCGGCTGGTGATCGTGGAGGACGCTGCCGCCGCCGGGCCGACCCCTGCGACCCCCGAGCCCCGGCCCGCCGCCCGGCGGAGGGGCCGGCTGGGCCTGCTGCTGCTGGGGACCGCGGCCCTGGGCTTCCTGGCGGCGCTGGCCCTCGCCGGCGGGCTCGTTCTCGAATCCGGCGACCCGCGCCTCCTCCCCAGCCAGCTCGCCAGCATCCTCTCCAACGGGTGGTCCGGCCGGCTGCGGCCGGCGCCGCTGCCGGTCACCGGAACCGCGGCCCTGGACGCGCGGCCCCATCCCTCCCTGCGCCTTCGCGCGCCCGCCGGAACCCTCGACCGGGACCGCCGCTTCGCCGCCGCCGCCCTGGACGGGCCGGCCCTGGACCTGGCCTGCCGCAGCCTGCCGGGCATGCTGCCGGTGGCGGGTTTCGAGCTCGACGGGGGCATGGCCGAGGACGAGTGCTTCCCGGGCCGGGTGCGGATGGAGTGGGATCTGGAGGAGCTGGGGATCCCCGCTGCTGCGCGGAGCCGCGCGCAGCTCGTGCGGCGGGCCCCGGACGGCCGGATCCAGTTCCTCGACACCCGCCTGGAGGGAGGGAAGGCCGTGGCGGAGCTCCGCCACAACGGGGTCTTCTTCCTGATCTTCCTGGGTTTCGCGGGGTGGGAGCTGATCAACGTGGTGAAGGACCAGGTGGACCAGGGCACCTTCGACCGCACCGTCTCGGACCGCGCCGGCCCCTTCCGCGTCTTCTGGCCGCGCGGGCTCGCCCTCGCCAACACCGCGGAGTACCGGCGGGTGGAAGGCCTGATGAAGGCGCGCTGGGACGCGGCCATGAGCCTGCCCATGGAAGGCGGGGACCGGCAGGTCTGGACCGGCCGCTACTACGCCTACCTCGCGGACCCGCAGGTGCAGGGCCTCCGGAAGGTGATGGAGGATCCAGCCTGGAAGCGCGCCCACTACTACCCGCCGGCGGTGGCCAACAGCCTGGACGCCTTCGACCGGGCCCACGAATACCTCCACGTCACCCGGGGCTTCCTCAAGCGTTCCGACCAGATCGAGATCCACTTCCTGGACCCCTGGAACGGGACCCCCGGCGACTACGCCTACACCCTGGACGGTGCCTACACCTATCCCTACATCCACGTGAACCTCGCCCTGGTTCCCGCCGCCCGCCAGACCGCCGCCGCCCCTTCGAAGGAGATGGACGACCTCCACACCACGGCGGTGCACGAGCTCTTCCACGTGGTGCAGAAGGAGTACTTCAACTGGACGAAGTACCTCAACTGGAGCCACTTCCGCGGCGGCGGAAAGTTCGTCTGGTTCAGCGAGGCCACGGCGGTGCTGCTGGAGGAGGAGGCGGAGCCCCACTACCTGGCCAAGGGCTGGGTGAAGACCTTCCACAAGACCTTCGATCCCGGGAAGTTCATGGGCCTCTACAAGCTTCCCATGGACGCCCAGGGGCGGGACCAGGAGGAGACCCGGCACAAGGGCTATGCCGCGAGCCGCTTCCTCATGAGCCTGCGGGACCGCTACTACGCCGCCAACAAGGAGGCCTTCCTGAAGGCGCTGCTGGAGGCCTTCGGAACCTTCCGCACCGGAGCCGTGGACGCCATGAAGCAGGTCACCAGCCAGGACGACAAGCTCCTCAGCGCCGACTACCTGCTCTTCTGCGCCAGGGAGGGCTGGCCCATCTACAACAACACGCCGGTGCCCCTCGCCGGCGACCTTTCGGAGCAGGCGCCGCGGAAGGGCTGGAAGGAGACAGGGCCCCTCGCCTCGCCCTGCGTGGAGCTGCGATGGCGCGCCGTGCCGGCGGCGGACCTCAAGGGCGCCATGGTGATGGTGCGGGCGAACCGGGGCGAGGACCGCGGCATCCGCCACCGCTGGGGCTGGAACCGGGGCGCGGCCACGGAGTGGCGCAGCATCTCGGGCGCCTGCATGGTGGCTTCGGTGGCGGGCTCGGGGCACCACACGCCGGGCCTGGCGGGCCTCTGCGTGCAGCGCGTCGAGACCTACACGGCCTCCCCCTGGTTCGCCCGCTCCGGCGACGCCACCACCGCCCTCCTGCTGCTGGCGCCGAAGGCCCCGCCCCGCATCCGCATGAACCCCGACAAGAAATCCCTCCACATCGAGGTGCCGGACACGCCCCTGTGGCGCCTCGGGGAATCCTCGGAGATCCGCGTGCGCTTCCACGGCGCCCTGTCCGGGGGCCGGCCGCTGCCCATCAGCCTCGGCAAGGGAAACCTCGCCGCCGACATCGACCTGGCGCAGATCCTGGGCACCCAGGAGGGGGCGAAGGAGGCCGGCGGCATGCTGCGGAAGGCGATGCAGGCGGTGTCCCTGCGGGACATCGAGGACATGCTCGCCATTTCCGAATTCATGCGGGGCGCCACCGGCCAGGCCAATGAGCTCCGGGTGAGCTATTCGGAGGTGGTGAAGGCCGATCCGGAGGATCCCGAGGACCGGGGCGTGGAGGGGCCCGAAAGCCCGGTCTTCAAGGTGCCGGCGGAGGTCCAGCCTGAAAGCGCGGCATTCGACCTCGACGGAACCTGGAAGGGGCAGGTGCTCTTCCTCCACAAGCCCGTCACCTTCCGCAACGGCCTGCCCGGCCAGATCCTCCTGGAGACCGAGGTGCTCCATTTCCGGGCCGGCGGATCGGCGCAACACGGCGGCACGGAGCTGACCATTCTCGAAAAGGTCGGGTCCGAGTTCCGGCCCACGGGGGTGAGCGTCTACGTCTACCGCCTGCCGGGCCGCAAGCTCTGGCTCACGGTGCCGCCCACGGTGCTGTACCCGGAAGGCGGACCACGGGCGGAAGTCCCGGGCTGGTGGGAGGCCCTCTTCGGCCCCAAGGGGAAGCCGTGAGCGGCGGGCCCCGCTACGGGGGCTTCTGGCTGCGCGCCTGGGCCCTGCTGCTGGACCTGCTGCTCCTCGCCCTGGTGGTGGGCCTGCTCCGCCTGGCGGCGGGCTACGCCTTCGAGGAGGCCCTCTCCCGCACGGTCCTTGACGCCGGAGGCGCCACCTTCGCCCGGTACTCGGCCCTCCACGCCCTGGCGCGGGATCTCCTGGGCCTCGGCCTCCCCTTCCTCTACTTCGCGCTGCTGGAAGGCTGCGGAGGCGCCACCCTCGGCAAGCGGGTGGCGGGGCTGCGGGTGCGGGGGCCCGAGGGCCGTCCCATCGGGCTGCTGCGCGCCGGGTGGCGGAACCTTGTGAAGCCCCTCTCCTTCGCCTGCTGCTTTGGCGGCCTCCTCCTCGCCGCCTGGAGCGCCCGCAAGCGGACCTTCCACGACTGGCTGGCCGGGACGGTAGTGGTGCGGCGCGGTCCAGCAGGCTGAACCGAAAGCCGGCCCCGGTCCCGGATCGACGCTCCCGCAGTCCCCAGGCTATGCTCCGCGGGTGAATGACCGTGGCGGGCAGCCTTCCGAGATTCCGCCTTCCGGGGTCTCCCTCCCTTTCCTCCGGGGCACCCTCGCGGGGCTGGGCCTCCTGGCGCTGCTCGCCGCCCTCGGACCGGGTCCCGCCTCCGGGCTCTTCGGAGGGGCCCTGGAGGCGGCGCGGACTCCGGAAGCCGCCGCCCGGGCCGCCCGCCTCGGCTTCGCGGCGCTCGCCCTGCTCTTGGTCCTGGGGGCTGTGGCCCTGCCCCGGTTCCTCGCGGCGGCCGCCGGCGGATTCGCGTGGCTGGAGGCCTTGAGCGCAAGGCGCTTCGTCCTGCTTGCGGTCTGCGCCGGCGCTTCGATCCGCGTCCCGGTCGCGGTCCTCTGGACGCCGCCCGCCACCAGCGACGCCCTCTGGTACCACGCCGCCGCGGCCGCCCTGGCAAGCGGCGCAGGGCTCGCGGTGGACGGCTCGCTGACGGCCTACCGCCCGCCGGGCTACCCCTGGCTCTTGTCCCAGCTCTACCGGCCCTTCGGACCTCACCCGGGCCTGGCCTGGGTCTGGGGCCTCGCCGCCACGGTCCTGCTGCTCGCCTCGCTCCACCGCATCGCGCGCCAGCTCTACGGCGAGGCCGTGGCGCGGGGGGCGGTCCTCGCCCTGGCCGCCTATCCGGCCCTGGTCTTCAGCACCGGCCAGCCCATGAGCGACCTGGCCTTCACCGCCGCCCTCACGACCCTGCTGGCCTGGGCCCTGCGGACCACAGCTCTCCGGATTCCCGCCTCCCTCGCGGCGGGGCTCGCCCTTGGCCTGCTGGCCCTGATCCGCACCGTCGGCGCGGCCTTCCTGCCGGTCCTGCTGCTGATCTGGTTCGCGCGCACCCGGGAGGTCCGCAGGGTGGCGCTCCACGGCCTCCTGGCGGCGGCCGCCCTGGTCGTCCCCCTCGGCGCCTGGAGCCTGCGCAACCGGGCCCTCTTCGGCCGCGCGACCCTCGCCACCAACTCGGGCCTGAACCTCCTGATCGGCAACCACCCAGGGGCTTCGGGCGGCTACGACCCGGCCCTGGGGGTGCCGGCGGCGGCGGTGCAGGGCCTGAACGAAGCCGAGGCCGACGGCGTCCTCCTGGACCGCGCCGCGGGCTTCGCCGTCGCCCATCCCCTGCGGGCCCTGGCCCTCTGGCCGAAGAAGCTATTCCATCTCTTCGCCTTCGAGCTGAGCGCGGCCCAGACGTTTTTCGCCGGGCGGCCGACGGCCCCCGGGCTCAAGTACGGGAGCTACGTCGCCAGCCAGGCCGCCTACCTCGCGCTGTTCGGACTCTGCCTGCTCCGTTGCACGGGCCTGGCCGCGGGCGCGCAGCGGCCCGCCGGCCTCCAGTGGACGGGCTTCTGGGTGGCCGGGACGGTCCTCCTCGCGGCCCTCGCGACCTTCGGCCAGGACCGCTTCCGCCTGCCCCTGCTGCCGTGGATGGTCCTGGAAGCCGGCGTGGCCGTGCGGGGGCTGCGGCCCTGAGGCCGGCTCAGAAGGCCACGGTCCGCTTCCCCCCGTCGGTCGCCTTCAGGAACTTCACCAGGCCGGGGCCATAGGTGCGCTGGTCGTCCCACATGGCCATGTGGCTGCCTTCGGGGCAGAGCAGGTAGCTGCCGTGCTGCACCTGCCGGGACACCCACTTCATGTGGGCGGGATCCATGGTGTCGTGGCGGCCGGCGATGACGAGGGTGGGCATGGCGAGGGTCTTGAGGTCCGCCTTGCGGTCCCAGGCCTCCAGGCGGCCGGAGGCGCCGAACTCGCTGGGGCCCTGCATGAGCACGTAGATGTCCTTGTTCATGTGGGCGAAGGAGCGGTTCACCGGGTCGGGCCAGTCCGGCAGGCGGCAGAGGTGCTTGGCGTAGAAGTGGGGCATGAGGAGCTCCATGTAGCGGGGGCTTTCGTACTGCCCCTTGGCTTCCAGCTCCTTCACCTCCTTCACCACGGCGGGATCCATCTGCTTGGCGAGGACGTCGGCCGCGTAGCGGTTGTAGTCTGGGATGCTCATCATCATGTTGGAGATGATCAGGCCCTTGAGGTTCGCGCCGTATTTCAGGGCGTACTCCACCGCGAGGATGCCGCCCCAACTGTGGCCGAGGAGGTAGAAGTTGTCCTTCCGGAGGCCCAGGGCGAGGCGCACCTGCTCGACCTCCTCCACGAAGCGCGCGGTGGTCCAGAGATCGGTGTCCTTGGGCTGGTCCGAGCGCGCCGAGCCCAGCTGGTCGTAGTAGATGAACTCGATCCCCTCGGCGGGGAGGAAGCCCTCCAGGCTTTCGAAGTACTCGCTGGTTCCGCCGGGGCCGCCGTGGAGCAGCAGCACCTTGATGCGCGGGTTGTTCCCGAAGCGCTTGGTCCAGACCTTGAACTCGCCCTTGGGGGTCTTGATGGGGATGAGCCGCGCGCCGCCAGCCTGGACGGCGTCGTGGTTCGCGAAGTAGGAACGCAGGGTGGGGGGCGGCTGCTGGGCGTGGGCGGATGCTGCAGTGAGGAGGAGCGAAGCCAGATAGTGAAGGGCGTGGGGCACGGGAGCCTCCGGGGGTGTCTTCCTCTTACGCCTGTCTAGGGTGGACTGCAAGCCGTGGAGCCCGCCGGGAGGGACATGCTCTTCAACTACCCGTGCATGATCTCGCAAGTGTGCAGGGTGGAGCAGCTGGACAGACCCATCACCACGCACCCAATGGAGGCCCTGGTGAGCCTCCATCGGGCAAGACTTGGCAATGCGGTGTACCGCCTGGTCTAGTCAAAAACCCGAGGCAGCCGCGCGTCGGGGCACCCAGACGATTCGGCAACTCAGAAGGTGCATCCTTTCGCGCACAGGGTCACCCTCTTGGAAAAGGTGAGCCCGCAAACCGCGAGCAAGGTCGGCTGGCAGACATAGTTGCAGGTGACGGTCGGCACCAACCAGGCCCCATCGACCTGCTCGGATTCGACGTTGTTCAGGGAGCGCAGGGTTTCTTTATTCAGGATCAGCTTGGCCATTTAAGTTCCTTTTTTGGTGACGGAATTTGAGGATGGATAGAACCCTGGCCGAAGTACGGCTGTGCAGGGTCGGGAGAGGAAGAGAGGGCTGGCTGGTACCAGGAGCCGTCGCATACCCCGGGATTTGTTTCCCGGATTAGGGGCGATGAGGAAGCTTGCTGCGAGATCATTGGGATGTAATGGTCCACTTCAGAATTTTCCTGCTGGTCCATTGGATGGATGATGGGGGATCTTCCCAGACGAAAGGCTTGGATCCGGACCATGGCGCAACCCACCTTCGAGGCGTTGCTGTTGCAGGCGCTGCTCGAGGAGGGGCTGGTGGATCCCGCGGACTTGGATTCGCAAACGTCTGCCAGGGAGGAGGTGACCACGATCTGGGGTCCGGTGGTCCAGGCTCTGATGGATGCCGGGCGACTGGACCCCCTGGTGGTCCGCAGGGTCGCGGCCACGTTGCTGGGTGCGGAGCAGACGACGACTGGGCCCGCGGTCCTGGAGCACGAGGCTGCGGAGGCCCCGCCTCCCTCACCCATCGACTGGCGTTTCCCTGAGGACACCTCGGGAGGCACCCAGGGCGGCCGAGGGCGTTTCATCGACCTGCGGCTGGTCGGCGTCGGCGGGGCCGGGCGGGTGTACCGGGCCTTCGACCTGCGCCTCGAACGCCACGTGGCCCTCAAGTTCCTCCGCTGGGAGCTGCCCCAGGAACGGGACTGGCTGCTGGCGGAGGCCAGGGTGCAGGCGCGCGTGAAACACCCGCACGTGCGGGAGGTCTTCGAGGTGGGGGAGATGGAGGGTGAGCCCTACATCCTCATGCGCTGGGTGGAGGGTGGAACCCTCGCCTCCATCGCCCCTGGGCTGGATCTGGGGGATCAGGCCAGGCTCCTGCGCCAGGTCTGCGAGGCGGTCCAGGCCGCCCACGATCAGGGCCTGCTGCACCTGGATCTGAAGCCCGCGAACATCCTCGTGGAGCAGGCAACCTCGGGTTGGAGCGCCCTGGTCACCGACTTCGGGCTGGGCGCCCACCATCAGAAGGGCGCCGCCCGCAAACCCCTGATGGGCACACCGCCCTACTCAAGCCCCGAACAGGCCATGGGCCGGGTGGGGGAACTGGATGGGCGCAGCGACGTGTACAGCCTGGGCATGACGCTGGAAGCCCTCCTCGGGCCCCGCCGGAAAGGGCAGCGGGGCAGGGAGGATCTCGAACGCATCGCGGGCAGGGCAGCCTCCCTGGTCAAGGAGGATCGATACCCGAATCCTGCGGCCATGGCTGCGGATCTCGCGCGCTGGCTCGAGGGCCGTCCCATCTCCATGCGGGAGCGCGAGTCTCGTCATGCCTTCGCGCTCTGGTGCCGCCGGCACCGCAGGGCGGTCACCGCCGGCGGCCTGGCCCTGCTCACCCTGACCGCTTTCCTGGCCTGGGGAATTCGCGAACGGTGGCTGCGCAAGCGAAGCGCTGAACTGGCGGGGCAGGTCGGGCAGGAGGCCAACCAGCTCGAGAACTACCTGGCCCTGGCCTATCTTTCTCCGCCCCACGACCTGCGCCCGCAGAAGGCCGAGGTGGGACGGCGGATCGAGGCTCTCCGGAGCCGCATCACCGGCCTCGATCCCTCCGCCCAGGGCGCCGGGCACCAGGCCATCGGGCAGGCCCTCGCCAGGCTCGGCGATGCTCCGGGCGCCCTGGCGGCCTTCGAGCAGGCCTGGACCCTGGGGGTGCGCAACGACCGGCTCACCCGGACCCTGGGAGAGGTGCGGGGGTTGCGCCACCTCCGGAACACCTGGGATGACTCCATTCCCGCGGTCAGGGATGCCAAGCGGGAATCGGAGCGGATGGAAGGCGAGCCTTCCCGGAAGCTGCTCAGGCAATACCTCCGGTCCACTCGGGAGGGGGCGGCGCCCGGACCGGAGATCCTCCTGGCCGAGCTGGAGGGGCGCGCGGAAGTGGCCTGGGAACTGGGAGGGAGGGCCCTGCTCAAGGACGAAGCGGAGCCGTGGCAGTACCAATCCTGGTTGATGCTCCTGGATCTCTGGGACCACCGCTTCCAGGCCTACCTGGGAGAAGGGCGCGTGGACCGGGCGCGGGAAGTGCTGGATCGCCACCGCGCCACGCTCGCACGGGCCCTGGCGGTGGGACGGAGCGATCCCGAACTCATCGGCCGCAAAGGATTCCTGCACTTGGCGGAGGCTTGGCTTCATGAGGTGGAAGGACGGAGTTGCGAGGCGGACCTCCAGGCTGCAGCCTCCGCCTTCGATGCCGCGACGCAGCTGGATCCAGATCTCCTGTGGCCCCTTCGATGGAAGGCGGACATCCACCGCCGGATCGGCGAGGACTTGCGGCGCAGGGGCCAGGACCCGAAGGCCACCTGGGAACGGGGCATCGAAATCGCTCGCAGGGGCTACCGCCGCAGCGCAGGGGGGAAGGAGTCCCCAGGGCTGGGGCTGTTCCTGGCACGACTCCTCGTGACCTTGGGGCTTTTCGAACTGGAGGAGGGTCGCGGGCAGGGGACGGAACGCCTCGAGGAGGCCCAGGCGATCCTGGCAAGCATTCAACCGGCGATCGAGGGGCTGGAGTTCCGCGTCGGGTGGACCTGCCTTCGGAACATCCAGTTCCACAAGGCCGAACGGGCGGTGGAGTTGGGGGCGGAAGCGGACGCGCTGCTTCGTGACCTGGAGCGGACCTTGCGCGAATCCCGGCCCTACCGGCCGGCCAACGAATGGCCGGGAGATTTCGCCAACTTCGCCACGCTGCATTCAATCGCCCGGGAGGCGACGGGCGGCGACGCCCTGGGCCCCCTCCGTGAGGCCTGGCGGGTGTTGGATGCGGCACGGAAGGACTTTCCCGATCTGCCCAGGCTCCACGTTGCGGCCGCAAGGCTGCACCTGCGGGAAGCCGAGATCAAGGCTGCCTCCGGCGCGCCATGGCACGACCATGCCGAGGCTGGGATGAAGCTGCTGATGGAATTCGGGCGCACGCACCCGGAAGGCCTCCTGCTTCTGGCCCAGGCCCAGCTCCTGGAAGGCAGGTATGGGCGAGACCGGGCCCGGGCCCTGGCACTGGCCCGCAAGTATCTCCATGCGGCCCGGTCGAAGGGGCTCCTGACCTACGCGGTGTGGATAACGCAGGCTCGCGTGGAATTGGCAGACCTGCGGTTGGCTCCTCGCGGAGGCGCTCAAAGCTCCATGGGGTTGCAGAGATGCGCAGAAGCCTTGGCCAGGGCCGAGGCCCGAAGCCCGGGCTCCAAAGCCTGCGCCCAGCTCAAGGACGAGGCGGCACGGATCCGGACGGGAGCCGGCCTTCCATGAGCTTCAGCGCGGCTTCCAGTTCGGGCAGATCCTGGGAGCTGAATCCCAGCCTCACGTGGTGGCTCGCGGATCCGCAATGGGCATAGTGGGCTCCGCCGTGAAGAAGGACGCCGTCGTTCTGGAGATCCCGCACCCAACGGTCCACGTCGAGGGAATCCGGGCACGTGATCCAGAGGCCCAGGCCGTGGGACTGATCGACTGAGAACCCGGGCCAGTGCCGGATCCAGTGAGAAGTGAATGCCCTTCGCTCTGAATAGGCCTTGCGTGCCTTGCGGATGAAGCGGGCAAAAGTGTCATCCTCGATCAATGAGGCGATGGCCGCTTCCAGCACCCGGTCCCCCTGGGCCCCGGCGCGTAGACGCAGCCGGGCGAGCCTGGCGACCACGGGGGCCGGTGCCACCAGGAATCCAAGGTGGAGACCGGGCGCCATCAGGTTTGAGAAGGACCCGATATAGACGACGACTCCGTTCCGGTCCTGGCTGGCCAGGGGCAGGGCGGGCCGCTGGCCGCTGTGGAACTCGAAATCGAGGTCATCTTCCACCACCGCCATGCGATGCTTCCGCGCGAGGTCCAGCAGCCGGATCCGGCGCGCCTGGGACAGGCTCCCTCCGGTGGGGAACTGGCTGTTGGGCGTGCAATAGAGCAGCCGGGGGCTGGCGTCCCGGAACACCGATTCAAGGGTTTCCACCGCGAGTCCATCCCCATCCACCGGGATGGGAATTACCTGGGCGCCGGCGCCTCGCAGCCCTTCCAGGACGGAGGGGTTTCCCGGATCCTCCAGCGCTGCGGATTCCCCGGGACGCAGCAGGGCCTGGCACAGCAGGTCCATGGAATGGCGGGTGCCGCGGGTGATCAGGATCTGGTCTGCGTCCACGAGCAAGGCCCGCCGCGCCCCCAACCATCCAGCCAACGCTTTCCGGAGCCTCATGTGGCCCGCAGGCTCGCCCGACTTCAGGAGTTCCCGCTGGTGCTTCACCAGGGCGTTCTGGTAGGCCCGGCCCAGTTCCATCGCCGGCAACAGCCTTGGATCCGGCTGGCCGTCGCGCAGATCATGGGTGCCCTCCTCGACGTGGCTGAGGGGCGTGAAACGCGACACGAGGTCGAAGGCCGGGTTCGCAGAGAGCTGAAGCCGCTCCGGATCCACGACGGGGCCAACCGAGCCCGCCTTATGGCAGACAATGGTTCCCACCCCGACGCGTTGTTCCACCAGCCCCTGGGCTTCCAGCTCCTCGTAGGCGGCCACGACCGTGTTCCGAGTGAGACCCAGCTGGTCGGCCATGGCCCGGGTTCCGGGCAGCACGGCTCCCGCTGCCAGGACGCGGTTCTGGATGGCCCGGGCGATGGCGATGGAAATCTGGATATAAATCGCTTCAGGCCGGTCGCTGTCGATTGGGATGGCCAAGTCCTGAAGTCGCATGGGAACCGGAGTATGGACCAGTATCCTCCACTCCACCGGGAAGTGGTTTCACGGAACCATCCGGAGGGTCATGGGAATGGCTGGCGGAGCCATCGTCTGGATCGATCCATGCTCACACCGGCCAGGCCCCCGCGCCCTCCCGCACCAGCAGCGGCTCCTCGCCGGTGAAGTCCACGATGGTGCTGCCCACGCCGGGGGGCTGGCCGCAGTCCACCACGAGGTCGAGGGCGTGGCCCAGCTCCTCCTCGATCTCCCAGGCGGTGTCCATGGGGGCCTCGCCGGCGCGGAGGAGAGGACTATCAAGGTTGCATTGCTGACGGTTTAACACCTTTGGTCCGCAGATCCAAAGCCCCTCTGACATCACGCTGAGCAATTCCGAACAGGTTTTCGGCATCATCGAGCGGCTAGGCTGGGAGCCGGCTTACCTTTGGAGGATCGACTCTCGATCTCCACGAACACTGTGTTTACTCATGAAGGCTACTCAGGGATGCCGAGCGTGAATTCCGACCGGATGGGGTGTCAGCTTCGATCGAGTTCGCTGTCCGATCACGCCAGGCCCTTGTGTCGTCGGGAGAACTGATCCGGGCGGCGTTTCAAACCGAATGACACTGCCACCTTGCAACAGGATCACTGGCTTCTACCCAGAGTGCGGCGAGAGGCCACGCAATCCATGGTTGAAGGCTGAGAGGCTGCCAATCCAGGCGATCTGTAGTAATGGGTGGCCGTGCTGTCCTTGATGAAAACCAGGACGTGGAACCGGTCGGAAAGCGTCGTAACCTCATAACCCCATGTCGGTGCACTGCTCCATACCGCGCCGAATTCACGAAAATTGTGAGCGGAACGCCACCAGTCGGCACCTGTGGCTGAGCTTGCCTTCACGGTACGCAGGTCCAGGACCGCGCGATCGAAACCCGCCATCGTGAATACCGACTCGAAGGATCCGGCACCCATCGGAGGGCTGGGGTTGGATTGGAGACTTCCGTACGTGCCATCCGGTTTGAGGACGACAGCCATGGCAGAGCCTTGGTAAAAGGCGAAGCCGAGGTCGAGGTAGTCAGAAGGAAAGCGCTCCGCCAGCCACTGGCCCATGGGCTTGGATTCGGTGTAGTAGTCCCTGTGGTTGACATGGCCATTGTGTGCCCAAAGGACGGCTTTGACTCCGGGCATCCGGCTTTGCACGAACCACGAGGCATTGTCTGCCATGGATGCGTCGCGGGAATTGGAAGATGGCACCCAATCATCCTGATTCGACTGGGAGGCCAGCATGCTCTCGGTTTGGACTACGGTCGTGGCCAGGCGAAGGGCCCATTCGTAGGCATCTTGACCCGTCGCCTGGGCGTACTCTGAGCGATGATCCGCTAGCCACTGCTGGGCGGTGAGCACGCCCTGCCGGCATTGCATGCGGAGGGAGTCCGAGGCCTTGGTGTAGTCCAGGTAGTCCCCGAATCCGACATAGGGCCGCAAGGGCGCATAGGCGGACCGCAGGACGCTTTCCGCGGCGGGGTCGATGGGGTGCAGGTAGGCCAGGACCAGATCCATCTCGGTGGCCCCATCCTGCATGTCGACACCGAAGAAGCGGAGCTTTTCGACATGGGAGGGATCGGCGTTGTACTCCCGCATCCAGGTGACGAGATCTACGACCTCCGAAGTCCGCCACGTCCAGAAGCCATTCGCGGCCACGAGCTGGACCGGATCCCCTTCACCCGTAAGCACATAGTGGTCAATGGGCATGCATCGACCCATTTGCGCCTCCATTCCGAAGGCCCGGAATCCCTTGTGCTCCACCAGATAGCGGAATATCCGGTGCTTCATTTTCTGGAACTCAGAGGTCCCATGGGTGGCTTCGCCAAGTCCGATCAGCTTGGTATTGCCGATCATTCCATCCAGGAAGGCAAGATCTCCGTCCGGTGAAGTGGGCTCAACGGATGTGAACGGAATCGCGGCCTGCTTTAAATACGTGAGCTGTGGAAGCGTAGTTTGCTGGGTATCGGTGCCTTCTCCTCCCCCTCCACCGCCGCCGCAGGCCAGCAGACCCAAGAGGAATAGGGACAATAGACTGGTCTTGAGGGAGCCATTCAAGTGACACGATCCGGGTGTGGTTCTCTTTTCAGTCTGACAATGGGTCATCATTCCTCCGGGAGCTCTCGCGTCCATGGAATTCCCATGCCGGACCGAGATTGCCTGAGGTTGTGTTCAACGTGCTGGGGGTTGTCACATTCACTGTTGAAGATTGCACTCCGTGTCGCAATTGTCCTCCTGCTTGCGGGAATGGGTTCCCTGACAGCCTGAACGGTCAAAGACGAGACTTCCTCGGGCCGCCGGGTCCAACGGAGAGGGGCCGCCTCACACCGGCCAGGCCCCCGCGCCCTCCCGCACCAGCAGCGGCTCCTCGCCGGTGAAGTCCACGATGGTGCTGCCCACGCCGAGGGGCTGGCCGCAGTCCACCACGAGGTCGAGGGCGTGGCCCAGCTCCTCCTCGATCTCCCAGGCGGTGTCCATGGGGGCCTCGCCGGCGCGGTTGCAGCTGGTGGTGATGATGGGCTCGCCGAGGAGCTTAACCAGCGCCACGCAGAAAGGATGGTCGGGGATGCGCAGGCCCACGATGGGGTGGGCCAGGCCCTTGGACTCCAGGTAGCGGGGCACTTCCCGGCTGGCGGGGAGGAGGGCGGTGTAGGGGCCCGGCAGCATCTGCTTCAGCACCCGGAACGTGGGAGTGTCCAGGTGCCGCGTGTAGCGGCAGAGCATCTCGAAGTCGCCGCAGAGGAGGCTCATGGGCTTTTTCGCGTCCCGGCCCTTGATGGCGGCGATGCGGTCCACGGCCTTCTTGCGGTGGGCCAGGCAGCCCAGGCCGAAGAGGGTGTCCGTGGGATAGGCGATGACGCCGTCCTTGCGCAGCAGTTCCGCGACGCGCTCCAGG
The DNA here is from genome assembly GCA_044229575.1 of Holophagaceae bacterium. GTDB lineage: Bacteria > Acidobacteriota > Holophagae > Holophagales > Holophagaceae > JADJVL01. The sequence goes on along the minus strand of JBGAST010000049.1, from coordinate 4,534 downwards.
TGGCGCCGCTGGGGTGTCTCGGGGTGGATGGAAAGGATCATGTCGGCGGAGTCAGGGCAGGTCGCGCCACCGGGCCCGGCCGGGGCTGGGGTGGTCGGCGGGGCGCTGGAAGAAACGCTCGGCGAGGAGCGGGTCCATGGCCTGGTCGACGCCGCTGCGTCGGGCCTGGAGGGCGAGCAGGGCCACCACCGTCAGGCCGTCGGTGATCTCGCCCCTGAGGACCCGCCGCAGGCACCCTTCGAAGGGCTCGCGGAGCAGGGTCAGCTCCTCGTCCTCCTCGGCCTCGCCGTGGCAGGGATCGAGGTCCTCGGCGAGGAAGAGGAAGGCCTCCTCGTCGGTGGAGGAATTGCTCGTGTGGAAGAAGGCCAGGGGCTCCCAGACCTTGGCGTCCATCTGGGCCTCCTCCCGCAGCTCGCGGCGCGCGGCCTCGAAGGGGGATTCCCCGGGGTCGCCGCCCCCCTCCGGGATCTCCCAGGAGTAGCGCTCCAGGGGGTAGCGCCACTGCCCCACGAGGAGCACCCGGTCCTCGGCGTCCAGGGCCACCACGCCGCAGGCGGTGCGGTGGAAGCCGCAGACCGCGTAGGGGCCTTCCATGCCCTTCCGGTGCCGCACCCGGTCCTCCCGCACGCGGATCCAAGGCGAGTCGTAGCGCGGGCAGCTGGAGAGCACCTCGAAGGGATTGGGCTGCTCGGGGACGGGCAGGGGCGGCAACATCGGCATCCCTCCGTTATAAAACGAAAACGCCCGCGGTTGCGGGCGTTCCGGAAAGCGGATGGAAACTACCGGCGCAGGCCGAGGCGGTCGATGAGGGCGGCGTAGCGCTCCTTGCTCTTCTTCTTCAGGTAGTCGAGGAGGCGGCGGCGCTGGCCGACCATGATCAGGAGGCCCCGGCGGCTGTGGAAGTCCTTGGTGTGGGTCTTGAAGTGCTCGGTGAGGTCGTTGATGCGCTTGGTGAGGATCGCGACCTGCACCTCGGGCGAGCCCGTGTCCGTCGCGTGCTGCTTGTAGTCGTCGATGATGATGCTCTTCTGAGCGGGGGAGAGGGCCATGGAGGCTCCTGTTCGGGTGGATCGCCCGTCACCGTTTCCGCAGACCCAAGACCGCGGAAAGGTCAAAGTCCGGGGGAGGCCGGACGCCTGGATATCAAGTGCTGACGCGGAAAAACACGGATCAGCGCAGCGGCTGGCGCCGCTGTAGTTCCGCCTCGGGCCCTTGCGGGCGCTCGGCGGATTTTCGGCTAACGCGCGGTCCACTGGACCGCGCTCCCGACTTAGCGCTGCGCGCTAAGTCGGAGCCGAAAATGGTGCGGATAGAGGGAGTCGAACCCCCACGTCTTGTGGACACTAGTACCTGAAACTAGCGCGTCTACCAATTCCGCCATATCCGCGTTCAAAGACACCGCCGGTTCCCGAAGGGCGCGGCAAGCCGAAACGAAAGCCTAGCGCGGCAGAGGTGATCCATCAAGCGGGAATTCCCGGCGGGGCCCTCTACCACTCCTTGTAGGCCACGCCGTTCATCCCCACCCCCGGGGAGTTGGTGTAGACGTCGAAGACATGCCCGCCGCCCCAGCTCGTGCTCTTGGGGTCGTCGTTGGTGGAGCGCATGCCCCACTCGGCCTTGCCGGTCATGGGGTCCACGGGGATGCGCCGGAGGAAGCGGAGCTTGCCGGTGGCGCGGCCGGTGACTTCCACGCCGTCCACCAGCACGTCGAGGCTTTCGGGGTAGCCCATGTTCTCGGGGGGCGGCGGCTTGATGCGCTGCTGCTCCGCGGCCGCCTTGTAGTTGTCGATGGCCGTGCGCATCTCCCGCAGCGCCCGACGCAGCTCCAGCTCCCGCTGGCGCTTGAGGCCGTTCTTGGCCATGGGCACCACCGCCGAGGCGAGGATGAGCAGCACCGTGGCGGTGACGATCATCTCCAGGAGCGTGAAGCCCCGGGCGCCGCGGTGGGCGGGGGAGGCGGGCACGTCAATTCACCGTGATGAGGCTGTTGACCCAGCGCCCGGTGATCGGGTTCGCCCCCATGAGGAAGCGGCCACCCTGGATCAGCACCGGGGCGTTGCCCAGGCTCAGGCCCTCCAGCTCGAGGATCACCAGGGTCCCGCTGTCGGCGCCGGTGCCGTTGCGCTTGAAGCTGAGCTTCAACGTGCCGTCCGGCGCGTTGGTGCGACTGAGGTCGCCGCCGTCGGCGGTGAGGTAGTCGCTGGCGGAGACGCCGACGACCCGGAGCTTGGGGTCCACCCGCACGTCGATGCTGCCGCCGGTGATGCCCTTCCCGCCGCTCACTTGCAGGCTCAGCCGGATCTTCTCGCCCTTGGCGATGGTCTCCGAAAGGGGCGACAGGAACATCACCAGGTCCGGGCTCTCCACCGGAGGGGCCTCGGGCTTCTTGGGATCGCCGGGCTTCGAGGCCTCCACGGCCTTGGCGGGGTCGGGCTTCGGCGCCTCCGGAGCCTCGGTCCTGGGCTCCGGCTGCTTCGGGGATTCTGCGGGCTTCTCGGCCGGCTTCTCCAGGGGCTTGTCGAGCGGCTTGTCCGCGGACTTCTCGGCGGGCTTGTCCGCGGGACGGGTCTCTTCCGTCCGGGTGTCGATGGCCTTGGGCGGCGCGGGCTTGGCCTTCTTGGAGCCGAAGGGGCCTTCCTGGCTGGTGGCGCGGTCCGGATCGAATTCCCGGAAGTCCTCGCTGGTGAGGTTGGGCTTGCGCACCGTGACCGCGCGGATGGTGAGGATGACGTCGGTCTTGGCGCGGTTGCGCCGGGTGTTGCTCAGGAGCTTGCCGAGGACGGGGATGTCGCTGAGGCCCCAGATGCCCTGCAAGCTCTTCTGCTCCTCGTCCTTGAGGAGGCCGCCGAAGACGGCGGTCTCCCCGTCCCGCAGGCGGGCCTGGGTCTTGATCTCGCGCTGGCCGAGGTCGGGACGGCCCTGCTGGGAGCCGGCCTTCAGGGTCGTGACCTTCGATTCGACCTTGAGAGTGATGTCGCCGTTGTGGTGGACCCGGGGCTCCACGGTGATCTTCACGCCCACGTCCTCGTAGGAGAACTGGGTCTGGGTGGCGCCGGTGAGCACCGAGCCGCCGAGGCCGCCGATCTGTCCCGCGGCGCCGGTGGAGCCGCCCAGGCCCCCGATGGAACTCTGGGTGGTGCTGATCTTCTCGCCGATGTTGACCTCGCCCTTCTCGCCGCTCACCACGCGGACGTTGGGGCTGGCCACCAGCTTGGCGTCGCCGCTGTTCTTCAGGGCGTCGAGGGCGAGACTGGGGAAGAGGAACTTCAGGTCCGACTTGCTGATGCGGATGGCGCCCTTGTTCTGGTTGGGCAGGTTGAGGTTGCCGTCCAGGGTGGCGCCCAGGCGGTAGACGCCGGCGCCCGACGCGGCGTCCTGGAGGCTGATGACAGGGAGCAGGCCCACCTGCTCCAGGCTGTTCTCCGTCACCTCCATCAGCTCCAGGTACACCATGACTTCGGGCTTGGCCTTGTCCAGCTGGTTGACGATGCGGTCCGCGACCTTCAGCTCGTTGGGCTTGGCCTTCACCGTGATGGCGTTCATGCGCTTGTCGGGGAAGACCTTCAGCTGGGGGATGAGGGTGGTCAGCACCTGGCGCACGCCGTCCACGTCGGCGTTGGAGAGGTAGTAGGTCTTGATGAGCTGGTTCTCGTAGAGCTCGCGGTTCTGGGGGGAGCTCTTGAAGATCATCAGGGTGTTGGCGTCCAGCACCTTGTAGAACAGGTCGTTCTGCAGCATCAGCGTGTCGAGGGCCCGCTGGAAGGTCAGCCCCCGCAGGTCGATGGAGACCTGCATGTCGTTGAAGGAGCTGTGGGGGATGATGTTCACGCCCGCCGCCTTGCTGAGGACGGAGAAGATCTCCTTGAGGCTGGTCTTGCGCATGAAGTTGAGGTCGATGCCTTCCATGGACCGCGGATTCAGCTGCAGCGCATGGGTGGAGCTCGCCGCCCGCTTCTGGCTTTCGATGTCCTCGTCGGCCTCCGAGGAGGCCCGCTGGTTCGCGATGTCGCTCTCGAGGCGGGCCAGCCACTCCTGGGCGACGGCGTTGTTGGGATCCAGCACCAGGGCCTTGCGCACCTCCTGGTTCACGAGGTCCGTCTGGCCCCGGCGCTCGGCCTCGGCCGCCTTCTCGAGGTGGTGCTCGGCGGCCAGGGGGGCCGCGCGGCGGTAGCCGATCTTGGCCTTCACGTTCTGGGGATCGGTCTGCAGCAGGTCCCGGTAGGCCTTGGCGGCCTCCTCGTAGCGCCCTTCGCTGAAGGCCTGGTTCGCCTTGTGGAGGGCGCAGCCGAGGGTCAGGGAGAGGCCCAGGGCCATGGCGGTGGCGGCGGCCAGGCGGTTGAGGCTGCGGGCCTTCAGGGGATTCGACTGGGTGTTCTTCGGCATGGTTCCATCCGGGTCGGGTCGGCGTTCAAGCAGGGGGCGGGGCTCAGAATTCATTGGTCACGGGCTGGGAGCCGAAGGCGCCGCCGGCCCCGGTGCTGTCGCGGGCCTCCAGGGAATGGCGCATGTCGGCGTACTTCACGTTCTGGAAGAT
>JBGAST010000048.1:0-24385 GCA_044229575.1 Holophagaceae bacterium | reverse complement strand
CTCCCTGCTCTATGCCCTGGGCCGCGCCGGCAAGGACGAGGGGGGCCGGGTGGGGGTGGACCCGAAACAGTCGGGGCGCCTGGATCCGACCCAGGGCGACTGGGTCTGGAAGGTCGATTGAGCAACCAAAACGGACGAGGCGCTCCGGAGAGCGCCTCGTCGCATCGAGCCCGGCGGCCTACTTCATCGGCTTGAGCGTCAGCAGATCCCGCAGGGGCAGCTTCACCAGGGGCAGCTTCGCGACTTCGGACAAGGCGCCGGGGTGGTCCTTCACGTCGCCCTCTTCCATCTCCTTGGCGTTGCCCACGGCGAGGATGGCGACCTGGTCGGGCTTCAGGTACTTCTGGGCCACCCGCAGGACGTCCTCCCGGGTCACGGCCTGGATCCTGGCCTGGTAGGTCTCCAGGTAGGCGTCCGGGATGCCGGTCCAGTCGTTGGAGGCGAAGGCGCCGGCGAGGGCGGCCTTGCTGGGGAAGCGGGCGGGGAAGCCCTCGATGAGGCTGCCCTTGGCGACTTTCAGCTCCTCCTCGGTGATGCCGTCCTTGCGCATTTTCTCCAGCTCCGCGAGGGCCAGGCGGAGGCCGTAGGCCACGGTGCGGGTCTTGGTCTGGAAGAGGGCGGTGAAGGTGCCCGAATCCCCGGGGAACTGGGCCGCCGCCGCGCGGGTGCCGGCGCTGTAGGCGAGGCCCTCGTCGCTGCGGATCTTCTTCACGAAGCGCGACGTGAAGCCGCCGCCGCCCAGCACGTGGTTCATCACGGACACCGCCGCGAAGTCCGGATCCGTCGGCCGCAGGCCCTGCAGGCCCAGGTTGAGGGTGACGCGGCCCTGGTTCACGGCCTTGTCCACCACGTAGATCCCCGGCTTCGCCACGTAGGGGGCGGCGGGGGGCTTGCCGGCGGCCTTGGCGGCGGGGCCGGGCTTCAGGGCGCCGAGGGTCTCGTTCAGGAGCTTCACCATTTCGCCGCGGTCGAAGCGGCCCGCCACGGTGACGAGGAGGTTCTCGGGGCTGAGGAGGCGCCCGTGGAGGGCCTTCAGGTCCTCCCGGGTGATGGCGTCCAGGCTGGCGGCGGTGGGCAGGTGGTTGCTGAAGTGGCCTTCGCCCCGGAGGAGGAAGCCCAGCTCCCGCTGCTCGATGCCGGTGCTGTCGTCGTTGCGCCGCTCCAGCTGCTGGCGCAGGTTCTTCTTCGCCAGGTCCAGCTTGTCCTGCTGGAAGGCGGGCTGAGTGAGCATCTCCAGCAGGAGGCCGAGGCCTTCCTTCGCGTCCTTGGCCAGGAGGTTCATGGTGAGGGCGCCGCTGGAATCCGTGAGGTTCCCGGAGGACTGGGCCGCCAGCATGTCCAGCCGCTCGTCCAGATCGTCGGCCTTGGTCTTTTCGGTGCCGCCGATGCGGAGCAGGGTGCCCAGGAGCTGGGCCGTGCCCTCCTTGCCGGGGGCGTCGAACCAGCGCCCGGCCTTCAGCACCACGTCGAAGCTGACCAGGGGCTGGCCGTTGGGGTCCGGCACCACGTAGGCCGTGATGCCGTTCTTCAGCTTCACCCGGAAGTCCTTGGCCTTGGGCATCTCGTAGCGGATGGGCCTGAAGACCAGCTTCTCCGGGCGGTCGGGAAGGGCGGGGGCCTGCCCATAGGTCCCTGAAGGCGCCTGCGCCGAAAGGGGAGCGCAGGCGGGCAGGCCCAGCGCCAGGGCGGAGATCACGAGACGGGTTCCGCGGGACATCACTTGGCCTCCAGCTGCTTCAGGCGGGTTTCGATGCGCTTGATGACGTACTCCAGGGCGGGCTTCATGGTGTCGGGGGCCTGGCCCAGCTGGTTGCGGGAATTCTCCAGGGCCTTCCGCAGCCGCTCCTTGTCGGTCTCCTTGCCGAGGCGCTCCACCTGGGCCCGCAGCATGGACTTGGCCCGCTCCGGCAGGCCGGCCAGCTCGGGGTCCTCCGCCGCGCCGGCGGCGGGGACGGGGGCGCCCTTGCGGCTGTAGGTCGCCACGGTGCGGTTCTCCCGGGTGAAGTACTTCTGCGCGACCCGCTGGACGTCCTCCGACGTGACCGCCTCGATCTTCTTCGGATGGTCCAGGAATTCCTGGTACCCGGTGACGGCGTCGGCGACCGCCAACTGGACCATCAGGAAGCTGGCGCTCTCCAGGCGGCGGTAGCTGTCCGCCTGGGCCTGGTTCTTAACCTTCCGCAGCTCGGGGGCGGGCACGGCCTCCTTCTGGATGCGTTCGACTTCGCGGAGCAGGGCCGCCTCCGCCTCGTCGTGGCGCTTGTCCGCCGCCAGGGTGGCCCCGAGGGTGAAGGTGCCGCCGTACTTGCGGGTGTTGGAGAAGGCGAAGGCGTTGGTGGCCACCTTCTGCTTGTTCACCAGCTCCTTGATCAGGCGGCCCGTCCGTCCGCTCAGGAGGTCCGAAAGGACCTCCAGGGCCGCGTCGTCCTTGTGGCCGTCGGCCACGGTCTTGTAGGTGAGGTTGAGGCTCGGGGTGGTCTCGGCTTCGGCGGCGACCCGCTGCTCGGCGAGCTGGGGCGGCTCCAGGGTGGTCATTTCGGGCACGCCGGCGGGGTTGGCCTTGAGGCGGCCGAAGTAGCGCTCGGCGAGGGCCTCGGCCTCCTTCGGGTCGAAATCGCCCACCAGCACGGCGGTGAGGTTGTTGGGCGCGTAGTAGGTGCCGAAGAACTCGAAGGCCTGCGCCCGGGTGATGTTGGCCACGTCGCTGGGCCAGCCGATGGTCTGCCAGTGGTAGGGGCTGGCCTGCCAGACCATGGCGTTGATCTGCTCCTGGAAGCGGCCCGTGGGCGTGCTCTCCGTGCGCAGGCGGCGCTCCTCGTAGACCACGTCCCGCTCCTTGTAGAACTCGCGGAAGACCGGGTCGGCCAGCCTTGAGCTCTCCATCCAGGCCCACAGCTCCAGCTTGTTGGCGGGCACGGTGTTCACGTAGCAGGTGACGTCCGAATTGGTGAAGGCGTTCAGGCCCGTGGCGCCGTTCTCCGTGTAGATCTTGGAGAACTCGTCCTTCACCAGCAGGTCCTGCTGCTCCTTCACCAGCTTCTCGAAGTCCTCCACCAGCTTCTGGTGCTTCTCGCTGCGGTTCTTCGGATCGTTCATGTCCTCGATGTCGCCCCGCAGCTGCTTCTTCCGGAGGATGGACTCCTCCTTGCGGATCTCCTCCCTTAGCCGGTCCTGGAGGTCGTTGAGCTCCCGGTCCCGGGCGGGGTTCTTCGTGCCGATGACGGACGTCCCCTTGAACATCATGTGCTCGAAGAGGTGGGCCACGCCGGTGACGCCCACCCGCTCGTTGGCGCTGCCGAAGCGGGTGATCCAGCCGGCGGCGATGGTGGGCTGGTCGTGGCGCTCCACCATGAGGAGGCGCATGCCGTTGGAAAGGGTCTTCTCGATCACGGGAACGGTCTGGGCCGCGAGGGGGACCGCCGCCGCCAGCAGGGCGGCGAGGCCGGAGCGACTCCGGAAACTGGGCATGGAACCTCCAGAAGGGAAGCCTTCAGGCTACCAGAGAGGCATCGGAAGACGAGGTTCAATCCTCCCGGGGGCGGGCGCCTTCCGGGGCTGGGGCCAGGGGGACGCGCGGAGCCGCCAGCGCCCTTCTGGCGGATCCGTTTGTCCTCTTTGGGCCGGTTGGGACCTAGAGTGGACCGATGTTCACGGAGACCCATGCCCGTTCGGTGATCAAGGCCCTGAGCTGGCGCATCGCCGGCAGCCTCACCACCGCGGCCATCGCCTTCGCCTTCCTGCGGCGCTGGGACCTGGCCGCGGCGGCGGGAGGCCTCGACTTCCTCGCCAAGGTGGCGATCTACTACGCCCACGAGCGGGTGTGGGACCGGATCCGCTTCGGCAAGCGGCCGATCACCCCCGCGGTGCTCTGGTTCACCGGCCTGCCGGGCTCCGGGAAGACCACCCTGGCCCGCGCCCTCGTGGAGGCGCTGGGGAAGCGGGGCCTCCGGGCCGAGCACCTCGACGGCGACACCATCCGCGACCTGTTCCCGGCCACGGGCTTCAGTCCCGAGGCCCGCGAGGAGCACGTCAAACGGGTGGGCTTCCTGGCCAGCCGCCTGGAGCGGAACGGCCTCTTCGTGGTGGTCTCCCTCATCTCGCCGAGCCGCACGGCCCGCGATTTCTCGCGGGGGCTCTGCGGCCGCTTCGTCGAGATCCACGTGTCCACGCCCCTCGCCGAATGCGAGCGCCGCGACCCCAAGGGCCTCTACGGGAAGGCCCGCCGGGGCGAGCTCCGGGACTTCACCGGCATCAGCGCCCCCTACGAGGCGCCGCTCCAGCCCGAGCTGGTCCTCGACACGTCGCGCCTCTCCCCGGAGGAAGCGACCCGGGCCATCCTGGAGCACCTGAAGGGCCGGAGCTGAGCCCGAGTAGAATCGGCCGATGGAGCCCCTGGACCAGCTCGAAAGCCGCAGCATCCACATCCTGCGGGAGGCCCACGGCGCCTTCGCCCGCCTGGGGATGCTCTGGTCCATCGGGAAGGACAGCACGGTGATGCTGTGGCTGGCGCGGAAGGCCTTCTTCGGCCACGTGCCCTTCCCCCTGATCCACATCGACACCTCCTTCAAGATCCCCGAGATGATCGAGTACCGGGACCGCCTCGCCCGGGAGTGGGGCCTCGAGCTGATCGTCGGGCGGAACGAGGCCGCCCTGGCGGCGGGGGAAACCTACCCCGCCGGGAAGGTGGACCGCCTCGCCTGCTGCCGGCTCCTCAAGACCGAGGCCCTGCAGGCGGCGCTGCGGGGCGGGGCTGGCCAGGAACCCTTCAACGGCCTCATCGCCGGCATCCGGGCCGACGAGGAGGGCAGCCGTTCGAAGGAGCGCGTCTTCTCCGCCCGCACCCAGGAGAACGACTGGGAGGTGGAGGACCAGCCGCCGGAGTTCTGGAACCAGTACAAGACCGACTTCGCGCCGGGCACCCACGTGCGCATCCATCCCCTGCTGGACTGGACCGAGCTCGAGGTCTGGGAATACATCGGCCGGGAGCGGATCCCGGTGGTCCCCCTCTACTTCGACCGGGGCGAGGGCCGGCGCTACCGCTCTCTGGGCTGCCACCCGTGCACCGCCCCCATCGAATCCACCGCCCGGACCGTGGAGGAGGTCATCCTCGAACTGAGGACCGGACAGCTCGCCCGCGTCGCGGAGCGCTCCGGGCGGGCCCAGGACCGGGACGACGCCGGCGGCCTGGAGACCCTGCGCCGGGACGGTTACATGTGATGCGGATCGCCTTCGTCGGTCACATCGATCACGGCAAGAGCACCCTCATCGGGCGGCTGCTCGCCGACACGGGCGCCCTCCCCGACGGAAAGCTCGACCAGGTCCGCGCCCACTGCGAGAGCCAGGGGAGGCCCTTCGAGCACGCCTTCCTGCTGGACGCCCTCCGGGACGAGCGCGCCCGGGGCATCACCCTGGACGTCGCCCGGGTGCGTTTCCGGACCGCCCGGCACGCCTGCACCATCCTCGACACGCCGGGCCACGCCGAATTCCTGAAAAACATGGTGACCGGCGCCGCCCGCGCCGACGCCGCCCTCCTGGTGGTGGACGGCCACGAAGGCGTCCAGGAGAACTCCCGCCGCCTCGCCGGGATGCTGTCCCTGCTCGGAATCCGGCAGATCGCGGTGCTGGTGAACAAGATGGACCTGCTGGACCGCCGCGAGGCCGCCTTCGACACCCTGGTCGCCGGGCTGGCCGCCGACCTGGAGCGCCTCGGGCTCCGGCCCTCCGCCTACGTCCCGGTGGTGGGCCGCAGCGGGGAGAACCTGGCGGCCCGTACCCCTTCCATGCCCTGGTACCGGGGGCCGACGCTCCTGGAGGTGCTGGACGGCTTCGAGGAGGCCGCCTCCCTGGAGGAGCTGCCCTTCCGGATGCCGGTGCAGGCCGTCTACCGGTTCCCCGGGAACGGGGACACGCGCCGCATCGTCGCGGGCACCGTGGAAAGCGGCGTGGCCCGGGCCGGCGACGAGCTGGTCTTCCACCCTTCCGGGTCGCGCGGCCGTCTGCGGAGCCTCGAAGCCTTTCCGGGGCCGCCTCCCGAACGGATCACCGCGGGCATGGCGGCGGGTTTCACCCTGGACGGGCCCATCCACCCCGCCCGGGGGGAGGTCGCCGCGAAGGCCGGCGAAGCGGCGCCGGCGGTGGGGACCCGCGTCCTGGCCAGCCTCTTCTGGCTGGGCCGGCAGCCCCTGCGCGCCGGCCGGGACTACCTCCTGAAGCTCGGCAGCGCCCGGGTCCCCGCCCGGCTGGAAGCGGTCGTCCGCGTCCTCGACGCGGCCACCCTGGTGCCCCGGGCGGGCGCCGAAGCCCTGGCGCGCCACGAAGCCGGCGAATGCATCCTCCGCATGGCGAGGCCCCTGGCCTTCGACCTGGGCCAGCTGACGCTGGCCACGAGCCGTTTCGTCCTCGTGGACGACTTCGAGATCGCCGGCGGCGGCATCATCCGCGAAGCCCTCCCGTGAGGCGCCGGCCCAGGCGGAAGAGGGGGACGCCGGTGAGCAGGATGGCGACGCCCACCAGGGCCAGCCGGGTCTCGGTGACCAGCACGTGGGCCGCCACCCCCGCCAGGCAGAGCATGTAGAGGCCCGGCAGGACCGGATAGCCCGGCATGGCGAAGCCGCCCTCGCCCTGGCCCCGCCGCCTCAGCACGAAGAGGGTCGAGGCCACCACCACCAGGGTCAGGGCGTCGGTGAAGATCACGTAGCTGAGCAGCTTCTCGAAGGAGCCCAGGAGGAAGGCCGGGCCCAGCATGGTGGCGCCGAAGAAGAGGAGGCCCACCTCCTGCACCTGGGTCTTCGGGTTCACCCGCAGGAAGGCCTTCGGCAGCACGCCGTCCTGGGCCATGGCGTAGAAGCTGCGGGGCATCTGGAGGATGGTGGCGTTCACGAAGCCCGCGGCGGAAAGGAAGATCGCCACGGAGATCACGGCCTCGCCGGAAGGTCCGAAGGTGGCCCGGGAGAGGGCCGCCGCCACCAGCTTCGAGTCCGCCACCCCCGGGGTGCCCAGGGCCCGCTGGTAGGCCAGGTTGAGGAACAGGTAGAGGACGACGACGCAGAGCATGCCGCCGGTGACGGCGAGGGGGAAGCGGCGCTTCGCGTCCTTCACGTCGGCGCCGAGGTTCATGGTCATGTGGTAGCCGCCGTAGGCGTAGAAGCAGGGGATGAGGGCCGCGGCGAAGCGCAGGCCCGCGGGCTTCACCGGCACCGCCTCGACGGCGGCCGCCCGCGGCGCCAGGGCCAGGGCCAGCACCGCGAGGCCGACGATCATGGCGATCTTGAGGATGGAGAGGAGGTTCTGGGTCCGCGAACCGGTGCGGATGCCCAGGTAGTTCAACACCATGAGCACCAGCATCAGGGCGCAGGCCAGGGCGAGCGATGAATGGGCTGTCCGCAGGGCCGCCGGCAGCACCAGGGGCGCCAGGTATTCGGCGCCGATGAAGGCCACCCCCGCCGCGCCGGCGCCCTGCATCAGCGTCTGCCCCCAGTTCAGGCTGAAGGCCAGGGCCGGGTGGTAGCAGTCCGCCACCACGCGGTAGTAGCCGCCGGCCCGGGGGTGGCGGGAGCCGATCTCGGCGAAGGTGAGCGCCCCCAGGAGGCTGATCAGGCCGCCCGTCGCCCAGGCCGCGAAGAAGAGGGCCGTGCTGCCCGCCGCCCCGGCGACGAGGGCCGGCGTGCGGAAGATGCCGATGCCCACCACCAGGCTGAAGACCACCATGGCGGTATCGAAGGTGCCCAGGCGGGCTTCGATTGTCTGGGGCTCCGCCCCTGAGGCCGGGCGCTCATCGGCCATGGAGGGCCTCGTCCAGCAGGTCCGCGAGGCGCTCGAAGTGTTCGAAGGTGTTGTAGAGCTGGGCCGAGATCCGCAGCAGGGGCAGGGGCCAGGCATAGGTCCAGGTCTCCACGTTCCGCTCCCGGAACCAGGCCGTGAGGCCGTCGCCGTCCAGGCCGGCGGCGAGGGAGCCCGGCGCCGCGGGGGGCAGGGGAATCGTCGCCATGGAGCCGACCATGGCAGCCGGGCAGGGCGATGGAATTCCGAAGCGGTCGCAAAGCAGTGCCCGCGCCCGCAGGGCCAGGGCGCGGTTCGAGGCCATGACGTCGGGCCAGCCCCCGGGCCGGAGGCTGCCCACGAAACGGATGGCTTCGGGTATGCAGAGCCAGGGCGTGGGATCGCAGGTGCCGGTCCAGTCGAATTCCGCGTGGAAGCCTTCCCCGAGGCCATGGCTGATGGTGCCGGGGTGGAGGCCCGCCTGCCGGTCCCGGCGCACGTGCAGGAAGGCCGCGCCCTTGGGGGCGCAGAGCCATTTGTGAGCGTTGCCCGTGTAGTAGGCGGCGCCCAGGGCGTCGAGGTGCAGGGCCACCATGCCCGGCGCATGGGCGCCGTCCACCAGGGTGTCGATGCCCCGGGCCTGCAGTTCCGAAACCAGCCGCTGGATCGGATACACCAGGGCCGTGGGGCTGGTGACGTGATCCAGCAGGGCCAGCCGCGTCCGGGGCGTCACCGCCGCGAGCACGGCCGCGACGACCTCCTCCTCGCCGGCGAGCGGGAAGGGGATCGTCGCGGCGACGACCCGGGCGCCGGTGCGGGCGGCGACGAAATCCAGGGTCCTGCGGCAGGCGGCGTAGGTGTGGCTCGTGGTGAGCAGCTCGTCCCCGGGCCGGAAGTCCAGGGAGCGCAGCACCGCGTTCACGCCGGTGGTGGCGTTGGGCACGAAGGCCAGGTCCGCGGGATCGGCGCCAAGGAAGGCGGCGAGGCCTTCCCGCGCGCCATCAATGCGGGACTGCCAGGTGCGCACCAGGAAGTCCACGGGCTCCCGCTCCAGCTCGGCGCGGAGGTCCGACTGCAGCGCGAGGACCGCCTTCGGACAGGCGCCGAAGGAGCCGTGGTTCAGGTAGGCGACGGCGGGGTCGAGGGACCAGAGGTGGGCGAAGGGTTGCGGCATTTGGGCACCACGGTAGCGCGCGGACCGCCGACCGCTCACCCCTTTTTGCGGCCTACTCCGGCTTCTTCAGTTCGCCCTTCGGCTCGGCCTTCGCGGGCGCCGCCGGGGCGGACGGGGCTCCCACCGCCAGGCCCACCGCGAGGATCGGGAACCGCGGCGGATCGCCCCAACTCCCGTCGTTGCGCAGCAGCGCCTCGTGGAAGAAGCCCCAGTGCACGAGGCCGTCGGGGCTGCGGGGGTCCAGGAGGTAGAAGGCGAGGCGGCCGTGGCGCTGGGCCGTGGGCACGAAGAGGGCGGCGTCCAGGGACTTCGCGTCCCAGGGCAGGAGGCGCGGCCTCGTGGGCGCCTCGGTCGTCCAGGCGCCCTGCAGGTCCAACGAGAGCACACCCTGGAAGGCGCCCTTGGCCACCGTGCGGCCGCTCTCCTTGAAGTGCAGCACCGGCGCCTGGGGCCGGGCGCGTCCCGGGAGCACCTTCAACCCATGGGCCTCTAGCACGGGGCGCACCCGGTCCGCGTAGGCGCCATCCACCAGGTAGCCTTCGGGCAGCGCCTGGAAGTCCTTGCCGGCGAAGGTGACGAAGCTGGGCAGCTCCACGGCGCGGCGGGACTTCTCGCCGGTGACCTGGCCCTGGGCGTTCTTGATGGGATCCACGAGGTCGAAGGTGAAGCGCTCCGTCTCCTTCAGCTCCGCGCCGAGGGGCAGCTTCATGGGCAGCTTCGCCGCGTCCGCCACGACCTTGCGCACCGCGGCAGGATGGGCGGCGATCCACGCGAGGCAGGCCGTCACGAAACGCCGGGTGTCGGCGATGCGGTCCGGATAGCTGCGGTAGACGTACTCCTCGCAGAGGATGCCGAGGCGCCCCTGCAGGGCCGGGTAGTTGCTGAGGTAGCGGGGCAGGGCGTCGAAGGTCTCCCAGCGCTCGGGTTTCGTATCGGCCTTGTCCGGAGCCCAGGCGCCGCCGCCCCGCTCCTCCGGCGCGAAGTTGCCGTAGTCGTAGGTGGGCAGGCCCTCCTGCTTCAGACCTTCCCGCACCTCGACGAGCAGCTTGCGGTTGAAGGCCAGCAGCCTTTCGTCGGCGCCCAGGGCCAGGGCGGGCGCGTGGGTGAGGTGGAAGCCGTGGTAGCTGCCATTGGTCGTGTGCAGGTCGAAGACCACCGCCGGATCAAAGTCCTGCAGCATTGCCAGGAACCAGCGGGTGTTGGCGGCCTGGACCTTCATGAGGTCCCGGTTCAGGTCCAGGCCCCGGGCGGTCTCCCGGCGTCCCACCCCCGAGGCCGGATTGGGCTGGTGGCGCCGGATGGCGGGGTCCAGGCCATCGGTGCCGTCGGCGTTGTAGGCGGGGCAGACCACCACGTCGATGCGCTTGCGCAGATCCGGGTGCTTTCCCTGCAGCAGCTCCCGCACCAGCTCCTGCACCGCCTCCTTGCCCTCCACCTCTCCGGCGTGGATGTTGGCGTTGACGTAGACGCGCACCGCCTCCTTCGACGTCGCCGGCAGGCGCCAGGCCAGCAGGGGCGCGCCGGCCTCCGTGGCGCGGGGCGCGCCCTTGGGGTGGTAGGGCACCAGGGCCGGATTGCGTTTTCGCAGCGCGTCCATGAAGGCCCGCACCTCCGCCACTGTGCTGGTGCGGGCGTGCTGGGTGGCTTCAGGAATCGTCTGCGGCCAGGGCCTGTCCGACCCGGCGAGGAGAGAGGGTGCGAGGAGGACGCTGAGGAGGGGGAGACGCATCGGTCAAGGATGCCAGCGCCGCAGCTTCCAGCCGCCCTCCAGTTCCTTGAGGCCTTCATCCTGCATAGGCAGGCCCAGCTCCTCCGTGCGGGGACGCGCCCAGTCCGGCTCCCCGTGGCGGCTCAGGGCCTCCCAGCGCTCGCCCCCCGAGGGTGTGCACACCCAGCGCTCCACCTTGCCCTTCTGGGGCTTCGGCACGCCGACGATGCGCGCGACGGGCGGCCTCGGCGGCGCGTCCCGCCGGACGACGAGGTAGGCGAAGGCCAGGTGGCGCCGCTCCAGCCCCGCGGCCCGGTCCAGGGCGGAGAACCAGAGGGGCGGCGCCCAGGGCAGCTCCGCCACGCACCACTGCTTCGGCAGGGCCAGCATGGGGCAGGGGCCCGGGCAGGGGCAGGGCGCCGGGATTGACCAGGGCGGGTCCCGGAAGAGCTCGCGCAGCTCCATCAGGCGGCGCGTCGGGCCCTGGAGGGCCGGCTCCAGGATCACGATGGCGCCCTTCGGCGCGAGGCGCTCCATCAGCCGCGCCAGCAGCCGCGCCTGGTCCGGCCCGTCCAGCTCGTTGAGGGTGTGGCCAAGGAGCACCAGGTCCGGCATCCCGTCGGGAAGGTCGGGCAGGCGCAGGCGCTCCACCCGGGCCGCGACACCGGCCTTCGCAAGGACCGCGGCGGCGAAGGCCAGGGCCTCGCTCCGCAGGTCCGTGAGGGTGAAGCGGGCGTCCGGGGCGAGGAGGGAGGCCGCAAGGCTCAAGGGGCCAGGACCGGCCCCCAGATCCCAGACTTCCGCGGCCCGGGTGAAGACCTCCGGGCTCTCCGCGGCGACGGCGGCCAGGCTGGCGGCCTGCGCCCAGCCGTGGTGGGCCAGGTAGGGGGCCAGATTCGAGGTGGCGAAGTAGTCGCCCCGGGGTGCGCCGTCCAGGCGGTTGAAGCGGTCCGACAGGGCGCGCAGCGCCGCGGCCCAGGAGGCGGGCCAGTCCTGGGCGGCCAGCTCCGGCAGCGCCGCCTCCCAGCGGGCCCGGAGTGCCTGGATCAGCGCGGGATCGGGCGCGAGGCGGGTGCCCACCGTGCGTTCTGCGGCCGGATCAGCGGCCGGTGCTCATCACCACTTCCGTGGGCACCTGCATGGGGCGGACCTTCGAACCGAAGACCGCCTTATTGAAGGTGACGAAGCTGATGGCCAGGAACATGAGAAGGGCCAGCATGGCCGCCCCGCGCTTGCCGGCGGCCAGGGCGCGGGGCGCCATCTCGGAGGCGATGATGAGGAGCAGCACCAGCACCAGCTTGATGTGCAGGTAGTAGTGGTCGAAGGGGTGGGAGCTGTTGGGGGCTGGGTCCAGGCCCTTCAGTTTCATCACCAGCAGGCCGATGCCCAGGAGCAGGGCGAGGCGGGCGCCCCAGCCGATGGTGCGCTTCCAGATGGTCGCGGCCAGGCCCCGCAGGTCCGTGCGCTCGTCCTCGAAGCCCGACAGGAGCAGGGCCACCACGCCCCCGCCGCCGATCATGGCGATGGCGACGAAGTGGAGCCACTTGAGAAGGGTGTAGGTCTCGAACTTGCCCATGGAAGCCTCGCGGTGTGCCTCGAAGGTAGCGGGAAAGGCCGGGGTTTGGATAGGCGGGGAGCCCGCCCGGTCCGCGGGGAAGGCGGTCCTCAGCCCCCGGAGTCCGGTGGGGGCGCGGTCCCCCGCTCCTCCTCCGGCCCGCCGGACCCGAGGACGCCGGCGAGCTCCGCTTGGAGCTTGCCGAGCCGCCATTCGCAGAGCCGCTTGAAGCGGTTCAGGACATTGGCGGTGACCCGGTCGTGAATGGCCGTCCACAGCGCCTGGACCGGAAACAGCAGCCGGGGCCAGCGGTTCCGGCCGAAGAAGTCGAAGCTGACCACCATGAAGAGCTGGGTGGGCTCCCGCTCCCCCTGGCTCTGGATGGAGGAGCGCGCGTACATGGCGAAGACGCCGATGGGGTAGCCGCCCCGGCACCGGAAGAGGAGGTACCGGGCGTTGTCGTCGTCCGCCGGGCCGGGCTGGCGCTGGATGCGGAGGGCGTCCAGGTGGAAGAGGGGCCGGGAGGTGAGGCCGAAGAGGCCGCGCCGGCCGGAGGTGGCGGGCCCCTGCCGCCCGAGGGCGAAGATGCGGATGTGTTCGACCCGGTCCTCCACCCGCTCTACCGTGGCCAGGTGGTTGGGCCAGCAGGTGGAATCGCCGTTCCAGTCCAGGAGCAGGTCGAAGACGTGGCGGATCGGGGCGTCGATGCCGATCCGGTGGATGTTCAGGATGGCGAAGTCCCCCACCGGCGTGCCCAGCCGCTGCAGGATGCGCTGGCTGTAGGCCTGGTGCTCGGCCCTGGAGGTGAAGCGGATCCGGGTGGGTATCGCGGGCCGCACCCAGAAGAAATTGCGGAGGTCGGACCCCACCCCGCGGCTCGGCGCAGGCGGGGCCGGCGGCGGGGAAAGCTCCGGAGGCTGGGGGGGCTGGAAGGACACGAGGGCTCCCGGTCCGGGATGGTCGGACGAAGGACATGATGGGCCGCTGGCGGGAGAATGGGTCCGAATCCGGGGCCTGGTGCCGCGCTACCCTGGCCCCTGGAGGCGCCCATGTCCCAGCCCACGTCCAAGCTCCGCATCGCCGTGGTGGGGGCGGGCCACCTGGGCCAGCACCACGCCCGCATCGCCGCGTCCAGCCCCCACGCCGCCGCGGTGGTGGTGGTGGAGCCCGCGGAGGCCCGGGGCCGGGAGATCGCCGGGAAGCACGGGGTGGAATGGGCCGCGGACCTGGCCTCGGTGCTGGACCGGGTGGACGCCATCCAGATCGCCGCCCCCACGGGCCTGCACCTCCCGCTGGGCCTGGAGGCCCTGAAGGCCGGGAAGCACGTGCTCATGGAGAAGCCCCTGGCGGCGGGCCTGGGGGAAGGGGAAGCGCTGCTGAAGGCCCTCGCCGAGGCCCGCGCCGACCATCCTTCCCTCGTGGCCGCCGTGGGCCACCTGGAGCGCTTCAATCCGGCGGTGGTGGCCCTGCGGGCCGCGAACTTCAAGCCCCGCTTCGTGGAGGCCATCCGGGTCTCGCCCTTCCCCATGCGCTCCACCGAGGTGGACGTGGTGATGGACGTGATGATCCACGACCTGGATCTGCTGCTGGCCCTCATGGGCCGGCCCGTCACCGACGTGGAGGCCTTCGGCGTGCCGGTGCTGACGCCCCATCCGGACCTGGTGAACGCACGCCTCAAGTTCGAGGGCGGCGCCTTCGCCACCGTCACCGCCAGCCGCGTGGCCCAGAAGAAGGAGCGCACCCTCCGGGCCTTCGGCGACAAGGCCTACGCCAAGCTCGACTTCGCCGCCCAGAAGCTGGAGCTGCTGCGCCTGGTCATGGGAGCGAACGGTCCGGAGGTGGCGCCGGAAGTGGTGGACATCGAGGAAGGCGAGCCCCTCAAGCTGGAGATCGAGGCCTTTCACGCCGCCTGCCGGGGCCTCGGCGACGAGGTGGTCGCCTGGTCCGAGGGGCTCGAAGCCATGCGGGTGGCCGACCTGGTGCAGAAGGCCGTGGCGCGGAGCCTGGAAGCGATCGGGGGCGGGCGATGAGCGGACCCCTGGAATACCGCAGCTCGGACCTGCCGGACGCCGCGGCCATCGCGGACCTCTACGAGGCGGCGAAGCTGCGCCGGCCGAACCAGGACGTGGACCGCATCGCGCGCATGGTGCGGGGCTCCAACGTCACCCTTGCCTGCTTCGAGCGCCTGGACGATGGCGGCGAGCGCCTCGCGGGCTTCCTGCGCGGCTGGACCGACTACGCCCACGACGGCTACGTGTGCGATCTGGCGGTCCATCCGGACCTGCAGCACCGGGGCATCGGGAAGGCCCTGCTGCAGCGCGCCATGTCCATCGGCGCCCCGGAGGTGCAGTGGGTGCTCCTCACCTCCGCCATCGCCCGGGACTACTACGCCCACCTCGGCTGGGAGAAGGCCGACAGCGCCTGGGCCTGGCCGCGGGAGGGGTACGCCGGGGCCGTGGAACACCCGTGACCTTCCACGATCTGGCCTCCCTCGCCAAGCCGCTGGTGACGGCGACCCTGGCCCACGCCTTCCTGGACCTGGACGCCGACCGCCGCTACCTCCTGGGCTTCCATGACCGGGTGGAGCCCTTGACGGCCCGCATGCTCCTCTCCCACAGCTCGGGCCTGCCGGCCTGGCGGCCCTTCCCCGGCGCGCCCCTGGCGGAACAGCTCCGTCGCGAGCTCGACGAGGGCGGCCATCCCCTGCTGGCCCGCAGCCCCGTGGGCGTGGCGCGCTACTCGGACCTGAACTACCGGCTGCTGGGGGAGCTGCTGGAAGGGGAGCTGGGCCTGCCCTGGAAGCAGCTCGGCGCCGCCCTCGGCCTCACGCCGGCCCCCTGGAAGGAGGCGCCGGAACCGGTTCCGCCGGGCCCGGACCGGGAGGCCTGGGCCCTCGCCACGGACGCGCCCTTCCCGGACCCTGCGCCCGGGCTGCCCCACGACGCCAACGCCCGGGCCGGGATGATCGGCCACGCGGGGTTCGGGGCCACCGCCGCCCAGCTCCGCGCCTTCCTGCCCCGCTGGATCGCCGCGGGCTGGCCCGCCCGGATGGCGGTGGAGACCGCCCGGGGCCCGGAGGGCGAGCGGTGGGGGCTGGGCCTGCAGCGGGCCCTGAAAGGCCCAGGCCGCTTTGGCGAGGTCCTGGACCAGGTGCCCCTCGGCGCCCTGCCGCGGCCCGTCGTGATCGAAGGGACCGCGGCCTCGGAGCCGCCGTCGGCGCCGGCCCTGGCGGGGCCGCCGGGGGAGCCCTCCGGCTGGTGGACCCACACGGGCTTCACCGGCCCCGCCCTCTTCGTGCGCCCCGCGGACGGCGCCTGTGTGGCCCTGCTCGTCCACCGGAAGGGCCCGGAGGGCCGCCTCCTGGAGCCGGAGGCCCTGCGGGGTCGGCGCTGGGAGGCGCTGCGCGCCTCGGGGCTGGGCGGTCCTGGGGCCCTTCCTGGCTAAACTGGGCTGATGTCCCGCGCCCCAGCCCTTCTGTTCTGCCTCGCGGCCCTGACCGCGCCTGCGCTGGCCGCCACGCGGGGATCCGCGGTGAGCGCAGCCCGGAAGCAGCAGGCCATTCCCCCGATGCGGGTGGGCCTCGACACCCAGGGCACCGAGTGGCTGGTGGGCTTCGAGGGCGGCGGCGAGGTGCGCAGCCGGAGCGGCCGCGCGCTGATGAAGGTGCGGGAGGGCGAGAAGCTGCGCATCTGGTGGGACAGCCGGGGGGAGGCGGATCCCACGGACGAGTTCCGGGTGCAGGTGGGCCGCGCCAGTTCGGCGAAGGAGGCCGACGCGATGATGGCGAAGCTGAAGGCCGCCGGGGAGGCGCCGGAGAAGAGGTTCGTGGCGGACGGCGGCACCTGGCGGGTGCTCACGGGCCACTTCGAGACCGTGGAAGCCGCCGAACCCATCCTGCAGAAGCTGCAGGCGGCGGGCTACGAGGAGCTGTGGGTGGCCTCCGAGTCCCGGCCCGGCAAGGTTCGGAAGGGCCGGGCCCTGTACGCCATCACGGACCGCTATGAGCGCCGGCCCCTGCCGGCGGAAGGCGTGTCCCTGTGGGCCCGGAACGAGGTGATCAGCCTCGGCGGCAAGGGCCGCTACCGGGGGAAGCTGGAGATCTTTCCCAACAGCCTGGGCCGCCTGACGGTGGTGAACGAGCTGGACATGGAGACCTACGTGCGGGGGGTGGTGCCCCGGGAGATGGGCGCCAACGAGTTCCCGGCCCTGGAGGCCCTGAAAGCCCAGGCGGTGGCGGCGCGCACCTACGCCATGGCCAACAAGGGCAAGCGCAACGGCGAGGGCTTCGACCTCCTGGACACGGTGGCGGACCAGGTCTACGGCGGTGCCGGCGGCGAGCAGCCCCTCTGCGACCAGGCGGTGAAGGAGACGGCGGGGATGGTGGCGACCCACGACGGCAAGCCCATCCAGGCCCTCTTCACGGCGAATTCCGGGGGCGCCACCGTGGACAACACCCACGTCTTCGGCGGGCCCCAGCCCTACCTGAAGGGCGTCTCCAACTACGCGGCGAAGCCGCTGACCCTGCCCTTCAAGGGCCTGGTGGATCCGGGGCCGGACCAGGCCTGGCTGAACCCGGAGATCCTGCGCCTCGCGGGCTTCGGCATCGTGCAGACCTCGTGGCTGAACCCGGTGAGCATGAACGCGCCGCTGAAGGGGCAGGACCTCCTGGGGCCCCTCTCGCGGCTCGCCTCGCGGTTCTGGCTCACGCCGCCTTCCGCCAGCCTGGACCAGGGGCCCAAGCTCTACCTCTGGATGGCGCGGTGCTTCGGCTTCAACCAGGTCATCGACGGCCTGGAGCAGCCCATGGACGCGGCCTACTTCCTCGGCGACGCCGGCGTGGAGGCCAAGGACCGCCTGCTGGCGGCCTTCCTGACGCGCCGGGGCGTGGTGCCGGCGAGCGCGTGGAAGCAGGGAGCGCCGACCCTGGCCCAGGGCCTGACGGTGCTGGGGCGCCTGTGGGCGGAGGTGGAGCCTCTTGAGGTGCTGGAGGGCACGCTGCTGAAGGACGGCACCGTGCGCCGCAAGAACGCCTCGCCGGAGCCCCTGCTGCTGGCGCCCCAGATCCTCCTGGCGGAGGACGCCCCCGGGGGCTTCCTGCGCCTGGTGGGGGAGGCGGCGATCCAGGTGGGGGACCGGGTGCGCTGGCTGCCCCGCAGCGAGGAGGGCACCAGCCGGGTGCTCATCCGCCGGCTGGATCCCGACGGCGCCGCCCTGGACCGCTACAACCCCACCGCCCACTGGAAGGACATCGTGAAGGACGCCGACCTGGTGGCGCGGCTGCAGAAGCGCGTCAGCCTCCAGGGGGTGCGCGAGCTGCGCCTCCAGCACAACGCCCACGGCCGCGTCCTGGAGCTGCAGGTCATCGACAGCGGCGGCCGCGCCCACACCTTCACCGGCATGCGCATCCGCCTCGCCCTGGGCCTGAAGGACAACCCGTTCCGCGTGATGACCGTGGGCACCGGCGTGAAGAAGACGTGGATCTTCTACGGAAGAGGCTGGGGCCACGGCGTGGGCATGGACCAGACCGGCGCCTACGGCTTGGCGCTGGAAGGCTGGAGCTTCGACGCCATCCTGAAGCGGTACTACAAGGGCATCGAGATCACGAAGGCGTACTGAGGGCGCCATGCCCGTCTTCCAGCTCGGCCCCCGCGTCGCCTTCCCCGATCCGGACCTCGCCGAGGAGGACGGCCTCCTCGCCGTGGGCGGCGACCTCAGTCCCGCGCGCCTGCTGATGGCCTATTCCCTGGGCATCTTCCCCTGGTTCAACGAGGGCGATCCCATCCTCTGGTGGAGCCCCGATCCGCGGTGTGTCGTGCTCCAGGGCGAGGAGCACATCCCGCGATCGACGCTTCGAAAGTTGAAACGCGGTGATTTCGAGATCCGGATGGATACGGCGTTCGAAGCGGTCATGCGGGCCTGCGCCGAGCCCCGGGAGGGCCAGGACGGAACCTGGATCTCGGAAGCGATGGTCGAAGCCTACGTGGCCCTCCACAAGGCCGGCTACGCCCACAGCATCGAGGCATGGCAGCAGGGCGAACTCGTCGGTGGCCTCTACGGCATCTCGCTGGGCGCGGCCTTCTTCGGCGAGAGCATGTTCACCCGCGTGCCCGACGCCTCGAAGGCGGCCTTCGCCGCGCTGTGCGAGAAGGCCTGGGGATGGGGCTTCCACTTCATCGACGCCCAGGTGCCGACGGGGCATCTGGAGCGGCTGGGGGCGCGGATGATCAGCCGGGGCGCGTTCAGGATGCGGCTGCGGGAAGCGATGGAGGCGCCGACGCGCTTCGGGGAGTGGACACTGTGATCCCCCCCGTGCGAGCGCCCCGGTCGGGAGGTCCAGGGCCCGCCCAGGCTCGGGCCACCTGCCGCCGGGGCGACAGCCGCGGGACCCGGTTCCCGACCGTTCAGCCCCGGAGCTGCCGCAGGGCGGTGGCCCAGTCCTCCAGGTGCCATACGCGCCGGATCCGCCCCTCCTGGATTTCGTGGATGTCCGTGGTGTCGATGCAGAAGGACCGGCTGCCGTCGCATTCGATCCCCATGAAGCTGCCCACCGGCGTGCCCGTGGCCACGGCGCGGACGACCGCCTTGGGGCCTTCGACGACCTGGTCCTTCGGCTCCCACCTCAGGTCCGGAATCAGCTTCCAGAAGACGGCCACCTGCTTGATCAGCGTGGCCTTGTCCTTCACCTCCTGGCCGTTGATGGACTGGAAATCGTCCGCCAGGATCCGCTCGAGCACGGTGGTGGAGTCCGTCCCCCGGTTGACCGTCAGGGCCTGCCGGTAGAACGGCGCAAGAATGTCGTGGAACACTGCCTGGTCCATGGGGCCTCCGGGAATTTCCGCCCGGGGCCATCGCGGCCGCGGGCGATGGGTGATTCTGTCCATAGGCACGGAGATGCGCCTTCACCGGGTTGGACTCTTCATGTGCATTATTGGACATTTCTCCGGGAGCCCCGATGTCGAAGCCCGTCCCGCCACGCCGCGCGAAACGGTCCGTGGAACCGGAAACCGTCCGCTACCGGCCGCCCCGTCCCGGCGGGCTGGGCGTCGAAACCCTCACCCTGGACCAGCTTCGCGCCCGCGGCAGCGCGGCCCATCTCGCAGCCCTGCAGCGCCTGGAATTCCTGATGTTCGTGCTCTACACCGGCGGACACGGGGAGCACGTGGTGGACTTCGCCACGCACCCGGTGGCCGCCCACACCCTGATCGTGGTGCGCGCCGGCGGCCTGCACCAGTTCCGCCTCGTACCAGGCCTCCAGGCCAGGCTGCTCCTCGTTGAACCCGGATTCCTGCTCCCCGCACACCTGCCGGGCCTCAAACCCCTGCATTCCCCCGCGTCCTGGCCGGCCTGCAGCCGTCTTTCCCCCCGGGCGGGCGCGGAACTGGAGAACCTCTGCGAAGCCCTCGCCGCGGACGTGGACCGTCCCGCGCCCCGGCCCCTGCTCGAAGCCCTGGCCCGGCAGCGGCTCTACACCTGGCTCCTCCTGGTGCACCTCGCCTGGGGCGAGGGCGCCGCCCTGCCGACCGCCCCCTCGGACCTGGTCGCCAGCTTCGAGGCCCTGCTGGAGCAGCACCACGCCCATCGGTGGACCGTCCAGGACTATGCCCGCCGGCTCGGGTACACCGAACGCACCCTCACCCGCGCCTGCCAGGCGCACGGCGGCCGCTCCGCGAAGGCGATGATCGACCTGCGCACCGTGCTGGAGGCCAAGCGGATGCTCGCCTACACCGACGACAGCGTCGCCGTCATCAGCCATCGCCTCGGCTTCGGGGACGCGAGCCCGATGGTGCAGTTCTTCCGGCGGTTGGAAGGCACCACTCCCGCGGCGTTCCGCCGGCGGATCCGCGCCCAGGGCCTCGCGCCCTGAGGCCGCGTGGCCGGGCGGAACCGGTGCCTTTCCGCATCCTCGCCCCGGGGCCGGTAAACGGCCCGCCGGGCTCAGGTGAAGGCAAAGGCCAGCGCACCGCCCTTCAACCCCACCTTCGCCTTCCCGCCCTTCCTCAGCGCCCCGAACAGGATGGCCTCCGACAGCGGGTGCTTGAGCTTGTCCTCGATGAGCCGCGCCATGGGCCTTGCGCCCAGGGCGGGATCGAAGCCCTTCTCGGCGAGCCAGGCCTTGGCGTCCTTGGAGACCTCGAGGACGACGTGCTTCTCGGCGAGGAGCTTCTCGAGCTCGGCGAGGTTCTTGTCCACGACCTTCAGGATCTCGTCGGGGCCCAGGGGCGCGAAGTACAGGATGGCGTCCAGGCGGTTGCGGAATTCGGGGCTGAAGGTCTTCTCGATCATGCCCCGGGCGCTGCCGCCGCTGCCTTCGGCGGCGAAGCCCACCTTCCGCGCGCTGAGGTCCCGCGCCCCGGCGTTCGTCGTCAGGATGAGGGTCACGTGACGGAAGTCCGCCTTGCGGCCGTGGTTGTCCGTCAGCGTTGCGTGGTCCATGACCTGCAGGAGGATGGCGTAGAGGTCCGGGTGGGCCTTCTCGATCTCGTCCAGGAGCACCACGGCGTGGGGCGTCTTCCGGATGGCGTCCGTGAGCAGGCCGCCCTCCTCGAAGCCCACGTAGCCCGGCGGCGAGCCCACGAGGCGGGCCACCGTGTGCTTCTCCATGTACTCGCTCATGTCGAAGCGGTGCAGGGGCACGCCCAGCACCTTCGAAAGCTGGCGGGCCAGCTCCGTCTTGCCCACGCCGGTGGGCCCCGCGAAAAGGAAGGCGCCGCTGGGCTTGTCGTGGCCCCGCAGGCCCGACCGCGTGAGCTTGAGGGTGGAGGCCACCTTCCGGATGGCCTCGTCCTGGCCGAAGACCACGGCGCGGAGATCCTCCTCCAGCTGCTCCAGGCGGTCCTTCTCGCCCCCCTGGATGCTCGAGATGGGCACCCGGGCCATGCGGGCCACCACGGCCTCGATGTCGGCCACGCTGATTTTTTTCGATTTCGGTTTCGGCACCAGGAGCTTGCGGGCGGCGCCGGCCTCGTCGAGCACGTCGATGGCCTTATCGGGGAGCTGCTGGTCCCGGAGGTGGCGCTCCGACAGGCGCACGGCGGCTTCCAGGGCCTCCAGGGAATACTTCACGCCGTGGTGGGACTCGAAGGTGTCCTTCAGGCCCTTGAGGATCTCCAGGGCCTCAGCCTCGCTGGGCGCCATGACCTCCACGTTCTGGAAGCGCCGGGCCAGGGCGCGGTCCTTGTCGAAGGTGCCCTTGGCGTCCTGGAAGGTGGTCGCGCCGATGCAGCGCAGGTCCCCGTGCTGGAGGGCGGGCTTGAGCAGGTTGCCGGCGTCCATGGCGCCGCCCCCGACGGAACCCGCGCCCACCAGCATGTGGATCTCGTCGATGAAGAGGAGGGCCCGTTCCTCTTTGGCCAGGGCGGCGAGCACGGCCTTCACCCGTTCCTCGAAGTCGCCCCGGAAGCGCGTGCCCGCCAGGACGGCGCCGAGGTCCAGGGCGAAGAGCTTGGCGCCCTTGAGGGGCTCGGGCACGTCGCCGGTGTGGATGCGCTGGGCGAGGCCTTCGGCCAGGGCCGTCTTGCCCACCCCGGGCTCGCCCACCAGGAGGGGGTTGTTCTTCCGCCGCCGGCAGAGGATGTGCACCATGCGGGAGAGTTCCTCCTCGCGGCCCACCAGGGGATCCAGGCCGCCTTCGGCGGCGAGGGCCACGAGATCGATGGCGAAGGCCTTGAGGGGATCCGGGGGCAGGGGCGGGGCCTCGCCTTCGGTCGGATTCGAGCCCGGCGCGGCCTCGGGTCCACCCGGGGCCGGCGCCCCCGGGAAGCCCGTGCCGCCGTGGCTCAGGGCCCGCAGGAGGGGCAGGCGGGTGACGCCGTGGCGGGCGAGGAAGTGGGCGGCGTGGCTGCGGCGCTCCTCCATCAGGGCCACCAGCACGTCGCCGCTGCGCACGAGGGGCTGCTCCGCGGACATGGCGTGGAGGATGGCCCGCTCCAGCACCCGCTGGGAGCCCAGGGTCAGGGTGGTCTCCGCCGACGTGTCCGTGGGCAGGGGTTCCGTATGCTCCAGGATGAAGGCCCCCAGCTCCCGGCCCAGCTTCACCGGATCGCCGCCGCAGGCCGTGATGGCGCCGGTGACGGTGGGATCCTCCAGCAGCGAGGCGAGCAGGTGCTCCAGGCTCACCAGCTCATGGCGGGCGGACGTGGCCCGCTCGAAGGCGTTCTGGATGCAGCGCTGGAGCTGGGGGGAGAGGGGCGGGGGCGTGCGGATTTCAGGACTCATCCGTCCACCTCCATGGTGCAGAGCAGGGGGAACTGGCGCTGCTCCGCCAGGGCGCGGACCTGGTTCAGCTTGGTCTCCGCCACGTCGAAGCTGTAGACCCCGGCGATGCCGCGGCCGGCCTGGTGCACGGCCAGCATGATGCGGACGGCCTCGGGCTCGGGCTTGCGGAAGACGGTGCGGAGCACCATCACCACGAAATCCTGGGTTGTGTAGTCGTCGTTGTGCAGCACCACGCGCCAGAGGGGCGGCGTTTTCAGTTCCGTCCGGTCCTGGGTCTGCACGCCTTCCTGGCGGCGGGTCTGTCCGCTTCCCATGGAGGGATTCTACCGCCGTGCCGCCCCGTCTCCCGGTTCCTGGAACGGCTATCGGTTCCGCACCGCCCACCGCAGCTTGGCCGGCGCGGAGCGGGGGTTGTCGTGCTGCTCCTGGAAGGAGGCCCGCTCCGGCGCCTCGGCGATGGCGGCGTAGAGGCCCGCCCGCTGCCCTTCGAGGAAAGCCTTCTTCACCCGCCGGTCCTCGCCGCTGTGGAAGCTCAGGATGGCCACGCGGCCGCCGGGCCTGAGGGCGCGGGGCAGGAAGGCGAGGAACTGGTCCAGGACGCCGAATTCGTCGTTCACCGCGATGCGCAGGGCCTGGAGGCTGCGCTGGAGGGATTTCCGCGTTTCCGGATCGTCCCGGTCGAAGCCCTCCAGGAGCAGGGCGCCGCGGACGGTTTCGGCGAACTGGCGCGTGCCGCGGATGGGTTCCTGCACGTGGTGCAGGGCGCGGGCGATGGCCACCGCGAAGGGCTCGTCGGCGTTGGCCTCAAGGAGCTCGGCGAGCTCCGGTTCGGACAACCCCGCCAGCAGGTCCGCGGCCGGCCTGCCCCGCTGGGGGTTCAGGCGCAGGTCCAACGGCCCGTCGGCCTTCCAGGTGAAGCCGCGGGCCGGATTGTCGATCTGCATGGAGCTGAGGCCGAGATCCGCCAGGATGCAGTCGAAGGGGCCGGTCTGGGGGATCAGCCCCGGCAGTCCGGCGAAGTTCATGCGTCGGGCCTCGAAGCAGTCCTCGCCGAAGCCCGCCTCCCGCAGCCGCGCCTCCGTGCGGGGCAGCTCCAGGGGATCCACGTCCAGGCCCACCAGATGGCCGCCCGGCCGCAGCCGCGCCAGGAGCTCCCGGGCGTGGCCGCCGTAGCCCAGGGTCGCGTCCAGGGCCGATTCGCCGGGCTGCGGCGCCAGGCGTTCGAGGATTTCGGACACCATGATCGACCGGTGCGATCCCGCCGGCGTTTGGCCCCGGGCCATGACCTTCAGCTGCTCCTCCTGGAAGCGTGCGGGATCCAGCTCCTTGTACTTCTCGGCGAAGCGCCGGGGGTGCGTGCCCTTGTAGCGCGGGCGGCGGCGGGGCGGGGAGGGTTCGTCGGGCATGGGGCATTGTCGCCCCGCGGGAGATCCGGGGTTGTCCTGGATCGGGGTTTGGCGCATGGTTTGTTCGTTTCCCGGCCCAGCAAGCGAACCCATCCCGGCAGGCCCCATGGATATCGAGCCCATCCCCTCCGACGACTCCGAACTCGCGACCACCCACCGGGCCCTGGCGGCCGCCGAGGCGCGCTTCCGGGACCTCACGGAGCTGAGCCCGGACCTCATCGCCCGCCTCGACCTGGAGGGCCGCTTCACCTTCGCGTCCGGCGCCCTGAAGCGGATCCTCGGCCTGGAGCCGGCTTCGGTGCTCGGCCGGCGGCCCACGGAGCTGGTGGTGCCCGAGGACGCCGCCGCGGTGCAGGCCTTCCAGGACGCCCTGCTCAACGGAGAGGCCCCCGCCCCCGCCCGGTTCCGGGTCCACCACGCCCAGGGCGGCGTGGTCTGGCTGGAGGCCCGGGGCACCCGGGTCCATGGACCCGCCGGGGCCCCGGCGGGGGCCGGCCTGCGGGCCCAGACGTCGGACGTCCCCCTCGCCATCAACCTGCCCACGGCGGACCAGATGCAGTTCTGGGACA
>JBGAST010000047.1:0-24453 GCA_044229575.1 Holophagaceae bacterium | reverse complement strand
CCCAGTGCCAGCACCACCGCCACCGTGGCTCCGGCCGCGAGGAGGCGGAGCGAGCGACGGGGGGACATGGTCGGCGAGTCTGGCCGCTCCGAGCCGCTCGCGTGGCGCGATCAACGGGACCGTCATGGGATCGACCCTCCGCCGCCCCCCGTAGCCCCGGCTAACGATGGCGTTCGGCCAGCCCCCGGCCTGGAGGCGCTCCGCGAGAAAAAGCGTCATCGGGGTCTTGCCGGTGCCTCCGGTGCTCAGGTTGCCCAGGGAGACCACCGGCACATCCACCCGCGCCGCGCGTTCGGGGTGGCGGTCGAAGGCCTGGTTCCGGGACCGCACCACCGCGGCGTAGAGGGGGCCGAAGGGCGCGGCAAGGGAGCGCAGGAGGGACATGCCATCACGCTAGCATCTGGCGCCGGTGGCTAAGCTGGGGGCATGTCCGAAGGCATCCTCCTCCCTCCCATCCTCCGGGGCACCCTGCTTCCCGAAGCCGAGCGCCTGGCGCGGCTGGACGCGGCGATGCCCCAGATCCTGGAAGCGGTCCGGGGCGAGACCGACGAGGTGGCCCTCGAGGCCACCCTGGCCTGCCTCCTCTGGCACACCCTTCCCCAGGCCACCTGGTGCGGGTTCTACCGGCGCATCGGCGAGAGCCTGCTGGCGGTGGGTCCCTACCAGGGCGGCATGGGCTGCCTTCGCATCCCCTTCGAGCGGGGCGTCTGCGGAGCCTGCGCCCGCACGGGAACGCCCCAGCTGGTGCCCGACGTCCACGCCTTTCCCGGCCACATCGCCTGCGACGAGGCCACCCGGAGCGAACTGGTGCTCCCCGCGAGGGACGGTGGCGGGCGGCTCATCGCGGTCCTGGACCTGGACTGCTCCCACCCCGAGGGCTTCGGCGAAGGCGAGGCCGACCGGCTCCAGGGCCTCCTGGACCGCGTCTTCAAGGGGATCGGATGAGCCGCCCGCCCGCCGGCCCGGGGATTTCCAATCGGTCATTCCCCGGAACGGCGGGCTCCGGTATGGTAGGAACACTCCAGGTTGCCCATGGCTGATTCCTCCTTCATTGACCAGAGCAAGCTCCGCTTCAAGGAAGGGGAGATCGTCTACCGCAAGGGGGAGATGGCGCAGCAGATGTACGTCATCCTCGTGGGGAAGGTGCGCATCTACGTCGGGGACGAGCCCAAGGGGGACTGGATCGAGGAGCTCGCCAAGGGGGATTTCTTCGGCGAAGGCAGCCTGCTGGAGGCCATCGCCCGCCCGGCCACGGCGGTCGCCCTGGAGGACAGCGAGCTCATCGCCATCAACCGGGGCACCTTCCTGCGGATGATCCGGCAGAACCCCGAAGTCTCCGTGAAGATGATGCAGCGCCTGGCCCAGCGGAACCGCGAACTCGGCGCGAAGGTCGAGAAGGGCGAGGGCCCCACGCCGACCCCCGTCAAGGCCAAGGCGGCGGCGCCCCCGGCCCAGCCCAGCATCGTTTCCGTCATCTCCGGCAAGAAGTTCCCGATCCAGGCCCACGGCGCCCTGGTCGGCCGCTTCGATCCCAACACGGGGATCCACCCGGACATCGACCTCACCGAGGAGGATCCGAACCTCAGCGTCTCCCGGCGCCACGCGCGGATCCTCTGCGAGCACGGCCGCTACTTCATCATCGAGGAGCAGGGCGTGGCCAACGGCACCTACGTGAAGGGCGAGCGCCTGGCCCCCGGGGATGCCCGGGAGCTGCACAACGGCGACCGGGTGGGCTTCGGGATGGTGGTGCTCTTCTTCGAGAAGGGTTGAGCCGGTTCGCTGTTCCCGGGATAGGATTCCGGCATGGCCTCCTTCGACGACGTCAAGAAAGCGGCGGAACACCTCCGGCTCCGCCACGAGACGGCCCAGGCGCCCCTGGCCGGGTTCATCGTGCTGCTCACGGCCTCCGGGGCCTCCTACGCCTATCGCCGCGCCGAGACGGCCTGGTGGATCCCCGTCCTCGCCGGCCTGCTCATCCTCGGCCCCTGGTGCCTGGACCGGATCCTCCCCCCGCGCAACACCATGGCCCTGCGCCTCAGCATCCTGACCTATCCCCTCAACATCCTCCTGCTGGCCTTCGTGGCCTACCGGGAGGTCTGGCGCGTGGACTTCCCCTACCTGGAGGAGCTCCCCCAGCTGAGCAACGCCCTCGACTGGACGGCCCCCCTCATCCCCTTCGTCTACGCCTACCTCCAGTTCCCGGGCTGGCTGAAGCGGATCCGCCTGCTGCCCCAGCTCAAGGCCATGGCCACCCTGCCCCCGGATCCCCTGGTGCTGCGGGAGGTCCAGGAGCTCGGGGACCTCGCCCTGAAGGGCGAAGCCACCGCCGAGGGGGCCCCCGCCCGTTTCCGCACCATCTCCGCCACCCCGAGGAACTGGCGGCTCTTCCTTAAGCCCGACCTCTTCAAGCACGGCGTGTGGAAGGTGGGGTTCACGGCCTCCTATGCCCTGGTTCTCTTCGAGGATGGGGGACGGGAGGAGGCGGTCCGGAAGGGCGGCCTCAAGATGGTCGCCGCCGACCCCAAGGAGGGGGCCGCCAGCGTCTCCTGCCTGGTGCGCTGGAACGACCACCTCCACGAAGGCGTCGTGGACATCGAGAGCTTCCAACGCATCCAGGGCTGGAACGCCCCCCCGGCGTAGATGGAAGGCCTGCGCCGGGAGCTCTGGCGGGATGCCGGCGGCGTCGAGTGGGAGCTGGTGCAGGTGGGCCTCGACGAGACCGGCGGGGCGTGCGTCGTGCGCGAGCGAAACAGCCTCGACGCCGCGGACGGCGACGCCCGGGAGGGCTTCCAGGTGATCGCGCGCTTCGGGGACCCCGAGGACGCCCGGGCCTGGCTGGCCGAGGAAGGCTTCGAGCCGGCGGGTTGAACGGAAAGGGGGCCCGAAGGCCCCCGTCCACGCGGCGGCTGCCGGTTTCAATGCACGCCGACGCCCATGGCCTTCGCGGCCTTGGTGAGCTCGGGGACCACTTCGAAGAGGTCGCCCACGATGCCGTAGTTCGCCAGCTTGAAGATGGGCGCCTCGGGATCCTTGTTGATGGCCACGATGTATTTCGAGCTGCTCATCCCGGCCAGGTGCTGGATGGCGCCGCTGATGCCGCAGGCGATGTAGAGCGTCGGCGCGACCACCTTGCCGGTCTGGCCCACCTGGATGCCGTGGGAGAGGCCCCAGCCCGCGTCCACCGCGGCGCGGGAGGCGCCCACCACGCCGCCGAGGGCGTCCGCGAGGGCCTCGAGGAGCGCGAAATTCTCGCCGCTCTTCATGCCTCGGCCACCGGCGACGATGACGTCAGCTTCCGTGAGGTCGGGCTTGCCGGTGCCCTTGGCGAGGATCTCCTTCACGATGGCCTTGAAGTCGCCGGCGGGGGCCGGCAGGGCCTCCATCGCGCCGGCACCGGCCTTGGCAGCGGCGGCGAAGACGTTGGGGCGCGTGGTGGCCACCTGGACGGCGGAGGTGAAGGCGGTGGTCGCGAAGGCCTTGCCGGCGTAGACGGGCCGGGTGGCCTGGAGCTTCCCGTCCACCATGGACAGGGCCGTGACGTCCCCGGCGTAGCCGGCGCCCAGGCGGGCGGCGGCCCGGGGCAGGGCGTCCTTGCCCATGGCGGAGGCGGCCCCCAGCAGGACCGTTGCGCCCTTGGCCTTCACCGCGTCGGCGATGGCGGCGGCGAAGGCGTCGCTGCTGTAGGACGCCAGGTGGGGGGCCTCGACGGTGCAGATGGCGTCGGCGCCGTAGGTGGCGGCGTCCGCCGCGCCGGCGGCGGAGGCGCCGACGACGAGGGCGCCCAGGCTCTTGCCGCTGGCGTCCGCCAGGCGGCGGCCTTCGGAGAGGGCTTCGGTGGAGGGCTTGCGAAGCTTGCCGTCCTTGAGTTCGCAGAAGACGAGGATCATCGGGATTCCTTGAAGGAGGGGATGGGGTCGGGGAAGGGGGTCGAAGGGCCGGATCAGAAGACCTTGGCTTCGTCCTTCAGCGCGTTCAGGAGGGCGGCGGCCTGGGCGGCGGCGTCGCCGTCGAGCTTGCGGCCTTCGGGCCGGGCCGGGGGCAGGGTCATGGCCAGCACCGCCGTGGCGCCTTCGGGAGCGGTGATCTCCACTTCCTCGATGGTCTTCTTCTTGGCGGCCATGATGCCCTTCAGGCTGGCGTAGCGGGGCTCGTTGATGCCCTTCTGGGCGGTGATCACTGCCGGCAGGGCGCCCTCCACCACTTCGGTGCCGCCTTCGATCTCGCGCTCGGCCCGGAAGCCGGCGTCGGTGACCTCGAACTTGACGACCACGTTGGCCTGGGCCACCCCCAGCAGCTCCGCCAGCATGGGCCCCACGGAGGCGTTGTCGCCGCCCAGGCCCTTGTTGCCGGCGAAGATCAGGTCGAAGCCCTTGTCCTTGGCGAAGCCCGCCAGGGCGGTGGCCACCGCCAGGGGATCCGTGGCATCGCTCCTCAGCAGGACCGCGGCGTCGGCCCCCAGGGCCAGGGCGTTGCGCAGGACGTCCTTGACGCTGTCACCCCCCAGGGACACGACGGTCACCTCGGCCCCCTTGGACTCCTTCAGGCGCAGGGCCTCCTCCAGGGCGTACTCGTCGTAGGTGCTGGTGATCCACTTCACATCGGCGGGATCGAGGGACTTCCCATCGGCGGCCACCTTGACCTTGGTCTCGGTATCGGGCACCTGCTTCAGGGCGACGAGGATCTTCATGGGATCTCCGGGAAAGGGCCTGCGGGCGCGGGTTCCGGTCGTTGAAACCGGCGTCTCGGCAGGACCTTCCATTCTAGCCAAGGGTCCCCTGTGCGTCCCGTCATGAATGCCCGGCACAGCCTGGACGGGGAAGGGCTGGCGCGGCTGGACCCGCCTGTGCCGCGGCCTTGAAGGGGATGGGGGAAGGTGGGGGCGATTCGACTATTATTAACTTAATACTAATCTATGCTCACCAGTGCTCCGTAGCTCCTTGCATCACGAGGTCCCCATGGAACCCAACCCGCCCATCGACCGTAAATTCCAGAAGGAGCTGACGGCGGGCACCCACGCCCTCATGCTCCTGGCTGTCCTGGCCCAGTCCCGGGAACCCCTCTACGGCTACCAGATCGCCAAGCAGCTCGAGGCCCAGGCCCCGACGGTGAAGCTGGGCACCCTCTACCCGGTGCTGCGCTCCCTGGAGGCCATGGAGCTGCTGGCCAGCCGCGTGGAGCCCTCGGTGACCGGCCCGCCCCGGAAGTACTACGCCCTGACCGACGAGGGCCGCGCCGCCCTCCAGGACTGGACCCGCATCTGGAACACCACCCGCGATGGCCTCGACGCCGTGCTGAAAGGAGTCCCCCATGAGTTCTGAGACCCTGCAAGGCTACCTGGACAAGCTGCGCGCCGCCCTGGAAGGGGCCGATCCCGCCCTGGCCCAGGACGCCCTGGCGGACACGGAGGCGCACCTGCGCGCGGCCCTGGAGGCGGCCCGGGAAGCCGACCCCGCCGCCCCGGAGGAAGCCGTGCTGGCGGGCGTCCTCGAGACCTTCGGCAGCCCGGCGGAAGTGGCGGAGGCCTGGGAGACCACGGAAGCGACGGTGCAGCGGGCGTTGAAGGTCCCCGCCGCCCCCCAGGCCGCCTTCCCCTTCTTCGGCGTCCTGTGGAACCTGAAGGCCTACACCAGCCTCTTCTACATGCTCACCTCCGTCGTGACGGGCCTCTTCGCCTTCACCTGGGTGAGCACGGGCTTAAGCCTGAGCGCCGGCCTCGCGGTCCTCATCATCGGCGTCCCCTTCTTCCTCTTCTTCATGACCACCACCCGCATCCTCGCCCTCGCGGAAGGGCGCCTCGTGGAAGCCCTCCTGGACGTGCGCATGCCGCGACGGGCCCGGATGCTGCCCCAGGGCGACGGCCTCTTCGCCCGGGCCAAGGCCCTCCTGGTGGACCGCACCACCTGGATGTCCCTGCTCTACCTCGCCCTGAAGCTGCCCATCGGCCTCTTCGCCTTCACCCTCTTCAGCGTGCTCCTCAGCCTGGCCGGCAGCTTCATCGTCGCGCCCTTCGGCCACTGGTTCTTCGGCATCCCCGTGATCTGGGGCTGGGAAGGCCATGAATTCTCCGTCGGCACCCCAGGCCTGATCGCCATGTTCCTCCTCGGCCTCCTGGGCTTCGTCGCCATCCTCCACCTCGCCCGCGGCATGGGGAGGCTCCTCGGCGCCCTCGCGAAGCTCATGCTCGTTCCCAGGGCCTGAGGGCGGCGGGACCGGAAGGCTGTACGAGCTTCATCCAGGGGATGGCCCCCGCCGTAGAGCCTTGCAGAACCCAGGAGCCCCCATGCGCAACGACGCCCACGTGCAGTCCGTCCAGGCCATCTACGCCGCCTTCACCCGGGGCGATGTCCCGGCCATTCTCGAGCAGCTTTCCGAGGACGTGGTGTGGGTCCACACCGGCGCCCCCGAACTGCCCTACGGCAAGGTCTACCGGGGCAAGGCCCAGGTGGCCCAGTTCTTCGCGGATCTGGCCGCCGTCCTGGAATTCCCCGCCTTCCAGGCCCGCACCTACATCTCCGAAGGGGAGCGCGTCGTCGCCCTCGGGGACTACGAATCCCGGGCCCTTGGCAGCGGGCGCACCGGAAAGGACGACTGGGCCATGGCCTGGACCTTCAAGGACGGCAAGGTCGTCCACTACCAGGCCTACGCGGACACCCTGAGCGGCGCCAAGACCCTCGGCGCCGTGGTGTCCGCCGTCGCCCCGGCCACGGCCTGAGGTTCCGATAGGCTGGAGGCATGGCGCCTCCCGACTACGCGAACGCACTCGTCTTCACCGGCGGCGGCACGGGGGGCCACTTCTTCCCCGCCGTCGCCCTGGCGGAGGGCGCGAAGGCCCGCTGGCCGGAGCGGCCCATCGTCTTCGTGGGCGGCCTGCAGGGCATCGAGGGGCGCAAGCTGCCGGGCTCGGACTGGCCCCATGAACTCCTCGACGTCGAGGGTTTCGTGGGGCGCTCGCCCCTGCGCATGGCCGCGGCCGCGTGGAAGCTCTGGCGCGCGAAGGCGCACCTCGTGACGGCCTGGAAGAAGGCCCGCCCCTGGGCCGTCATCGGCACCGGCGGCTACGCGTCCGCGCCCGCGCTGCTGGCGGCCCGCGGCCTGGGCATCCCCTTCTTCCTCCACGAAAGCAACGCCGCGCCGGGCAAGCTCATCCAGGAAGTCGCGAAGGACGCCCGGCGCGTGTGGTGCGGCATGGACGCGGTGAAGACGCTGCTGCCCGGCGCCGACTGCCTGACGGTGGGCACGCCGGTGCGCCCGGACTTCCGGCGGGAGTTCAGGAAGGTCAAGGACCTCGAGGCTCCCTTCACCCTCCTGGTGCTGGGGGGCAGCGGCGGGGCGAAGGCCATCAATGACGGCATGATGATCGCCGCGCCCATTCTGCTGGAGCAGTTCCCGGATTGGGAGATCCTGCACCAGGCGGGGGCGAAGGAGTTCGAGCGCCTGAAGGACGCGCCCCGGCACGGGCGGCACCGCCTTGTGCCCTTCATCGAGGACATGGCGGGCGCCATGGAATCGGCGTGTTTCGTCATCTCCCGGGCCGGGGCCTCCACCTGCGCCGAGCTGAAGGCCGCGGGCCGCGGGGCCATCCTCATCCCCCTGCCGGGCAGCGCCAACGACCACCAGCTGGAGAACGCCAAGGCCATGGGGCGCGAGAACCGCGCCGTGCTGGTGCAGCAGCAGCCCAACATCGCCGACCACCTGGAGGCCCACGCCGCCAGCCACATGGCCACGCCCTACGCCCGCATCAAGCTGGGCAAGACGGCGGAGCTGAACCGGGCGGTGGAGCTTTGCCTGGACGACCTCGACAGGATCATGTCCGCGACGGGTCGCTGAAACCGGGAGTTTCGATTTAGGATGGAGGCCTCCCCAAACTCCAATCCAGAAATCGCGACCCGGAGACGCCATGTCCATCACGATCCCCATCCCGCCCTCCTGGACTTTCGACACAGTGCAAGGCACCAGCGATCAGCCTTGGGTGAACTGGTGCGCGGCCTCCGCGGACGGCTCCGTGCTGGCGGCCTGCACCTACCAGGCCGAGACCGTGACGCCCAATTCCCAGTACGGCCTGTGGGTCTTCGACAAGGCTGGGAACACCCTCTTCACGGACCTCTGGACCAACTGCTGGCATGGGGCCTTCTGGGTGGCGGTCTCGCCGGACGGCAGCTCCGTGGCGGTGGGCGGCTGGCTCGAGGGTTCCCCCAGCTACACGGGCCGCCTGCGCATCTGGGACGTGA
This sequence comes from Holophagaceae bacterium, assembly GCA_044229575.1. Classification (GTDB taxonomy): domain Bacteria; phylum Acidobacteriota; class Holophagae; order Holophagales; family Holophagaceae; genus JADJVL01. The sequence continues at coordinate 16,225 of JBGAST010000047.1, read as the reverse complement.
AACAGAAGACCCTGCGACTGGACATGACCACGTCCTCCCGGGTGGAGGCCCTGGCCTTCTCCGCCGACGGGACCTATCTGGTGGCGGGCTGCGGGGACACCTACGGCGACGCGCCGGAACTCTACGTCTGCCAGCTGCAGACTGACGGGACCTATTCGGTGGTCTCCACCTACACGGCCACGGGCTCCTGCGCCATCCAGTGGCTGGCCATCACGTCGGACAATGCGACGATCCTCTGCGCGGCCCAGGGCGAGTACACGGTGCTGGCCTTTGCCAACGACGGCTCCGCGACCCTGCAGCCCACGGCCACCTGGACCCTGCCCTCGACTTCGACGATGACGCGCGAGCAACTCCGGGCGGCCCTGGCGCCGATCACGGCCCGGGGCACCGGCAGCCGGCCGAGGCCTGGCGCCCAGGTCGATGCGGACGCCGGCTCCAGCGGCCCCTACGCCCACGTGGTGAGCCTTTCCCCGGACAACGCCAAGTTCGCCATCAGCACCAGCAGCATCGGCGTCGCCATGTTCGACCTGGCCACGTTCCTCTCCGGCAGCACCTCCCCGAGCTGGAGCTACCAGATCTCGGGCACCACCACGAGCTACGGTGCCCTGATGCTGAAGGACGACACCGGCTACTTCGTCATCGGCACGTCGAACTATCCTTCCAGCTCCGAGAGCACCACCGGCGGGAACGGCGTGGTCTTCCGCGTGGACGACGGCGGCACCTCGGGAACCCTCGCCTGGTCCTGGCAGACACCGCACTGGCCGAGCCCCAGCCTGTCCCCCTACCGGAACACCTTCTTCACCAACGCCGATGGCTACCCCGTCGGCACGGAAGGGAACTTCTTCGGCTTCATGACCAGCGCCTTCTCCAGCCAGGGCCCCATCGTGGAATGCACCGTGTCCGACAACATGTGCTGGCCCTTCATCCAGTCCGCCGACGGCACCGCGGCCCTGGGCGGCAGCGACAACGGGACCATCTACTGCTTCAACGGGAACGTGCCCGGCGGCGCGGCGGCGGTGGAGGGGGGCCTCTGGTTCGATGCGGCGAAGCCCCGCTGAGGGACAGGTTTCCTAGGCCTCCACCACCCCGCCTTCCGCCTTCCGGGGCTCGAAGGCGAGGCGGGCCTTCTTGCAGGCGGCCATGAAGGCCTCCCGGTCGGGGGTGCGGAGGTAGGCTTCCATGGGGTCGAGGGCGCCGGACTGGATGTGGGCGACGAGGGCCTCGGTGAACTGGACCTGGCCGTAGGCCCGGCCGGTCTTCATGGAGGCGGGGATGTCCTTGAAGGCGCCGGCGCGGATGAGGCTGGCGATGGCGGGGGTGTTGAAGAGGCTTTCGAAGGCGACGACCTGGCCGCCGTCCTTGCGCCGCAGCAGGGTGTGGGAGACCACCGCCCGCAGGCTGTTGGCGAGCATGGCGCGCACGAGGCCCTGGCGCTCCTCGTGGTACATATCCACGCTGTGCTGCAGCACGCTGATGGCCGAAGCGCCCTGGGTGGTGGCGATGACCAGGCTGCCGGCGTGGGCGGCCTCCAGCAGCATGAAGAACGTCTCGGGGTCCTGCACTTCGTCCACCCCCAGGATGTCCGGCGCCTGGCGCAGGGCGGCCTGGATGGCCCGGCGCTGGGAGACACCGTCCCCGCCCACTTCCCGCTGGCGCAGCACCGCCATCCGCGCGGGGATGTGGAAGGAGATGGAATCCTCCACGGTGACCAGGTAGCCGGGCTGGGCGGCGGCGGCGAGGCTGAAGAGGGAGGCCATGGTGGTGGTGCGCCCCGAGCCCAGGGAACCGGTGAGCAGGACGAGGCCCCGCTTCACGTCCCAGAGGCGGCTGATGGCTTCGCTGAAGCCGAGCATGTCCGGCGAGGGGATGCTCTTGGGCATCACCCGCATGGACATGGCGAGGTCGCGGCCGTCCCGCATCACGTCCACCCGCAGGTTGCAGTCCCGGGAAGGGACGGGGTGGCTGAAGGTGGTGCTGTGGTGGTCCTGCAGCATGGTCCAGTTCTTGGCGGGCAGCAGGGCCTTGAGGGCCAGTTCCAGCTCGCTTCCGGGCACCGGGTCCGCGCCCTCGAGCTGTTCCACCCGGCCGTGGCGGCGCACCAGGGGGACCTCGCCGGGATTGAGGTAGAGGTCCGAGCCGCCGATGTCGACGACCTTGCCGAAGTACTCCTCGAGGGAAAGGGCGGATTTGCGGAGGGGCTTGATGATGGGCAGCACCGGGGAGGCGGGGATCGGGGTCGAGGGGTTGCCGGCCGCCGCGGGCGGAGGGGCGGGGGGAGCCGGCGCTGGCGGCAGGAAGCCCGAGGGGGCGGTTCCCGACGCGTCGGCCTTGGGGGCCTCGGGTCGTGGCAGCAGCCCGCCGCCCGGCTTCCGGATGGCCACGACCCGGGGATTCCCGTTGGCGCGGCTGGCCCGGATGACGAAGGCGTCGTCCCCCAGGTTGTAGCTGAAGGTGATGGTGTCCCCCCGGAGGTAGGTGGTCCGCAGGTCGTCCGGCAGGACCTCCTTCACCAGCCCGTCCAGCATCGGTCCCTCCAGGTCCGAGGCGGCCAGCTGGGCGCGGTGCCCCGCCGGCAGCTCGAAGACGGGCTTGGTGTTCGCGTTGAGGAGGAGGGCGGAAGCCTCCTGGCGGGCCATCTGGATGAGGAACTGATCGAGGCGTGCCACAACGGCTCCGGGTTGCGCGTCAGGTTGGGGGGTGCTTGGAAGGAATATAGACGCAAATGGGGGCTGCGCCCTAGGGCAAGGGGGGTCACACTTGGGGCCAATCCAATCCGAAGGGTCTTCTCCATGGATCCCCTCTCGACCCTCCTCTCCCAGATCCAGGAAGGATTCGACGAGACCGCCATCGCCATGGCGGAGGCGGATCCCGACCTGCTCTCCGCCCGCGGCCCCGCGGGCCTGCGGCCCGCCCTCGCCGCCCTGTACGCGGGCCGGCAGGGCCTGGCCCGGGAGCTCGGTTCCCTCACGAACGACCTGGATCCCTTCGAGGCCGCGGCCCTGGGGCACCTGGAGCGCCTGGAAGCCTTCGCCGGCTCCCCCGACCTCCGCGGCCATGCGCCGGATGGCTTCACCGCCCTCCACCTGGCGGCCTTCTTCGGCCATCCCACCGCCGTGGACTGGCTGCTGGAGCACGGGGCCGACCCCTCCGCGGAAGCCCGGAACGGCAGCGGGCTGCGGCCCCTGCATTCGGCCCTGGCGGGCCGGGACGAGCGGGCGGCCTTCCAGATCACCGCGGCCCTGCTGGTCCGCGGCGCCGATGTGGATGCCCGCCAGCAGGGCGGCTACACGGCCCTCCACGCCGCCGCGAAGCGGGGCTGCGGAACCCTGGTGGAGCTGCTCCTGGGCGCCGGTGCCGATCCGGCGCTGATCACGGACCAGGGCCAGAGCGCCTCGGACCTGGCTGCGGCGGGCGGACACCTCCTCCTCGCGGAGCGGCTGCGGGGAGCTTGAGGCCAGGCGTCCGTCCAGCCTCTTTGCGAAGGTGCGCTCGGGCGGGCTAGAACCTCACCACGTTTCCGATCACGAGCTGGTAGCGGTCCAGGCCGGGCTCCCGCACCAGGGGAAAGGCGATGGTGATCAGGAAGACCCTGCCCAGGGAGCTCTTGAGGTCGCCGAAGCGCAGGCCGCCCCCGACGTCGAGGTAGGTCCGGCTCCAGCGTCCGGTGTCCGCGCGGCGGATGGCGCCGGCGTCGGCGTAGACCACGAAGCCGAGCTGGAGGATCCCCAACCAGTTGATGGGCGTGATGGGCCGCTCTTCGAAGGAGGCGATCCAGCGGCGGTCCCCGAGGAGCAGGTGGTTGGCGTAGCCCCGCAGGCCCTCCAGCCCGCCGAGGTACAGCAGGCTCTCCGGATCCGGCCTCCGCGCCGAGTCCACCTGCAGGTAGGCCGCCTGGGTCTGGGACGGGAAGCCCTGGTAGTAGGCGGTGAAGCTGGCGGAGAGCAGGGCGTTGCGCCAGCCCTCCGGCTCCCGGCGGCCGCTGCCCTGGGCCCGCAGCAGGAGCAGGGTGTCGGGCACCGGCAGCCAGCCCTTGGCCGCGCCGGCGTCGAGGAAGGGGGCGTCGGCTTCGCTGCCCAGGACCTTGGCGTAGAGGCCGGCCCTCAGGTTGGCCTCCCAGCCCAGGTTGTAGTCCTCCGTATGGGTCATCCCGGCCAGGTCCTGGAAATCCCGGAACTCGTCGTCGTAGAGGCTCCAGGCGAGGTGGAAGCCCTGGAGCCTGCGCCTCGGCAGATCCGGCGGAGGCAGGGGCGCGGCGGGGGGTGAAGCCTCGGGTTCCACGGCCCGGACTTCCCCGTGCCGCGCGCTGCGCAGGTCCAAGCCGCCGCCCGCCCGGATCACCCGCCGGCCCCGCGCCGGACGGGCCCACATGCCTTCGAAGAAGCCGCTGTCCAGCATGGAGGGAAATTCGAAGGCGGTGCGCCGCAGGTTGTAGACCGAGGTGAGGGAATCCGAGGCCGCGACGCTGAAGACCATGGACCAGGGGGTGTCCAGGCTCCGGAAGGGCCGGGACAGCTCGGCGAAGCGGGTCTTCCCGTCGGAGAGGGACTGGTAGCGGGTCGTGAAGGTCCAGAGGCTGCCGAGGAACTGGCGGTCCCGGTAGAGCAGCGTGTCCGTGGAGCGCTCGGGGGTGCGCTCGTGGGACATGCTCAGGTCCTTGCCCAGCCCCAGGAAATTCGCCTCCTTCAGGCTGAAGCCGAAACTGCGCTGGCCGCCCACCTGGGTGAAGCCCGCGCTCACCTTGAGGGTCCAGGCGTCCTGGGTGCGCACGACGGCCTTCACCGTGCCGTCGGGCTGCACCTCCGGGTCGATGAAGGCGTCCTTGAGGAAGCGGAAGGTGCGCAGGTTCCGTTCGGTCTCGTGGACGACCCGCGCCACCACCCGGTCCCCGGCCTTGAAGGGGATCTCCCGGGCCACCACCTTCGGTCGGGTTTCGAGGTGGAGGAAGTTGGCGGCGCGGGCGATCCAGTGGTTCTCGTGGGGGCGGGCGGGATCGAAGACGTCGCCGATGCGGATCTCGATGGCCGCGAAGCGCGCGCCCTTCGCCTCCAGCGCCTCCCAGGCGTCGGCCTCCACCCGGCCAGGGGTCTGGGCCGCCAGGGCGAGGGGCAGGAGCAGCAGCCCGGGGATGCAAGACCTCATGGCCGTCCCGCCGGCTGATCATGCCTCGGAATGGTCATCCGCCCCGCCGCCGGGTTCGCCCTCGCGCTTCTTCGGCCTACGCACGCCCTCCCGGGCCTTGGCCACGTGCCGGACCTGGGGCGCCAGGACCTGGTCCACTCCCAGCAGGGCGCTGCCCAGGGCGCCCTTTCCCCGCGCGCCGAGGCCCGAGATCTGGATCCATCCGCGCCGCTCCAGGTACGCGAGGATCCGGCCCAGGGACAGCAGGCCCGCGAGCAGCAGGCCAATCATGAGCAGCCAGGCGCCGTTCCCGTCCATGGTCCCAGCTTAGGATGGTTGGGTGAACGAGCGCCTCCTGAAACTCCCCCTGGCGACGAAGGTCGGAGTGCTCCGGGGCCTCGGGCCGGCGCGGGCGGAAGCCCTGCGGGAAGCCGGCCTCCACACCCTGCGGGACCTGCTCTTCGCGCTGCCCTTCCGCTACGTGGACCGGGGCAGCGTCCTGCCCCTGGGGGACCTGCACCGGGTGGAGCCCCCCGCCGGCGTGGTCACGGTCCTCGGCGCCATCCGGGAGGTGCGGCAGAGCACCTCCCGGGTGCAGCGCATGGCCATCACCGAGGTGCTGCTGGAGGACGGCACGGGTGCCCTGCGCCTGGTCTTCTTCAACCAGCCCTACCTGGGCCGCTCCCTGAAGCCCGGCGAGCGGATGCTGGCCTTCGGGCCCCTCAGCCACGGCCGGGCGGGGCTCGAACTGCGCTCGCCTCAGTTCGAGCTCCTGGGCCCCGACGCCGAGGCCTCCTGGGTGCGCCGCTTCCTGCCCCTCTACCGGAAGCTGGGGGCCCTCCCGGGACGGGTGCGCCAGCGCCTGGTGGAGGAGGCCCTGGGCTGCGCGGGGGAGCCGCCGGAGTGGCTGCCGCCGGAGCTCGCCAGGGACCTGCCGCCCCTGCTGCCGGCGCTCCGGGCCCTCCACCTCCCCGCGGACGAGGACGACGCCGCGCGCCTGGAGGCGCGCACCACGCCGGCCCACGGGCGCCTCGCCGCCGAGGAGCTCTTCGCCTTCGCCCTGGGGGTGGAGCTGCGCCGCGCCGGGAGGATGCAGCGGAAGGGCTCCGTGGTGCCCACCTCGCCGGAGCTGCGGGAGCGCCTCAAGGCCCTGCTGCCCTTCCACCTCACCGGGGCCCAGCGCCGCGCCTTCAAGGAGATCGTGGACGACCTGACGTCGGGGCGCGTCATGCACCGCCTGCTCCAGGGGGACGTGGGCAGCGGCAAGACCCTCGTGGCCCTGCTGGCCATGGCGATGGTCAGCGAGACCGGCGGCCAGGCGGCCCTCCTGGCCCCCACGGAAGTGCTCGCCCGCCAGCACGCCGCCAACTTCGAGCGGCTCCTGGGGGGCCGGGCCGGCGCCCTGCAGTGCCTCCTCGGGCCCATGAAGGCGGCGGAGAAGCGGGAGGCCCTGCGGCGCATCGCGTCCGGGGAGGCCCGCTACATCGTGGGCACCCATGCCCTCTTCCAGGAGGCTGTCCAGTTCGCGAAGCTGCAGCTGGTCATCGTGGACGAGCAGCATCGCTTCGGAGTGAAGCAGCGGGAGGCCCTGAAGGCCAAGGGCCTCGATCCCCACTGGCTGGTGATGAGCGCCACGCCCATTCCCCGCAGCCTGGCCCTGGCCCTCTTCGGCGACCTGGACCAGAGCGTGCTGGACGAACTACCCCCCGGCCGCCAGCCCATCACGACGCGGCTCCTCCATCCCGACGACGCGGAGCGGGCCTGGGCCCTGGTGGAGCGGGAACTGGCGGCGGGTCGCCAGGCCTACGTGGTGAGCCCCGCGATTGATCCCACGGATGAGACCAAGGTGCGGCTCCGGGACATCCAGGCCATGGAGGCCCTGCTGCGCGCCCGCTTTCCTGGGGTGGAGCTGGAGACGGTGCACGGCCGCCTCAAGGCCGAGGACATGGCGGCCCGCATGGCGCGCTTCGTGGCCGGCGACGCCAGGCTGCTCCTGGCCACCACCGTCATCGAGGTGGGCGTGGACGTGCCGGGCGCCGCCGTCATGGTGGTGGACCACGCGGAGCGCTTCGGCCTCAGCCAGCTCCACCAGCTCCGGGGCCGGGTGGGCCGCGGCACCGCGAAGAGCGCGTTCGTGATGCTCTCGAGCAGCGAAAGCGAACGCCTCCAGGTTCTGGTGGAGACCCAGGACGGCTTCCGCATCGCGGCGAAGGACCTGGAGCTCCGCGGCCCCGGCGAATTCTTCGGGACGCGGCAGGCGGGCCTGCCCCAGTTCCAGGCCGCGGACCTGATCCGGGACGCCGCCCTGCTGCGGCGCTGCCGGGAGGCCGCCGCAGCGGCGGTGCGGGCGGGGCTCAGCGAGGCCCAGGTGGATTGGGTGGCGATGGAAGCCGAGCGCCTGCGGATGGCCGAGGTGAGCTGAGGCCGCCGTCCAGGCACCGTGCCTCGCCACCCTCCAGCAGGTACCACAGCCGGGCGCCATCGGGGCTCCAGGCGAGCCGGTACACGGAGGTGGCGAAGTCGTGGAAGGCGATGAGCTCCTCGCCCAGGGCGGCATCCCAGATCCGCAGGGAGAGGTCCTGCCCGCCGCTGGCGAGGCGACGGCCGTCGGGGCTCCAGGCCAGGGCGTTCACGCCGGCGCTGTGGCCGGTCAGGTCGCGATGGGTGCCCTTCCGGAGGTCGAAGATCCTCACGGTGCCTTTGTCGGATCCTGCGGCCAGCCGCGTCCTCCCACGGTCCAGAGCCAGCCCCTGCACCGCTCCGTCGAGGGGCGGCAGGGCCTGGAGCTCCCTGCCGGTGGCGGCCTCCCAGATCCGGACCACCCCATCCCCGCCGCCGCTGGCGACCCGCCCGCGGGGCAGGATGGCGGCGCCCATGGGGTTCTTGGCGCCCATGAAGACGCCCAGGGGCCGTCCGGAGGCGGCGTCCCAGGCGCGCACGGCGTGGTCATATCCGGAGGCGACGAGGAGGCCGTCCCCGGCGGCCCCATCAGGGATGCCCGCCGAGGTTCCCAGCAGCTCGAAGCGGAGGGTCCCCTCCCCCGCATTCCACACCTTCGGCGGCCCCGGGCTGGCGCCGCTCAGCAGGTTCTGCCCATCCGCCGTCCAGCCCAAGAGGGCGGCCTGACTCTTGTGGGCGTCGAAGGTGCGCACCTCCCGGCCGTCGGTGGTGTCGAAGATGCGGACGAGGCCCGGGGACCCGGAGAGGGCCGCGCGGGCTCCGTCGGGGCTGAGGGCGAAGGCCCAGGTGAATCCGCCATGCCGGAGCACCGGGCCCGCGGCCGTCGCGGGCTCCCAGGTCCGCAGCCAGCCGGCCTGGTCGAGGGTAGCGAGCCGGCGGTCTCCCGGGCCCCAGGCCAGCGCCCGCAAAGGGGATCCGTGCCCTCGCAGCACGTCGGTAAGCCGCCACTCGGGAGCCGTGAAGATGCGCAGGACGCCGTCTCTGGAACCCGTGGCCAGGCGTTTCCCGGCGGAATCGAAGGCCACGCCGCTGACCGCGTCCTGGTGGCCTTCGAGGATGGCGAGCAGGCTGCCGGTCCTGGCGTCGTGAAGGCGAACCTTCCGGTCCCGGCAGGCGGAAGCCAGCAGGGCCCCGTCGGGGCTCAGGGCGAGGCGGTCGATGGCCCGATAGGCATGGCTGGGCTCAGTGATGAACTCATGGGCGCCCTCGAGGGTGGTGGCATCCCAGAGCCGGGAACGATGGTCCCAGCCGCCGACCGCCAGCTTCGCGCCGTCGGGTGCCCAGGCCGCGGCGGCGAGGGGATGGCCGGTCCAGTCCACCCTGCGGGGCGAGTCCACCCGGCCGGTTTCCCAGACCAGGAAGCTGCCGATGGGTTCGCCCTTGGCGCCGCGCCGCCAGCCGGGGGAGGCGAGGCGCGACCCATCGGGGCTCAAGGCCACGCCATAGGCCGCCTGGGAATGCCCGCGGTACTCCGCCAGGGCCTGGCCGCCGGGCAGCTTCCAGGTCCGCACCGCCTTGTCCCGGCCCGCGGTGGCCAGGACCGCGCCACGGACATCGAGGCCCGAGACCGCGCCCTGATGGGCCTTCCATGACGCCAGCTTCGCGCCCTGGGGATCCCACACCCGCACGGTGCCGTCCTCCGCGGCGGTGACGAGCCATGCGCCATCGGCGCTCCAGGCCAGGGCGGCCCCGCCACCTTCATGGGCCTGGCGGGCATCCAGGCTCTGCTCCGTCAGGGACCGCAGGACACGCCATTCCCAGCCGCGTCCGGTGGATGGAACTCCGTCCAGCCATCCGCGGGCGCCGCGCAGGTCGCTTCGGGCCAGGGCGCCCTGGGCCGCTGCGAGGCGGGCCCGGTAGGCATCGTGGAGGGGCGCTCGAGGCGCGGAAGCGAGGCTAAGGCTCGCGAGGAGGAGCAGGACCGGATTGGGCATGGCAGGAACCCTGGAGGCTGGCACGAGCCTAACCGAATCCCCAGCCGGAACGCTTCGCCGCGCTGTCACGGACATAGAATCCCTGGCATCCCCCTGCTATCACCTCGGAACCCATCCCAGGAGCCCCATGAGCCCCGCGCCCATCCATCCCGCCATCGACGCCTACTTCGCCGCCGTCACCGCCATGGACTGGGAGGGCGTGGCCGCCTGCTTCGCCCCGGCGATCCATCACGAGGATCCGGTCGGCAGCCCCGTGAACCGGGCCCCGGAAGCGGTGAAGGCCTTCTTCGCCCAGGTGGGCGGGCTCTTCGAGATGGTGGACCTCCGGCCCCGCGCCCACTTCCGTTGCGGCGACGAGTTCGCGGTGGTGTGGGACGGCCAGGGCAAAGGGAAGAACGGCGTCCAGGTGGCCTTCGAGGGCGTCGACGTGATCGGCGTGGACGGCGAGGGCCGCATCCAGACCCTGCGGGCCTTCTGGGATCCGGCGCCGGTGCTGGGCCGGCTGATGGCCTGAGGGGAGTCCCCGGCCGGAAGGTCCCATGGCTTGATTCCTGGGCCGGGCCTGCCTTCAATGGAGCCCACCCGGACTCTCATGCAGCCCTTCCCCAGGACAGCGGCCCTCGACCCCGCACGCGATGGCGGCCTCCGCCCGCGCTTGGAGGCCGGGACGTGACCGCCGCGGAGGCCCGGGGGCCCGGTGGCCTGAACCTGACCCTCGCGTCGGTCCTCGCCTTGGCCGCGGCCCTGGCCCTGGGCGCCCTCGGCCACCGCGCCGGCGGCGCCTTCTTCCAGGGGCTGCGCCTGGCCAGCGCGCCGGCGGGCTCCCTGTTCGTGAACGCGCTGCAGATGATCGTCATCCCGGTGATCCTCACCCAGCTGCTGGCGGTGATGGTGTGCGCGGACCACCAGCCGCGCCTGGGCCGCCTGGGCCTGCGGGCCCTCGGCCTCTTCGTCGCCCTCCTGCTGCTCGGGGCCCTCTTCGCCCTCGCCGTGGCCCCCGCGATCCTCGCCTTCGTCCCCGTGGACGCCGCCGCGATCCGCGCCCTCCAGGCGGCCACGGTGGTGCCCGAGGCGGTGCGCGCCGCCGCGCCGGCGGCGCCTCCCGGGGCCTGGATCGCGACCCTCCTGCCCGCCAACGTGTTCGAGGCCGCCGCCCGGGGCGAGATCCTCCCCCTCATGCTCTTCACCATCCTCGTGGGGGCCGCGGTGGACCGCCTGCCGGAGGGCCGCAGGGCGCCCCTGGCGGGCCTCATCCACGGCCTCGCGGCGGCCCTGCTCACCGCGGTCCACTGGGTGCTCTGGCTGACGCCCCTCGGCGTCTTCGCCCTCGCCTACGGCTTCGCCCTGGGCACGGGCCTCCGGGCCGCGGGCCTCATCGGCGCCTTCATCGGGGTGGTCTCCATCCCCATGCTGGTCTTCACCCTGCTGCTCTATCCCGTGGCGGTGGTCTTCGGGCGCGCGGGCCTGGGGGACTTCGCCCGGGCGGCGGCCCCCGCGCAGGTGGTGGCCGCGGGCACGCGCTCCTCCCTGGCCGCCCTGCCAGCCCTCGTGGAGGGCGGGCGCCGGCACCTCGGCCTGCCCGCCGCCGCCACCGGCTTCCTCCTGCCCCTCTCGGTCTCCACCTTCAAGGTGAACCGCACGATTTCAGCGGTCCTCAAGGTGCTCTTCCTCGCCCACGTCTTCGGCCTCACCATCGGTCCCGGCCGGATGGCGGTGTTCATCGTTACCGTCGTCATCCTGAGCTTCACCGCCCTCGGCGTGCCGGGGGGCGGCGGGGCCTTCAAGACCCTGCCCGCCTACCTGGCGGCGGGGGTGCCAGTGGAGGGGATCGTGATCCTCGAAGCCGCGGACGCCATTCCCGACATCTTCAAGACCTTGCTGAACGTCACCGGCGACATGGCCGCCGCCACGATCCTCACCCGCGGCGATCGGACCGCGCCGGTTGCGGAAGGGGCGGCGGATGGAATCGAGGAGGCCGCGGGATAGGGCCCGAGGCCGCCTACTCGCGGTCTCCGGCGGAACCAGGCTCAGCCTCGCTGATGGCCAGGCTCCGTTCACGCCCCGTGCCGTCCGTGAAGGTGAGGCTGTGGTTCAGCACCACCGGTTCGCGAAAGCCCGGCGCGGGGGAGGCCGAGGGCGGAGGGATGCGCCGGGTCTCCCGCCGCAGGTCCGGGTCCCCGGCGGCGGCCTTCAGGGCGAGGGCCAGGGCCTCCGGAGCCAGGCGCCGACCGCGATCGGCGGGGAAGTGGGCGGTGAAGAAGTAGGCGTCGTCGCCCTCGGCGGAAAGCTGGACGCGCCAGGTCCCCGCTTCCACCCCCGCGATCTCGCAACCCGCGGCCTGGGCCCCCGGCAGCAGCACGCCGTTCCAGGGGGAATCCTGCTCCGCCCACGGGCGCAGGGAGCCGGCGGGAAGCCCGGGCCGGAAGGGGTGGAGGCGGCCCGAGGGACTGATGGCCCAGGCCCGGCGCACCGGTCTGGAGGTCTGGAGGAGGAGGTCCAGGCGGGCCTGGCCAGCGTCCACGGGGAAGGTGAATTCGGCCATGCCCCCGTCCGTGGGGCCGCCCCGGTGGAGGCGGTCCAGGGCGGGGGCAGCGGGCGGGGCCGGGTCCGTTCCCTCGCCGTCGGCGGGGTTGCGGAGGGCGGAGACCGGCTGGGCCAGATTACCGGCCAGGTAGGGCCAGGCCTTGCGTCCCAGGTGCACCTCGTCGTGGTTCCAGGCCTGGGTGAAGAGGCGGCCCCGCTGGTAGGCCAGGCGGCTGGAATCCAGGGGCACCACGCCGTCCGAGGTGCGGCCGATGGCGAGGCCGCCCCAGTAGTAGGCGCTGAAGAAGGGGCCCGCCTTGGTGCCGCCGGCGGTGTAGAGGGGCGTGGCGCGGGCTTCCGGCCGCGCGTCGGCCTGGGCGCGGAAGGCGGCCATGTACCCGGTCTGGAGGACCCGGTTGCCTTCGTTCCGGGAGCCGAGGAGGGCGGCGAGCCAGCCGGTCCAGGTGCTCCAGGCCAGGTCGGCCAGGGGCGTGCCCCAGTGCGGGCTCCCGAGGGTGATGATGCGCTCCACCTTGGGGCCCGCGCCGCCGTAGATCGCGGCGGTCTGGGCGTCCACGCCCCCCTTGCTGTGGCAGACGAGCACCACGGGGCTCCCGTAGCGCGCCTTCACGGCGTCCACGGCGGTGGCGATGAGGGGCGCATTGGTCCACATGCTCCCGTCCGCGTGGACATCGAGGAAGGCCGTGCGGTAGCCGCCGGCGGCGGCCTTGGCCTCCATGTCGTTGCCGCCGCTCCAGGTCGAGGCGTCGCTGTTCCAGCCGTGGATGAAGAGCAGGACGGGCCGCCCGCCGGAACCGCCCGGGACCGCGCCGTAGCGCAGGGTGCCGGGGGCGCCGGCGGATGCGGCCGGGGCGGCGGCGAGCAGGGCGCAAAGGGTGGAGCTGAGGGGGAAGGCGCGGCGCATGGGGTCTCCGGGGCAGGCCTCCGGCCGGGCGGGCGGCGCGGGGTGAAGGACATCAGGGTTGGGTGTGAGTCGAGGATGCGCCCTACCCCGGGTAGGACAACCGTCCAGGGTGTTAAGAGTTGTTAAACCTGCGGGCCCGCGGTCCGGCCTCCGCATCGGCTCCGCCAGTGGACAACCCGGGCCCGGCGTCCAAGAATGGACGGCACCCGGTCCATGGGAAAGCCTGGTTCCAGCCCATGCGGATCGCGTCGTTCCCGGAGGTACACATGAGGGTGGCCAGTCCTGTCGATTCCCCCACGGAAGCGGCGGGCCCCGGAGCGGCCGGCGGCGTGCTTCCCGCGGCCCACGCGCGGAACCCCATCCACCCCTTCGACCTGGACCCGGTGCGGGCCATCCGCGTCAACCGCAGCGCCGTGGAGCGCCGGGTGGGCGCCCTGCCGGGACGCCGCACGGTGAAGAAGGCCTGGCAGGCCGCCTGGCTGCTGCGGGCCATCACCCTCATGGATCTCACCACCCTGTCCGGGGACGACACCCCGGGCAACGTGCGCCGCCTCTGTGCCAAGGCCCGCAATCCGGTGCGCCACGACCTGCTGGAGGCTCTCGGCGCCGCGGACCTGGGCATCACCACCGGCGCTGTGTGCGTCTACCACGGCCTGGTGGCCACGGCGGTGAAGGCCCTGGAAGGCTCCGGGATCCCCGTGGCCGCCGTGTCCACGGGCTTCCCCGCCGGGCTCAGCCCCATGAAGGAGCGCCTCGCGGAGATCCACGCCTCGGTGGCGGACGGCGCAAGGGAGATCGACATCGTCATCACCCGGGGCCTCGTGCTCCGGGGGGAATGGGAGGCCCTGTACGACGAGGTCCGCGCCTTCCGGGAGGCCTGCGGCGAAGCCCACATGAAGGTCATCCTGGGCACCGGCGAGCTGGCCACGCTGACCAACATCGCAAGGGCCAGCCTCGTGTCCATGCAGGCGGGCGCGGACTTCATCAAGACCTCCACCGGCAAGGAGCCCACCAACGCGACCCTCCCCGTGGGCCTGGTCATGGCGCGGATGGTGCGCGCGCACCTGGAGGCCACGGGCTTCAAGGTGGGCTTCAAGCCCGCCGGTGGCATCCGCGCGGCGAAATCGTCCCTGGAGTGGATGTTCCTCATGAAGGAAGAGCTGGGGGACGCATGGCTGAAGCCCGACCTCTTCCGCTTCGGCGCCAGCGGCCTGCTCACGGACATCGAGCGCCAACCGCCCGGCCGCTTTGCGGCCTCTGCGTCCCCCTCGTGCTCCCCATGCGGGTGCCAAGCTGAGCTTGTCCCCCGCATCTCCAGGCCCGGACCATCCTCCTTCTCCGCACAACACAGGAAGCGCCATGTCCGTGAAATCCATCTTCGAAACCCTGGAGTACGGCCCCGCGCCGGAGACCACCACGCCGGCCCTGGACTGGATCAAGGCCCACGACGGGGCCTTCGGGCTCTGCATCGGCGGGCAGTGGTCCGCCGCGGCGGACGGGGCGGCCTTCGACGTGATGGATCCTTCGGCCAACAGGGTCTTGGCGAAGGTGGCCCAGGCGGGCACCGCGGACATCGACCGGGCCGTGGCGGCCGCCCGCGAGGCCCAGCCCGCCTGGGCGGCCCTGTCCGGCCACGCCCGGGCGCGCCACCTCTACGCCCTGGCCCGGGCCGTGCAGAAGCACTCCCGTCTCCTGGCGGTGCTGGAATCCATGAACAACGGCAAGCCCATCCGGGAGAGCCGGGACATCGACATCCCCCTCGTGGCCCGCCACTTCTACCATCACGCGGGCTGGGCCCAGCTCGCGGAGCGGGAATTCCCCGGCTACGGGGCCGTGGGCGTCGTCGGCCAGATCATCCCCTGGAACTTCCCCCTCCTCATGCTGGCGTGGAAGATCGCGCCGGCCCTGGCGGCGGGCAACACGGTGCTCCTCAAGCCCGCGGAGTACACGCCCCTGTCGGCCCTGGCCTTCGCGGAGCTGGCCGTGGAAGCGGGCCTACCCCCGGGCGTGCTGAACCTGGTCACCGGGGACGGCGAGACCGGCAAGCTCATGGTGGCCCACCCGGGCCTCGACAAGATCGCTTTCACGGGTTCGACGGAAGTCGGCCGCGCCATCCGCGTGGCCACCGCCGGCACCGGCAAGAAGCTGAGCCTGGAGCTGGGGGGCAAGAGCCCCTTCATCGTCTTCGAGGACGCGGACCTGGACAGCGTGGTGGAGGGCGTCGTGGACGCCATCTGGTTCAACCAGGGCCAGGTCTGCTGCGCCGGCTCCCGGCTGCTCGTCCAGGAGGGCGTGGAGGCGGCCCTGCTGGCCAAGCTCCGCGCCCGCATGGAGAAGCTGCGGGTGGGCTCGCCCCTGGACAAGTGCGTGGACATGGGCGCCATCGTCGCCCCGGAGCAGCTGGCGCGCATCCAGGGCCTCATGGCCGAAGGGGCGAAGGAAGGCGGCACCATCTGGCAGCCCTCCTGGGCGGTGCCGAAGGAGGGCTGTTTCTATCCGCCCACCCTGGTATCGGGCGTCGGGCCTGCGGCGATGCTCGCCCAGGTGGAGATCTTCGGGCCCGTGCTCGTCGCCATGAGCTTCCGCACGCCCTCCGAGGCCGTGCAGCTCGCCAACAACACCCCCTACGGCCTCGCGGCCAGCGTGTGGACCGAGAACATCAACCTCGCCCTGGACATCGCGCCGAAGGTGAAGGCGGGCGTGGTGTGGGTGAACTGCACCAACCAGTTCGACGCCTCCGCGGGCTTCGGCGGCTACCGGGAATCGGGCTTCGGCCGGGAGGGCGGGCGCGAGGGCCTGTGGGAATACCTGAAGGCGAAGCCCGCGCCCGTGCCGCCCCCGCCGGCGACGGAACCCTTCCTGGACGCGCCGGCGGAAGCCGCCCTGCCGGCCCTGGACCGCACCCCCAAGCTCTTCATCGGCGGCAAGCAGGCCCGCTCCGATTCGGGCTACAGCCTGCCGGTGCAGGGTGCCGGCGGCCGCACGGTGGGCGAGGTGGGTGACGGCAACCGCAAGGACCTCCGGAACGCGGTGGAGGCCGCCCACGCCGCCGAAGGCTGGGGCCGCGCCACGGGCCATCTCCGGGCCCAGATCCTCTACTACATCGCGGAGAACCTGTCGGTCCGCGGCGATGAGTTCGTCCGCCGGCTCCGGTCCATGACCGGTGTTTCCGCCGCCGCCGCGAAGGCCGAGGGCCTCGCCCTCACATTCGAGGGCTTTCTCGCCGACGGCGCCGTCTGGATATTCACCGCCCGCGACGGCGAGT
>JBGAST010000046.1:0-24953 GCA_044229575.1 Holophagaceae bacterium | reverse complement strand
CTCCGGATGCCGCGCCGCCACGGGGTCCGGGGCGTCGGGCTTGAGGCGCTTGGCGTGGGCGGGCATGCCGATGGCGACGTTGTAGTCGTCCAGGTCCTTGGTCACCAGGCCGAAGGTGCCCACCATGGCCCACTGGCCGACCTTCGTGCCGCTCAGCACGGTGGCGTGGTAGGCCACCCGGGCGTAGTCGCCGATCACCGTGTCGCCCAGGTGCACGTTCTTGGGGTCCACGAGCTCGTGCCAATGGCTGTAGACGTTGGCGTAGTCGCTGACGCTGGCGCCCTTGCCGATGGTGATGGTGCCGCGGTCGTCCAGCAGCACGAAGCGGTGGATGATGGTGTCGTCGTCGATGCTGATGTTGTAGCCGAAGCTGAACTCGATGCCCGTGAAGAACTTCACGTTCTTGCCGCAGTGCCGGAAGATGTGCGGCGCCAGCATGGCCCGGAACCTCAGGCCCAGCCACACGTTGGCGTTGAGGGGCGAGTTGTCGAACATCTGCCAGAGCCACAGCAGCGGCTTCACGGGGATCCACTTGTCGAGGATGAGTTCGCTGTAGTACTCGGCCTCCAGCGTCGCGTTGCGCGGATCGAAGTTGAGGAGCAGCACTTCGTCGTGGATGTTGCGCGGCGTGTCGGGGACGCCGTAGAAGGAGCGGCACAGCTCGATGCAGAGCTCGTTGCGGTCCGTCTTTGGATCGCGGATGCGGGCGTCGATGCCCTCGATCCAGGCGTCGTACTTCGCCTTCGCGGCGGCGTTGTCCAGATCGACGGGGCGGTTGGCCATGGGGATTCCTAATTCAAACCGGGTCAGTCAACTTATCGGAAGAGGCCAAAAAAGGCAGCAGGATCTGCTGCCTTGGACGGAAGGGAAGGGCCCGTCCTAGTGGTGGCCGTGGTCCGCGGCGGGGGCGTGATCGATGGACCCGTGATCGGCGCCATGGCCGTGGTGATCGTCCGCGCTGGGCTTGCCCATGAACTCGATGGTGCGGCCGGCGAAGACCACCCAGGCGCCGAAGACCGCCAGGATGACGGCGCTGAAGATGAAGAAGGGGACGACCAGGGCGGCGAACCAGGCATAGGCGTGGCTGAGCAGACCCGTGCCCAGGGCGATCACGGACCAGGCGAGGAGGACCGCGCCCCACTTCCGGCTCGCCGAAACGTCCTGCTGGACCTCCTCGGGCACCGTGCCGAGGGGCTGCGTCGTCTCCTGGAACAGGTGCAGGCCCTGGAAGAGCAGGACGGCGCCCAGGATGTAGGAGAAGACGTACTCGAGGAGGGTCGGCATGAAGGCTCCGGAAGCTCCAGGAATAGCACAGAACCTGGGTCCGGGCACCTGTGAGGGCCGCGCTTCCGGGGAGGAAAACTAAACCCTTGACCGTGTGAGTGAGTACTCACATATTAGTGAGCGCTCACTCACAATGCTTTCGGTGGGCCGCTCTTTGGAGACCCCCATGGCCCCCGCCCCCAGCCCCACGGGCACCCGCGCCGCCCTTCTGCAGGCCGCCGCCGAACTAATGGTGGAAGTGGGCTTCGACGCCATGACCACCGCCGCCCTGGCCAAGCGGGCCGGCCTGGCGGAAGGCACCCTCTACCGCCACTTCGCCGGCAAGGAGGCCATCACCGAAGCGGTCTTCGTGGAGGCCTGGCGGTCCAACATCCAGGAGATCGAGGCGGCCCTGCCGCCGGTGGACCGGCCCGAGGAGCGCCTGCGCGCCTTCCTCCCCGTGGCCATGACCGTGCTCATGCGGGACCAGGTGCGGGCCCAGGTTTGCAACCAGTGCCACATGCACTGGATCACCCAGAAGCGCCTGGCGGAGCTGCCCCCGGGTCCCCGGGACTTCGTCGCCCTCCTCGAAGACACCCTGCGGCGGGCCCAGGAGGCCGGCGTCACCCGGCCGGATTTCGACCCCTTCTTCGTGGCCAACTTCCTCTTCCACGCCGGGGGGGACCTCTTCGACCGCTTCATCAAGCCACCGCTGGAGTGCTGCGTCCCCCGCTATACCCCCGAGGCCTTCATGGAGGCCTGGAACACCTTCCTGAACCCCTGTCTCTTTCCGGAGTCCCGATGACCTCCCGCAGCCTCCTCGCCGGCGCGCTCCTGGGGGGGGGCGCCCTCGCCGCTACCGTCCTCTTCCTCGCCTGCGGCCGCCGGCAGGATTCCGCCCCGCCGGCCCCGCCCTCGGTCCAGGCCCTGGTGGTGGCCTCCGCCGCGGACGCGCCCCTCCAGCTCCGCGGTACGATCTCCGCCGATTCCCGCCTCCGCCTTGGGTTCAAGACCGGCGGCATCCTCGCCGCCGTGCTGGTCAAGGAAGGGGACCGGGTCGTCCGGGGCCAGGTGCTGGCGCGCCTCGATCCCGCGGAGGCGGCGGCCCAGCTCCGGGCCGCGGCGGCGCTCCGGGACAAGGCTAAGCGGGACTGGGTCCGGGCGGATCGCCTGGCCACCGACGGAGCCCTGGCCGCCAGCGCCCGGGATGACGCGAAGACCGCCCTCGAGGCCGCCGAGGCCAACCTCGCCGTGGCCCAGGAGGCCCTCGCGCGGATGACCCTCACGTCCCCCGCGGCGGGCACGGTCTTCCAGCGGATCTCCGAGCCGGGCGAAAGCATCGGCTCCGGCAATCCGGTCCTGCTGGTGGACGAGACCAGCGATCTGCGGGTGAAAGTCGGCGTCACGGACCGGGACCTCCGCCGGCTCCGGGCCGGGCAGACCGCCCGCCTGCTGCCGGAGGACGGGGGCCCGGCGGTGGAAGGCCGCGTCACCAGCCTCTCCCCCATGCTGAATCCCGCCGATGGCCTCTACACCGTGGAGATCACCCCCCGGGGCCTCCTCAAGGGCTGGCAGCCCGGGACCCTGGTGAACGTGCGCTTCGACGGCGCCGCCAGCGATCCCACCCTGCGGGTGCCCCTGGAAGCCCTGGTGCACCGCCAGGACCGGGACTGGGTCTTCGTGGTCCAGGAGGGCCGGGCGCGCCTGGTCCCGGTGGAGGTGGGCCGAAGCGAGGGCCGCGACATCGTCGTGAAGGGGGGCCTCCGGGGGGGCGAGCGCGTCGTCACCGAAGGCGCCTACTTCCTGCAGGACGGCCAGCCCGTCCAGGTCATCAACGGCACGGCCGCGGCCCAGAACCGGAAGTGAGGCCGAGATGCGCCGTTTCCATGCCCGGCTGAAGGACCGCCTCGGCTTCGAGGACCTCTCCTACCGCGCCATCCAGCGCTGGCGCCTCCTGCTGGTGGGCTGCGCGGGCCTGCTGCTCCTGGCCTGGATGGCCTGGTCCAAGATCCCCCGCCTGGAGGATCCGAAGGTGGATCCCTTCGAGGCCGGCGTCACTCTCGTCTACCCCGGCGCCTCCCCCGAGGACGTGGAAGCCCAGGTGGTGAAGGTGGTCGAGGAGGAGCTCTACGGCATGGAGTCCGTGGAGTGGATCGAATCCACGGCCTACCCGAACGCGGCCTTCTTCCACGTGAAGTTCGAAGACGGCACCAACATGGACGTGGCCGCGGAGAAGCTCCGCGGGAAGGTGGCCGGGCGGAAGAAGGACCTGCCCGCGGAGGTGAAGGACGCCGAGGTGGTGAAGTACAGCACCGGCCTCACCCCCCAGATGATCGTCGCCATCGCCGGCAACCGCTCGGACGAGGTGCTCACGGAGGCCGCCAAGCGCCTCAAGGACAACCTGGCCACGGTGCCCGGCGTCGCCGGCATCGACCTGCGGGGGGAGCGCAAGCAGGCCATCCGCGTGCGCCTCGACCCCGTGAAGCTGGCCCAGCACCGCCTGGGCGCGGACCAGGTGGTGGCCCAGCTCCGGGCCGCCAACGTGCGCGTCCCCGGTGGCGAGCTGAAGGTGGGCCCGCTCCTGACCCTCCTCCAGGTGAACCAGGAGTTCACCGACGCCGCCTCCGTGCGCGCGGTGCCCGTGGGGGCCAGCGGCGACGGCCGCGGCGCCGCCCAGGTGGTGACCGTGGGGGACGTGGCGGAGGTGCGGGACGAGGGCCTGACCCCCAAGCAGCGCTTCGTGGTGAACAGCCTGCCGGCGGTGGGCCTCTCCGTGCGCTTCCGCTCCGGGGAGAACGCCGTGAAGGTCGGGGAGGACGTGCGCGCCAAGATCCGGACCATCGAAGGCACCTTTCCCCAGGGCACTTCCGTCGAGATCGTGCACGACCAGCCCAAGTGGATCGCGAGGTCCATCCGGGACTTCATCGAAAGCCTTTCCGAGGGCATCGCCCTCGTGCTGCTCATCATCACCCTCGGCATGGGCTGGCGGGCGGCGCTCGTGGTGAGCGGCGTCCTGCCCCTGGCCGCCGGCGGCGCGGTCTTCGGCCTCTACGTCCTGGGCTTTTCCCTGGAACAGGTCTCCATCGCGGGGCTCATCGTGGCCCTGGGCCTCCTGGTGGACGACGCGGTGGTGGTCACCGAAAGCATCCAGATCATGCGGGACAAGGGCATCAGCCCCCTGCGGGCCGCGGTGTTCGGAACGGCGCGGGTCTTCTGGGCCAACAACGGCACCACCGCCGTGGCCTGCGCCGCCTTCGTGCCCCTCTTCTTCATGGGCGGCAGTACGGGCCTCTACATCAAGGGCCTGCCCACCGCCGTCCTCCTCGCCCTCGTCTTCT
This sequence comes from Holophagaceae bacterium, assembly GCA_044229575.1. GTDB lineage: Bacteria > Acidobacteriota > Holophagae > Holophagales > Holophagaceae > JADJVL01. The sequence continues at coordinate 20,352 of JBGAST010000046.1, read as the reverse complement.
CGTTGCTGGTGGCCCAGCTCTTCACGCCCTGGGCGTCCACCTTCTTCCTCAAGCCCTCCCGTGAGACCGCCGCCGTGGCCGACGACGCGCCCTTCGACCGCACCCAGGACAGCGGCGGGGAGCACGAGGAATCCAATCCGGCCCTGCGGTGGATGAAGGGTTACTACGCGCGCCACATCGGCTGGGTGGTCGAGAACCCCGCGAAGGTGCTGGGGGCCGCGGTGGCCCTCCTCCTGGGCGCTCTCGTCCTGCTGCCGCGGGTGGGCTTCCAGTTCTTCCCCCAGGCGGAGAAGCCCGCCCTCTTCGTCAGCATCGAGCTGCCCAAGGGCACCCGGGACGAGATCACCGCGGAGAAGACCCGGGAGATCCTCGGCCTCATCCGCCAGGATCCCGCCGTCGAGGTCACCAGCGCCGCCGTGGGGTCCGGCTATCCGGCCATCTTCGGCAGCCGCATCTACCACCGGGAGAGCAAGGACTTCGCCGACGTCTTCGTGCGCCTGAAGGAGGGCACCCGGAGCGCCGAAGTTGCGGCTCGGCTCCGCGCGCGGCTGGCGGGTCAGCCGGGGGTGAACCTGGCGGTGGAGGAGCTCTGGTACGGTCCGCCCCTCGCCCATCCCATCGTCATCCGGGTCATCGGCGACGACTACGGCAAGCTCCGGGCCTACGCCGAGGAGGTCAAGGCCCAGATCAAGTCCCATCCCGGCGCCCTCAACGTGAAGGACAGCCTCACCGAGAACATCCCCCTCTCGAAGGTGTCGGTGGACAGCGGGGTGGCCATGCGGGTGGCCCTGACGCCGGGCCAGGTGGGCGGGACCCTGCGCTGGCTCCACGGCGAGGACAAGATCACCGAGTTCCGGCGGGGCAACGAGCAGGTGCAGGTGGTGCTGGACCCCGTGCCCTCCCCCGGCGATCCCATTGCCGCGGTGGAGGAGACGCCCATCCCCAACGGCCTGGGCCAGACCGTGCCCCTCCGGCAGGTGGGGCGCATCCGCCTCGACCGCGGCTTCGCCGAGCTGAAGCGCCGCAACACCCGCCGGGTGGTGGAGATCACCGCGGACGTGGACAGCCGGACCCTGCCGGCGGACGTGGTGGCCCGCGTGCGGCCCTGGCTGGACGCGAAGAAGTGGGAGACCGGCTACCGCTGGAGCTTCGCCGGGGCCCAGGAGGAGACCGAGAAGAGCTTCAAGAACCTCGGCCTCGCCGCCATCGGCGCCATCCTCATCATCTTCCTGCTCCTCGTCCTGATGTTCGATTCCCTCACCCTCGCGGCGGTGGTCATGGCCGCCGTGCCCTTCGCCCTCATCGGCGCCGTGTCGGGCCTCGCCATCACCGGCAATCCCTTCGGCTTCATGAGCTTCCTGGGCCTCATCGCCCTCATCGGCGTCTACGTGAACCACAAGATCTACTTCGTGGAGCGCATGCAGGCCCTGATGGCCCGGGGCGAGCCCCTGGCCAGCGCCATCCTCCACGCGGGCCAGGACCGCCTGCGGCCGGTGGTGCTCACGGCCCTCACGGCCATCCTGGGCCTGCTGCCCCTGACCCTCACCAACGGCAAGCTGTGGGCGGGCTTCGGCTGGGTGAACATCTTCGGCCTGCTGGCCTCCATCCCCCTTTCCCTCATCCTGCTGCCCGCCCTCATCGTCCTGGCCTTCCGGCTGGAGCGGCGGGGGGTGGCGGCCAACGACCAGGAGGCGCGATGAACGCCCTGCGGATCCTTGCCTTCCTGCCCGCCCTGCTGGGCGCCCAGGAAGGGCCCCTTGCCCTCCGGGATGCCGTGGCGGCGGCGCTGAAGGAGCAGCCCGCCCTGAAAGCGGCGGAAGCTTCCGCGGAGGCCGCCCGGCACCGGGCGGACCAGGCCACCCTGGACCGCCTCGGAAAGCTGGACACCAGCTACCTCTACACCCCGCGGCAGAAGAACCTGGAAGTGGCCTTTCCCGGCATCCCGCCCCTCATCCCGGCCACCTCCTTCGAAGTGAAGCAACTCCAGGAGCACGCCTTCACGGCCTCCTTCACCCAGCCCCTCTGGACCTGGGGCGCCCTGGCGAAGAAGGCGAAGGCCGCGGACCGGGAGGCCCAGGCGGGCCGGCGCGCTTTCGACCGGGCGCGCCAGCAGACGGTCTTCGAAGCCTCGAAGGCCTTCCTGCAGGCCGCCCAGGCCCAGGAGGGCGCCATGGTGTCGGCCCAGGCCCTGGAACAGCAGCGGGCCTTCCTCCGGGTGGCGAAGTCCCGGGTGGAGGCCGGGGCGGCGCCGCGGCTGGACCAGCTCAAGGCCGAACTGGCGGTGGCGCGGGCCGAATCGGACCTGCTGGAAGCCCGCAACAAGGCGCGCCTGGCCCGGGAGGCCCTGGCCGCCGTGACCCTGGATCCGCGCTTCCGCACCGCGCCCCTGGAGATGGGCCAGGAAGCTGGGTCGGCCCTGCCCGGGGAGGAGGCGTCGGTGGCCCTCGCCCTGCGGCAGCGCCCGGACCTGATGGCCCTGGCGAAGGCGGGGGAGGCCTACGGCCTCGGCAGCGAAGCAGCCTCGGCGGCGGGCCGGCCGGCCCTCGCCTTCCGGGCCTCCCTCACCCAGCAGAACGATTCGGCGGGCCGCATGTGGAACGGCGGCAGCCGCCTCTACCAGGCGGGCCTCGCCCTCACCTGGGAGGGCTTCTCGCCCCTGCGCGCCTCCTCCCGCGCCGCCGAGCTCCGGGCCTCGGCCACCGAAGCGCGGCATCGCCTCCGGGCGGCGGAGGAGGCCGTGTCCCTGGAGGTGCGCAGCGCCCTCAGCAGCGCCCGGGAGGCCCGGGAACGGGCCGAGGTCCAGCGCCGGGCCCTGGGGGTGGCGGAGGAGCAGGCCCGCATCGCGCGCCTGGCCTACCGGGAAGGCGTCATCACCTCCGTGGAGGCCGAGGACGCCGAGTTGGCCCTCACCTCCGCGCGCTTCAACCTCACCCGCGCGGCGATGGACGCGGCCTTGAGCCAGGCCCAGCTGGCCTTCGCCCTGGGGGAGTGACCGGGCCTTCCGCGGGCCCGGCCCCGCCGGCCGGCGGGGCGGCCGGTTTGAATCCCCTTGGAACAACCGGAGTAAGCTACGGGCACCCCCCCGAAAGGTCCTCGATGAAGACCGTCACCTTCCCCGTCCGCGGCATGACCTGCGCGAGTTGCGTGCACCACGTGGAGAAGGCGCTGAAGGGCGTGGCGGGGGTCCAGGAGGCTTCGGTGAACCTGGCCATGGAGGAGGCCTCCGTGACCTACGACGGCGCCAGCGAGCAGGACCTGTCGAGGGCGGTGAGCGCCGCGGGCTACACCCTGGTCACGGAATCCGCGGTGGAGACGCCGGTGGAGGATCCCCTCATCGATCTGCGGATGCGGATGATCCTGGCGGCGGCCCTCGCCATCCCCCTCATGCTGGACATGATTCCGGCGCTGCCCGTCCACCTTCCGCCCTTCGCCCAGTGGATGCTGGCGACGCCCGCCGTCTTCTACGCCGGCCGGGGCTTCTTCGCCCGGGCCCTCGCCCAGGCCCGGCACCGCCAGACCTCCATGGACACCCTCGTCGCCCTGGGAGCCTTCACCGCGTATGCATTCGGCCTTCTGGAATGGACCCTGCCATCCCAGCCCACGGACCCTGGAACGGCCCGCCACCTGGCCTTCGAGACCGCCGCGGGGCTGGTGGCCTTCCTCCTGGTGGGCCGCTACCTGGAAGCCAAGGCCCGGACCCGCGCCGCGGAAAGCCTGCGGGGCCTGCTGCGCCTGGCCCCCCCCACCGCGACCTGGCTGCCGCCCGCGGAGATCGGCGGTGGGGAGAAAGAGGTCCCCGTGGGCGACCTCAGCCTTGGCGACCTGGTGCGGGTGAAGCCCGGGATGGCCATCCCCGCGGATGGCACGGTGGTGGAAGGCTACGCCGAGGTGCAGACGACCCTGTTCAGCGGCGAGCCCCTCCCCATCCCTAAGGGCCCCGGCGACCCGGTCATCGCCGGCACCCTGGTGCACGGCACGCCCCTTACGGTGCGGGTGGAGGCCACGGGGCGGAACACCTTCCTTTCCCGCATGGCCTCGGTGGTGGCCCAGGCCCAGGCCTCCCGGGCGCCCCTGCAGGACGTGGCGGACAAGGTGAGCGCGGTCTTCGTGCCCACGATCCTCGTGCTCGCCCTGGCGACCCTCGTGGGCTGGTGGTTCTTCAAGGGCCATTTCGCCGAAGCCTGGCGGCCGGCGGTGACGGTGCTGGTGGTGGCCTGCCCCTGCGCCCTCGGCCTCGCCACCCCCCTCGCCATGTCCGTGGCCCTGGGCACCGCGGCGCGGCGGGGCATGGTGGTGAAGGACCTGGGCTCCTTCGAGGCCCTGGGCCGCCTCACGGACCTGGCCTTCGACAAGACCGGGACCATCACCAAGGGCCAGCCCCTCGTGCAGCAGGTGCATCCCTTCGAGGGCACCACCGAGGCCGAGATCCTCGCCATCGCCGCCGCCCTGGAGGGGGATTCCATCCATCCCATCGCCCGGGGCATCCGCCACGCCGCGGGCAAGCGCGCCCGGGGGGAGGTCACCGATTTCCGGACCCACGTGGGCGGCATCTCCGGAACCCTGCGGGGCAAGGCCTATCGCCTCGGGAGCGTGGAATTCCTGGGGGTGGAGACTCCGCCGCTGCGGGAGGGCAACACGGTGGTGGGCCTCGCCGAGGGCGAGAAGCTGCTGGGCCTCATCCACCTCGCCGACGAGCGGCGCCCCGACGTGCTGCTCGTGCTGCGGGCCCTGGAGAACGACGACCTGACCCTGCACCTGTGGAGCGGCGACCGGGAGGCCCCGGTGAAGTCCACCGCCGAAGCCATGTCCCTCAAGAGCTGGAAGTTCGGCTGCTCCCCGGAAGGCAAGGCCGACGCGCTGAAGGCGCTGAAGGCCCAGGGCAAGGTCGTGGGCTTCGTCGGTGACGGCGTCAACGACGCCATGGTGCTGGCCCGGAGCGACTGCGGCATCGCCGTCAAGGGCGCGGAGACCGCCCGGAGCGCCGCCGGCCTGCACTTGGTGCGGGACGGCTTCGAGCCCATCCTCCTGGTGCGCCGCCTCAGCCGCCGCACCACCGCCATCATCCGCGAGAACCTCGCCTGGGCCTTCGCCTACAACGCGGTGTTGATCCCCTTGGCGGCCTTCGGGTACCTCGACCGCTTCGGCGGACCGATGCTGGCGGGAGCCGCCATGGGGCTCAGTTCGCTGACCGTGGTGCTGAACGCCCTGCGGCTGCGGCGCTGAGCTTCGCCTCCAGTCTCCGGATTCACTAGGGCACACTGAAGGGCTATGGATTCGAAGGACCAGGGCCATCTGCAGGATCTCCTGCGCCTGCTGGACGGCGCCGCGGCCCCGCTCCAGGGTGGCGCGAGCCTGCGATGGTCTTCGCCGACGGCCCTGGCCCTGCTCCTGGCCCGCCGGGCGACGGTGTCGGGCCGCTTCGAGGGGATCTGGGTGGACGCCCCCAGCGAAGCGGAGGCCCAGACCCTCGCAGGGGATCTGGCGGCTTTGCTGCCGAAGGCCGGCGTCGCCTATCTCCCGGGCATGGCGCCCTACGCCGGGGGCGAATCGAGCCCGCCGGGTCTGGTGCTGCGGGACCGGCTGTCGGCGCTGGTGGGGCTGCTGGAGCGCCGCGTGCAGGTGCTGGTGACGGGACCCCTCGCGGCCTTCGAGAAGCTGCCCCACCCGACCTGGTTCAAGAAGCAGGCCCTGGAGCTGAAAAAGGGCACGGAAGTGCCCCGGGAGCTGCTGCTGGAGACCCTGGTGGCCCTGGGCTACCGGCGCACGGAGATGGCCTCGAGCCCCGGGGAGTTCAGCGCCCGAGGGCTGGTGGTGGACCTCTGGCCGGATCACGTCGATCTGCCCCTGCGCCTGGAATGTTTCGGCGACGAACTGGAGCGGCTGACCGCCTTCGATCCCGAAAGCCAGCGGCGCACCGGGGACGGCCTGGAGGCCCTGACCCTCTACCCCCGTTTCGAAGGCGAGCGCGGCGGGCTCATGGAGGCCGTGCTTTCGAAGGCCGGGAAGACCGCCGAGGCCGAGGACGACGTGGCCTTCCGCCGCACGCGCCTCGCGGGCCACGGCCACTTCCCCGGGGAGGAGCTGTTCTACCCGCTGCTGAACCAGCCCCGGGGCCAGTTGGCCCACTGGGTGCCGCCCTGCCTGCGGGTGAAGCTGGATGGAGCCTGGTCCGCGGCGATCCGGGAGACGGAACGCGAGCGCATCGCCCAGGGGGTGGAAACCCTGCGCCGGGGCGGCGTGGTCTGCCCGGACTTCGAGGACCGCTTCGCCGAGGGCGATCCCAGCCGGGAGACGCTGTGCCTCACCGAATGGCAGGCGGAGGCCACGGTGCCTTTCACCGCCCAGCCCGCGCGGGAGTACCAGGGACGCATCTCCGAATTGGGCCGCGAGCTCCAGGGCCTGGCGGCGGAGGGCCAGCGCATCTTCTTCGCGGGCTCCACCACGGGCATGCGGGACCGCTTCAACGAGCTCATCGCCGACCTCGAGCTGCCCGCGGTGCACGGCAGCGAAGCCGGGGCCCGGGCCCTGCACCTGGGCCTCAGCGCCGGCGCCGTGCTGCCGGAACAGCACCTGCTGGTGCTCACGGAACGGGAGGTCTTCGGGCGCAAGGCCATCAAGCAGACGCCCCGGCGCGGGGCGGCGTCGGCCTTCATGTCGGACCTGCGGGACCTGAAGGTCGGCGACCGGGTCGTCCACCTCGACCACGGCATCGGGGAGTTCCTGGGCTTCCAGGAGCTGGTGGCCGGCGGCGAGCTGCACGAGGTGGTCCGCCTGCGCTACGCCGACGGCGGGGAGCTGCAGGTCTCCCTGGGCCGGGCGGACCTGCTCCAGCGCTTCGTGTCCGCGGATGGCCATGTGCCGCCCCTGGACAAGCTCGGCGGCGCCTCCTGGGCCAAGGTGAAACGAAGGGCCAAGAAGGCCATCCGCGACATGGCCGAAGAGCTCCTGAAGCTCTACGCCAAGCGGAAGATGGAGAAGGGCCACGCCTACCCGCCGGACGGTCCGGAGATGGCTGAGTTCGAAGCCAGCTTCGAGTACGAGGCGACCCGGGACCAGGTCGAGGCCACGGAGGCCATCAAGGCGGACCTGGAGAGCGAGAAGCCCATGGACCGGCTCCTCTGCGGCGACGTGGGCTTCGGCAAGACGGAGGTGGCCATGCGGGCCGCGGCGAAGGTGGCCCTGGAGGGCAAGCAGGTGGCCGTGCTCTGCCCGACGACCATCCTCTGCTTCCAGCACTTCCGGACCTTCAAGGAACGCTTCAAGGGCTTCCCCATCCGCATCGAGATGATCAACCGCTTCGTCGACAAGGACGAAGTGAAGCGCATCCAGCAGGAGGCCGCGGACGGCAAGATCGAGATCCTCATCGGGACGCACCAGCTGCTGGGGGCGAAGAACCAGTTCGCGGACCTTGGTCTCATCGTCATCGACGAGGAGCAGCGCTTCGGCGTCAGCCACAAGGAGAAGCTGAAGAAGCTGCGGCACAACGTGGACGTGCTGGCCATGAGCGCCACGCCCATCCCGCGCACCCTGCACATGAGCCTCACGGGCCTGCGGGAGATCTCGCTCATCGAGACGCCGCCGAAGAACCGCCTGGCCATCGAGACGGTGGTGGCCCCCTGGAGCGACGAGCTCATCGCGTCGGCCATCCAGTTCGAGCTGCGCCGGGGCGGCCAGGTCTACGTGGTGCACAACCGGGTGGAGAGCATCCAGAGCATCGCCAACCGCATCCGGGACCTGGTGCCGGACGCGCGGGTGGGCGTGGGCCACGCCCAGCTCAGCGACGACGGTTTGGAGCAGATCATGCTGGGTTTCATGGACGGCCGCATCGACGTGCTGGTGGCCACCACCATCGTGGAGAACGGCCTCGACGTGCCCAACGCCAACACGCTTATCGTCCACCGCGCCGACGCCTTCGGCCTGAGCCAGCTCTACCAGCTGCGCGGCCGGGTGGGACGCTCCGACGTCCCCGCCTACGCCTACCTGCTCATCCCCGGGAAGGGCGAGATCAGCGAGGACGCGCGGAAGCGGCTCCAGGCCCTGGAGGACTTTTCCGAGCTGGGCAGCGGTTTCCGCGTGGCAGCCATGGATCTCGAGCTCCGCGGCGCGGGGAACCTCCTGGGCGGCGAGCAGAGCGGCCAGATCCACGAGATCGGCTTCGAGCTCTACTTGAAGCTGCTGGAGGAGACCATCGCCGAGCTGCAGGGCCAGCCCAGCGGGACCTTTGACGTGAAGCTGGACGGCCTGGCGACGGCGGGCCTGGCCCAGCTCTCCCGGCGCTGGATCGACGCGGCCGCCGAGCGCCTCGTGGCCTACAAGCGCGTCAGCCGCCTGCGCGACCTCCGGGACCTGGACCTCTACCGCCTGGAACTCGAGGACCGTTTCGGCCAGATCCCCAGCGACGACGAGGAGAGCGCCCGCTTCTTCGAAGTCCTCAAGGTCCGCGTCCTCGCCCAGCGCCTGGGCGTCAGCGAAGTGGGCGTGCAGGTCGGCAAGCTGAAGCTGCGGGTCAGCCCCCAGACCGGCCTGGATCCGGGCAAGCTCTTCGCCTGGGTGCAGGGCCAGAAGGGCGGCGCCATGAGCCCGGACGGGACGGTGACGATTCCCCTGGGGCCCGGCGGCGGGGATGCGGTGATCCGGCAGGCGCAGGGGGTGCTGGGGACCTGGGCCGCGCTGTAGGTTTGGTTCCCGACCCTCGACGGGCGCCCAATGCCGGTTTTCTGGCTCATCATGGAACCCGTCGGCAGGAGGTCGGAGATGGCCAGCCAGGATCGAAAGCTGGGGCGGCGGGAACTCCTGAAGCTGGGGGTGGCGACAGCGGGAATGTTCACCTGGCGCCTCGCGGGCGCGGGGCCTACAGGCCCCGAGGGGCCTGGCGAGCGGGGGAAGCTCCCCGCCAGGGGTCCCATGCCCTTCCGCACCCTGGGCCGCACCGGCTTTCAGGTGGAACGGGCCCGCAACGAGCAGGTGGCCCTTCCCATTCTGGAGCGGGCCCTGGATCTGGGTGTGAACTACATCGACACTTCGGCGCGCTATGGCGGCTCCGAACGCTGGAGCGAACGCTACATCGGCGAGGTGATGGCGAAGCGCCGGAACGAGGCCTTCCTGGCCACCAAGACCCACGACCGGAGCCGGGACGGGTCGCTGCGCATCCTGGAGGAATCCCTCAAGCTCCTGCGTACGGACCACGTGGACCTCTGGCAGCTCCACGCCATCGGCACCATGGATGACGTGGACCGGGTCTTCGCCAAGGGCGGGGCCCTTGAGGCCTTCCTGCGGGCGAAGGAGCAGAGGCTGGTGCGCCATCTCGGCATCACCGGCCACACGGATCCGGACGTGCTGGCGGAAGCCATCCGCCGCTTCCCCTTCGACGCGGTGCTCATGGCCTTCAACGCCGCGGACCCGCACCACCTGCCCTTCCAGAAGACCCTGCTGCCCCTGGCGGTGGAAAAAGGCATGGGCGTCATCGGCATGAAGATCCCCGCCCGGGGCCGGCTGCTGGGGCCGGGCGGCCTCACCATGAAGGAAGCGATGGGCTACGTGCTGTCCCAGCCCGTCTCCACCGTGATCGTCGGCGTCGATTCCATGGCCCAGCTGGAGGAGAACGTGGCTCTGGCGCGGGCCTTCAGGCCCTTCAGCCGAAGCCAACTCGCCGGCCTGGAGGGCCGCGCCGAGCCCCTGGCCCGCAAGGCCTTGTGGTTCCGGCGATGGTGAAGGCAGCCCTGGCCCCCCGCACCGGCAGGTGCGTGGTTCCGGGCCTTCCGGCCCCGTGCGATCCTGCACGTTTCGCGAGGTGGACGTGGCGGAGGCCAAAGCCAAACCCAAGGTGGACACGAAGCGCGCCTGGCGCGAGGCGCGGGCCCTGCTCTACGACCACCGGAAGTCCCTCGCCATCGGCTTCATGCTCATGCTGGTCAGCCGGCTGGCGGGACTGGTCCTGCCCGCCAGCACCAAGTACCTCATCGACGAGGTGCTGGGCAAGCGCAACGTCCACCTCCTGACGCCCCTGGCCCTCGCCGCCGGCGCCGCGACCCTGGTGCAGGCCATCACCAGCTACGCCAACTCCCATGTGGTGAGCGTGGCGGCCCAGCGGGCCATCATGGCCATGCGCCAGCGGGTCCAGGACCACATCCTCCGCCTTCCCATCCGCTATTTCGATTCCACCAAGAGCGGCATCGTCATCGCCCGGGTCATGAACGACGCGGAGGGCATCCGCAACCTGGTGGGCACGGGTCTCATCCAGCTCGTGGGAGGCGTCCTCACGGCGATCATCTCGCTGTGCGTCCTGTTCTGGCTGAACTGGCGGCTGACCCTCGCCTCGGTGGTCTTCCTCAGTGCTTTCGGCGGGGCCATGGCCCTGGCCTTCAACAAGCTGCGGCCCCTCTTCCGCCAGCGCAGCGAGATCACCGCCGACATCACGGGCCGCCTGGCGGAATCCGTGGGGGGCGTGCGCATCCTCAAGGTCTACGTGGCCGAAGCCCGGGAGACCAGGATCTTCGCCGAAGGGGCCGAGCGCCTCTTCAAGAACATCGCCGGGACCATCACGGGCACCAGCGCCATCACCGCCTTCTCCACCGCCATCATCGGCGCCGTGGGGGTGCTCATCATGATCATCGGCGGCCGCGCAATATTTGCCGGGGCCATGACCCTGGGCGACCTCATCATGTACACCTTCTTCGTGGGCCTGCTGGCGGCCCCCGTGGTCCAGATCGCCAACATCGGCACCCAGGTGAGCGAGGCCTTCGCGGGCCTGGACCGCATTCGCGAGATCCTCGACATGCCCACCGAGGACCAGGAAGACCTGAAGCGCGTGCCCCTCCCGGCCGTGGAGGGCCGCATCGAGTTCCAGGATGTCCACTTCGAGTACGAGGCCGGCGCGCCGGTGCTGAAGGGCATCAGCTTCGACGTGCCCGCGGGCTCCACCGTGGCCCTGGTGGGTTCCAGCGGCTCGGGCAAGAGCACCATCATCTCCCTGGTGATGGCCTTCAACCATCCCCAGCAGGGCAAGGTCCTGGTGGACGGCCAGGACGTGGAGTCCGTGCGGCTGCGGGAATACCGCAGCAGGCTCGGCGTGGTGCTCCAGGACAACTTCCTGTTCGACGGCACCGTGGCGGACAACATCGGCTTCGCCAAGCCCGGTGCCACCCGCGACGAGATCGAGGCCGTGGGACGCATCGCCCACGTGAACGAGTTCGTGGACCGCTTCGAGAAGGGCTACGACACCGTCGTCGGCGAGCGGGGCGTGAAGCTCTCCGGCGGCCAGCGCCAGCGCGTCGCCATCGCCCGCGCCATCCTCGCGGATCCGCGGATCCTGCTCCTGGACGAGGCCACCTCGAGCCTCGACAGCGAGAGCGAGGCCCTCATCCGCGACGGCCTGAAGCGCCTCCGGGCCGGCCGGACGACCTTCGTCATCGCCCACCGCCTCAGCACCATCGAGAGCGCCGACCAGATCCTCGTGGTCGAGCACGGCCAGATCGTCGAGCGCGGCACCCACCGGGAGCTCCTGGCCCTGGACGGTCGCTACAAGCAGCTCCACGACCGTCAGCATCAGGTGGAGGACGACCAGTTCATCAATCCCGGGGAGGACTTCACCGGGGTGGGGGAGCCGGTCCGCTAGGCGCTGTTTCGCCCCTGCCATGAAGCCTGGCGCGGGGAAAGGCACCCCGCCCTCGGCCCGCCTTCAAGCATGGAGCCGGAAAGGCAGGTGGAATAAGCTACTCGGACCAACCCCACGAGGACCCAATTGGCGACACCCGCCCTTCAAGCCTGCCCGGAGTGCGACTGGCTGCACCGGGAGGTGGCCCCGCCCAGGGGCGCCACGGCGCACTGCCTGCGCTGCGGGGCGATGCTGCGCCGGGGCGGGCACGACTCCCGGGACGTGGCCCTGGCCCTCTACCTGGCGGCCATCATCCTCTTCGCCCTGGCGAACTGCTTTCCCCTGATGTCCCTGCGCCTCCATGGCGCCGTGAAGGAGGCGAGCCTTCCGGGCTGCGCGTCGATCCTCGCCGAGCTGGGCTGGCCCTGGCTTTCGGCCATCCTCATCACCACCGCCATCCTGGCGCCGGCCCTCCACCTCCTCGGTATGGCCTGGGTCCTCCTCCAGCTGCGCCTGGGCCGCCCCAAGGCGTGGGCGGCGCGCCTCTTCCGGCTCGTGGCCCAGTTCCAGACCTGGGGCATGGCGGAGGTCTTCGTGCTGGGCATCATCGTGTCCTACGTGAAGCTGGCCAGCATGGCCACCATCGTCCCCGGGCCCGCCCTCTACGCCCTCGGGGCCTTCGTCCTCGTGGCCGCCGCGGCCCTCTCCGCCGTGGATCCCGCCGCGGTGTGGCACGACCTCGGGCAGGCGCCGGCGCTGCCGGACGTGCCCTCTGGCGCGCGAACCGCGCGGGAGGCCGGCCTGGTCACCTGCCTCTCCTGCCACTGCCTGCTTCCGCGGGGGAAGCACCGCCGCTGTCCCCGCTGCGGCGCGACCCTGCGCACCCGCAAGCCCGAAAGCCGGCAGCGCACCTGGGCCCTCCTGGCCACCGCGGTGATCCTCTACATCCCGGCCAACGTCCTGCCGGTGATGCGCGTGGTGAGCCTGGGCAAGGTGCAGGCGGACACCATCATGGGCGGCGTGGTGCACTTCTTCCGCACCGGGGAATGGCACCTGGCCCTCATCATCTTCACCGCCAGCGTGCTGGTGCCGATCCTCAAGATCACCATCCTCAGCTTCCTCCTGGTGGCCGAACACACGGGCATCTCGTGGCAGCCGCAGCAGCGCGCCCGCCTCTACCGCGTCACCGAGCTGGTGGGCCGCTGGTCCATGGTGGACATCTTCGCCGTCTCCCTGATGGTGGCCATGGTGGAGCTGGGGAACCTGGCCTCCATCGCGCCGGGCCCGGGCTCCGTGGCCTTCGCCCTCATGGTGGTGATCACCATGCTGGCGGCCCTCACCTTTGATCCCAGGCTGGTCTGGGATAGCTTGGAACCCGCCCATGACTGACACGCTCCAAGATCCCGGCACTCCGGACGCCGCGCCCGAGCCCCGGGTGCAGATGCGCTGGCGGCCTTCGATGGTCTGGCTGCTCCCCCTCGTGGCGGCCTCCATCGGGGCGTGGATGGCGGTGCGGGCCTACACGTCCAAGGGTCCGGCCATCACCATCACCTTCCTCTCCGCCGAAGGCGTGGAGGCGGGACAGACGCGGATCCGCTACAAGGACGTGGAGGTCGGCAAGGTGACCGCCGTTGGCCTCAGCCAGGACCTCTCCCACGTGGTGGTGACCGCCGAGATGAACAAGGAGGCCGCGCCCCTCCTGTCGGCCAACACGCGCTTCTGGATCGTGCGGGCGCGCATCGGCAGCAGCGGCATCTCGGGCCTGGGCACCCTCCTCTCCGGCGCCTACGTGGCCATGGATCCCGGCGCGCCGGTGGAGGACCACGCCTTCACCCGCGACTACACGGGCCTGGAGGCGCCGGGGCTCCAGACCACCCACCAGCCGGGCCTCCTGGTGCAGCTGCGGGCGGAGAAGGCGGGTTCCCTCAACATCGGCAGCCCGGTGCACTACCGGCAGATCCGGGTGGGCGAGGTGGCGGGCTACGACCTGGAGAAGGACGGCCAGTCCGTCTCCATCAAGGTCTTCATCAACGCGCCCTACGACGCCCTGGTCCGCACCGACACGCGGTTCTGGGACGCCGGCGGCGTGGACGTCTCCCTGGACGCCAACGGCCTGCGGATGCGCTCCGAGTCCATTTCGGACATCCTCCTGGGGGGCGTCGCCTTCGAGAACCCCGTGAGCCTGAACGGCAGCGAGCGCGTGCCCCGGGGCCACGTGTTCACCCTCTACCCGAACCACGATTCCATCAGCGAGAAGGTCATCAAGAACCGCCACTTCTACGTGGTGCACTTCAACGAGTCCGTGCGGGGCCTGAGCCATGGCGCGCCGGTGGAATTCCAGGGCATCAAGGTGGGCGAGGTGGAGGACTTCAAGCTCGAGTTCCACGCCGACACCCTGGAAGGGAAGATCCCGGTCCTCATCGCCCTGGAGCCCGAGCGCTTCGCGGTGGTGGGCGCGAAGACGCCCTCCACGGACGCCGTGATCCAGCAGCTGGTGAAGCGGGGCCTCCGGGCCCAGCTCAAGCCGGCCTCCCTCCTCACCGGCAGCATGTTCGTGGACCTGGGCTTCCACCCCAAAGGGCCGCCCCGGGCCATGGGCCGCTACGGGAAGTATCCGGAGATCCCGAGCATGCCTTCCACCATGAGCGCCATGGTGGACAACATCGCGAGCCTGGCGGAGCGCATCCAGAAGCTGCCCCTCGAGGAGGTCGTGGGCGAGCTGCGCGCGGCCCTCCCCGTCCTCCAGGACACCCTGAAGCAGACCAGCGCCCTCATGGCGAGGCTGGACCAGGAGACGGCGCCCCAGGCCAAGGCCACCCTGGAGCAGGCCCAGACCACCTTCGCGACCCTGGAACGGACCCTGCGGGCCGATTCGCCCACGCAGCAGGATCTGCGCCGGGCCCTGGAGGAGTTCACGAAGGCCTCCCGGGCCCTCCGGGACCTCGCGGACAGCCTGGAACGCCAGCCGGAATCCCTGGTCTTCGGGAAGGGGAAGCAGAAATGAGCCATGTGCAGCGGTGGACGATCCTTTTCGGCCTGGCGGCCCTCCTCGGCTGCCTCTCCCGCTCGGCGCCGGTGGTCTTCCATTCCCTGCGGCCCCTGTCGCCCCGCGAGGCCGCCGCGGGTGCTTCCGCCCTGGAGGTCTGGCCGGTCCGCCTTCCGGATTCCCTCCAGCGGCCCCAGCTCGTCGTGGCCTCGGGGGCGGGCGCGGCGGAGCTCTCGGAGAACCATCGCTGGGGGAACGGTCTGGACAAGGACCTGCAGCGGATCCTGGTGGAGAACCTGGGCGCCCTGCTGGGCAGCGAGGCCGTGGTGGCCTACCCCTACGGCGACCGGGTGAAGGCTCCCTGGCGGCTGGAAGTGGACGTGCAGCGGCTGGAAGGCCGGCCCGGCGGCGTGCTCGCCCTGCGGGCCACCTGGATGCTGGTGCCCGCCGCGGGCGGACCCGCCCGGCTCCTCCGCCGCACGGCCCTGGACGAGCCGGTCTCCGGTCCGGGCCTCGAGGCCCTGGTGGCGGCCCATGACCGCATCCTGGACCGCCTCAGCCGGGAGATCGCCGAAGCCGTCCGGACCCTCGACGCGAAGCGCTGAAACACGTGAGGTGGAGCCCTCCCCGCACTCCTCCCGAAGGCCTGGGAGAAGGCGGACCGCTTCGGAATCGGCTTGAAACCTACCCCAGGTCTGTGAGGAGCGTCACTGGACCTGCCGGGAAGGGAGTTCCACGCTGGCCCTGGACCATCACCGCGGGCTGCAGGATCCGGGTCCCCGGTGCGCGTGACAAGCGCAGGGTCCAAGGAGAATCCCATGAACCGCCCCGTCCGCATCCTCGCCCTTGGAGCAGTCTTCGGCCTCACGGCCATGGCCCAGGGGGCCAAGGTGAACAAGCTGCCTGCACCCTACACGTCCCCGGGTTCGGGCCCGGAGATGTACCTGGCCTACTGCGCCAGCTGCCATGGGCTCAAGGGGGCCGGGGATGGACCGGTGGCGTCCCGGCTGAAGGTCGCCCCCCCGGACCTTTCCCGCCTCGCCCAGCGCCACCAGGGCCGGTTCCCCGCCGAGCAGGTGGCCCGGCTGATCCGCGGCGAAGCCGAAACCGCCGGCCATGGGGTGAAGGACATGCCCGTCTGGGGTCCCGTCTTCCGCGTTTTCAATGACCGTCAGGAAGCCGTCGTGCAGCAGCGGGTGGCGACCCTGACGAAGTACCTGGAAGGCCTGCAGGTGAAGTGAAGACCGGGGAGCCGGAAAAGGCCCCGCGGGTCACCAGCGCCGGGGGGGCGGGGGCGCGTAGCCCTCGTCCCACAGGCGGTTGCGCGGGACTTCCGGCGGGCGGCGGAGGACGCCGAGGCGAAGCAGGGCCTCCCGCCACTCGTACTTGATGAAGGTCTTCTCCTGGGGCGAGGCTTCGGGCTCGAAGGCCACGGTGTAGGAAGGCGAATAGGCCTCCGGGCCGTAGCCCGTGCCGGCGCGGCTCTGTTCGGCATCCCGGGGCGCCTGCTTCTCCATCCGGGGCTCGGCGGCGGAAGGGGCGCCGGCGGCGGAGCCGGGCAGGGGCCCGGCGGAGGGCGCATCGTCCCGCTCGCCCTCGCGACTGCGGGAGCCGAAATCCCGGTTCCAGCCGCCGAACCAGCGGCGGGGCGGCTGCCAGCGGCGGACTTCGGCGTAGGTGGCCACGGAGATCAGGCCCATGGCGGATTCATCGCCGAAGGCCGAGGCGTAGGAGTCGGCGGCGTCGGTGAAGTAGAAGCGGTTCACCTGGGTGGCGGAGGCGCGCCAGCCCTCGTAGGACTGGGATTCGTAGGGGCCGAGGACGTACATGCGCTCGCTGTTGCGCAGCCAGGATTTCTGTCCGGAGACGATGTTCCGGCCGTCCACGGCGATGACGAGCCCGACGCGCCGGTTCTGGTTGTTGCTGACGAGGATGCGGTAGTGCTGACCCTGCACGGCCTCCGCGTAGGCACGGGAGTCGGCGCCGCGGCTGGCGGCGGGGTAGAGGGGCAGGATGCGGCCGTCGTCGGTCTGGATCTGCACCGTGACGTTCCGTCCGGCGCTCTGGCCGGGAGCCGGCGTGGTGCAGGCGCACAACCCCGCCACGAGAAAAAAAGCCATTCTGGTCTTCACGGGAGCCTCCTTCAATGGACCTGTCCCGTTGGACAGGCGGCGGCTCGCGGAAGTTCCCGGACCTACCAGCGGATGAGGAGGTTCACCGGGCCGGCCCGGAGGACCTGCTGCTGCTGGGCCTGGGCGGGGCGCACCGTGCCCGCGCGGGAGAGGCGGGCCACCAGTTCCGGTACCCGGCGCCCGTCGAGGCGCGCGCTGAGAGCCCGGGCCTGCCGCTGGCCCCGGTCCGGGGCGATCGTCCCGCCAAGGTCGGCGAGCTCCCGCTCGAGGAGCTGCCTCGCCTGGGCGAGGTCGTCCGGTTCCCACTGGATCAGCAGGGGCGGGGCGGGCGCTGCCTCCTGCAGGGCCTCCTCCTTGGCCCGCCCCTTTTCCGGCGCCGCGTCGGCGGCCTGCTTGGAGGTCCGGGCGAGGTCGGCGCGCTCGTCGCGGCCGGGCGTGGTGGCGGTTCCTCCCGCCGTCGCGTTGGCGGCGGAGGGTTTCGGCGCGACATATCCGAAGAACTTGGATTCCGTGGGCTGGGCAGCCGGCGCGGGCGCAGCCGGGGGCGCGGCTTCCGCGGCCGGCGCCAGCGCCGGGGGCGCCGGCGCGAAGCCGCCGTGATCCTTCTTCTGCTTGGAGTCGTCCAGCCCGGCGGCCAGGCCATCGAGCTCGCCCCGCTTCTCCCGGTCCCCGGGCGCCGCCCGCCGCCCTTCCTGCTCCCTCGGCTTCGGAGCCTCGGGACGGCTTCCGGCCTCCGCAGGGGTTGCGGCGGGAGTCTTGTCCTCGGCGCCGGTAGCCTTCCGGAGCGGGGCGGCCTGGGATTCCGGCCGGCCCGGCGCGGCGTCCTGGACCTCGGCTTCGGGGCGGTTGCGGACCAGGTAGTAGCTGGTGGCGCAGACCAGGAGCAGGGTCGCCACCTGGTACTGGGGCTTCAGGAGGGCCGGCAGGATGGCGCGCCGCCAGAAGGAGGGACGGGGCGCGGCCTCCGCGCGCACCCGGGCCATGATCTTCGCGGCCATCCAGGGCGGGGGCTCCACGGCCTCCACGTCCCGCACCCGCCGGTGGGCCGCCTCCAGCTCCCGCTGGAAGCTCCGGCAGGCCTCGCAGCCCGCGAGGTGGGCGTCGAGGCGGGACCGGTCCCCGGGCGGCAGGGCCCCGTCCAGGGCCGTGGACATGAGTTCCCGGAACTCCCGACAGGCGCTCATGGCGCCTCCCCGGCGAGCTGGAGGCAATCCTTCACGCCCTCCCGCGCGCGGAACAGGCGGGACTTCACGGTCCCCTCGCGCAGGTCGAGCATGGCACCGATCTCCTCGTAGGAATGGTCCCGCAGATCCCGGAGCACCAGCACCTCGCGGAAATCCTGCGGGAGGGCGTCGATGCACTTCTCCACCCGCTTGCGGACGGCCTGTTCTTCCAGCAGGTCCAGGGCGGAGGGGCCGTCGGAGGGCGGATCCTGGGGCGGCTCCTCGTCGCCGTCGGAGCCCCGGCGGGGCGCGTCCAGGGAATAGGCTTCGTGGCGGCGCCGGGAGGCCAGGTGCTCGATGCGGTTGCGGGCCTGGTTCAGGGTGATGGTGGTGAGCCAGGTGGTGAAGCGGGCCTCGCCGCGGAAGTTCGCCAAGCCCTTGTAGGCGGCCACGAAGGCGTCCTGGGCGACTTCGCAAGCCTCGTCGTAGTTGCCGAGCATGCGGTAGGCGACGTTCAGCATGGCCTTCTGGTGCCGCCGCACCAGGACCTCGAAGGCATCGAGGTCCCCGGCGCGGAAGGCCGCCACCAGCTCCCCATCGTCAGACTCCTCGTTCCACCACGGTAGGCTCGTCACGCAGGACAGTGTAGCGGCGGGCGGGCATGGCACTACTTCCCGGGCTTCGCGTAGCGGATGCCCTTGCGCTTGGCCTGCTCGCGGAGGGCTTCGCCCACCTTTTCGTCGAAGGAATCGCCCTTGCCGCCCACGGCTCGCTTCTTGGCCTCCGCGTCCAGGAAGGCCTGGCGCTGGCGCCCCAGCTCGGCGATGCGGGCCTGGATGCGGTTCCGCTCCGCTTCCTTGCGCTGGAGATAGGCCTTGCGCTCCGCCGGGCCCAGGGCCTGCATCTCCGTGGGCAGGTCCTTGGCGGGGACCTTGTCGAGGGAGGCCACGCCGCGCTTCAAGTCATCCAGGAGGTCGCCACCGCCCTGGACCACCCGGCCCGTGGAGGCGTTGAAGGCCAGGCGGTCCGCCACCGCCGAGGGCGCCGCGGCGACGGCCTCCTCGGCGCGGACCTGCTTGGCCATGACGGAAGCCCGCTCCTGCTTCGAGCCGTAGGCCACGATGGTGCGGCCCACCTCCTCGTTCAGCTTCGCCAGCTCCGCGTCCATGGGCGTGGCGATGGCCTGCATGTTCCCGGTCTGGCCGATGGCGGTGTAGCAGCCGCCGGCGCGGCTGGCGATCTCCTGCCAGAAGCGCGCGGTCTCGGCCATGGCGCCGCACTGGACGGTGTTGATGACCAGGTCGCGCCGGGCCGCCAGCCCGCAGGAGACAGTGAATTTCACGTCGTCCGGGTAGTCCATGTGGGGCGGCGCGTCGCCGACGAGGAAGACGAGCTTCAGGGTCTTCGCGTCCCGGCTCCAGCTGGGCCGCGTGACGGCCTCGTGCAGGGCCTGGTTCACGGATTCCGGCCCGTCGCCGCCGCCCCCCGCCTGGAACCGGGAGAGCTGGGCGTACACGGAATCCATGTCCTCGGTGAGGTCGGTGAAGCGGGTGACGTAGGCGTCGCCGCGGTCGCGGTAGCCCAGCAGCCCGACCCGCAGGCGGGGCGTGGGGCTGGCCTGCAGCATCTGGCTGGCGATGGACCAGATCTTCAGCTTCGCCCCTTCGATCAGGCCTCCCATGGAGCCTGTGGTGTCCAGCACGAAGAGCACCTCGATCCGGGGCGCGGCGCCGGGGAGGGACCGCGCCGCGGGGCGCGCCCAGGCCGCAGAGGCTGCGAGGAACAGGGTGCTGACGCAGATGGGGATGGGTCGCATGGAAGCCTCCCGGCCCGGCGGGCCTGTCCGGTTGGACCGGAGGCGGCAAGGCAATGTTCCCGGCAGGCCGGGAAATCCGGAGAGTCCCTCGCGCGGATTCGCCTGTCTCGCGGTGCTTCAGGCCAGGGCGGCGAGGCCCTGGAGGGCGTCCTCCACCCGCAGGAAGACGGGCAGGCCGCTGGCCGCGAGGGCGTGCCGGTAGCCGTCGTAGTCGGGACCCGCGTCCACGGCGAAGGCCAGGGCCTTGCCGCGCTCCCGGGCCAGGCCGGCGAGTTCCGCCGCGAAGGCCGCGGCGAGGTCGGGGTGGTCCGTCTCGAGGTTGCGGGCGAAGGGGACGATGCCCACCACCACCACGGTGGCGGAGGATTCCAGCAGCCGGGCGGCGCAGCGGCGGAAGACCCGCAGGGGGGCCATGGGGGTGAGGTCGAGGGGCAGTCTGGGCGCGACCAGCCCCACCAGGCCCTCCTCCGCCAGAAGGGCCCGCAGGTCCTCCTCCAGCGACGCGTCCGGCGCCAGGCCTTCCAGGGGCGCTTCCAGCAGATCCCCGGCGAGGCAGGGATACCAGTTCCGCCGCGAAGCCTCGCCCAGCCGCGCGAGATTGATTGGTTCGATCGCGCGTTGAATCGCGGTCAGCAAAGCCTTCCTCGCAGTGTCACCCGCTC
>JBGAST010000045.1:0-27128 GCA_044229575.1 Holophagaceae bacterium | reverse complement strand
ATGTCGAAGACCTTGGGCAGAGAACGAGGCAGTTGCGGCCTAACTATGTATTAGGCGACAAGCCGGAGAGGGGTCAGATGCCGCCTAATCCGGAATGCCGCAAGGAGTTGGGTTGAAATAATATGGTTTAGCCTTGGACGGGGGACCCAAACCAAACCTAAAAAAACCCGGATGGAAGCCCGCTTCTGGACCCCTCCTGGCGATCGGATTGGTCCACCTTCTAGGTGCTTTCCGGGGGTCGTCAAGGTCCGGTCCTTGGGGTCGGCGTTGCGGTGCGTCTTGCAGTTTATCCGGGTCACGACGCCTCCTCACTCCGGGGTCAGCACGCCGCGGTCTTCGCGGTAGGCGAAGAGCTCGCCGAAGCGGCCCCAGGCGACGAGGGTGCCGAAGGTGAGTTCGAGGTTCTCCATGGGGAGGCGCACGGCGAGTTCGTGCTGGAGCTCGTCCTGCTTGAGTTCGCCGTCGTGGAGCTCGATGAGGTCCTTCACGACGCGGAAGAGCTTGAGTTCGAGGAGCTGGGCTTTCCAGATGTCCTTGCGGGCGTCCATGTCGGCGGCGACGAACTTCTTGCCCAGCGCGGTGAGGACCACGCTGCGCCGGGGGGTGTCCACCAGTTCCAGCATCTCGGCGCCCTTGACGATGGTGAGCACCTTCTCGAAGGGCACGTGGGTGTGGGTCACCACGTGGAAGAGGTCGCAGTTGCCGCCCTGCTGGGTGTCGAGGAACTCCAGGAGGCCGAGGATGTCGGCGGTGTGGGCGTGGGGCAGGGGCTCCAGCACGCCGTCGGCCAGCTCGGGCTGGGGGGCGCTGACCTGCACGTCCGGCAGCTCAGCGCTGGCGATGATGTCGTGGAGCTGGTCCACGAGGCGCAGGAAGCCCGCGGAGCGCGGGTCCCGGGGCCGGGGCAGGGGGTTCTCCACCACGGTGCGGATGGTGCTCGGGGTGCCGCCGAGGATGGCGATGCGGTCGGCCATGAGGACGGCCTCGGTGATGCGGTGGCTCACCAGCACCACGGAGCTGGGGTTGTTCTCCGCGTCGCTCCAGATGTCCAGGATCTCCTGGCGCAGGGCCTCGCCGGTCAGCGCGTCCACCTGGCTGAAGGGGTCGTCCATCACCAGGATCTCGGGATCCACCGCCAGGGCCCGGGCCACGCCCACCCGCTGCTTGGTGCCCCGGGACAGCTCCCGGGGGAAGGCCTCCTCGAAGCCCTCGAGGCCGACCTTGTGGATGGCCGAGGCCGCCTTCTCGCGGACCTCCTCCTCCGGCAGGTCCCGGGCCCGCAGCACCATGCGGACGTTGTCCTCCACGGTCATCCAGGGCACCAGGGCGAAGGTCTGGAAGACCATGCTCACGGACTGGTTCACCCCCCGCAGCTTCTCCCCGTGCCAGCGCACCTCGCCCTTGGTGGGCTGGAGCAGCCCCGACAGGATCCGCAGCAGGGTGGACTTGCCGCTGCCGTTGGGGCCCACCAGGCAGAGCACCTCGTCCACCTTCACCGCCAGGTTGATGTCCTCCAGCACCCGCTTGACCTGGCCCTTGGGGCCGGGGAAGCGCATCTGGACGCCCTTCAGTTCGCAGAGGTTCATGCGTTCACCGGTCCAACGTGTACCGCGTCTCGGCCATGCGGTACAGGGGCAGCCAGACGAGGCGGTTGAAGAGCACCACCAGCCCCGCCATGAGCAGGCTGGAGGCGGTGATCATGGGGATGGAGCCCGCGGCGGTGGCCAGCTGCAGCTCGCTGCCCAGGCCGAAGGTGGCGAAGGTGCGGCCGTCGCCGCTCACGAACTCGGTGATGATGCTGGCGTTCCAGGCCCCGCCGGTGGCGGTCACCCAGCCCGTCACTAGGAAGGGGAAGATGGCCGGGAAATAGAGCGTGGTGAAGCGCTTCCAGCGGGTGAGGCGGAAGGCCTTGCCCATCTCCCGCAGGTCCGAAGGGATGGCCTGGGCGCCGGCGATGATGTTGAAGAGCAGGTACCACTGGGTGCTCAGCACCATGAGCAGCACGGAGGTGACCCCGAGGCCGATCCTCAGCTTCAGCATCCAGGCGGCGATGGCGGCGAAGAGCAGGCTGACGGGATAGCTGGCGGTCACCTGCACCACGGGCTGGATGCGCCGGGCCACCGCCGGGTGCAGGCCGATCCAGAGGCCGAGGGGCACGGTCCAGAGGGTCACCAGGGCCGTGGAGGCCAGCACCCGGCCCAGGCTCATGCCCCCGGCCTTCAGGAGCCGCAGCCAGTCCGGGCCGTTCACCAGGGCGAGGATGCTCCAGAGCTTGAAGCCGGCGAAGGCCAGGGCCAGCAGCAGGAGGCCCAGCAGCCCCGCCGCCAGGAAGCTCGCGGCGCGCTTGCGCCGCTCGGGCTCCTGGGGGAGCATGCGCGCCACGTCCTTGGGCTTGGGGATGCGCTTCAGCAGCCACTCGGAGCGGACGACCTCCAGCCAGCGCAGGAAGCGGGAGCGCCGGATCACGTCCAGGATCCAGCTCTTGGGCCGCTCGGGGCGGAGGTTCTCGTCCAGCTGGAAGCCCTGGGACCAGGCCATCACGGGTTTCCACAGGAGGCGGTCGAGGACCACCACCAGCAGCAGCATGGCCACCACGGCGCTCCACTTGGCCGTGGTGTCGCCGGCGTCCACGGCGGCCTGCATGTAGGAGCCGACGCCGGGGAGCCGGAAGTTCAGGCTGCCCTGGCTGAAGGCCTCGGCGGTCATGAGGAAGAACCAGCCGTTGGCCACGCTCACCATGGAGTTCCAGACCAGGCCCGGCGTGGCCAGGGGCAGCTCGACCCACCGCATGCGCTGGTACCAGTTGAACTGGTAGGTGGTGGCCAGCTCCTCCAGCTCCGGCGGGATGGTCTTCAGGCTCTGGTAGAAGCTGAAGATCATGTTCCAGGCCTGGCAGGTGACGATGAGGATCGCCGCGGAGAGCTCCAGGCCGATGTTGCTGCGGGGGAAGAGGGCCAGCATGGCGAAGATGACCGGCGGCAGGAAGGCCAGGATGGGCACGCTCTGGAGGATGTCCAGGATGGGCACCAGGAGCCGCTCGGCGAAGGGGTCCTTGGCGGCCCAGAAGGCCAGGGTGAAGGTCAGCGAGATGCTGATGAGGTAGGCGACGCCGGCCCGCACGATGGAAAGCAGCATGTACTTGGGCAGGGCGGCGAGACTGAGGTCGATGGCCACCGTGGGCCGCTGGGGCCCGTTCCATTCGCGCCCCACGATCATCAGCCCGTACATGATCCCCACCAGGGCCACGAGCACGAGGAGGTCCAGCCAGCGCCTCCGCCGGAAGGCGAAGAGGGCGTTGGCCTGGCCCCACACGGTGTCGATGACGCGGTTGAGCATGGTTCCCCGGCGGGACGGAAGTCACGGCGATGGGGCCTCGGGTTCGAGGCGCGGGATCGGCGCGACGGGCGGGACCTGATCAGCTCAGGAGGAAGCCCGGGTCCGGCGCGCCATGGTCGAAGGAGGTTCGGCGACGGTGCTGCCTGGGTTCATCGCAACCTCCTTTCCGGTCGGGTCCGCGCGGGCCCGTGGCCAGTCTGGCGGGGGGCGGGAAGGCCCGTCAAGGCGTGAATCGGGACGCCGCGGCCCAAGTCTCCAGTACCGGCCCCGGGCCGTCCCGGGTGAAATGGAGGGCACGCAAGGGAGAGCAGGCATGGCGGAGGACAAGGCGCAGTCCCGGGTCCCGGGGCAGCCCCGCGAGGCGGGGCTGGAGGCGCGCATGCTCGGCCTGGGCCTGCTCTGGGGCTTCCTGGACGCCCAGGACCTGAAGGAGGCTCCCGCCGCCCTGGGGTCCCGGGACGCCACCGGGGTGATCTCCTGGCTGGAGGCGAAGGGCCTCCTCACCCCCGAGCAGGTCTCGGAGATGGAGCTCGAGGCCCGCACGGTGGCGGTGCCGGCGGACGCGGCGCCCACCTCCCGCTACCGCATCCCGGATACGGAATCCCTGCTCGCTAGCGGGGAGGGGGGGCCGCCTTCGGGGGCCTACCGCATCCCCGGCCGTCCCACGGGGGCCACGGCGCCGGACGTGCTCGTCTCCTCCAGCCTGCCGGCCTGGGGCCCCTACGAGCGCCTGCGCCTCATCGGCGAAGGGGGCATGGCGCGCATCTTCCGGGCCTTCGACCCCCGGCTGCGGCGGCCCGTGGCCATCAAGATCCTGCGCCGGGACGATCCGGAACTGCTGCAGCGCTTCATGCAGGAGGCCCAGTCCCAGGCCCTGGTGGAGCACGAGCACGTGTGCCGCATCTTCGAGACCGGCGACATCGGCGGCCAGGCCTACATCGCCATGCAGCTCATCCAGGGGGAGACCTTCAAGGCCTCCATCACGAAGCTGTCCATGCGGGAGAAGGCCGAGCTGATGACGCAGGTCTGCGAGGGAGTCCACGCGGCCCACCGGCGGGGCCTGATCCACCGGGACCTCAAGCCCGCGAACCTGATGGTGGAGCCCGACGAGGACGGGAAGGCCAAGGCCTACGTCCTGGACTTCGGCCTGGCCCGCAGCGCCCTGGCGGGGAAGGGGATGACCGCCACCGGGTTCGTGATGGGCACCGTGGTCTACATGTCCCCGGAGCAGGCCCGGGGCGAGGTGGAGACCATGGACCGCCGCGCCGATGTCTACGCCCTCGGGGCCACCTTCTACGAGCTCCTCTGCGGCTGCCCGCCCTACGGCCTGGCGGAGGGCATGGACGCCCTGCGGAAGATCATCTACGAGGAGCCGCTCCCCCCGCGGAAGCGCTACGCGGGCATCCCCGAGGACCTGGAGACCATCATCCTCAAGTGCCTGGAGAAGGATCCCGCCCGGCGCTACGACACCGCCCGGGCCCTGGGGGACGACCTGCAGCGCTGGCTGGACGGCGACCCCATCATGGCGCGGCCCCTTTCCCGCCGGGAGCGCCTGCTGCGCCTCGCGGCCCGGAACAAGCTGGCCGTCGGCATCGGCGCCGGCGCCCTCGTGGCGGTGCTCCTGGCGGGGGGCATCGCCATCAACCGCCGCCTCCAGTCCGCCGCCCGCGCCCGCTGGGCCCAGCACTTCGGCCAGGAGGCCGAACGCCTCGAATCCCTGATGCGCTACGGCAAGCTCCTCCCGCCCCACGACATCCGGCGGGAGCGGCGGGCGGTGGAGGAACGGATGCGCGTCATGGAGCGGGAGATCGCCGGCGCGGGAGGCATCGCCCAGGGCCCCGGGGCCTATGCCCTGGGGCGGACCTGGCTGGCCCTGGGGGACGCGGCGAAGGCGAGGGGCTACCTCCAGCGGGCGAACGAGGCGGGCTTCAAGGGCCCCGAGGTCAACTACGCCCTCGGCCGCGCCTGCGGACTGCTGTACCAGCAGGAGCTGGAGGAGGCTCAGCGCATCCCCGAGCCCGATGCCCGGAAGGCCCGGATCAGGGAGCTGGAGCAGGGCCTCAAGGCCGAGGCCCTGGCCCTCCTGAAGTCCGGCCGCGGCTCCGACCTGGAGCCGCCGGAATTCCAGGAAGGCCAGCTGGCCCTCGTGGACGGCCGCCACGAGGACGCCATCCGCCAGGCCCGCACCGCCTTCGACCATGCGCCCTGGTTCTTCGAAGCCAAGCGGCTGGAGGCCGAGGGGCAGCTTGCGGCGGCGCGGGTCGAGCTGGACCAACAGGTCGCCAAGGTCCGCCTGCAGCAAACTGTCGAGACGATTGAAACCGCTCGAATAATCGCTCCCAGTGATCCGGCGGTGCTCGAATTGGAGTCCAATCGTTGCCATGCGCTCCTCGGGCTGGATGTCAGGGCGGCAGCCGACCCCAAGTCCGCAGTGACGGAGCAAGTGTCGTTGTGCAAGGTATGGGAGTTCGTGGAGCCTCAGAATCCGAAACCAATCGTGCGAAGTGCTATTGCGGCAGCCGAAATGAGCCGTTTTAACACACACAATTCCGCTCTGCGCGAATACTGGATGAGGCTTGCAAAGAGATATCTCGAGAAAGCTCAACGGCTCGAATCCACAAATACGGAAGTCCTCAGCGCTGGAGTTTCGCTTCTCAGGATCCAAGCGCGGCAGGATGAGCAGGCAGGAAAGGACCCTATCCCGACCTTGGAACAGGCAGTACGACTGGCCCGCCGGGCGAGGGAAAGATCGCCCACTTCGGTGACAGTGAATCTACAACTTCTTCGATCTTACGCTGTGTTGTTAGGTGTCCTGATCGATCGTGGAGTTGATTTAGGAAGTACCTACACCGAAGCCGAAAAGGTGGCCAATGAATTAATGGTTCGCTACCCCGATGTCGCAACCTATCCAGCAGCCTTTGGACTCCTTCAAGTCGAACGGGCAAACGCCGATGCCCAGAAAGGGAAGGATCCACGACCGTTGATCGCAGACGCCATTCCAAAGCTAGAACTCGCTCGACGGCTCAATCCGCAGGATCTGGCTCATGCGTATGGTGTAGCGAATGCTCGACTAGTGCGTGCGGAGTACGAAAGCACGCTAGGGCGAGACTCTGGTCTGGATATTCAAATCTGCAAAAAGATCTATCGAGAGCTGACTGAACGGGAGTCCGCGTATCCGCACTACCATATCGGGCTAGTCATGGCCCTTGAGTTAGAAGCCCGAGAAAAGCACAGAAAGCAGCTGGATCCTCGAGAACTCATTTCCGAAGCCCGATCTCGCCTCACCCGCATTGATCAGGTGTTACCTAACTACTGGATGTCTAACGTTATCCGAGCCCGCCTGGACGTCCTGGAGGGAGTATGTTTATTCAAGCGACCACATGATTCCAAAATCTTTTTCGACCGAGCTGGCCGAAATCTAGATCAGCTCAGCCGGGTTCGGCCGAATCAGCCAGAAATTAAGATGGCGCTTAAGTACTTGGAACAAGCCAGAATTCGGCCAGGCTAACCGTTCATGGCCAACCGCTAGGCTCGCAGAGTGGCTTGATCATCACAGCAGGAAGATCGCTCACTCCGGCTGCGCTCTTCTCGGAGGTCCCGTCCTTGCCTTCCCAGATCTTGTCCACCCGGGCGACCTTTTCGTGTTCGCCGCGATGCTCGTAGGCGGACTTCATCATCTCGTGGGCGCCGAAATCGTTCCAGACCAGGGTGCCACCTTTCGGATCATCCAATTCGGTTCCTTGTATGACTCGCTTCCGTCCGTCCTCCAACTCGATGGTGATGGACTTGATCCTGGGACGGGCTTTGGGCGGCTGCATGAGGTCTCCGGTGGGGTATGGGTGATGCGACGAAGCTAGGGGAATGCGGAACGGGCGTCAACTTTGGAAAGCAATGGGAGGATCCCAGGCGAGTACCGCTCGGGCCGTCGCCTGGGATCGCTGTGGTGCGTGGATCCGACCACTCGGAGGATGCAACAAAGGTGGCGATCAAGGCCAACCGGAGGGATCGCAGAGCGGCTTCGACATGGTTCCTGGTAGCTCACCCCCGGCATCCAAGGTGTTCCACCGTGTGAGCACCGTGCCGGAATTGGAGCGGAGCCCGGGCCGGGCATCGTAGAACCGCACCAGGGTGGCGTTGATCGTGGCGTCGCCCCAGACCAGCACGCCGTTGATGGGGTCCTCGAGCATCTTGAAGGGCATGGTGCGGGAGCGTCCGTTGGAGAGGGTGGCCGTGAGGGCGACGAGTTTGGCCCGCTGGGTCCGCACCCCCGGCTGCGCGGCTCCGATGGGGGTCACGGTGCCGCCGTTCACCAGGAGCGCCACGGGCGCGTCGGCTTCAGCCTCCGGGGACCAGAGGCTCCAGATCGCATTGGGGGACAGGGTGTTGTCGCCGCGCGCGGCGAGGTAGTCCATCGCGATCTGGGTGACGCCGAAGCTGTTCCAGACGATGAAGCCTCCGTTCTCGCCGCCGAGCTGGCTGCCGGAAAGGGTGAGGGCGGAGCCGTCGTCCAGGGTGAGCACCAGGGACTGCAGGGTGGGTCGGGCGGCCGTCTGCACCAGCGGAGCGGGCGACGCGGCCCCTGGGGGCGGCGCCGCCATGCCGAGGGAAGCCGGAAGGGTGAGGGCAAGGACGAGTGGAGATAGACGCATGACGAGCCTCCGGGGCAGGGGGATTCGGGGTTGGGACTGAGATCGGGCGCGCACTCAACCTCTTGTAAATGAGCAAGAACGGGGCCAGCGACCCTGAGATCTCGATCAACTGCGCGGCTCGTCGGTACCCTCCATCCCCCCCGGGGCGCCCGAGAACCGGACTTCCATCGAGGCACCGCCACCCCAGGCCTCGTTCGAGCCCAGTCTCGGGTTTCCGGGGACAAGGAAAGTTCCGGTATTTGTGGGAGAGATACTCCAGATCACCGAATCTATCTGGGCTCCAGGATCTACACCGATACCCAGAAGCCTCCCGGACTGGTTCGATTCCGCGATTGGGTGTCTGGATTCTGGACCCCATCCAGAAACCAGACGTTTTTGGACCCCCTGAACCGGCTCCGGCAGGTCGCCTGGCCCCGCTTTCCTGGCGCCCATCCCCTGTTCCTGCAAGGGCTGGACACCGAGCAGCCAAGCGCGGCAAGAGACGCGCGGGGGCTGCGTTTCCGTAAACCCGGCCACTGCGGGGGATCGGTGGTTGGCTGGCGGCTGCCGGACCTGCAGCGTCCCGGGGGGGGCTTCGGCGCGGCTCGCCAGGTGTCCTGGAATGAGACTTGCCATCCACCGGGAGGGATTAGAGCGGACTTCAGCTTTGAAAAAACCAGCAACGAGCCAAGAGGGGGGAAGGATTCCAGGCCATGGCCATTCCTGACCCAACCCACCCGTTCCTGGGCGCCAGTCCCGCGATCCAGCGGCTCGAGCAGGAGGCCCGGCAGGCCCTGCAGGGCGACGGCCCCGTGCTGATCCTGGGGGAGGCTGGCTCCGGCAAAGGATCCCTGGCCCGGTGGCTCCACCGGAACGGCCGCCGCGCGGCGGGGCCCCTGGCGGGGCTGAACTGCATCGGCCTCCAGCGGGAAGTGCTGGAGGTGGAACTCTACGGGTCGGGGCCGGAGGTCTTGAACGGCGCGGCGAAGCCGGGACTCTTCGAAGCCGCCCGCGGCGGCACCCTTTTCCTGGACGAGATCGGGGACCTCGATCTCGCGGTGCAGGAGGGACTCCTTGCCGTCCTCGAGGCGGGGAGCTTCTCGCGGCCCGGGGAAGCGGAGCCCCGGCCCGTGGACGTGCGGCTGATCACCGCCACCCGCCAGAACCTCGAGGCGGCCGCGCAGCGGGGCGCCTTCCGCCGGGACCTGTACCTGCGGCTCGGCGCCTTCCTGCTCCAGGTGCCGCCGCTCCGGAAGCGGGTCGAGGACATTCCCCTGCTGGCCGAGGCCCTGCTGCGGTCCCTCGCCCGGGAGGTCGGCCGGCCCGAGCTGGTCCTCTCCGAGGAGGCCCTGCTGGATATGCGGAACCACCGCTGGGCCGGGAATCTCCGGGAGCTGAGGAACGTGATCGAGCGGGCCGTGCTGCGCTGCCCGGGCGCCGAGATCCGGGCCGAGCACATCCAGCCCGGGGTCTCCTCCTCGGAAGCCACTCCCAGCTACGGGACGCGCCTCAACCTGGCCGAGATCGAGGAGCTGCATATCCGGCGGGTGCTGGAGGAGGAGGGGGGGCGGGTGGTGGACGCCGCGCGCCGCCTGGGCATCCCCTTCAGCATTCTTGCCGCCCGGCTGCGCCGTCCGGACGCGCGGAGCGACCGGTAGCGGAGCCGCGCCGGCCCAGGCCCACCGGGGCCTCCCGGTCCATTTTTTGGATGCCGTCCAAATAAAGGATCCGATTCCCGGAACCCGGGGCCCTGGACGGGCCCAGGAACTCCTGAAGCCACTGAGGCCAATTAACAAACATAACAATATCAATTGTTTGAAGATTGCTTCGAGCTTCGGCGACACTTGGCACCGCTGATGCATTTGTCTTCGCGGAACAGGCAACACCGTTCCGACCCCCATCGACACCGGATCAGAAGAAACAAGATCCACGGCCTCGCAGGCCACCACGAAGACCGGAAGCGCGGCCCGCCGCCTGGGCGAAGCTTCGCAACCCCACATCACAGGGAGGATCCCATGAACAAGCTCACGCTGCTTTTCCCCGCCGCCCTCGTGGCCACCATGGCGTCCGCGCAGGTCCGCACTCCCGCCACGCCTTCGGCCCCGACCCTCACCACCCAGCAGTGGGGTCCCGTGCTCATCTGGACCACGAAGAACGCCTACGAGGTCTGCATCACGCCGGGCTGCTTCGGCGAACTGCCCCCCAACGGCTCCCTCAACCTGCCCTCCGGGACCTACATGCTCACCGCCATCGGCGAGCGCAACCGCCGGACCTCCAAGGTGGTGGTGGTGCCCTGAGAAGTGCGGCCGGCGATCCTTCGGGATCCCCGGGGCCCTGCGCTGAAGCGCACGCCGGACCGGAGCCTGGACGCGGAGACCACTCCGCGTCCAGGCTCCGGTCGTCGTCCTGCCAGCGCGCTCAGAGGGCCTGCCGCCGCAGGCGCCAGGCTTCCGCCCACTCGGGGATCTGGTGGCCCGGGAGCGGACGGCTGATGAAGAAGCCCTGGGCCTCGTCCCACCCGTGGGCGAGGGCCGTGTCCCAGTCCGCCCGGGTCTCGATCCGCTCGGCCACGGTGCGGAGGTTGAGCCGCCGGGCCATCTCGAGGCTCAAGTCCACCAGGGTCCGGTTCCACTCCTGCTCCTGGGCCTCCCGCATGGAGGCCTGATCGATCTTGAGTTCGGTGAAGGGCATGTTGCTGAGCTGGTGCAGGACCGAGAAGCCGCTGCCGAAGCTCTCCATGGAGAGGCCGAAGCCCTTGAGCCGGAGGCGCGCGAGGACGTTCAGCACCGGCGCGAGGTCGGAGGCGACGCCGGTCTCCACGATCTCCAGGATGAGCTGGCGGGGATCGCAGCCCTGCATCTGGACGAGATCCTCCAGGCTGTCGGCGACGGCGGGATCCGTCAGGGAGAGGATGGAGACGTTCACCGCGGCCTTCAGCCCCAGCCCGCGTTCCGTCCAGGCGCCCAGGTTCTCGCAGGCCTGCACCAGCATGGATTCGGTGAGGTCCATCATCAGCCCGGCCTTCTCCACGAAGGGGAGGAATTCCTGGGGCAGCAGGACGCCATGGCCGGGACGGAACCACCGGGCGTAGGTTTCGACGCCGAGGAGGTCGCCGGAGGCGAGGGAGACCTTGGGCTGGAAGAGCGGGATGAATTCGCGGCCGTCCAGACCCCCGCGCAGGTCCTCCGACCCGATGGCGGAACCCTGCGGCCCGGCGGCGGTCCCTGGGCTCAGCCGGGACAGGCAGGCGGCGAGCTGCTCCGGGGTCAGGGGCTTGTTGATGGCCCCCAGCACCTGGATTCCGTAGGCCCGGGCCATGGTCTCCACGGTGTGGAGGATCGCCGGGTCGAGGCCGCTCACCACGATCACCGCGTGGGCCAGCTTGTTGAGGGCGACCCGGCTGATGAATTCCACGCCATCCATCTCGGGCATGTCCAGATCGCTGAGGATGAGGTCCACGGGCCCGTCCAGGCTGAGCAGCTGGTTCAGCGCGTCGCGGCCGTTCTCCGCCCCCAGGGCGCCGTGGATCCCCAGGTCGCCCAGGTACCGGATCGCCAACTGGCGCTGGAAGTCATGGTCCTCGACCACCATGGCCGTCAGCCCCCCGAACTCCATCGTTGCTCCTCCTGGCCCGGTGCAGTCTGGCCCCGCCTGCGACCTACTGTAGACCCGGTCCTCGGGGAACCACCAGAATCTTGGTGGGGACCGGGACCTCGCGCGCGCCTCCGCGCCGCCGCCCCGGAACGGCGGTCACCGCAGGTCTTTGCCTGCGCGGCCATTCGTGTTGTCATGGCCCGGGGGGGCCATGACCGCCGGGAAAATCCTTGTCGTGGAGAGCAGTCCCGGGACTCCGCTGACCCGGAAGGCGCAGTCGCTGGGCTTCGAAGCCCATCCCGCCAGCCAGCTGGCCGCGGCGGAACAGGCCTTCGCCCTCAAGCAGCCGGGCCTGGTGCTCATCGACCGGGACCTGGAGGGCGGCCAGGCCCTCGGCTTCATCCGCCGGCTCCGGGAGATCGATGGCCAGGTGCCCATCGTCCTCCTTCTGGACGCCGTTTCCATCGACGAGGCGGCGGAAGCCGTGCGGGCGGGGGCCGACAAGTTCCTCAGCCGGCCCGTGGATGCCGACGTCCTCGGCATCGTCCTCACCAAGGCCCTCGAGCTCGGGGCCGAGCGCCGGGCGAAGTCCGCCAAGGCTGGGAAGGCGTCGGTCCCCTCCGTCAGCCCCTTCTTCGGTTCGAGCCACGCCATCGGCCGCCTCGAGGTGCAGGTGAAGCGGGTCCTCTCCCTGGACCGGCCGGTGCACATCCAGGGCGAGACCGGCGTCGGAAAATCCATGCTGGCCCGCTGGATCCACAGCCACGGGCCCAGGAGCGGCAACGCCTTCGTGGAGCTCAACTGCGCGGGCCTCAGCAAGGAGCTCCTGGAAAGCGACCTCTTCGGCCACGAGAAGGGCTCCTTCACCGGCGCGGCCTCCTCCAAGCCCGGCCTGATGGAGGTCGCGAACCAGGGGACGCTGTTCCTGGACGAGATCGGGGACATGGACCTGGCGGTGCAGCCGAAGATCCTGAAGGCGGTGGAGGAGCGGAAGTACCGCCGGGTCGGGGCCACCGAGGATCGCTCCGTGGACGTCCGGCTGATCGGGGCCAGCCACCGCGACCTGAACCAGCTCGTGGCGGAGGGGCGCTTCCGCAGCGATCTGTACTACCGCATCGCCGGCCTGCCGATCCTGATCCCCCCGCTGCGGGAGCGGCGGGAGGACATCCCGGCGCTCGTGGCCGCCTACGGGTGCGGGAGCCTGGAGCTCGCTCCGGCGGCGCTCCACCGGCTGGAGCGGCACCCCTGGCCCGGCAACATCCGCGAGCTGAAGAACGCCATCGAACGGGCCATCATCTACCGGCAGGACAGCGTCCTGCAGCCCGCGGACTTCGAACTGGGCCAGGCCGAACCGGTCGAGGCGGAGCCCTCCGGTTCGAAGCTCACCCTGGCGGAAGTCGAGGAGCTCCACATCCGCAAGGTACTCGAGGCCTGCGAGGGGCGGGTGGACGAGGCGGCCCGGTGGCTGGACATCTCCCGGAGTTCGCTGTACCAGCGGATCCGCCGCCAGGGCGCGCGGGAAGGCCAAGGCTGAGGCTCGAGCGGTCCGGAATCCCGTCCAGAAAATGGAATGGCCGGCCGCAGGCCTGCATTGCTAATGTATAAAATATTGTAAGTAGGATACTTATAAATTAATTCGGCATGGCACATGGATTGCTCTCCTCATGCCGTCGGCTGCGCCGGTTCTGCGATCCGGAACCCCGCCCGCCGGTATGCCTTCGGTTTCCGCCCCGCGGCGCCACCCGCCCCCTGCCCGCATCTCCCTGGAGTGAGCCATGAATACGAACGAATTCATCGTCATGGTGGTCGAAGACCACGGTTTCCAGCGGAGGATGATGGTCCAGCTCCTGGAACAGCTGGGCGTGGGGCGGATCTGTCAGGCGGAGAACGGCCGCGAGGCCCTCAACGTCCTGATGACCCGCGACGCGCCGGTGGACCTGATCCTCTGCGACCTCGACATGCCGGAGATGGACGGCGTGGAGTTCATCAGCCACGTGGCGGTGAACAAGCTGGCCCGGTCCCTGGTGGTGGTGAGCGGCGTGGACCTGGCCATCATCCACACGGTGGAGACGATGGCGCGGGCCTACGGCATCCAGGTTCTGGGCACGATTCCCAAACCGGTCACCGCCCGCCAGCTCCAGGAGTGCCTGGACCGGGCCACCCCCGCGGACGCGGGCGGGGACGAAGCCGCCGCGCCCGACGAAGTGACCGTGGAGCAGCTCCGCTACGGCCTGTCCAAGCGCGAGTTCCTGCCCTTCTTCCAGCCCAAGGTCTCCTTGGCCACCGGCGAGATCAAGGGCGTGGAAACCCTGGTCCGCTGGTACCGTCCCGGCCGCGGGGTCTTCGTCCCGAAGGACTTCATCCATCGGCTGGAGGAGGAGGGCCTGATGGACGACCTGACGGAAATGCTGCTGCGCCAGACCTGCACCTACCTCCGGGCCTGGGCGGCGCGGGGCCTCGAGCTGAGCGCTTCCGTGAACATCTCCATGCGCTCCCTGGAGGACATCTCCATCGCGGACCGGCTGCACGCCCTGGTGCTGGAGGAGGACTGCGACCCGCGGCGGATCACCCTGGAAGTCACCGAGACCGACGTGATGAGCCGGCTGGCCGTGGTCCTCAACGGTCTGGCACGCCTGCGGCTGAAGGGCTTCAACCTCTCCATCGACGACTTCGGGACCGGCTACTCCTCCCTGCAGCAGCTGAACAACATGCCGTTCACCGAGCTCAAGGTGGACCAGTCCTTCGTGATGAATTCTCCGGTGGACGACCGGTGCCGCACCATCATCGAGTCCAGCCTGGACCTCGCCCGCAAGCTGAACCTGAAGAGCGTGGCGGAGGGGGTCGAGACCCGGGCGGAATGGGATCTCGTGAAGGCCCTCGGCTGCGAAGAGGCCCAGGGCTACTTCATCAGCCGGCCCATGCCGGGGCATCAGCTGCCGGACTGGGCCGAGCTCTGGCAGCCTCCGATCGCCCCGGAGACCACGCGCATCGAGGGCTCCGGGACCGGGGTCTCCCGGAAGCGCGCCTCCGCCCCGGGCCCGCTCTGCGCTGTTCCCGCCCTGGCATCCGGCTGGTCCCGCGCCTAGCGGCCCGTTAGGGCTGCTTGTGCCGACAACGGCCTAGGCCCGGCCAGCGCGTCCACCGAATCGAGCACCACCGCCCCCGCCTCATCCCTGGAGGTCCCCCATGAACTCCCTGAGCGCTTCCCTCCTCAAGCCCATGCCCCGCACCCGCGCCGCGGGCGCCTGCTCCCGGGCCGAACTGGAAGACGCGGTCTGGGCCATGACCTCGGCCTGGCTGGACCACGGCCGGACCGTGGGTGCCTGCCTGAAGGACCTGTACACCCGGGCCATGGCCCTGGCGCCGGCGGGGGTCGACGGCCCGGAAGCGGCGCGGCGCGAGCTTGAGGCGCTGAAGGCGAAGGTCGAGGGACACCTCCTGCAGGGACGGGAGCCGAACCTCCAGGAGCACATGGAGATCAGCGACGCTCTCCTGCGGGTCCACGTCAGCGTCTGCCCTCCGGGCCCCGAATGCGCCCGCCACGAGGCGCCCTGGATCTGCTTCCTCGCCCCCGCCGACGTCCTGGCGCCGATCACGGAACAGGCCCTGGTCTCAGGCTACCGGATTGAGGCCCACGGGACGGCCGCGGCCCTGCTGGAGTCGATCGCGCGGGGGACGCCGGACCTGATCTGCCTCGGGCTCGAGCACGCCAGTGTCCCGCCCTGGCTCGGCGATTCGCTGGTGGCCCGGATCCAGGCTGGCCGGGAATGCCCCATCCCCGTCGCCTACTATTCCGAGCGGACCGACCTTGACGCCCGGCTGCGGGCGGTGCGGGCCCACGGCGCCGCCTTCTTCACCCTCCCTCTCAACGTCCACTCCGTCATGGAGAAGCTGGACCAGTTCGCCCAGCGGCAGCTCCAGGAACCCTTCCGGGTCCTGATCGTCGAGGACGAAACGCTCACCGCCTCCTTCTGCGCCCGGGTCCTGGAATCCGTCGGCATGGAGGTGGTGGTGGTGCACGATCCCCTCGGCGCCATGGCACCCCTCGCCGACCTGCGGCCGGACCTGGTGCTCATGGACCTGCACATGCCCGGCTGCAGCGGGGCCGAGCTCGCCGCCGTCATCCGACAGGAGGACGCCTACGTCGGCCTGCCCATCGTGTACCTCAGCTGCGAGTGCAACCGCGAGGACCAGCTTTCGGCCCTGAACCAGGGCGCGGAGGACTTCCTCACCAAGCCGATCTCCCCGGCCCACCTGGTCTCCATCGTCACGGCAAGGGCCCTGCGCGGCCGCCAGCTGCGCGGTCTCATGGAGCGGGACCGCCTGACGGGGCTCCTGAACAACGGCTCCATGAAGGAGCAGCTGCGCCGGGAGATGGGCCGGGCCGCCCGGAACGGCGCCCCGCTCTCCTTCGCCATGATCGACCTCGACCACTTCAAGCGGGTGAACGACCTCCACGGCCATCCGGCCGGGGATTCCGTCCTCGTGAACCTGGCCAGGCTCCTGCAACGCCGGCTCCGGAAGACCGACATCATCGGGCGCTACGGCGGCGAGGAGTTCGGGGTGATCCTGCCGGACACGAAGCCGGAAACCGCGGCCCGGGTCATCGACGGCCTGCGGCGCAGCTTCGCCGAGCTCACCCACGCCATCGGGGACGAGGCCATCCAGCTCAGTTTCAGCGCCGGAATCGCCAACTTCCCGGACCACACTCTCCCCGCCTCCTTGATCCGCGCCGCGGATGCGGCGCTCTACGAGGCCAAGGGGGCCGGCCGGAACCGGGTCGTGAGCCGCCGGCATCGGGGCCCCGGGGCCGCCGCTCCGAACATCCAGTGAGGGCCGGCCGGGCCTCCGAAGGCTGGCCGGGCGGCGTCCTCCGGGTTCCGGCCCCGGCTACCAATGGGGCCTTGCCGGGATCTCTCCCCTCCGCGAGGATTCCATACCGGGAGAATCGGCCCACCCCCGAACCCATGAGCCCCCCTCCTACCGAACAGGTCCCCCCCACCGCCGCGCTCCGCCTCCTCCTGGTCGCGGACTCCGAGCGCGATGCGAGCCGGATCGCCGGCGTCCTGGAACAGGCCGGCTTCACCGTGCAGCGACGGCGGGTCGCCACCGCGGACGCTTTGCGTGAGGCCCTCGGCAGCCAGGCCTGGGATGTCGTGATCTCCGACTACGAACTCGCGGGCCTCGATGCGCCCGGGGCCCTGGCCATCCTCCGGGGCAGCGGCCTCGACCTCCCCTTCATCGTGGTCTCGGGGACGGCGGGGGAGGAGGCCGCGGTGGCGATGATGAGGGCCGGCGCCCACGACTACCTGATGCGGGGCAGCCTCGTCCGGCTCCCCCCGGTGGTCAGCCGGGAGCTCGAGGAGGCCGCTGTCCGCCGGGCCCGCCGGCAGGCGGAAGCGGAACTCCAGGATTCCAAGCAGTTCGCCCAGGCCACCCTGGACGGGCTGAACCTGCACATCTGCGTTCTCGACGAGAAAGGCGTGATCCTCTCGACCAACGAGGCCTGGCGGGTCTTTGCCGAAGTGAACGGCGCCCCCCCCGGCCGGTCCGCCGTGGGCACGAACTATCTCGCGGCCTGCGGGGAAGGGGAGGCCTCGGCCTTCGCCGAGGCCCTCCGCGAGGTGCTGGCGGGGGGCCGCGGGGGTCTCGAGATGGAGATCGGTTTCGGCTCCGGCGGCGAGGAGCGCAGGTACCTCGCCCGGGTCTCGCGCCTCGCGTCCGGGGGGCCGGGCCGGATCGTCATCAGCCACGAGGACGTCACCGAATCCAGGCGGGCGGACGAGCAGCTCCGCCTGGTGTCCCTGGCGGTGGAGAACAGCCCGGTCTCCGTCGTCATCACCGACGCGGATGGCGCCATCCAGTACGTGAACCCCCACTTCAAGGAGCTCACCGGGTACTCGGCGGAGGAGGTCCTCGGCCGCAATCCGAGGATCCTGAAGTCCGGGATGATGCCCGCCGCGGTCTTCACGCAGCTCTGGGGGACCATCACCTCGGGCAAGGTGTGGAAGGGCAACCTCCACAACCGGAAGAAGGACGGGGAATTCTTCTGGGAGCACGCCACCATCGCGCCCATCCACGACAAGCAGGGGCGGATCGTCCGCTACGTCGCCGTGAAGGAGGACATCACCGAGCGCCTCCGGCTGGCCCGGGACCTCGAGGAGCGGGAAGCCACCCTCCGGGCCTTCTTCGATGGCTCCCCCATGCTCATGGGCGTCGCCGAGGTGACCGGTCGGGACGAGATCATCCTCCTGTCCGCGAACCAGGCGGCGGCGAAGTTCTTCGGCCGCAGCGTGGAGCAGCTCCGGGGCCGCAACCTGCGGCAGTCCTCGGTCGATCCCCAGGAATACGCCCTCTGGTTGACCCGCTTCCGGGAAGCGGAGACCGCCGGAGTCCCCATCCACTTCCTGCGGAGCGGGCTGGACCCGGAACGGGAACAGTGGCTTTCGGTGACCGTTGCGCCCCTGCCCCAGGCGGGCGGCGGCCATCCCCGCTTCTGTTTCATCGCCCAGGACATCACCGAGACCTTCCTGGGCCAGCAGGCCCTGGAGCAGAGTGAATCCAGGCTCGAGGAGGCCCAGCGGCTCGCGCACCTGGGCAGCTTCAGCCGGGACCTGCAGAGCGGCAAGGCCATCTGGTCCGATGAGCTCTGCCGGATCTTCGGGATCCAGCCCGGGGGGCCCTGTCCCAGCTACGGCGAATTCCTGCAGAAGGTCCACCCGGAGGACCGGGCGGACCTCCAGGCCACGGTGGAGGCGGCCATCCGCGATACCGCGTCCTTCCAGCGGGAGGTCCGGATCCTGAGGCCGGATGGGGAGGTGCGCACCGTCCTCATTCATGCCGAGGCCCTGCCGGCCCCGGGCGGGGGGCCCGGACACCTCGTGGGGGCCTGCCTGGACATCACGGACCGGGAGCAGGCCAAGCGGGCGCTCCAGGAAAGCGAGATGCGCTACCGGCTCATCTCCGAGAGCATGCGGGACCTGATCTGCCTGCACGATCCGGACGGGACCTACACCTACGTGTCCCCCTCCGTGCGCGACATGCTCGGGTACGAGCCCGAGGAACTGGTGGGGACCAGCCCCTACCGCCTTTTCCACCTGCGGGACGTGGAGGCCATCCGGGCCAACGGCCAGACCCGGGACCGGCCGGGCTCCGCCGTCCAGTACCGGATCCGGAAGAAGGACGGCACCTACCTCTGGGTGGAGACCATCACCCAGCCCATCCTCGGCCCCGGCGGGGAGGTGGTGAAGCTGCAGACCGCCACCCGCGACGTGACCGAACACGTGGCCCAGCAGGAGGAGCTCTACCGGCAGAACGAAGTCTTCCGCCTCGCCCAGCGCGCCACCAACGACGCCATCTGGGACTGGGATCTCCTGACGGGGCACATGGAGCGGGGCACGGCGATCCAGAGCCTGTTCGGGTTCACGGAGGAGGTCCCGCCCCCGCGGATCAGCTGGTGGTTCGACCACATCCATCCCGAGGACCGGGAGCGGGTGAAGGCCGGCTTCGACGAAGTGCTGGACGGCGAAGGCACGGTCTGGTCCGACCAGTACCGCTTCCAGCGGGGCGATGGCTCCTTCGCCACGGTCCTGGACCGGGGCTACGTGGTGCGGGACCCCGAGGGCTATCCCCTCCGCATGGTCGGGGCCATGGTGGACCTCTCCGACCGCATCCTCATGGAGGAGGCCCAAGCCGCCAACCGGGCGAAATCCGAATTCCTCGCGACCATGACCCACGAGCTGCGCACCCCCATGATCGGCATGCTGGGGATGGTCGAGATCCTCTCCCACACCGCGCTGGACGCGGACCAGCGCCGCAGCCTGGACACCATCCAGTCCTCGGCCCGCTCCCTCCTCGAGATCATCGGCAACATCCTCGACTTCTCCAAGATCGAATCGGGCCGGCTGGAGCTGGATCCCCAGGCCGTCGCGCTGGAAGCCCTCTGCCGGGAGGAGTGCGCCCAGTACTCCGGAGCCGCTTCGGGCAAGGGGCTCAAGCTCACCTGCGAACTGGATCCCCGGCTCGCCAAGGCCCATCATGTGGATCCCCTGCGCCTCCGTGAGATCCTGGGGAACTTCTTCAGCAACGCCCTGAAGTTCACCCAGCGCGGAAGCGTCGGGCTGCGGGTGGAAGTCCTGGATTCCGGGACGGAAGGCCAGACCCTGGCCTTCCGGGTCTGGGACACCGGCATCGGGGTCTCCAAGGAGAACCTGGCGAGGCTGTTCCAGCCCTTCGTCCAGGCCGAATCCAATACGACCCGGCGCTTCGGCGGCACGGGCCTGGGCCTGTCCATCTCCCGCCGCCTGGCGGAGATGATGGGTGGCAAGATCACCATGGAGAGCGCGGTGGAGGAGGGCACCACCATGTCCTTCGTCGTCACCCTGCCCCTCGCGGAGCTGGAGGTCCCGGCCTTGGGTCCGGAGGCCGTCTGGGCGCCCCTCCTGCCCCCGGACCGGGAGGAGGCGGAGGCTGCCGGATCGCTGATCCTCCTCGCGGAGGACCATCCCACGAACCGCCTGGTGCTGCAGAAGCAGCTGCAGTTGGCGGGCTATCAGTCGGATGTCGTCGAGGACGGGGTCGAGGCCTACGAGGCATGGCTCCAGCACCGGTACGCCCTGGTCCTCACGGACGTCCACATGCCGCGCATGGACGGATACGAGCTGGCCCGGGAGATCCGGAACGCGGAACAGGCCGCCGGCCGCGGCGCCCGGATCCCCATCCTGGCCCTCACCGCCAACGCCCTGCAGGGCGAGCTGGAGCGCTGCCTCGACGCCGGGATGGACGACTGCATCATCAAGCCCATCGCCATTCCCGCCCTGAGCGCGAAGCTGCAGCGGTGGCTGCCCTTCCCCGGGGGCCGGGATGACGCGGAAGAGGCACCACCGCGGGAAGCCCCGGCCGCCCCGG
Organism: Holophagaceae bacterium; assembly: GCA_044229575.1. Classification (GTDB taxonomy): domain Bacteria; phylum Acidobacteriota; class Holophagae; order Holophagales; family Holophagaceae; genus JADJVL01. Next base: position 6,663 of record JBGAST010000045.1, on the reverse strand, counting down.
AAGCCGAAGCGGGGACCGGGCTTCCGCCGGTGGACCTCGCGGTCCTTAAGGGAATCACCGGTGGCGACGCGGCGGCCGCCCTGGACGTGCTTCAGGATTTCCGGGAATCGGTGCGCCAGGACCTGGCGGAGCTGAAGGCCCTGGCGGAACAGGGGAACCTCGACGTCGTGAGCCGGCAGGCCCACCGCATCAAGGGGGCGAGCCTGATGGTGGGGGCGGCCGCTTTGGCGGAGTCGGCGAAGACCCTCGAGAAGACCGCCCGGTCCAGCGCCCCCGACGAGTTCAGGGCCAGGCTCGGCGAGCTGGAATCCGCCTTCGGCGCCCTGGAGGCCTTCACGGAGGCCCAAATCGGGAAATCCAGGCCCGGCTCTCCCTAGGCGCCTCCTCCAGTCCCGGGGCTCCGAGGGCGGCGGACGCGGCCGGGGCCGGCGGCGCGTCGGCGAGCCAGTCTTCCTCGTCGAAGGGCAGGTCCACCACCGGAATGTCCGCCTTCCGGAGGAAGTCCCGGATCCCGCCCCCCAGGAAGGGGTTCAGTCCGTCCATGATCACCATCTTCGGCCGCCAGTCCTGGACCGCCAGGACGTGCGCCAGGTCCCGCCCGTCCACGTCGTGGTTGTAGTTCCGGTCCCAGGAATGCATGTCCTGGCTCAAGATGACGACGTCGTACTGGAAGTTCTCGAATTCCCGGATCGCCTGGTGGGCGTTGCGGGAGATGCGCACCAGGGCGGCGCCGGAGGCATCCGCGTCCGCCCGCAGCCGCCGGATCCGCGCGGAGAGGGGTTCGATGATCAGGACCCGCTGGCCCTGGAGCATCGGGAGCATCGTGGACGGAAGGATCGAGCTCTCGTGCATGGCTTCTCCTGCGCACCATCGGGTGCGGGAACGAGGTGCGGGGCCGGGTCGCGGTTGAAACCCTCAACGCAGCGGCCGTGCCAATCGCCATGGGCCCTGGAAAAGCAGGGCCGGGAGCTCTGTGGATCGGGAACTCCCCGCCGGGCTTGGCGAAAAAATGGATCCGGTCCCAGAAAATGGACGGACGGCCTGGGCCCTCGGCGGCCTTCAGGGCCGGGGGACGCTTTCCAGCAGCCGTGCGATCACTTCGTCCGTCGTCACGCCATCGGCTTCGGCCTCGTAGGTGAGCAGCAGGCGGTGGCGGAGGACGTCGGGCAGCAGCGTGATCACGTCGTCCGGGAGGACATGGCCCCGCCCGCCCAGGTAGGCGAAGGATTTCGAGGCGATCTGGAGGGCGAGGCTGGCCCGGGGGCTGGCGCCGCAGCGCAGGAGCTCGCGGCCCTTCCAGGCCTTGCCGTGGCCGGCGCGGGTGGCCTGCACCAGCCGCACCATGTAGCCGCGGATGGCCTCGTCCAGGCTGACCCGGGCCACTTCGGCGCTGGCCTTGCGGAGCAGGTCCCCATCCACCACGGGCTTCACGGCCTCCTCCCCCCCGTCGGCGCGGCGCAGCACTTCGACCTCCTCGGTCTGGCTGGGGTAGTCGATGCGGAGCTTGAAGAGGAAGCGGTCCATCTGGGCTTCCGGCAGGGGGAAGGTGCCCTCCTGCTCAATGGGGTTTTGGGTGGCCAGCACGAGGAAGGGATCCGGCAGGCGGAAGCTCTCCTCCCCCAGGGTCACCTGGCGCTCCTCCATGGCCTCCAGCAGGGCGCTCTGCACCTTGGACGGCGCGCGGTTGATCTCGTCGGCGAGGAGCAGGTTCGTGAAGACCGGGCCCTTCTTCGGCGTGAAGGTGAGGGCCTTGGGATCGAAGACCAGGGTGCCCACCACGTCGCTGGGCAGCAGGTCCGGGGTGAACTGGATGCGGCGGAAGCCCAGGTGGCTGGCGGCGGCCAGAGTCTTGATGGTGCGCGTCTTCGCCAGGCCCGGCAGGCCCTCCAGCAGCACGTGGCCGCGGCAGAGCAGGGCCACCAGCAGGCGGTTCAGCAGGATGGGCTGGCCCACGATCACCTTGCGGCATTCCTGGAGCAGGGCCTCGAGGGGATGGGTGGCGGTCTGGGGGGGCATGGTGGATCCATCTTGCCGGAAGCCGCCCCCGCCGTCAGGCCCTTCCCTCCACCGGCAGGCGCAGGATCGCTGCCGCTCCCGGAGGCTCCCCCCGCGGCTCGAGGTTCAGGCCGCCGCCGTGGGCCTCGGCGATCTGGCGGCTCAGCGCGAGGCCGATGCCGCTGCCCCCGGGCTTGGTGGTGAAGAAGGGCACGAAAAGGTTGGCCGCGGGGGGCGGTCCCGGGCCCTCATCGGCCACCCGCACCACCACCGTCCCGCCGCTGGCCTCCCAGGAGAGCTCCACTCCGCCCCCGGTCTCCAGGGAGGCCTCGGCGGCGTTCCGGAGGAGGTTCACCAGCAGCTGCTGCAGCTGGTCGCCATCGGCCTGGAGCACCACCGGCGGCCCCTCGAGGACCCTCACCGCGGTCCGGCCTTCGAGGGACGCGACCCGCCGGACCAGGTCCCCCAGGTCCACCGGCGCCAGGTTTGGGGGCGGCAGCCTGGCCAGCCGCGCATAGGCCTCCAGGAAGCGCTGGAGGGAGCCGCTGCGGGAGGCGATCACCTCCAGGCCGGCGAGCAGGTCCTCCCTCAGATCGGGGGGCGGCGGTTCCCGGCGCACCAGGGAGGTCAGGCTGCCGGACAGGGACTGGATGGGGGCCAGGGAATTGTTGAACTCGTGGCTGAGGACCCGCACGAGGCGCTGCCAGGCCTGCCGCTCCTCCTCCCGGAGGGGGCGCGTGAGATCGCTCAGCACCAGCAGCGAGTGGGGCAGCCCACCCTGCCGGAAGGTGGTGCGCCGCAGTTCGAAGCGGCCCGAGCCGCCGGGCAGGTCCAGGTGCAGCACCCGCGGGCTCTCGCCCTCCAGGGCGGACGCGAGGCCCAGTTCGGCGGCGGTGCTGCCGGTGAGGCGTTCCGAAGGGTGGCCGAGGGCCTGCTCCCCGGCCCGGTTCACGAGACGCAGCCGGCCCTCTCCGTCGAAGGCCAGGATCGCCACCCGGATCTCCCCCATCACGGTCCGGAGCAGGGCCGTGGCCTCCAGGGCGCCCACGCGCTGCTGCTGCAGCAGGTCCGCGAGGGTGTTCAGCTCCAGGAAGACCGAGCCCAGGGCGTCGTCCTTGCGGGGATCCTTCCCGCGGAAGGAGAAGTCGCCCTCCCGCAGGGCGGCCAGGAGGTTGGAAAGGGTCTGCAGGGGGCGCAGGGTGCGGCGCTGGACGAGGCGGGCGCCGGCCCACCAGGCCGCGAGGGCGGCGAGGAGGAGGCCGCCCCGCAGCGGGGCTGGCCAGGGTGTCCGGAGCAGCAGGAGGCCGGCGAGGAGGAGGGCGGGCAGACCGCCGGCGAGGGCGGCCAGCTGGTTCCGGCGGTCGTGGGAGAGGGCCATGTCAGCTGCTGATGCCGAAGCGCTGCATGCGCCGGTAGATGGCGCTGCGGCTGAGGCCCAGCAGCTCCGCGGCGGCGGTGGCGCTGCCGGCCCGGGCCAGGGCCTTGCGGATGACCAGGGCCTCCATCTCCTCGAGGCTCAGGTCGGCCGCGGGACCGGGCGCGGCCGGGGCCAGGCCGAAGTCCGAGGCTCCCAGGGGATCGCTCCCCAGCAGCAGGGCCCGCTCGGCGGCGTGCTCCAGCTCCCGGACGTTGCCGGGCCAGGCGTGGGCCTCCAGGGCCTTCAGGGCCGCGGGGGCCACGGCGGGCACGGCCTTCCCGTAGCGGGCGGCGTGGCGGGCGAGGAAGAGGTCCAGCAGGGGGCCGAGATCCTCGCGCCGGTCCCGCAGGGGAGGCAGGGTGAGGGTGATGGTGTTGATGCGGAAGCGCAGGTCCTGGCGGAAGCGGCCCGCCTGCACCTCGGCGTCCAGATCCGCGTTGGTGGCGCAGACCAGGCGCACATCCGCCCGCTGGGTGCGGCTGGAGCCCACCCGCTCGAACTCGCCGGTCTCCAGCACCCGCAGCAGCCGCGCCTGCAGGGCCAGGGGCGCGTTGCCGATCTCGTCCAGGAAGAGGGTGCCGCCCTCGGCGAGCTCGAAGCGGCCGGGCCGGTCGGCCTTGGCATCCGTGAAGGCGCCCTTCACATGGCCGAACAGCTCGCTCTCCAGCACCCCTTCGCTGAGGCCGCCGGCGTTGAGGGTGATGAAGGGAGCGCCGGCGCGGGCCGAAGCCTCGTGCAGGGCCCGGGCCGCCAGGCTCTTGCCGGTGCCGTTCTCCCCCAGAAGGAGGACGCTGGCCTCCGTGGGGGCCACCCGCTGGATCACCCGCGCCACCTCCGCCATGGCCGCGGACCGGGCCACCAGCGCCGGGGCGCCGCCGCGCAGGAGGCGGTTCTCCGCCTCCAGCCGGGCGCGGGCTTTCAGGGCCCCCGCCAGTTCCAGCTGGGTCCGCAGAATGGCGAGGAGCCGCGCGTTTTCCCAGGGCTTCTGCACGAAGTCCCGGGCCCCCCGGCGCATGGCCTCCACCGCGAGCTCGATGGAACCGTAGCCGGTCATCACCACCACGGGCAGCTCAGGGACGAGGGCGCGGGCCTGTTCCAGCAGCTCGAGCCCCTCGGCGCCACTGGTGGTGTCCCGGCCGTAGTTCATGTCCATGAGCAGCAGGGCCGGCGCGAGGCGGCCCGGCGCGCGGAGGGCCTGCAGCGCCGCGGCGGGAGACTCCACGCCGTCCACCGTGTAGCCCTCCGACTTCAGCAGGAGGCGCAGGGCCTCCCGCACGTCGGCCTGGTCGTCGGCCACCAGGATGCGTCCCGCGCTCACCGGAGCTCCCGGCGGATCACCAGCTTCAGGCCGGACCAGACCTCGTCCACCGCGCAGACCTTCACGTCCACCAGGCCCAGGGGCAGCGCTTCGGCGCGGATGACATCCTCCGTGAGGTCCGTGGGCACCTTCGAGGCCTTCTTCGGCCAGGAGACCCAGAAGGTTCCGTTCCGGTCCATGGCCTCGACGGCTTCCCGCAGGGCCTGCGCCAGTCGGGCGCGGTCGGTGAAGAACCCGTGGATGAACGCGGCGCCGGGCTCGAGCCGGGTCGCCACGCGCAGCTCCGGGGGGAGCGGGCCCGCGATGAGGTCGTAGGCCCTTGGGGCATCCAGCACGCAGGCTTCCGCCCCGGCCTCGAGGCCGAGCTTTTGGGCCGTGGTGCGGGGGGAATAGCCGGGCATGCTCCGACCAGGGTAGCCGTTTCACTCCGAGCGCAGCGCTACCGCGGGGTCGACCTTCGCGGCGCGCAGGGCCGGGATGAGGGTGGCGGCGAGGGCCACCAGCACCAGCAGGCCCAGCACCGCGGTGTAGGTGGCGGGATCGAGGGGGCTGAGGCCCATCAGCTGACTCTGGATGAGCCGGCCGATGGCAAAGGTGGCGGCCAGTCCGAGGGCCACGCCGATGCCGATGGTGCGGAACCCGTGGGCCATGACCAGCCGGAGCACGTCCTTGACCTGGGCCCCGAGGGCCATGCGGATGCCGATCTCCCGGGTGCGCTGGGCCACCAGGGTGCTGGTGACGCCATAGATGCCCACCGAGGCCAACAGCAGGGCCACCCCCGCGAAGGCCACGAAGAGGGTGCTCCGCGCCTTGGAGGCCCGGCGGTCCTCCGCCAACAGGTTGGCGAAGGGCCGCACCTGCTTCAGCGGCATCTCGGGGTCGGCTTCCCGGATGGCGGCCTTCACCGAGGCCGCGAGACCCTCGGCGCCCGACCGGCCCCGGGCGAGGATCGTGAACAGGGGCAGCTTGTCCCCCTGGGCGCCAGGATCCAGCAGGGGCAGGTAGAACATGGGAGCGGGCTCCTCGGCGAGGGCCTCGTAGCGGACGTCCCCGGCCACGCCCACCACCGTGAGCCAGTCGTCGTCCCCGCCGCCCAGGGAGATCCGCCGGCCGAGGGGATCCTGGCCGGGCCACTGGCGCCGGGCCAGCAGGTCGCTCACGATCACGGCGCGCGTTTCCAGGGGATCGAAGGTCCGGCCCTGGAGAAGGGGGACGCCCAATGCCTGGAAGTAGCCCGGGCTCACGTCCTGGTGCAGGGCCGAGGGCGGCCGGTCCGACACTGCCTGGCCATCCACGGCGTAGGTGCTGGTGGTGCTCATGCCGATGAGGGGAATGAGGTCCGAGGCCGCCGCGGCCTCCACGCCCGGGGTGTCGGCGAGGCGCTGCAGGATGGCTTTGGCGAAGGCCCGGCGCGCGGGGGCGCCGGGATACTTGCGGGCGGGCAGTTCCATGGAGGCGGCCACCACGCCCTCGGGCCTGAAGCCCGGGTCCACGTTCTGGAGCTTCCAGAGGCTGCGCAGCATGAGCCCCGCGCCCACCAGGAGGGCCGTGGCCAGGGCGACTTCCGCCGCCACCAGGCTGGCCCGGAGGCGCTGGTGCACCGGCGAGGCGCTGCCCTTCGCCCCCTCCCGCAGGCCATCCTGCAGCTCCACCCGGGAGGCCTGGAAGGCTGGGATGGCGCCGAAGACCAGGACCGTGAGGAGGGAGAGCAGGCCCGCGAAGGCCAGGATGCGGCCGTCCAGGGGAGACCCGCCCGCGGGGATCCGCAGGGGGAGGAGCTGGCCCAGGCCGCCGGCGGCCCACTGGGCGATGAGCAGCCCGGCGGCGCCCCCCAGGACGCCCAGGAGCAGGCTTTCGGTGAGGAGCTGGGCGATGAGGCGCCTCCGCCCCGCGCCGAGGGCCGCCCGGAGGGCCAGCTCCCGGCCGCGTCCGG
>JBGAST010000044.1:0-27743 GCA_044229575.1 Holophagaceae bacterium | reverse complement strand
CCCCCCGGGGGTTCCGAACCCCTCCCCCCCCCCAAACACCGCGCCCCCCGGTGGGGGCCCGGTGGGGGTTTCTCGTGGTATCCCAACGGAGCTGGCGCGCCGGTAGGGCCAGGTCGGGGACGCGCAGCGTTCCCGACCGGTCGCCGCAGGCGAGGTCCGGGCGCAGCCAGCGACCGGGCCCGACGCGCGCAGCGCGGAGGGGAATCCCAGCCATAAAAATCATTTCATGCGGCGAGAGCCGCCTTCCGTTGACCTTGACCTTGCTCTTGAAGCATCGAAGCCCTCCCGCAGTGGGAGGGCTTCGATCCTCAGCTCTGATCCCTCAATGCGCGGCCCGCCGGCTGGCCGGCGGCACGATCCCGTTCATGCGCAGGTACACCACCATCTGGCCGTAGTGGTCCATGTCGTGGAAGGCCATCAGGTTGGCGATGCCAAGGGGGGTCACGTTGCCGGGTCCGAAGGGGTTCTTCAGCTCGCTGGTGGCATGGGCCGGGGTGAGGGCGCCGAAGGCTTTGTGGACGTGGGCGAAGGAATCCTTCAGGTAGGCCATGATCTCGGCCTTGGTCTTCAGGTTTTCCGGGCCCATCTCGATGTTCGCCATGGTGATGTCGGACTTCTCGCCCAGGATGAGGGCCGCGAAGAAGTTGTTGGCGGCGGCCACGTGCTTCACCTGCTGGGCGAAGGTCTTGACGCCCTTGAACTCGCCGTCCTTGGGGGCGAAGCCCCATTTCTCCTCGGGCATGGCGTCGGCGGCGGGCACGAACTGCATCTCGACGAAGGCGTAGGTCCCTTCCATCGCCTTGCCGGGGGTCACGGAGGCGGCCGGAGCGGCCTTGGCTTCAGGCTTGGCGGCGGGGGCCTGGGCGGCGAGAAAGGGTGCGAAGGCAAGGGCCAAGGGCATGAATCGGCGCATGGGGAATCTCCTTGAGGGGTGGAACAGCATACTGCGGCCGGGCGGCCGGAGGCAGGGTCCTACCGGCGGCTGGCGGGGGGGATGATCCCGTTCATGCGCAGGTAGACGGCGATCTGGCCGTAGTGGTCGAAGCCGTGGCTCACGCCGATGGTGGCGAAGCCCAGGCGCGTGCCCTTGCCCTCGCCGAAGGGGCTCTTCACCAGGCCCAGGACGTTCGCTTCGGTCAAGGCGCCCATCCCCTTGTTCAGGTAGGCGTAGGAATCCTTCAGGTACTTCACCACCTCGGCCTTGGTCTTCACGGCGTCCGGGCCGTTCTCGCCGGCGCCGGCATCCATGGCCGGCTTCTCCTCCAGGAGGGCCGCGGCGATGAGGATGTTCACCGCGGCGATGTGCTTGGCCTGCTCGGCGAAGGTCTTCACGCCCTTGAATTCGCCATTGGTGGGCGCGAAGGCGAACTTCTCCTCCGGCATGGCCTCCACGGCGGACACGACTTCGGATTCGACGTTCGAGACGCTGCGGTGGAAGCTGGAGGCAAAGGTGGGCGCCGGGGCGGGAGCCGCCGGTTTCGCAGCGGGCGGGGCGGCGGGGGACGGTGCCTGGGCGTGGGCGGCGCCCGCGGCGAGGCCGGCGAGGAGGAGAAGGGAGGCGTGGTTCATGGCGTGCTCCATGGAAAGCCCAGGTCAGGCCTGGGGCGGGGTGGGCTGGGCCTCCGGCGGGGCGCCGACGGCGGGAAGGACTGCATGGAAGAAGAGCGCGAAGACGACGACCACCCCGCAGCCGACCACGTTGTACCAGAGGAAGCTGAGCTTGGTGAAGAAGAAGCAGGCCAGCACCGCCGCCTCCGCCACCAGGGCCGCGTAGAAGGCCGCCCCGCCCCGCACCCGCTTCAGGTAGAAGGCCACGAGGAAGATGCCGAGGATGGTGCCGTAGAACAGGGAGCCGAGGATGTTCACGGCCTCCACCAGGCTGCCCAGGCGACTGGCGTACTCCGCGAAGAGCAGGGCGAAACAGCCCCAAGCGAGGGTCGCCAAGCGGGAGACCCAGACTTCCTTCGTCGGGTCCGTGCTGCCCCACAGCCGCCGCCACACATCCACCACCGTCGTGGTGCCGAGGGCGTTGATCTCCGCGGACATGGAGGACATGGAGGCGGCGAAGACCGCAGCCAGCACCAGGCCGATGAGGCCCGCGGGCAGGCTCTTCAGCACGTAGGAGAGGAAGACGTAGTTGGTATCGTTGCCCCGGCCGGAAGGATCCGCCCTGCGCACCACCGCCACCGCCTCGCCGCGGATCGCCATGGCCCTCGACTCCGCGGCCTGCAGGGCCGCCTTGGCCTCGCCCTCCCGCCGGGCATCCCCGGCATGGCGGGCGGCCACGTAGTCGTGCACCCGCTGGATGCGCTCCCGGGTGGCTTCCCCGTAGGCGGCCTCGGCCTTCAGGTAGACCGCGGCCTCCGGTCCCGCCTTGGCGAGCTTCACCGCCGCTGGATTGAAGAAGACCGGCGGCGCCGTGAACTGGTAGAACACGAAGACCATGGCCCCCAGCAGCAGGATGAGGAACTGCATGGGCACCTTGAAGAGGCCGTTGGCCAGGAGGCCCAGGCGGCTCTGGGCCACGCTGGAGCCCGTGAGGTAGCGCTGCACCTGGCTCTGGTCCGTGCCGAAGTAGGAGAGGGCCAGGAAGAATCCGCCGATGAGCCCCGACCAGAGGTTGTAGCGGTTGGCGAGGTCGAAGGAGGTGTCGATGGCGTTCAGGCGCCCCAGGCCCCCCGCCACGTGCAGGGCGTCCCCGAAGCTCACCTGGGGCGGCAGCTGGCGGATCACCATGACGCCGGCCACCAGCATGCCCACGGTGATGATGAGCATCTGGTAGCTCTGGGCCCAGGACACGGCCTTGGTGCCGCCGGTGACCGTGTAGATCATCACCAGGGTGCCCACGAGGATGATGTCGAAGTGGATGTTCCAGCCCAGCAGGACGGAAAGCACCAGGGCCGGCGCGTAGACCGTGAGTCCCACCGCCAGGCCCCGCTGGATCAGGAACAACGTGGCCGCCAGGGTGCGCGTCTTGCCGTCGAAGCGGCCCTCCAGGTATTCGTAGGCCGTGTACACCTTCAGCCGGTGGAAGATGGGCACCGCGGTGACGGAGAGCACCACCATGGCCAGGGGCAGGCCCAGGTAAAACTGCACGAAGCGCATGCCGTCCACGTAGGCCTGGCCGGGCGTGGAGAGGAAGGTGATGGCGCTGGCCTGGGTGGCCATGATGGACAGGCAGATGGTGGTCCAGCGCATGTCCCGGTTCGAAAGGATGTAGGCTTCCGAATCCTTCCTCCGCCGGCCCTTCCAGAGCCCCACCAGCACGATGAAGGCCAGGGACGCCCCGAGGATGGCCCAGTCGAGACGGCTCACGAGAAGATCCGGCCGAAGGCGTAGAAGAGCAGGATGTCGAGGAGCAGCATCCCCAGCACCAGGGCGTAGATGCGCTTCCAGGTGCCGAGCACCGGCGGTCCGGGTTCCTGTCCGGGGTTCACCTCAGTCATGCTTACCGCCCAGGGCCAGCAGGTTGGCGAAGAGGCGGTAGGCCCCGGGCACGCCTTCGGGGAGCTGGCGGAAGAAGGCGAGGCTTGTGTACACGAAGTGGCCCTTGCCATGCTCCGCCACGATGAGGCTGCCCTCCTGGTCCGCCTCGCCGGCGTCGTGCATGGCCAGCAGCGGCTGGTACTTCGGATCCCAGCCATCGGCGTCGTAGAGGCTGCGCTCCTGCACCCAGCCTTCGAAGTCCGCCGCCGTGATCCGGTTGGGCCAGGTGAAGGCCGGATGCTCCGGCACCAGGACGCGCACCGCGGCGTGCTCCTCCGTCACCCGCTTGCGGCCCACCTTGAAGGGATAGGGACCGATGGCCTGGGTCACCATGTCGGCGTTGATGCCGGGGAAGCCCGCGTTCACCGTGTAGAGCACCACCTCCGTGCCGCCCTGGGCCACGTAGGCGTGGAGGCGGTCCTTCGCCGAGACCAGGGCCGCCCGGGTGTTGAAGGCGCGGATCCCCAGCACGATGGCGTCGAAGCCCTGGAGGTCCCGGGAGGCCAGGGCCTCGTCGGTGAGCAGCTCCACGTCATAGCCCAGGCGCCGCAGGCTCTGGGGGATCTCGTCCCCGGCGCCCATGACGTAGCCGATGCGCTTGCCATTGTGCTTCAGGTCGAAGCGCACGAGGCGCGCCGTGGCCGGGGGCAGCAGGGTCTGCAGGGGAATGTGGGGATGGTCCAGGCGCTGCAGGCCGCGGGCGGGCTGGAAGCCGGCGCCGGTGTCCACGAGGACCTTCAACTCACCGTCCGAGGGGGCCGCCGGCGGCGTGACGCGAAAGGCCAGGGACCTTTCCTCCCCGGCCCGGGTGAAGGCGAAGGCCTGCTCCGCCGGCGCCACGGACCAGCCCGGGGGCACCTCGATCCGCAGGCGGCCACCGGCTTTGGCCGCCCCCGCCAGGACCTTCAGGTGGACGTCCTGGGCCTGGGCTTCGGCGAACACGTGCACCCGTTCCGCCAGGTTCACCAGCGCCGGGGGAACGATGACAAAGGGCTGGTAGCGCTCGCCGAGCACCGGATCCCGGAAGCGGAAGCGCAGGGGCACGGTGACGTCGAAGGAACCGCCCCCGTAGCCCAGGCGGGCACGCAGCTGATGGGGGCCGGCGGATTCGGGCAGGTTCCGCCAGGCCAGGGCGCCCGGGCCGCCGAGCCAGTGGGGCTGGCCCAGGGGCGCTGTGGCGGGCAGGACCACCTCAAAGCTCTCCTTGCGGAGCTGGTTGTCCGCCAGAGGCTGGTGGATGGCGCGTGCCTGCACCGGGGCCACGCCCTCCGGCGTGACGGCCTCCAGGGCCAGGGACTTGAGGCTGAGGCCGCCCTCTCCCCGGGCGATGAGGGCTGCTGAGACGGTGAGACGGTCCCCGGGGGCCGCGGACTGCCGGTCGGCGATGGCCTCCACCCAGATCCCCCCCGCCGCCCGCAGGGCCTCCCGCAGCTCCGCGGCCTTGGCCGCCACGACAGGTTCGGCCCGGACCTCCGCAGGCAGGGCTTCCAGGGCCGCCTGGGCCTTCAGCAGCAGGGGCAGCACCGCCGCGGGCCGCTCGGGACGGAAGGCCTGCCGGGCCTGGGCCAGCAGGCCGCCCACCGCCGCCCCGCCCTTCACCCGGGACCATGTGAGGTCCACGCCTTCGAAGAGATCCGAGGTCGCCGGCGCGCCCGCCAGGGGCTCGAAGGATTCCAGGCGCGAGCCCCGCCGGGCCAGGACGCCGAAGCCCTGGCTACGGTGCTGGCTGCGGCTTTCCGCCGCCAGCTCACCAAAGGAGCGCCCCAGGAGGGGATCGAAGGCCCCCACGTCGAGGGTCAGGCTCCCGGGCGCGGGGGGCGGCGCGGTGTCGCCGAAGCGGAAGTGGTTCCAGAGCACCCGCTTGGCCTGCCAAGGGCGCAGGCCCGCGGCGATCTGCTCGGGAAAGCGCTTGGGATCCGCGGCGGCGGCGAAGGCTTCGATGGCCAGCATCGCCGAGGCCGTGTGGTGGCCGTGCCCCGCCCGGGCGTCCGGAGGGAAGCGGGTGACCATGACGTCGGGCCGGAAACTGCGCAGCACCCGCACCACGTCCGCCAGCACGGCCTCCCGGCCCCAGGTGGCGAAGGTCTCGTCGGCGGTCTTGGAATAGCCGAAGTCCACGGCGCCGGTGAAGAACTGCTCGGCGCCGTCCAGGCGCCGGGCCGCCAGCAGCTCCTGGGTGCGGATGGCGGCGAGGGCGTCGCCAAGCTCGGCGCCGATGAGGTTCTGGCCCCCGCCGCCCCGGGTGATGGCCAGGTAGCCCGCCCGCACCTGCCGGCCCTTGGAAAGCGTGGCCAGGAGGTCCGTGTTCTCGTCGTCGGGATGGGCGGCCACGTAGAGGACGCTGCCCAGCACCTGCAGCTTGTCCAGGGCCTTCTGGAGCTCGGCGCCGTCCTTGACGGGGACGGGGGCCTGGGCCGCGAGCAGCATGGGCAGGGCGGCGGCGAGGAGGAGACGGGCGCTTCGGTGCATTCGGCCTTCCTGGGTTCGGGAAGGTCCAGGTTAGAGCAGCGTCGGGGCCCCAGGCAGGGCCAAGACTGCGCTGGGGGCGGAAACCGCGCTCCCGGGGGCGAATCGCCGGGAACAAAGGCCGGCCTGCTGGATCGTCCAGAATTGCGCGGGCCGCTCCGCACGTCCCGCTAGCTGTGCACCCCCGGGGCCTCGTGCCCGGTCTGGGCCACGTACTCCAGGTAGCTGCCCGGGAAGGCCATGGGCGTCGGGTGGTCCTCCGGGGCCAGCTCCAGCACCCGGCTGGCGAGGCCCCGCAGGAAGGTGCGGTCGTGGCTGACGAAGAGCATGGTGCCTTCGAAGTCCTTGAGGGCTTCGATGAGCATCTCCTTCGTGGCGAGATCCAGGTGGTTGGTGGGCTCGTCCAGCACCAGGAAGTTGGGGGGATTGAAGAGCATGCGGGCCATGACCAGGCGGGACTTCTCGCCCCCGGAGAGGGCGCGGATGCGCTTCTCCACCTCGTCGCCGCTGAACTGGAAGGCCCCCAGGAGGTTCCGCAGGACCCCCAGGCCTTCCATGGGGAAGTCCTTCTGCATCTGCTCGAGCACCGTCAGCTCGGGATCCAGGAGGTCCAGGGCCTGCTGGGAGAAGTAGCCCAGCTTGAGGCTGGCCCCCAGACGGATCTCCCCGCCGTCGGGCTCGGTGACCCCGGCCACCATCTTCAGGAGGGTGGACTTGCCGGCCCCGTTGCGGCCCATGACGCACCAGCGCTCGCCCCTCCGGATGTGGAAGTCGAAGCCGTCGTAGAGCTTCCGCTGGCCGTAGGCCTTGTTGACGCCCTTCAGCATGGCCACGTCATCGCCGCTGCGCATGGGGAGGCGGAAGTCCCACTTGGGGATGACCCGTTTTTTCGGCAGCTCGATGCGCTCTTGCTTCTCCAGGGCCTTCACCCGGCTCTGCACCTGGGCGGCCTTGGCGGCGTGGGCCTTGAAGCGGTCGATGAAGCGCTGCTCCTTGGCCAGCTTGGCCTGCTGGCGCTCGAAGGCCGCCTCCAGGTTGGCCTCCCGCTGCTCCCGCTCCTTGAGGTAGAAGTCGTAGTTCCCCGAGTAGGTGATGATGTCGCCGCCGTCGATCTCCACGACCTTGGTGACGATGCGGTTCATGAAATCCTTGTCGTGGCTCGTCATCAGCAGGGTGGACGGCACGGACTTGAGGAAGGCCTCCAACCAGAGGATGGATTCGATGTCCAGGTGGTTGGTGGGCTCGTCCATCAGGAGCACATCGAAGTTCCCCAGGAGCACCTTGGCCATGGCCACGCGCATCTTCCAGCCCCCGGAAAGCGCGCCCACGTCGCCGTCGATCTGGGCGTCCTCGAAGCCGAGGCCGTGCAGGCAGGCCCGGGCCTTGGCCTCCAGCTCGTACCCCCCGGAGTGCTGGTACTCCTCCTGCACGTGGCCGAAGCGCTCCAGCACCGCGTCCAGGTCCTCCACGTCCGGGTCGGACATGGCCTTCTCCAGATCGAGCAGCTCGTGGTGCAGGTCTCCCAGGCGACCACTGCCGGCGATGGCTTCGTCCAGCACGGGACGCCCCGACATCTCGTCCACTTCCTGTCGGAAGTAGCCCACGGTGAGCTTCTTGGGGTAGCTCACCACCCCGTCGTCGGGATGCTCCTCGTCCATGATCATGCGGAAGACCGTGGACTTGCCGGCTCCATTGGGACCCACGAGGCCCGCCTTCTCCCCGGGATTGAGCTGGAAGCTGGCGTCGATGAAGAGCACCTGCTTGCCGTACTGCTTGCTGACATTGGAGAAGGAGATCATGGGGCCTCGCCGTGGCGGGACCGGAAGGACCCCGCCCGCCGCAGAGGCAGGAAGGCTCGTCGCCGGATCCCAATCCTCCAGCCTACCGCCCCGGAGGCTCTCAGCCCACGCCCCATCGCGGGAAGACCTCCAGGGCGGGCCGCTGGAGATCCCGGAGGAAGGCCTGCAGGAGGAGTTCGAGGGCCTCGGTCTGGCCCGCGGGTCCCGCCGGCCCGAAGTGATGGCTGTTCATGAGGCGGTGGTAGGCCACCGTTCCCGAGGCGTCGAGCACGTAGGCGTGGAGGCCGTGGATCCGGCCCTCCGGCGAGGCCACGACCTCGGTGAAGAGGAAGAACTCGCCCTCGGGCCTGGCCGCGCGGATCCAGGCCCCGTAGGCGTGGGCGCGGTCCCAGGAATAGCGCAGCTGGTTCCCGCCGTAAGGCGTGGCCGCCAGTCCGGGCCCCGCCGCCGCGGCCGCGGCGCCGCCAAAGCCGCCCGCCTGGAGTTTCACCTGGAGGAGCGGCGCGGAGCCGGGGCCGAGGGCCGGATCCATGCGCACCGGATTGCAGGCGGGATAGACAACGATGCGCACCGTGCCCCGTCCTGCCTGAAGGCGGCCGAAGGCGGCGCGGCAGTCCTTCAACTCGCCTTCCGCGGGCGCGCCGAAGGCCCGGGCGGCGGGATAGAGCATGGCCCGGCAGCCCGGCTGGCCGAGCAGAAGGGCCAGGGCGAGGCAGGCAGGGGCTGGGGTTCTCATGGAACCTCCTGTTGGGTGGAGGGGGAGCTTAGCGCCCGAAGGGGATCAGGCCCGGACATCCTCCGTGGCTTCCGCGGCGCCGCCCCGGGCCAGGAGGGCGATGCCGCTTGCGAACAGGGGACCGGCGAAGAGCAGCAGGGTGATGGCGCTGTCCACCATGGGGAAGTTCCGGGCCTGGTGCAGGCGGATGAGGAGGACCAGGAAGAAGGCCGCGAAGCCGAGCAGCAGCAGGCCCGTGGACCGCGGCCAGCGGCGGGCCAGCCAGGCACCCCCGAAGAAGGGCACCGTGAGCAGGCACTGCAGGACCATGGCCACGGGATGCTGGAGGTGGCCCACGATGTTGAAGAGGAGCCAGGCGACTCCGTAGAGCAGGAGCACCCGTTCCGCCATCTTCCGGGGTCCCCAGTAGGTCACCAGGGCGCTCAGCATCCAGGTGAACCACAGGACCGCGGCGAAGAAGGTGGCCAGCTCCTCAGGTGAGCGGAGGTGGCGCTCGCCGCTGCGGAGGTAGGCGATCCAGAGGAAGGCCAGGAGCCCCGCGGCGAGGAAGGCGTGGTAGCCCGCCCGGCGCGCGGCCTGGATCTGGAATTCGTCCTTGTCCTTCAGCCACCCGAATTCCCGCAGCAGGCCCGGCCCGAAGGTGCCCAGGCCCACCAGCAGGACCGACCACCAGGAGGCCGAGCTCGGCCGGGTGGGAAGCAGGAACCCGAGCAGCACCAGGCTCCCCGCGATCCAGGGCACGGGCTTGCGCAAGGGATTCGTCCAGGACAGGTCAGCCTTCATCGCCGCCCCCTTCTTCCAGCTGGAACAGGACGTCCACCGGGACGCCGAGAATGGCCGCCAGGCGCAGGGCGAGGCCCACGGAGGGGTTGTAGTTGCCCTTCTCTATGGCCAGGATCGTCTGGCGGGTGACGCCCACGCGGACCGCCAGATCCTCCTGGGTCATCTCCCCGGCGAGCAGACGGTGGCGCCTCAGGGTGTTCCGGATCTCGTCGCGGGCCTTCATGGCGGAAATGTTAACCAAACCATACCTTGTGTCAAGTTTGTTATACATTTCACCCAGGGAAGCGGCGGCCAGGGGGCCCGCTGGCGTGATGGCGGGCACGAAAGGGGTGGTCCGGCGCGGCCGGTGATGGACATCACCCCAATCTGGAGGCTCGGCAGCGCATTCTGGGAGCCTGCCACGGAGACCCGCCCATGCGTCCTCTGCCCCTGCTGGTTCTGACCACCGCCGCGCTGGTGGGCTGCAAGCCCTCGAATCCGCCGAAGCCATCGGCGCCCGCCGCCGCCGCGCCCGCCAAGGACCCGGCCTCCGCCGCCACCACAGTGCAGGGCAAGGTCCTCGAGCACCTGGAGGCGGCGCCCTTCAGCTACCTGAGGCTGCAGACCGATCAGGGCGAAGTCTGGGCCGGCATTCCCCACGCGGATCTGAAACCCGGCGCGATGGTGAAGGTGGTAGGCGCCTACCCCATGTCCAAGTTCGAATCGAAGAAGGCGAAACGGACCTTCGACCTGGTGTACCTCGGCACCCTGGAAGGCCAGACCGCCTCGGCGGTGGATGCCGCCCACGGCGGCGGTCAAGCCCCGCCCCCGGAAGGGCCGTCGCCCCACGCCGGCGGACTGCCCGCCCCCGCCCCGGCCGCCGGGGGGGGCATGAACCCCACCGCGGAAGCCATCCTCCAGTCCATGACCGGCGCCGCGCCCAAGGGCTCCGCGGCCCCGGGGGCTGCGGCCCATGCCGCCGCCGGCCAGGGCACCCCGAAGCCCACCGACGTCAAGGTGGAGAAGGTGCCGAAGGCCTCCGGCGCCGACGCCCGGACGGTGGCCGAGCTGCACGCCCAGAAGGCTGCCCTCAAGGAGAAGACCGTCAGCCTCCGGGGGAAGGTGGTGAAGTTCAACGCGCAGATCATGGGAAAGAACTGGCTCCATCTGCAGGACGGCAGCGGTGATCCGAAGATCGGCACCCACGACATCACCGTCACCAGCGCCGACACCGTCAAGGTGGGGGATCTGGTGACCGTCAGGGGCACGGTCCGCCTGAAGAAGGACTTCGGCGCGGGGTACGCCTATGAGGTGATCGTCGAGGACGCCAAGGTCAGCCATTGAACCGATCGAAGGGCCCGCAGGTAAGGTGATTGGCGAACGGGGCGGCTGGGCTCAGAATGCTCCCACCCCCACCATTCCGATCGACGCAGGTCCCAAGGGCTTGCGGTCCGTCGCCTCCCGAAGGGCCCCACCATGCGGTTCGCATCCCTGCTCACCTTGGCCTGCGGATTCGCGGCCCTGCCCTGCCCTGCCGCCAAACCCTCCCCCGCCGCGGCCCCCAAGGCCCTCCTCAGGCGCGGCGCCTACCTGGTCGGCATCATGGGCTGCCACGACTGCCACACGCCGCTGAAGATGGGGCCCAAGGGGCCGGAGCCCGACCTGAGCCGCATGCTCTCGGGCCATCCCGAGGGTCGGAAGATGCCGCCTCCGCCGGCGCTCCCGCCGGGACCCTGGGGCTGGGCCGGATCCCTCACCATGACCGCCTTCACCGGACCCTGGGGCGTGAGCTATTCCGCCAACCTGACCCCGGACAGGGAGACGGGTCTCGGGGACCTCGGCGAGCAGGACTTCATCCAGGCCATGCGCACGGGCCGGCATCTCGGCAAGGGCCGCCCCCTCCTCCCCCCCATGCCCTTCCAGGGCATCGGCACCGCCACGGACGCGGACCTGAAGGCGATCTTCGCCTACTTCCGCTCCATTCCTGCCATCCGCAACAAGGTGCCGGAGCCGGTGGAGCCGGCGGCACCGTCCAGGCCCTGAGGAGTCGCCCATGCGCGTCCTGCCCGCCTCCACCCTGCTGCTGAGCCTCCTGTCCCTGGGGGCCCGGCCCGGCGGCAGCGAGGCCGCGCCCCCCCTCCTGAGCCAGACGGGCCTCTATTCCGATCCGGCGAAGCTCACGGTGGATCCCGCCAACCGTCCCTACGCGCCCCAGTACCCCCTCTGGTCCGATGGCGCCGCGAAGACCCGGTGGGTGCGCCTTCCCCCGGGAAGCCGCATCGACGCCACCGCCCTCGACGCCTGGAAGTTCCCGCCGGGGACCCGATTCTGGAAGGAGTTCGCCTTCGCGGGCCGGAAGGTGGAGACCCGCATGCTGTGGCGGGCGGCCTCGGGCTGGCAGTACGCGACCTACCTCTGGAACCGGGAGCAGACCGAGGCCGCCCTGGCTTCCGCCGACGGCGAGAAGAACTACCTCCCCCTCGGCGAAGGCAAGGCCCACAGCATTCCCTCGGTGAAGGACTGCCGCACCTGCCACGAGAACGGCGGTCCCGAAGTGCTGGGCTTCACGGCGATGCAGCTGAGCCCGGACCGGGATTCCCTGGCCCCCCACGCCGAGCCCCTCCAGCCGGGCATGGTGACCCTCGCGACCCTCCTACAGGAAGGTCGCCTGGCCTCCGCCCCCGCGGACCTGGCGGCGCGCCCGCCGCGGATCCCCGCCGCGACCCCCCGGGAGCGCGCGGCCCTCGGGTACCTCGCCGCCAACTGCGGGAACTGCCATCCGGGCAACAGCGCGGTGCTGGCCCGGCTTGGCCTGGACCTGCGGGCACCCGCGGCCGCCCGGGACGCGTCCGCCCTGCCCTGGCGCGGCTCCGCCCTCGACGTGGCGGGCAAGACCGCCATCGCCGACGCCCCCGAAGGCCAGACCCGCCGCATCAAGGCCGGCGCGCCGGATCTCTCCACCGTGCCCTACCGCATGGCCTCCCGCCGGCCCGCCCGGCAGATGCCCCCCCTGGGCTCCGTCCTGCCGGACCAGGCGGCCCTGGACCTGATCCGGGCCTGGATCGCCGAGGATCTGGCGGCACCGAAACGCTGAAGGCCCGTCGCCCCGGAAATCCTGGATAGCCCCATGGCCCGGCGGGCCCTCGCCGCCCCGGCCGAAGTGTGATCAAGGCCCGCCTGGGCGGATCCTATCCTTGGGCACCCTGGCCCAGACAAGGTCCCCGTCCGCCACCCCCTCCTTCCCTGGAGTATCCCCATGCGCAAGGCTTCCATCCTCCTCCTCGCCGCCGCGGGCCTGCTGGCCCTCCCCGCCAGCGCCAAGCCGGCCTTCGTGAAGAAGGCCAAGGATATGGGCCTCACCGAGGTTAAGAATTGCCAGTCCTGCCACGTCGAAAAGATCCCCACCAAGACGAAGCAGGGCGAATTCAACGATGTCGGCAAGTTCCTCGCGAAGAAGAAGGCCGATACGAAGGCCGCCGAAGTGGATCTCGCCTGGCTGAAGGACTACGTCGCCAAGAAGTGAAGAATCCCCCGTCCGAGCAGGGGCCCGCGTCCCGGCGCGGGCCTATTCCAGTTCCCGGCGAAAGGCCTGGAATTCTTCCCGCAGGCCCCGGAGCTCGTCTCTGAGCAGCGCCACCTCCGCCTGCAGCTGCTCGACCCGGGTCGGCCCCTGGGCCGGGAGTTCCACGGCCGGGGAATCGAGATCCGGCGCGCCCGCCAGCAGGTGGGCGTAGCGGAATTCCTTGGTGCCGGGCTGCCGGGGCAGCTTCAGGACGAGGGGCGGTTCCGCGGCGCCCAGGCTGTCCAGGGCGGCCTCCACCTCCCCGAGGTCCGCGAAGGCGTAGAGTCGCCCCGCCCGGCTGCGGATCTCCCCCGCGGTCTGGGGGCCGCGGAGCATGAGCACTGCGAGGGCCGCGACTTCCTGCAGCGCCAGGTTCAGGTCCTCGCTGAGCTTCTGCTCGTACTTGGTGGTGCGGCTGCCGGCCCCGGCGACGAACCAGACCAGCCGCTTCTGGCGCAGGGCTTCGAGGGCCGCCGCGAGCTCCCCTTCCCCCAGGGCCATCACCGGTTCCCGGTTGGTGGTCTGGTTGCAGGCCGCCGCCAGGGCGTTGAGGGTCAGGGGGTAGTATTCCGGCGTGGCGTGCTGCTTCTCGATGAGGGATCCGAGGATGCGGATCTCGACCGGATTCAGGGGCTCGTCCAGCATGCAGGCTCCGAAGGAACCTCCATCCTAGGCCATCACCGCTCGCGGTCCCCCGCGGTCTCGATGAGCACGTAGCCGTGGCCGTTCTCGTTCCAGACCCGGGCCTGCAGCCCCGCGGCCACCGCGAGTGGGGCGCCGGCCTTGCTGCCGCAGCCCTGGAGCGGGCCGCCGAAGACGTAGAGCCCGCGGCCGCCCTTCAGGAGGTAGTGGCCCACGGGGGTTCCGCCCACGGCGCAGATCCGGCCGCCTTCCACCTGGGAGGCGGAGGTGCCGGCGGGCAGGGGCGCCCGGAACCCGGCGCGCTTCTCGCACCAGCCGCCGCAGTCTTTTTCAGGGGAAGGCGGCGCCCCGAGGAAGTCCAGGGAATGCACGGACAGGAAGTTCGTCAGCGCCTGGCCCGCCACCTTCTCGGCGGGGCCCGGCCCCTGGGCCGGCCGCTGGCCGAACCAGAAGCCGCCGCCGACCAGCAGGAGGGTGGCGGCGGCCGCCAGCCAGGGCGCCGCCCGGCGGCCCAACGGTTCCCGGGCCGCGAGCACCGAGGCCCGCAGGCGAGCCGGGGCCTGGGCGGGCGCGAGGACGCGCCGGAGCTGGTCTTCGAAGGGCGGAGTGGCTGGGGTCATGCGACACCTCCTGCCGTGGATTTCCCGGCGGGCAGGCCCGTGAGGAGGACTTTGAGGGCCGCCTTGGCGCGGTGCAGACGGCTCTGCACGGTGCCCAGGGGCAGCCCCAGGAGTTCGGAGATCTGTTCGTAGGAAAGGTCCTGCTGGAAACGGAGCAGCAGGATCTCCCGGGCGGGGTCGGGCAGCTGGTCGAGGGCGCCGGGCAGGGCGGCCAGCAGGGAGGGATCCACCCCTTCATCCTGGACGGACTCCCCGGCGAGGCCATCGAAGTCCGCACCGTCCCAGGCCACGAGGCGCATGCGCCCACGGTATTCGTGGGCGATCTCGTTGCGGAGGATGGCCACCAGCCAGCTGCGCGCGGCGGCGGGATCCCGGAGCTGGTGCAGCTTCTCGAAGGCTTTGAGGAAGGTCCGCTGCACCACGTCCCCGGCCATGTCGCCGTTGCGGGTCCAGGCCAGGGCGAAGGCATGCAGGGCATCGAGATGCCCTGCCACAAGTCCTTCGCGCCCGGCCCGGGTCATCCGCGGTCCTGCCTGGAGCCGAGGGCCTCAGGCCTTGGGGGCTTCGGGCTTGCCGGCCTTGGCATCCTTGGCCTTCGCGTCCTTGCACTCCTTGGCGTCCTTGCAGCAGGCCCCGCATTCCTTCTTGCCGCCCTTGGTCTCGCCGGAGGTGGCGGCCATGAGGGAGACACCGAAGACGGTGGCGGCGAGGACGGGGAGGATGAACTTCTTCATGGGTTGCTCCTGAGGGCCATCGTGGCCTGATGCCTAGGGGATGCGCCAGGCGCGGCTTTGTTCCCCGGCGGAGCCCTGCTCCCCGGAACCCGCCCTTGGCCGAGCCCCAGCCCCGTGATAGGCTGGCTCTTCCTGCATTCGGGAGACCTCCGGAGAGTTGTCCGAGCGGTTTAAGGAGCACGACTGGAAATCGTGTATAGGTCCAAAGCCTATCGGGGGTTCGAATCCCCCACTCTCCGCCAGAAAAAGCCGCCCCCGGGCGGTCTTTTTCGTTCGGGCGGAGCGTGGGGGGTTTGAACGGCGGGCGCGGAAGGGAGGCCCGCAGGGCCGGAGTGAATACCAGCTGCCCGCAGGAATCGCCGCGGCCACCACCTTCCCGCCGCCTCAGAACCTCAGCGACATGCACGTCAGCCCGCCGTCCATCCGCCTCGCCTCGCTGGTGTCGAGCTCCAGAACCGGCAGTCCCAGCTCCTCCAGCTTCGCCAGGGTGTCGGGAAAGCCCTTCGGCGTGAGCAGCGTCCCGTTGATCCAGAGGGTGTTGGCGGCGTATTCCTCGCCGGGCCGCGCGCGAAGGCGCTCGAAGCCTGTGAATTCGGGACGATCGGCGAAGGCCTCCGCCATCAGGAGGGTGGTTCCGCCGACCCAGGTGACGCTGGACTTGAAGTGCAGGCCCTCCCCGACGGGCACAGTCCGGCAGTCGTAGCCGAAGGGCTCGAGAAGCCTCCGGAGCTGTGCCGCGCCCTCGGGATTCGTCCGCTCCGAGAGGCCGATGAAGACGGTCTGCCCGACCGCCAGCACGTCCCCGCCGTCCAGGGTGCCGGGCGCCTCGATGCGCGCGAGGCTGCGGTGCCGGGCCACCACCGGCGCCAGGGCGGCCGCTTCGCCCCGCCGGGCCGGGGCGCCGGGGCGGGTGACCACGCCGATCTCTGGGAAGACGAGGGCCGCGTCCTCGACGAAATAGGCGTCGGGATGGCCCGCCAGGGGCGGCAGGATCTCCAGTTCCAGGCCCAGCCCGGCCAGGGCCCCTCCGTAGGCCTCGTGCTGGGCCCGGAGCAGATCCAGGTCCGGCGGCCCGAGGCCGGCGGTGGTGATCCCGTCGGCGGCGTCGGGACCGGGGCTGCGGAGGATGGCGCGGGTGAACATGGGCCCTCGGGGAATCGTCCATGATGGACCAGGGCCCGCCGGGTCCGGAAAGGATTCATGGGCCCTTCCACCGGAAGCAGAGCAAGGCGCCGCGCGGCTTTCGGCCTTCTGGCGGGCGCCCTCGGAATGGTAGTCTGGGGGCTTATGTCCGGCTGGCCCCTGTCCCTGTACCTGCTGCGCTTCTACCCCAAGAAGCTGGGCAGCGCCGCGGTGGGCTGGGCGGCGAACCAAAGCCTTCCCGCCTCCCTCCGGGAACCGATCCTGGGCTGCTTCGCAAGGCGCTACGGCGCCAACGTGGGGGAGGCCGAGAAGCCGCTGCGGGACTACACGGGCCTGCAGGACTTCTTCACCCGGCGCCTGAAGCCGGGCCTGCGCCCCCAGGACGCGCTGGTCCCCGGCGCCCTCAACAGCCCTGTGGACGCGCGGATCATCGCCAGCGGCGCCATCACCCAAGGACTGGCCATCCAGGCCAAGGGCCTGCCCTACCGCATCGCCGAACTGCTCAAACACGACCCCGCGTCTTCCCGCTTCGAGGGTGGGCACTTCCTCACCCTCTACCTCGCTCCCAAGGACTATCACCGCATCCACGTGCCCCTGCAGGGGATCGTGAGCGCCGTGGGCCGGGTGGAGGGGGAGCTCTGGCCCGTGAACGACGCCAGCACGAACCACGTCCCCCGGCTTTACGAGCGCAACCGCCGCGCCACCTGGGTGGCCACGGGCACGGGCCCCGACGAGGGCCTGGAGGTGGCCGCGGTGCTGGTGGGCGCCACCCACGTGGGCGGCGTCGTGATCGCCGACCGCTGGCTGGAGGGGAAGCGGCTGCCGAAGGATGGGGCCTTCCCGGTGGCCCAGCTGCCCTGCGCCCCCGGCGACGACCTCGGGACCTTCGAATTCGGCTCCACCGTGGTCCTGCTCATCGGCGGCCCCCGCGCGAAGGACTGGAAGGTCCGGCGGAGCGAGGGCGACATCAAGGTGGGCCAGCGCCTGGGAGCGTTCCAATGAGCGAGATTCCGATGCCCGAGGAAAGCGATCCCATCGTGCCCCTCCCCGAGGACGCCGACGCCATCCAGACGAAGATGTTCGAGGAGCACCCGGAGGTGAACCCGGCTTTCGGATCCCCGGACATCGAGCCCGTGGAGGGCGAAGCGAAGGCCGAAGAAGAACTCTTCGAGCACGAGCCCCTCTGGGATGAGGGCGGCGATCTCGCCGGGGCCCTGGAGGCCCTCTTCACCGCCAGCGGCGAGGTCATGGACATCGCGCGGCTGCGGGACCTGACGGGCTTCCCGGAGGGGGCCCTGCGCATGGGCCTGGAGAAGCTGCAGGAGCGCCTCCAGCCGCCCTCGGGCCTGCGCCTGGTGGAGATCGGCGGCGGCTGGCGCATGGCCACGGCGCCCCACTACCAGCGCCTGGTGAGCAAGCTGGTCACCACCATCCGCAGCGGCCGCCTCACGCCGGCCCAGATCGAGGCCCTGGCCATCATCGCCTACCGCCAGCCCATCACGATCACCGAGATCAACGACATCCGCGGCATCACGTCGTCGGCGAACCAGATCAAGAGCCTCCTGGAGCGCGAGCTCATCACCATGGCCGGCCGGCGTTCCGTCGTGGGCCGCCCCATGATGTACGCCACCACCCAGAACTTCCTGGTGCACTTCGGGCTCAAGGGCCTCCACGACCTGCCCCGCCTCGCGGACTTCGGCGAAGGCACCCTGGAAGCCACCGCCCTGGCCCAGCTGGAGCCCCTGCCGGAGGATTCCCTCTTCGACGGAAGCCATGAGATCGAGGCGCCGGAGCCGGAGCCGGAGCCGGAGCCTTCGGACGGGGCGGCGGAAGCGTCTCCGGATGCCTGATTCCACCTTCAAGGGCTGGACCCGCCCGGGCCCCCGCGTCCCCGGCGGCGTGGAACCCGAGGAGGGCGAGAGCCTGGACTTCCTCTGCGGCCACAGCCGCATCTTCCAGTACGAGAAGGGCCACCGCTTCAGCGTGGACGACATCCTCCTGGGCTGGTTCGCGTCCTGCTGGTGTCCGCGGGTGGACAAGGCCGCGGACCTGGGTTCGGGGATCGGCAGCGTGGCCATGACCCTGGCCTGGCGCTGCCCGGGCGCGGTACTGCACACGGTGGAGGCCCAGGCCATCAGCGTGCGCCTGGCGCGGAAGAGCATCCGTTACAACGGCCTGGAGGACCGGGTCCACATCCACGAGGGCGACCTCCGGGACGGCCAGTTGGCGGCCCACGGCCCCTTCGACCTGGTCACGGGCTCGCCGCCCTACTGGCCCCTGGGCTCGCGGGTGGAGGCCAAGCATCCCCAGGCCATCCCGGCGCGCCTCGAAGTGCGCGGCACCATCGCGGATTACGCGCTGGCCGCCGCCGGCCTGCTGGCGCCGGGAGGCCTCTTCGCCTGCGTCTTCCCCCTGGATCAGGTGGAGCGCGCCGAAGCCGCCTACCGGGACGCCGGCCTCACCCGGCTCAACACCCAGGACGTGATCTTCAAGGAGGGCGAGCCCTACGGCCTGCGTTTTTTCGCGGGTTCACGGGCCGCGGACCTGCCCGAGGCCGTGAACGCCCACGAAGGCTTTCCCCAGGCCGCGGCGCCCCTCCTCATCCGCCGCGCGGACAATTCGGTGCACCCCAGCATCGCCCGCGTGCGCCTGGCCCTGGGCTTCCCACCGGGGCTCCTGCTGCCGGAGCCGGTGCCGCCGGAGCGGCGCTTCGGGACCGGCGCGGCGGACTGAAGCTAGGGCCCGCCCCGAGCGCCGCCCGGGGCCTGCTACCGTGATCCAGGATCCGAGCCTTGGGTGCATCGACTGCGAGGCCGACGATGGACGAACCCGAAACCACGAAGGCCGCCGCGCTCACCGCGAGCGACTGGGGCTCGCCCATCCACGTGCATGCCCTGGTCCTGATGGTCCTGACGGGAGGCGGGCTCTACTTCTGCCTCCGCATGGCGGCTCCCTTCCTCCCGGCCCTGGCCTGGGCCTTGGCCCTCGCGGTCCTCTTCGATCCGATGCAGCGGTGGCTGGAGGCGAAGGTGAAGCGCCCCACCCTCGCCGCGGCCCTCTGCGTCCTGGTGATCGCGCTGGTGGTGGTCGTGCCGGCCACCTTCGTCCTCGACCGGATCATCCGCGAAGCCGCCGATGGGGCGGATTCCGTGAAGACCCTGGTCGTGTCCGGAGCCTGGCGCCAGGTCTTCGAGGCCCATCCCCGGCTGGCCTCCATCGGGCGCTGGGTCGAGCAGCAGTTCGATCTCCCGGGCACCGCCCAGTCCGCGGCGGCCTGGCTGACCGGCACCGCCACCGCCTTCCTCCGGGGCTCCCTGCTCCAGCTGGTGGGGTTGGTCGTGACCTTCTACGTGCTGTTTTACCTGCTGCGGGACCGGACCGTGATCCTCCAGGCCTTGCGCGCCCTGTCGCCGCTCCCGAAGCCGGACATGGACCGCGTCTTCAGCGACGTCTACGATACCGTCCACGCCACCGTCTATGGCACCCTCGCCGTCGCCGCCGTGCAGGGCGCCCTGGGCGGCTTGATGTTCTGGTGGCTCGGCCTGCCGGAACCCCTGCTCTGGGGCGTGGTCATGGGCCTGCTGGCGGTGGTGCCGGTGCTCGGCGCCTTCATCGTGTGGGTGCCCGCGGCCCTCTTCCTGGGGCTGGAAGGCAGCGTGGGCAGGGCCCTGCTGCTCACCCTCTGGGGCGCGGTGGTGGTGGGCGGCATCGACAACCTGCTCTATCCGATCCTGGTGGGCAGGCGGCTGAAGCTGCACAGCGTGGTCGCCTTCGTGTCCATCGTCGGCGGGCTCCTCGTTCTGGGGCCCTCGGGCCTGATCCTGGGCCCGGTCATCTTCACGGTCACCCGGGTCCTGCTGGAAACCTGGAGCCGGCGGAACGCCCTCGCCTGAGCCCGGCTGGTGTCAGGTTTCGAAGCCTGGGGGCGGACAAGAATTCGAATGGAGCGCCACAGGGCCGCCCGGGATGGCGGTCTGGCACTCGAGTGCTAAATCTTTTTTTCATAGGCAATTCAATCCATTGACAGGCCCCGCTCCACGGATTTCAATGACCTGCCGCTCACCCAGGCACCTCAATGATTTCAATAGCAGGCTTCCTGCTCAAGGCTGACCCCCAACAGCCACCCTCTCCCTCCGTCCCGGAAGCACGCCGGGGGCGTGCCTCCACTCCTTTCTGAGGTGGTCCCATGACCAAGCCTTGGCGACTCCTGCTTGCCGCCCTGCTCTTCGCCCTGCCCGGTGCGGCCCAAAGCTCGAACGACCTGGATTCATCATCCAGGCTCCTCTCCACCCAGCCCGCGCCCATCGCGGTGCCGGCGGCCTCCATCAACGGCATCATCGGCAGCGGCTCCGGAGGCTCCTGCGAGGCCACGGGGAATTCGGCCGTCCGGATCTTCCGGGATGGGACTCCTTCCTCCTGCGCCGTCCCCAAGGCCTTTCCCGGGACGTTTGGAACGGGGCCCTACTACTTCGACACCTACCAGCTGATCAACGCCACGGGATCCACCCAGTGCGTGACCATGTCCATCGTCGCCCCCGTCCAGGCGCACCTGATGGTCTACAACGGCACCTTCGACCCGAATGCCTTCGGGACCAATTACATGGCGGATTCCGGGAGCAGCTCGGTCAGCAGCACGCCGCAGGGCTTGAGCGTCTCGGTTGCCGCCGGGCAGACCGTGGTGGTCGTGGTGCAGGATCCCACCGCCAACCGCACCGGCAACACCTACACCCTCGGCTACGACTTCCTGACCCCGGGCTGCGGCCCCGCCTTCAACCTCTACTTCGAGGATGATCAGCTGCGCAGCCGCGTGTGGCTCAACAGCACCAGCGGCGCCTGGTCCATGGACGTCCTCACCGGCCCCCTGACCGGCAACTACACCGGGACGGCCACGCCAACCGTCAATAACGGCACCATCGTGCTGCCCTGGCCCACCGCGCCCGGCCAGGCGCTGTACGGCTTCTACTCCCCCGCGATCCGGCGGGCGACCTTCACCCTGCGCACCGCCGGGGGCGGCTACCAGGCCTTCCTGCAGGACACGAACACCACCGGCCAGCTGCCGGTCGTCAAGCCGCAGTAGAACTGCCAGGTGGCAGGTGGACCTGGGCCGGGTTCCATGACGGAATCCGGCCTTGGCCCCTCCTTGCGAATTTCCGATCCCGGGGTGCCGCTCCATCCCTGGATCGTTGGAGTGCCGGGGGCCGCGGGCCTCACTCCTCGAAGACCGCCGGATACGCGAACCCCGCCGCCACCGCCCCCAGGATGGGCGCCACCCAGAAGAGCCAGAGCTGCTGCAGGGCCCAGCCCCCCACGAACAGGGCCGGACCGGTGCTGCGGGCCGGATTCACGGAGGTGTTGGTGACGGGGATGCTGATGAGGTGGATGAGCACCAGGCAGAGGCCGATGGCGATGGGGGCGAAACCCTCCGGTGCGCGGCGGTCCGTGGCGCCGAGGATGACGATGAGGAACATGAAGGTGAGTACCGCTTCGCACACGAAGGCCGCGACCAGGGAGTACTGCCCCGGCGAGTGGGCGCCGAAGCCGTTGGCGGCAAAGCCGCCGAGCTCGAAGCCCGGGCGGCCGCTGGCGATGTAGTAGAGGGTCCCAGCCGCGGCGATGGCTCCACCCACCTGGGCCAGGACGTAGGGCAGGAGGTCCTTGGTGTCCACGCGGCCGGCGGCCAGGAGGCCGCAGGTCACCGCGGGGTTCAGGTGGGCCCCGGAGACGGGCCCCAGGGCGTAGGCCGCCGTGATGACCGCGAGGCCGAAGGCCCAGGAGACCCCCAGCAGGCCGATGCCGACCTGGGGGAAGGCGGCGGAGATCACTGCGCTGCCGCAGCCGCCGAGGGTGAGCCAGAAGGTGCCGAGGAACTCGGCGGACGCGCGCTTGGTCAGGGACATGGACGCCTCGCGATGGATGGGATTTGGCGCCAAGGCTAGCACCTACCTCGCGTTCCAGGCATGGAAACGGCTCCCGCGGGAGCCGTTTCGCGCGAAGGCAGAGGCTTCAGCCCGCCTCGTCCTCATCGTACTCGGCGTTGTGCCACAGGTTCTGAACGTCGTCATTGTCCTCCACGAGGTCCACGAACTTCAGGAAGGACTTGAGCTTGTCCGGGGAGAGCTCAACGGAGGTGCTGGGGGCCATGATGATTTTCGCCTCGATGACCGGCAGGCCCGCGGCGTCCACCGCGTCCTTCACCACCTGGTAGCTCTCGGGGCTGGTCTGGATCACCCAGGCGCCGCCCTCGTCCTGCACATCGTCGGCGCCGGCCTCAAGCGCCACCTCCATCACCTTGTCCTCGCTGACTTCGGCGTCCACGACGATCTGGCCCTGCTTGGTGAAGAGGTAGGCCGCGCTGCCCACGGTCCCGAGCTCGCCGTTGAACTTGGCGAAGTAGCTGCGGATCTCCGGCGTGGTGCGGTTCTTGTTGTCGGTCATGGCCTCCACGATGATGGCCACGCCGCCGGGGAAGCGGCCCTCGTAGGTGACCTCCTCGTAGGTCACGCCCTCCAGTTCGCCGGTGCCCTTCTTGATGGCGCGCTCCCAGTTGTCCTTGGGGAGGTTGGCGGCCTTGCCGGTGTCCACCGCCAGGCGCAGGCGCGGATTCGACGCCACGTCCCCGCCCCCCAGGCGGGCCGCCACGGTGATCTCCTTGAGGATCTTGGTCCAGAGCTTCCCGCGCTTGGCGTCCAGGGCGCCCTTCTTGTGCTTGATGGTGGACCACTTGCTATGACCGGACATGGTTCGCTCCTGGATCGGGGGACTGAAGGCAGGTGTCGGGAATCGGTGGGATCAGCCGCGCATGGCCTTGCGGCTGATGCGGGCGTAGGGGGGCGGCTCCTGGCGGAGCATGGGGCGCTCGATCATGAACTGGTACCACTGCTCGCCGTAGAGCTTCATCTTCATGGCCTTGCCGTTCTGCAGCAGGCTCCGGTTGGTGGCCAGGCGCTCGTCGCCCTTGCACACCTTCAGGCCATCGTTGAGGACGGAGATGGCCCGGTCCCGGTCGCCCATCTCGTTGAGGACGTATGCGTATACCGCGTAGAGCAGACTCTCCTTCTTGGCGGTCTTGAGGGCCAGGTCGAAGGTTTCCCGGGCGGCCTTCTTCTCCCCGCGCTTCCACTGGAGGATGCCCAGCATGCCCTTGGCGATGTAGTGCTGCATGGAGGCGGATCTCAGCAAGGGCTCGGCCTCCTCGTTCTTCTGGCGCAGGTACTGCACGACGCCGATCTGGCCGTCGATGCTGCCCTTCACCAGGAACTGCTGGCGGGAGAAGGCGTAGCCCTCCCGCATCACCTTGAGGGCCTCTTCCCACTTCTGTTTCTTGAGGAGCTCCCCTGCCCGGGCGAAGATGGCTTCGATCTTCTGCTGCACCCTCCGGCCGAGGTAGATGAACAGGGCCGCGCCGGCCACGAGGCCCGCGGGCACGCCCACCCATTGGGTGATGCTGAGCCCCCAGGCGAGGACGGAAACCAGGAGGGCGAGGCCGAGGCCCGCCAGGAGGTTGAGCAAGTTCGACTCCGCGGATGGCACCCGGGGCGGGGCCAAAACGCGATTTTACCGGCTTCGGGGCTTCAGGACCACGCGAGGTTTTCGGGATCCCGCGGCGCTTCAGGCGATGACACCGCTCCGGGGCTTGGCCGCCTTGCGCCGGCGCGGCACCCGGCGGGCCGTGGCCTCCACCACCTCTGGACGGGCCTTGCGCGGCCGGCCGGGCCCGCGCTTGGGCTTTTCCGCCGCGAGCCGGCCGTCCTTGCCGGCGGCGGCCCGCCCCTTGGCCTTGGAGGCCGAGGTCTTGGCCGCCACCTTCTCGACGGCCTCCTTCTGGCGCAGGGCGGCGGCGGCCCGACCCGTCACCACCACTTTGGAACCGTCCTTGAGCACCTTCACCTTGCTGC
Source organism: Holophagaceae bacterium (assembly GCA_044229575.1). GTDB lineage: Bacteria > Acidobacteriota > Holophagae > Holophagales > Holophagaceae > JADJVL01. The sequence continues at coordinate 3,898 of JBGAST010000044.1, read as the reverse complement.
CCGGCTTGCGCCCGCGCCGCAGGGACATGGGCAGGGGCTCGGCGTCGAGGAACTCCTGTTCGAGCTGGGCCTGGAGGGCGAGCATCTCCCCCTGGTCCTTTTCGTGGTCGTAGCCGCAAAGGTGCAGGAACCCGTGGATCACCAGGGTCTCCACTTCCCGCCGCCGGCTGACCCCGAGCTTTTTGGCCATCTTCTCCGCCACCGGCAGGCTGATGACCAGATCGCCCAGGTGGGGGTAGGCCCCCGCCTCGGGTTCGGCGGGGAAGCTGAGCACGTCGGTGGTCAGGTTGATGCCCCGGTGTTCCCGGTTGAGGCGCCGCATGGCCCGGTCATCCACGTAGGTGATGCCCACGCCCATGGCGTGGGGGGCGAGGCGCTCCCGGAGCCGGGTGAGCAGCTCCCCCAGGGAGCCTTCCCCGGGGCCCCGCAATTTACTACGGCTTGACCAATCCACTCGAAACGTCATGTCGTCTGCGCTCATGTAAACCACTCCAGCCGGGCGGTGATGGGGATAAAAGAATTGATCCGATATCCTTTGATGTCAATTGATTGGTTTGCATGTTGGATCTTTCAAGGAGCTTCATCAATCTTGGATTTTCGCGACATCAATAATATAAATATTATTATTAAATAAGTTATTATTTTCGATCGGCAACACTTCTGTGAAAACAATGCTCCGGCCTTTCGCGCCGCTTCGATGAGCTAGGATCAATCCGATGGTCCCCAGCATTCCCCATGAGCTTGAAGCGCCCCTGGAGCGTTACCTGCAGCTATTGAACCGCTGGAACCGCATCCATGCCCTGACCTCCCTGCCGGTGGAAAGCCGGCGGGAGGAGCTGCTGATCGATTCCTGCGCCCTGCTTCCCCACCTCGCCAGCCTGCCCGCCGGCGCCCGGGTGGCGGATCTGGGCACGGGTATGGGAATACCCGCCGTGGTCCTGGCTTTGAGCCGTCCCGATCTCGAAATCCTGGCGGTGGACAGCTCGAAAAAGAAGATCGCCTTCCTCCGCCAGGCCTGCCTGGAGCTCGGGCTCGGGAATCTCTCGCCGGTGGCGGCGCGTTTCGAGGAGCTGGCTCGCCTGGACGCGGACCTCGGTGTGGCAAAGGCCCTGGCGCCCCTGGCCCGGCTGTTGGGCTGGTGGGAGCGCCTGGGGCGGCCGGGAAGCCCCTTCCTGGGCCTCAAGGGGCCAGAGTGGGAGGCGGAGCCCCGGCCTCCGGGATGGACGGTCCAGGGCCATCCCTACGAACTCCCCCGCCGGGGGCGGCGCTGGGTGGTGGAGGCCCATCCCCAGGCATGAAGACGCTCCGGGGGGCCCGGAGCGTCGGTCCTGGATGGGGCGGCCTCAGCGCGTGACCAAGTCCCCGATGTTGACTTCGTTCACGGAGCGGATGACCCGGCAGGTGGCGGAGGTGTCGTTCACCTTCACCACGATCACCTGGCCAAGGTAGTGGCTGGCCTTCTCCGTCTCGCGCTTGGCCTCGATCTTCGATTCCGTGACGGGGAAGGACCGGAAGCGCACGGCGAGCAGGATGTCGCCGACCTGGAGGCCGTCGGCGGAGCCCTTGTCCACGATCACCATGTCGCCGCTGCCGGTTGCGGTCCTGCCGTCCTTCGCGTAGATCACGTGGCCGAGGTCCCGGATCCGCACGGGCTCTTCCACGTCCGTCCGCAGCTTGAGGACCATGTTTGACGGCTCGGTGAAGGTCACGACGGCATCGCCGATCTCCACGGAGTCGAGGGAGCGTTCGATGACCGCCACGGAGCCCTTGGGGTTGACGACGGTGACCCGCAGGATGCCCACCTGCTGGACCACGTCCCCGAGGGAGTTCCGCTTCCCGACGTCGGTGGGATGGTAGAGGCGCTTGACCACGGTCTTGAGGATCAGGTAGCGGTCCCCCACCTTGACGCCGCGGTTCGTCCCGCCGTCGAGGTAGACCACTTCCCCGTCCATGAAGTTGTGCCTGGAGACATCCTTCACGCCCGCGATCTTCATGGCGCCCATGGCCCGATAGGCCGCCTCGGCGCCCTTCGGGGCCAGGTAGGGCAGCCGCAGGAAGTCCTGGAACCCGAAGGCCAGCTCATCCCGGGTCGTGTTGAGGGTCCGGGTGCGGGCCGGCACCGTCGTGAGGTCCGGGGTCACGTCCACGGCCTCCTGGGGCGCCAGGTCCGGCGTGCTTTCCTTGGCTTCGGGGGCGGGGGTGACGGAATCGGGAGCCTCGGCCTTGCCCACGGCGACCCGGGAACCATCCACGATGAGGGGATCCCCGGGGTAGATCCAATGGGGATCCTTCACCCACTTGTTGAGATCCCAGATCTGCGCCCAGGCCCTGGGATTGCCTAGGTAGTGGCTGGAAAGGCCCCAGAAAGTGTCCCCCGGTTTGACGATGTGGAGTTTCTGCTCACCGGTGAGGGTGATTTCCTTGGGATAGTCCCAGCGGGAGCGGTGGGCTTCCACCTTGAGGGTTTCACCCCCCTTGGGCGCCTCGGACTTGGGGGTTTCGGGCTTGGGCGCATCCTGCGCCGAAGCCGCCACTGCGGCGCAGGACACCATTACGACTGCACGCAGCCAGTTGCGCTGAGGCATCACATCCCCCTAGGAAGAGTTGGCGACATTATAGTTCGTCAATACGCATCATGTCGGAAAAACGTTGCAGGCGACCTGAAAGCTCCTGCTGAGAGACGGTTTGAAGGCACTCAGTGCCAAATTGTTGCACCGTGAAACTGGCCAGCACGGATCCTGCCAAGACCGCCCGTTTCAGCGAAGGGATATCGGTTTTCCCCGCCGCCGCCAGGGAACCCAGGAAGCCGCCGGCGAAGGTGTCCCCGGCCCCGGTGGGATCGAAGACGTCCTCCAGGGGGTAGGCCGGGGCCGAGAAGATGGCGTCGGGGGTGAAGAGCATGACCCCGTACTCCCCCCGCTTCACCACCAGGATGCGCGGTCCGTCCTCCCGGATCTTCCGGTAGGCCTTCACCAGGTTGTGCTCCCGGGTGAGGGCCCGGGCCTCGGCCTCGTTCACCAGGAGGACGTCCACCTCCCGCAGGACCCGGGCCAATTCCTCCCGGTAGTCCCGGATCCAGTAGTTCATGGTGTCCAGGGCGACGATGGAGGGCCTCTCGGCCATCTGCCGCACCACGTCGAGCTGGAGGGCTGGGTGGATGTTGCCCAGGAAGAGGAAGGGGCTCCGCCGGTAGGACTCCGGCAGGACCGGGTGGAAGTCGGCGAAGACGTTCAACTGGGTGTCGAGGGTCTGGGCCTCGTTCAGGTCGTAGCCGTAGGCCCCCTTCCAATGGAAGCTCCGCCCCGGCCGGCGTTCCAGGCCCAGGAGGTCGATGCGACGGTCCGCGAACACCCGCATCTGCTCCGGGCCGAAGTCGTCCCCGACCACCGCCACCACCCGCACTGGCGCGAAATGGCTGGCGCTGAGGGAGAAGTAGGTGGCCGACCCTCCGAGCACGTCGTCCCGGCGGCCGAAGGGGGTTTCGAGATCGTCGAAGGCGACGCTGCCAACCACGAGCAGGCTCATGGATTCTCCAGGATGGGAGGGGTTCGGGGATCAGGCGCCAGGCACGCCCAGGTAGAGGATCCAGGCCTGGGGGCCGCCCATGGGGACGGGGGCCTGGGCGTAGCGCTGGACCGCGCTGGCGGCCGGGGAGGCCAGGAAGGCGAGGAAACCCTGTTTCAGGGCCTCGCCCGGGCCGAGGTTCACGTGCAGGGTCCGCCAGCCCATGGCGAGGCCGTCGGCGATCCGCTCCCGCAACCGCTCCTTCGCGTCGGAGATGGAATGCCCCCGCAGATCGATGGAGGCGTCCACGTCGATGGCCATGCCGGCGGCGAGCTGGATCAGGAGGGGGCCCGGGCGAGGCCGGATGCCCTGGGGCGGCGGGGGCGGGATGTCC
>JBGAST010000043.1:0-29721 GCA_044229575.1 Holophagaceae bacterium | reverse complement strand
GGTCGGATGTCCTCGGCCATGGCGGCTCAGGCGATGGGCATCTGGATGGTCAGGGTCGAGCCCAGGCCGGAGCCTTCGCTGAACAGGGCCACGCTTCCCCCCATCATTTCCATCAGGTGCTTGCAGATGACGAGGCCGAGGCCCGTGCCGCCGTACTCCCGGGCATGGCCGCCCTCCGCCTGGGCGAATTTCTGGAAGAGCCGCTTTTGCCCTTCCGGGCTCACGCCGATGCCCGTGTCCACCACGGAGATGCTCACGGTCTCGGGGTCCCGCTCCAGCTGGACGCTCACGGAGCCGTCCTTGGTGAACTTCAGGGCGTTGGAGAGGAGGTTTAGGAGCACCTGCTTGAGCCGGCTCGGATCCACCTTCACGTCCGGGAAGTCCGCCTCGTGGGCCGGCCACTTGAGGGCCACGCCGGGCCGGCGGGGATAGGCCTCGGCGATGGGCTTCACCTCCTCCAGCAGGGCGAAGAGGTTGTAGGGCTCGATGCGCAGCTCGAGGCGGCCGCTCTCGATCTTCGCCAGATCGAGGATGTCGTTGAGGAGGGAGAGCAGGTGCTGGCCCGAGTGGTAGCTGTCGGAGAGCATCTGCTGCATCTCCGTCTCGTCCTCGTAGAGTTTGTCCAGCACGAGCCGGGTGAAGCCGAGGATGCCGGTGAGGGGCGTGCGCAGCTCGTGGCTGGTGAGGGCCAGGAACTCGCTCTTGAGCTGGTCCGCCTCCCGCAGGGCCGTGTTGGCCTGCTCCAGGGCGCCCGCCTGGGACTGCAGGGTGTCCCGCTGCTCGGAGAGGTCCCGGATCAGCCAGGCGGCGTACATGCTCACCGAGGCTTGCCGCTGGAGGATGGCGAGGGAATCGAAGTCCTCGGTCTCCAGCCGGATCTCCTTGGGGATGGCCAGCACCGCGAAGCCCAGCAGCAGGAGCTGGTGCTCGAAGGGCACGAAGTAGAGCATGTGGCGGTCCGTGCCCCGCAGGAGGTCGAGGGCCGGGTGGCTGAGGCTGGAATCCATCCACTGGCTCTGGAAGAGCACCAGGGGCGCGTCGGGGAAGGGGTTCGGGGCGGGCAGCCGCAGCTCCCCCCACAGCCCCTTGGGCACGTCGATGGCGCCCCGGGGCACGAAGGACTCGCCGATGTCCTCCAGGACCCAGACCATGGACCGGGCGCTGTGGAACTCCGCCGCCAGGACCTCCGCGATGACGTCCGCCACCTGGGAGGCCTTCGGCGTCGCCGTCAGCACTTCCGCCACGTGCTGCAGGACGGACATCTGGTGCGAACGGCGGCCCAGCTTGGCCTTCAGCTCCTGGATCTCCTGGCTCTGCTGGGAGAGCAGCCGCTGGAGGCGCATGAGCTGCATCAGGGCCTCGGAGCCCGGCTGCACCGGCGGCGTGGGCCGGGCCCCGGAGGAGCCCTGCTGCGACAGGCCGGAATGGGAAGCACCCGACCCGGACTTTCCAGGCTGCGGCGCGGGAGGGGACCCGGCTGGGAGTTTGGGAAGGTCGCCGGTCATGGGTTGACCAAGCATGACGAAGGCGGCCCGCCCTTGGAAGCAGATCCGGCGGCACAATGGACCCATGACCACCCGGCTGAAGCGTTTTGCCATCCAGCGCCTCATTTTCTGGAGCGTGGCGGTGCTGCTGGGCAGCCAGCTGGCCTGGTGGATCAGCATCCAGGTCCGGGAGTCCCGGCGCTTCCAGGAGGAGCGTGTGGCGCGCCTGAAGGCCGGCCGGGCGGAGGCCTGGCAGTACGACTGCTCCGTGCTCCTGAGCCTGGCCCGCTCCTCCCAGCTCCGGGCCAACCCCTCCCACCCCGGCATCATCGAGGGTTTCAGCGTGGACGTGCCCCTGCCGCAGCGGAAGGCCGCCATCGAGCAGGCCTTCCCTCAGGTAGAGGTGGTGCTCGAGCCCAAGGACGTGGACGATCCCTGGCTGGTGGACGGCGTGGCCTACCTTTCCCTGCGCCCCGAACCCATCCGCGCCCTGGAGCTGGAGCGCACCCGCGCCCTCTGGCGCACCGCCGGCCAGGGGGCCTTCATGGCCCTGGGCGTGCTGCTGGGCCTCACCTACATCTACCGGAAGCTCAACAGCGAGATGGACCTGAAGCTGCGCCAGCGCAACTTCATCGCGTCGGTCACCCATGAGTTGAAGACCCCCATCGCCTCCCTCCGGGTGTGGATGGAGACCCTCTTCACCCGGGAGCTGAGCGAAGAGCAGAAGGTCCGGGTCCACAGCCTGATGGACCAGGACCTGGAGCGCCTCACCACCCAAGTGGCCAACCTGCTGGACGTGGCCCGGGCCGACGCCGGCAGCTTCGACCTCCGCCCCGAACCCCTGGAGCTGGGCCCCTGGATCAGCGCGGTGGCCGAAGGCATGGACCAGCGGCTCGGGGCCGGGGCCCTGGGATTGCGCATGGAGCTGGGCATGGGCATCTGGGCCATGGCGGACCCCAAGGCCCTGGGCACGGCCCTGGAGAACCTCCTCTCCAACGCCTATAAGTACGCCGCGGCGCCGCGGGAGACCACCATCACCCTGGACGGGGACCGGGAGGAGGCGGTCATCGTGGTTTCCGACAAGGGCCTGGGCATCCCCCCCAAGGAACAGGCGCGGATCTTCCAGCGCTTCTACCGGGTGGGGGACGAGATGACCCGGGCGGTCCAAGGCACGGGCCTCGGCCTCTTCCTCTGCAAGGAAATCGTCCAGCGCCATGGCGGCGAGATCCGGGCCACCAGCAAGGGGCCGGGGCTCGGGTCCAGCTTCATCCTCCGGATGCCGCGGCTGGCGAGGTAGGGCGGGGCCGTCCGGTCATTGCAGCTTCACCCCCCCAAGGAAGCGCTTGCTCACGAGGTCGGAGACTTCGCCGATGCTATCGAGGCCCGTGAGGACCTTGAGGCGGCGGCTGGCGCCCACGGGATCCCGCTCCACCTCCTCCAGAGCCCGCTGGATCTCCTTGAACCGCTGCATGTCTTCGCCGATCTCGAAGGCCTTCTGCCCGGTGGCCTTGGCCCGGTTGGCCTGGAGGACCGGCAGGAGGCGCTTCTCGATGTCCTTGGCGGCCTGGTTGGCCCCATCGATCTTCTTGTAGAGGGTGGCGAAGTCCCCCTGCCCCGCGCCGGCGTGGCCGACCTTGTGCTTCAGCACCTCCGTGGCCTGTTCCGCCCAGCCCTTCTTGATGCGGCCCAGGTGGGCGGGCTTGGTGAGGGCGGTGTAGGTCAGGCTCTTGTAGGCCTCCCCGGAGCGCGAGGTGGTGATGGTCTGCATGGCCGCCCGGGGATTGCCCCCAGTGGCGCCCTGGTAGGCCTGATCATAAAGGCGCTGCATGTCCTTCTCGGCCTCGTCCAGGGAGACGGGCTTGTTCCCCTTGAAGAGCACGTAGGACCCGTCCATGTTCTGATTCAGCTCCTCCAGGGCCAGATCCCGGTCCGTGTTGAGGGTCTTTCCCGCATCGCCGTGGCGGATGTCCTTGAAGGTGGGCTCCCCGGCGTTCTGCCAGCCCTTGGGGGTGTTCTTCCGCCAGTGGTAGCCCGCGTCCTTCACGGCCTTTCGGAAGGCGGGATCCACCTGGGTGCGGTGGATGGTCTCCACCCCCTGGGCGAAATCCTGCTCCAGCTCGCTGCCCGCGGCCGGCCCCCGTCCCGCCCGCGCGGCCTTGCCGTCGGCCTTCATGATCCGCTTGGCGAGGAAGTCCTCGTTGAGGCGGGTGGCCTGCTGCAGTCGGCGGGCCTCCAGGGCCGCCAGTTCCGCGGCGTCCGCGCCCTTGGCCCGCGCGGCCTTGAGGCGCTCCACGGTTTCCCGGTACTGGCGGATTCGCTGCTGGGACAGGTTCCTCGCCAGCTGGAAGGTCTGGCCCTCCACGAACTCCGATACGGTGAGGCCGGGCTTGGCGGCGGGGACCGGCGGGGCGGCGCCCTTGGCCTTGCCCACCCACCAGGCGCCGATCTTCGTCGCCACGCTCTCCACCAACTTGCCGGCGAGGAAGGCCTCAGTCCCCCGTTCCAGGGCCCCCGTGACGCCCCCCGAGGAGACCAGGCCGCCCCGCTGGTAGCCCGTCATCATTTCCGCCGCCACCATCCCGGGCATCCCCGTCATGGCGATGGTCTGCTTCACCCCTTCCACCGGCCCGCCGTCGATGGCGCCCGTGGTGGCGCCGTACAGCATGTTCACCGCCGTGACCGCGCCCTGGCCGCTGCCGCCCACGCTCATCAGGGTGCCCGCGCCCTCGGCGTAGGCCGGGGCCGCGAGGCCGGTGACCAGCAGGGTGACGCCGGCGATGGACTTCACCCGCTGGGCGCGCAGTTCGTAGTCCTCGAAGTCCACCGCGTCCTGGAGGGCCGCGGCGGCCTTCTGCTCACGCCGGCCTTGCACCGTGTCGAAGACCGCCTGGGCGGCCTGGCGCGCCTTGGCCACGTTGCCCTCGGCGAGGTCCTTCGCCGTGATCTGGCGCCCCACGAAGGCCTGGAGCTGCCCGACCTGATCGGGCTCGGCCTTGGCCGCCATGCGCTCCACCGCGGCGGCGAGGCGCCGGGTCTCGTCCACGGCCTCCATGTGCTCCACGGTGCGCACGATCATGAGGTCGTGGCAGTACTCGTCCGAGGGCGTGCGGGTGTGGACGTAGTCGCCGGTCTTCAGGCTGGCGAGGAGATCCCGCTCCTGCTGGAGGGCGCTGCGGTTGTTGAGGACGCGCAGGAAGAGCGCCTCCTTGCGCGACGGGTCCTTTTCCCGCCCCCACTCGGCCTCGTCCCGGGCCAGGTCGCGCTGGATCAGGCGGATCAGGTCCTCCTTCTCGGCGAGGGTCTCCAGCTTCGCCTTCGCGTCCGCCTCGCTGGCCGGGCCCGCGGCGGCCACGGCGGGCGGGGCCGGCCCGTCGGTGGCCTTGCCCTTGCACCAGGAGCACTTCGCGTCGTCATGGACGAAACCGGGAAGCCGCCAGGGGCGCACCTTCCCTTTCTGCAAAACCTGCCGCACGGCCACATCCGCCGCCACGTTCTTGGCGAAGTGGCTGTAGAGGCAAAAGCCCACCCCGGTGGTGTCGTAGACGCTGTTCATGTAGGCGTTGGCCTGCCGTTTCAGCTCATCCGCCGGCGCGGGGCCCCGGGGCTCCGGGCCCTGCTTGCCACCCTCGAGCCAGCGGCTCCAGGCGGCCTCGTCCGCGGGCCAGTAGCCCGTGTAGGAGACGGGATTCTTGGGGTCGTTCAGCTTCGAGAAGGCGGCCCCGAAGTTTCCGTCCGCGTTGAGGGCGATGAGGGCGCTGATGCGCCAGAGGTAGGCTTGCCGGGCCAGCTCGCTGGGCCCGGCGCCGCCCCACTTCCGGCTCCAGGCCCGGGCCTTTGCCTTGGCCGCCACGGGATCGGGCGGATTGCCGAGGGCCTGGGCGCGCTTCTGGATGTCGGCGAGCTTGGCCGTGGCGGCCTGGAGGACCTGGGCGTGGCGGTCCGCCTGGGCCAGGGCGGAGGCGGCCCCCTCGGCGTCTCCCACCGCGCGGGACATCACCGCTTCGGCCCAGGCGGCGTCGAAGTCCTGGGCTGCCTGGTGCGTGGCCGCGCGGACAGATTGCAGCTCCGACAGGATGGGATTCAGCTTCTGGAAGTAGCCCAGGGCCGCCGGATCGGGAAAATCGAAAAAAGGCTGCCACTTGCGGGCCCATTGCCGCTCCTGCTCGGCGGTGAGGGGCCCGGCCAGCGCCTTCATGGCTTCCTGGGCATAGGACAGCTCCGACAGGGGCAGGGCCCGGGTGGCCGCGGCGGGGTCGACCACCGCGATGGCCAGGGCGGGGCCGTGGCTGAGGAGGCGCACCTGGTCGCGGGAGACCGGGCTCCAGAGCTCCCCGGTGGCGCGCGGCAGGACCGGCGCCTGGAGGGCTAGACCGGGGATGGCGCCGGCCACCGCGGACTTCACGACCACGGCGCTCCGCGCCGGGGGAGCCCCGGCGGCCTGCAGCTCCGCCAGCCGCTGTCCCGCGGCGGTGAGCTTGGGATCCAGGGCCAGGGCCCGGATCCAGTCCTGCCGCGCGCCCTCCAGGTCGCCCAGGGACCGGCGGGCCAGCCCCCGCCGGTAGTGGGCTTCGGGGACGCGGTGGCCCCGCTCGATGGAGGCCGTATAGTCCTCGGCGGCGCCCTCGCCATCCTTCAGGGCTTCCCGGCTCAGCGCCCGGTTGTAGTGGGCGCTGGACAGGGCGGCATCGAGGCCCAGGGCCGCATCGTAGTCCTTCACCGCCCCGGCGGGATCGCCGAGGTTGGCCTTGCACCGGGCCCGGCCGTGGAGCGCGGGGGCGTAGGCCCCGACGAGGCCCAGGCTCCTTTCGTAGGCCGCCAGGGCCTCCCGGTGCTGCTTCTGCTCCAGGAAGATGTCGCCCTTGATGCTCCAGCCCCGGGCGTAGCCCGGGTTCAGCTCCAGCGCCTTCTCCGCGTCCCGGAGGGCTTCCCCGTAGGCCTTCAGCCCCAGCCTGGCCAGGGCCCGACCGCCGTAGGCGCGGTGGGCCGCGGGGTCCAGCGCGAGGGCGCGGTCGTAGTCCTCGAGGGCGCCCTTCAGGTCCTTCAGCAGGCGTTTGGCCGCGCCCCTCACGGCCAGGGCTTCCGCGCGGCGGGGGTCCTGGCGGAGGACCTGCTCCGCGAGGCCCAGGGCCCTGGCGCCGTCCTTGGCGTCGATCGCGGCGTAGGCCTCCTTCAATAGCCCATCGGCGGATTGTGCCCCGGCCTGCAGGCCCACGATCAGGGTCAGGGCGGGGCGGGCGCAGATCTTCATCGGGTCCTCCGGGCTCGAGGGCGGCGTCGGGCGAGCCCGGTGGGGCCTGCTAGAAGATCCGGACTCGAAGCGGACAGTAGGAGTGATGTCTACCCGGCGGCCCGGGCCGCACCATGATCTGGATCACGGTTTGCGGCGGTTCGCCAATCCGCGGCTCCGGAGCGTCCTGGACGAGGTGGGCCGATATCACGCCGGAGGCTTGCTAAGCTCATCCAGGTGTCCTCCCCTGAACTCGAATCGCAGTTCCTGGCCCGGGCCCTGTCCGGGGCGGCGCCGCGGGTGACCACGACCCTGGACGGGGACCGGGAGGAGGTGGTCATCGTGGTTTCCGACAACAGATTGGGCATCCCCCCCCAAGGAGCAGGCGCGGATCATCCAGCGCTTCTGCCGGGTGGGCGACGAGATGACCCGGGCGATCCAGGGCACGGGCCTCGGCCTCGTCCTCAGCAGGGAATTCATCCAGCGTCCCGGAGGCGAGATCCGGGCCACCAGCAAGGCGCCGAGGTCGGGTCCAGCCTCATCTTCCGGATGCCGCGGCTGACGCGCTGTGGCGAGCCGGGCGGCAGGCTCCCGCGCTGATCCGAATCAGGATCCCATCCCGTACACTAATGCCTGGGATCCAGCCGGATGTTGCGCCGGCCCTCATCCTGCTCGCGAGGTCCTCCATGCGCCAGTTCCTCACACTGATTTTGTCCGCCTTTCTGGCTGTCGCCGCGTTCCCGACCCGCGCCCAGGAGGAGCTCTCGGCGGAGCTGCGCAAGCGCATCCGGGGCGCCTGCTTCGAGATCGTGGTTCCCAAGCCCGAGCAGGACAGCGTCCGCTATGAGAAGGCACTGCCCTGGGACCTGGTCCCCTTCGCCGAGCGCAACGACAAGTTCTATTCCGTGGGCACCGCCTTCGCGGTCTCGGAGCGAGAGCTGGTGACCGCCTACCACGTCTTCTCCCTTGGCTCGGCGAGCCGCTCCTTCCAGCGCTATTTCATTCGTGACGCGGCCCAAAACACCTGGGAAGTGGATCAGGTCCTCGCCGCCGACGAGCACCGGGACGTGGTCCGGTTCAGTGTGAAGGACAAGCGCTTCGCGGAGTGGCTAGAACTGCGCACGGACTTTGACCTGAACGAGACGGTCTACACGGTTGGCAATGCCTACGGCGAGGGGGTCCTCATCCGGAAGGGCGAGCTGGTGGGGTCGGTCCCCGAACCCATGGAGGGGGCCTTCAAGCACCTGAAGAGCTCCGCGGACGTGAATTCCGGCAATTCCGGCGGCCCCCTGGTGGACACCCGGGGCCGGGTCCTCGGGCTGGTCGTCCAACGCCGGGACAACCTGGCGATCTCGCTGCCAACCGCCGAATTCAAGGCCCTCAGGCCCTCGGCCGTCTTTCACACCAAGGTCACCTACAGCTTCTCCTTGGCCCCGCAACAGCGCATCGTCCGCCCGCGGGATCTCGTGGTGCCTACGCCCGCCCCCCTCGCCGCCGTTCGCGAGCAGGCGGTGCAAGGCCTAAAGGCGAGGTACGAGCAGGGCATGGGCGACCTGCTCAAGGAATTGTCCTCCGACTATTTCCCTACGGGGAAGTCCTCGGAGGACTTGCTGAGGGCCATCCCCAATAACGTCGCCCCGGAGGTCTATTTCAAGTCCAGCGAGACGAACCTGTGGCAGCTCTCAGACCTGGAGTACAAGAGCCATGACCTGCCAAGGGGCGGGCGGCTCATCCTGGCTGGTGCCGCCAACCTGTCCTTCCTCTACCTTAAGCGCCCCGAGGGCGTGCCGGCGCGGGATCTCTTCGAGAAACCTCGGCTCGCCATGGACTTCATCCTCCAGGGCGTACGTGTGGACCGGACCCTGGGTTCCGTCGACACCCGCATCCTCAGCTATGGAGAGCCTGTCCAGGTGAAGCTGCATACCGACCTGTGGGGTCGCGTCTGGTGGGGCGCCATCTGGCACCAGGAGTTCTCGGACCAAGTGAAAATCCTCTATGGCACCCTCGTCCCCGAAGGCCTGGCGATGGTCCTCCGGGAGGATACCTGGAGCAATCTCGATGAATGGACCTACGATCTCACCCGCATCCTCGATCTGGTGGCTATCGGCTATGACGGGACAGCCCTTTCCTGGGAGGCCTTTCTCGGGGTCAAGGAGGCCGTCCCGGCGTTTCTCAAGGACCTCTCCCTCGAACGAAACCCCGGCGGGTTCCGGCTACAGAGCCGTTGGATCCAGGCGGCCTTCCCGAAGGTTCTCCTGCCAATCGAGGATCGGGCCTCCATCCACCTGAACTTCGGCTATGAGCCCGGAGCGGTCGGTCCCCAGCTAGCACTCCGGAGGTTCCGGGTGGAATCGGATTCCGGCGACTACATCTCGCTCATCAAGTTCACCCATGTCCCTGAAGGCAGTCCGGAGAACAAGCTGAAGCCCTGGCGGGAAGTCGTGGAGCGCAAAGCGCCTTACGACCGGAAGCAGAGCCTCGACGGCGGCCGCGCCAGCGTCGCGGCAGTGCATCCCCTCCAGGCAAGCCGGGCCGACCTCCGCGACCAGTCCTCCATCTATACCGTGTACCTGTCCGAGGCTCAGGGCGCCAAGGAATCCGACTCCCTCCGCCGCCTTGACCGCCTCGCGGAAGTCATCGTCCCGGCGGACCTCCTCGGAGTGCCGTCGAAGCCCGCGAAGCCTGCCCAGCACTGAGGTCCCGCATCCGTGGCCCAAGGCACTGAGGTCGGAGAGCTTGTTAGACTGGCCCTCGTGTCCCCCCCCGCCGATGAATCGCAGCTCCTGGCCCGGGCCCTGTCCGGGGACGGGGAGGCTTTCGGGGCCCTGGTGCAACCCTCCCTGGGGATGTTCCATTCCGCCATCCTGCGGATCCTCGGGGACCCCGCTGATGCCCAGGACGCCCTGCAGGAGGCGCTTCTGGCCATGCATTCCCAGCTGAGCCGCTTCGAGGGCAAGAGTAAATTCTCGACCTGGGCCTACCGGGTCTGCATCAACGAGGCCCTGATGCTGCGCCGGTCCCGCCTGCGGCGGCGCGAGGATTCCGTCGAAGATTTCATGCCACGCTTCGAGGACGACGGGCATCACAGGAATGTGGAGTCCGTCCTGGGCTTCAAGGAAGAGGCGGAGGCCTTGGCCATGGCGGAGGGACGGCAGCTGCGCGAGCGGGTCCAGGAGGGCCTGGACCGGCTGTCGAGCGACCAGCGGGCCGTCTTCATCCTCAAGGACCTGGAGGGCTGGGACACGGAGGACATCGCCCGGCACCTGGGCATCAGCCGGGACCTCGTGCGCCAGCGCCTGCACCGGGCCCGGCTGGGCCTGCGGGGCTGCCTGGCGGTCTACGCGGAGCAGGTGAAGGGGGCCGACGCGGTCCGGGGCGCGGGGGCCGCGCCATGATGCCCCTGCTCCGCTGCGCGGACGTCACCCGCTTCGCCACCGATCATCTCGAGGGCCGGCTGGCCCTGCCCCTCAACCTCCGGATGCGGGCCCACCTCGGGATCTGCCGCACCTGCCGCGCCTTCGTGGACTCCCTGAAGGCCCTGCCGGGCCTCGTGGGCTCCCTGGTGAAGGAGCCCGCTCCCGCCTCCGCGCCCGACGCGTTCCAGGCCCAGCAGCAGGCCGCCCTCGCCGGGGCCCTGGCCCGCTTGGCCCTGCACGCCCCCCGCTCCCCCGTTCCGCCAGCCCACCCCGTGCCGGAGGCCGCCCGGGCTTCCGCCGCCCGCCCCGATGCGGACCTGACCCTGCGGCTGATGGTGCAGGCCTACGAGGCCCTCCAGGCCACGGGCCCGGTGGAGGGAGCGCCCTACCTGCCGGCGGCGGTGGCCGCCGAGCTTCCGGGGTCCGCCCGGTGGAGCTGGAACCGCGCCCTCCTCCAGGGCTGCCGCACCACCGAGCTGGCCCAGGATCCCCGCACCGGCTCCCGGCTCTACCTCATGGTCCTGCCCCCGGGCCGGCGCTTTCCGGACCACGTGCACCGCGGCGAGGAGGACTTCCTCGTGCTCCACGGCTATGCCGAGGACGAAGCCCACTACCTGGGCCCCGGCGACTGGCTGCGGCGCTCCGAGGCTACGCAGCACCGGGACGTGGAAGGACGGCAGGAAGTCTGCTGGGGCCTCGCCCGCGTGGAGAAGGAGGGCATCCGGCTGCTGGGCTGGCGTGGCCTGCTGCAGCGGGCCTACGAGATCCTCGCGGGCTGAGCGGGGAAGTAGACTCCTGGGATGGCCGAGACCCTGCTGCCCCTCGACGAAGCCCTGGACCTGCTGCGGCGGGCCCTGCCGACGGTTCCGCATCCAGAGCTCCGCGCGGACCGGGACGACCCCGCCCTGGACCGCAGCGCCATGGACGGCGTGGCCCTCCAGAGCTCGGAGGGAGCCGCCAGCCGCCGCCTCGCTGGAACGCTCTATGCCGGAGACGACCCGGCCCGGCTCGCCGTGGGCCCGGGGGAATGCGTCCGCATCATGACCGGCGCGGCGCTGCCAGAGGGCGCGGACGCCGTGGTGCCCGTGGAGCGGATCCGGGTGGAGGGCGACCGGGTCCACCTGGAGACCCTTCCGAAAGCCGGGGATCACGTCCGCCGCCGAGCGAGCCAGGCCCGGGCCGGGGACCTGCTGCTCCCCGCGGACACACCCCTCACCGCCGCCCGGCTCGGCCTCCTCGTCCAGGTGGGCGCGGCGCTTCCCCGCCTCGCGCGCACGGTGGTGGGCGTCGCCAGCACCGGCGACGAACTCACCGCGGATCCCCTGCCCCACCAGATCCGGGATTCCAATGGCCCCATGCTGGCGGCCCTGGCCCATCGCCTGGGCGCCGACGCACGCCGCCTGCCGGGCCTCCCCGACGATCCCGGGGTCCTGGCCGCACGCCTGGAGGACTTGGGCGAGATCCGCGTCCTGCTCACCAGCGGCGGTGTGAGCATGGGGGAGAAGGACCACCTGCCCGCGGTGCTCCAGCAGCTCGGCGCGCGGATCCTCTTCCATAAGCTCCGCCTCAAGCCCGGCAAGCCCATGCTGGCGGCCCTCCTCCCCCATCCCGGCGGTGATCGCGTGATCCTCGGCCTGCCGGGCAATCCCCTGTCCGCCTACCTCAACGCCCTGCTCTTCCTGCCGGCCGTGCTGGCGAAGCTGGAAGGCACGGCGGAACCGGACCCCTGGCGGGCCGGCGAACTGGCGGAAGCCGTCGCCAACCCGGGCGACCGGCCCCTGCTGCAGCCCTGCCGCCGGGAAGGAAGGCGGCTCCAGCCCCTGGCCTCGAAGGGGTCCGGCGACCTGGTCAAGCTGGCCCAGGCGGAGGCCTGCGCGTGGATCCCCGAAGGCGGCGCGGCGCCGGGGCCCTGCCGCTACCTCGACGTCATCTGACCGATACTGGACCATGGACCGCCCACCCCCCGAAGCCGCGCCCGATCCCGAAGCCGACCGCGCGGTCACGCCCCTCATGGACGCGCCCATCGCCCGGCAGGTCTTCGTGTGCACGGCGAAGGCCTGCGCGGCCCATGGCAGCGAGGCCACCCTGGAGGCCTTCCGCGCCCAGCTCATCGAGCAGGGGCTGCTCTTCTACAAGGGCAACCGGGCGGGCTCGGTGTCCTGTGTCCACTGCGGCTCCATCGGCTTCTGCCAGATCGGCCCCGCGGTGATGGTCTACGGCCCTGAAGGCGGCGCCTGGTACGCCCACGTCAGCCCGGACCGGGTGGCCGAGATCATCGAAAAGCATGTGGTGGGCGGCGAAGTGGTGGAGGAGCTGGCCCGGAAGCGCCTCGGCCCCGCATGAGCCGGTGAGCGGCCGGCCTGTGCCCTCCGTCACATCCGAGGGAACCCGCGGCCCCCAGGGAGCCGGCCCTTAAACCCGCGGCCCCGGACCCGGTCTATCTCCCTGACCCCTCAAGGAGCGCCCCATGAACGCACGCTTCACCCACCTCGCCCCGGCCATCCTCGTCGGGATCCTCGCCTGCGGCGGCAAGTCCGACGGCACCCCGGCCCAGGGCATGAAGCTGGACACGGCCGAAGCCCAGAACTACACCGCCACCTTCCTCGACATGGAGAACAACCAGGCGGCCGAGGCCTCCCTTCCCGCCATCGAGCCGGTGGGCGAAGCCTTCGCCCTCACCTATCCTCCGGCCCCCGGTTGCGCCACTCCCACCCCCATCACGCCGACCTCGGTGAAGTGGACCTTCGTGAACTGCACGGGCCCCCACGGCTGGACCTGGAACGGCGCCGTCGTCATCTCCTGGCAGACCAACGCCGACGGCTCCGTCCTCGTGAAGCACGACAACCAGAACATGGTGGGCACGAAGGACGGCCGCAGCTGGACCGTCAACGGCATCAAGGACATCCTCCGCAATCCGGCGACGAAGCTGGCGACCCTCAATGCCGAGCCCGGCTTCACCAAGACCTTCAGTGACGGCACGCGGACCGTGGCCTTCACCTATGCCTGCAGCCTGACCGCCGACCATGCCACCGAGGGCCAGCGGAAGCTGTGGGGCACCTGGAGCCTCACCCCCCAGGCCACCACCGCCGGCGAAGGCGCCTCGGGAACCATCAGCAAGGACACGCCCCTTCTCTGGGACCGCAGCACCGGCTGCTGCCACCCGGTCTCCGGCACCCTGGCCCTTGTCCGGGGCTCCCGCAACGCCACCCTGGTCTTCGGCCTGCCCTGCGGCACCGTGACCATCAATGGCGAGACCAAGACCCTGGGCGCCTGCCGCTGAGGCCGCTCCCGACCGCTCGGAAGCCCCGGATCCCTTCCGGGGCTTTGTTCATGCCGGGGAGCCGAAGTGCAGCGTGAAGTTACGCGGATCCAGGCGGTGGCGTCGGCCCCGAAGGGCGTCGACGCCCTGCCTGGCGCATGGACCGTCACCGTCCTGCCTTGATCTCCCGGTCCAGGACCTTCGGCGGAAGACCTTAAGACCCCCACCGGGCCAGGGCCCCCGCCTGGAGTCCGGCGGCCTCCACCACCCCCCGGTCCAGCACCAGGCTGGTGACCAGCGCCGCCGGCGTCACGTCGAAGGAGGGATTGAAGACCTCGCAGTCCGACGCCCAGAGACTCGCGCCGAAGCCGCGCACCTCCTCGGCCTTCCGGTCCTCGATGGGGATCTGGGCGCCGTCGGCGCAGGCCAGGTCCACCGTGGTCCAGGGGGCCACGGGGTGGAAGGGCACGCCGTGGTGCCGCGCCTGCACGGCGAGGCCGTAGGTGCCCACCTTGTTGGCGAAGTCGCCGTTGCGGGCGATGCGGTCGGCCCCCACCAGCACCCGCGACACCCGGCCCTCCCGCAGCAGGATCGCCGCCATGGAATCCGTGAGCCGCGCCCCCAGGAGCACGGGCCGCGTCTCGTCCACGTAGACGCGGGCCACCCGGCCCCCGTCGAAGCCACGCCGGATGACCCCGAGGGCCGTGCCGATGCCGGCGGTGGCGAGCCCACCGGAATTGCAGTGGGTGAGCACGGTTTCGCCCGCCCCGAGGAGCCCCACGCCGCGGGCCGCCATGGCCTCGCACAGGGCCGCGTCCTCGTCGAAGATCCCTTCGGCCATGGCCACCAGGTCTGCGGCCCCGCCGCCCGATTCCAGCACGGCCTTCATCCGGTCCATCGCCGCCATGAGGTTCACCGCCGTGGGCCGGGCTTTTCGTAGTTCGGCCCAGGACGTGCGCAACAGGGCTTCGGAGGTTCCAGCCTCGGCCTGGGCCGCCAGGGAAAGGGCCGCCGCCACGCCGATGAGGGGCGCGCCCCGCACGGCGAGGCGCTGGATGTGGCCGGCCATCTCGCCAGGATCCGAAGCGTCCAGCCACACTTCCTCGAAGGGCAGCCGCGTCTGGTCCAGGATGCGCAGCCGCCCGCCCTCCACCTTCAGCGCCAGGCTGGTCAGATCCTTCATCGCGGCTCCTTTTCGGGCTCCAGGTTCGGGCTTCATTGTTGCCTGAGGCCTTCCGCGTCCACCAACGCAGTCCGGAGCCTGCAGCCCGGCTCAGAGAATTCGCGGCCCCTGGGCCTCGCGCAGGGCCCGCAGGGCCGCCAGCTCCTCCTCGGGAAGGGCGGTGGCGCCCCCCAGCTCCTCCGCGGCCTTCAGGATCTGGCAGACGTGCTCCAGGCGCTCCATGCCGAGGTAGGCCTCTTCGACGCTTTCTCCCCAGCACAGGGCGCCGTGGCGCGCCAGGATCAGCAGCCGGTGGGCGGGGAGGAAGGGCCCCAGGGCCTCGCCCATGGCCGCGGTGCCGGGCCGCGCGTAGGGCACGATGGGGATGCGGCCCGCGGCGAGGATGACTTCGGGCATGGCTTCTTCGGGCAGGCAGGAGAGGCCCGGCCGCGCCAGGCTCCAGGCGATGGCGGTGGGCGGATGGGCGTGCACGACGGCCCGGGCTTGGGGACAGGCCCGGTAGATCGCGAGGTGCATGAGGCGCTCGCCGCTGGGCTGGCCCGACAGGATGGCGCCCTCGAGGGTGAGGAAGGCCATGTCCGCCACCGCCATGCGGGCCTTGCTCACGCCCGTGGGCGTGATGGCGATGCGGTCCTCGGAGAACCGGTAGGAGAGGTTGCCGTCCGCCGCCGCCAGCAGGTTCCGCGCGTGGAGCCGGCCGCAGGCCTCCACCATGGAGCGCAGCACCCCTTCCTCGTGGCCATGGTAGCGCATGCCACCACGCTACCATTCCCGCGGGGGACGACATGAAGCTGCTCCGCATGATGGCCTGCCTCGCCGCGGCCTGCGTCCTGGGCGCCCAGGCCAAGCCGGCCCCGGCACAACGGAGGCCCCTCTCCGTGCTCGCCTTCGGGAGCTGCGCGGAGCAGCACAAGCCCCAGCCCATCTGGACCGCCATCCTGGCCCAGAAGCCCCAGCTCTACCTGGCCCTGGGGGACAACATCTACTGTGACACCGAGGACATGGGCGAGATGGCGAAGGAGTACGCGCGCCTCGCCCGCATCCCGGAGTTCCGCCGCTTCCGCGCCGCGGTGCCCATCCTGGCGATCTGGGACGACCACGATTTCGGCGCCAATGACGGGGGCCGTGACTACCCGCAGAAGGAGGCCAGCCAGCGGTTGTTCCTCGACTTCTGGAAGGAGCCGGCGGACTCCCCCCGGCGCCGCCGGCCCGGACTCTACGACGCCCGGGTCTTCGGCCCCCCGGGGCGGCGCGTCCAGGTGCTCCTTCTGGACACCCGGTCCTTCCGTTCTCCCCTGAAGCCCCGGCCCGGCGGCGAGGACGACCTGCTGGGACGGTGGAGCCCGGATCCAGATCCCGGCGCCGACATGCTGGGGGAGGCCCAATGGCGCTGGCTCGAGGCGCAGCTCAAGGTCCCCGCGGAAGTGCGGCTGCTGGCCTCCAGCATCCAGGTGGTCAGCAACGGCCACGGCTGGGAGAAGTGGGGCAATCTTCCCGCGGAGCGCCAGCGCCTCTTCGGCCTCCTGAAGCGCAGCGGCGCCGAGGGCGTGGTGATCCTGAGCGGGGACCGGCATTTCGCGGAGCTCTGCGTGATGGATGCCGGGCTCGGCTACCCGCTCTACGACTTCACCTCCAGCGGCCTCAACCAGGGCAGCGGCCGCTTCCGCTACCGCGCGGCGGATCCCGCCCGGGTGGCCGTGCAGGTCATGGGCAACACCTTCGGCGTGGTGCGCATCGACTGGTCGCGGCCGGATCCGCTCCTCCGCCTCGAGTGCCGGGACGAGGGCGGGGAGCTCCGCTTCCTGGAGAAGGTCCCCCTCAGCCTGCTGAAGGTGAAGGCGCCGGCGGCCCCGGAGGCCGCCCCAGCAGCCGCGCCGCGAGAAGATCCCCCAGGACCAGGAGCCCCAGCATTCCCGCGCTGAAGGCGAGGCGGTAGTCCCACTGGCCCGGGAAGCCGCGGCGCAGGAAGTCAAGCCGTTGGTGGGCCATGTTCACATTCAGGGCCGGCGGCGTCAGGAGATGGCTCAGGGGCACCAGGACGAGGAACATGGCCAGGGCCAGGAAGGGCGCGCTGCGGGGCAGGCCTGTGCGGCGCAGGGAGAGCGCCGCGGCGATGGCCGGGACCGTGTGCGCCGCCACGCTGGTCCAGCCCGTGTGGCCCGCCTGCACCGCGCCGAGGACGTAGGCCGGCTCCCCCACCGCCAGGTGCCACAGGAAGGCGGCGCCCACCAGGCGCGCCTCGGCCGCCCACAGCCCCAGGACGATCAGAAAGCTCGCCACGTTGCAGCCCCAGAGCAGCTCCGGGAGCGTGCCCAGGCGGGCCTTCGCCGCCGCGTGGGCGAGCATGACCAGCAGCACCAGCAGGGCGAGGCGGCGGTCCCGGCGCGTCGAGGGGTCCATGGGAGTCCATACGATTGCGTATGGACCCCGTTTAGTCAAGCCCCGTCCGCCGCCACCCGCTCCGGCGCGGCGGCTTCCCCCAGCCGCACCGCGACGTTCCGGAGGTAGGCCTCCAGGGTCGCGTGATGACCGATGAAGAGGCTTCCGATCGTCCGGAACACGGGATTGGAAACCCAGCCGTCCTCGGTGATGGTCAGGCGGCAGCCTTCGCCCTCGGCCTTCACCTCGTAGGTCCAGGTCCCGCCGAAGGGCCCTCCGCTGTCCACGATGCGCCGCACCAGCCGCTGCGGCGGGACCGATTCCAGGGTCTCGTAGCTCAGGGCCTGGCCGTTCCTGAACTCGTCCTTCCAGACCGCGTGGGTGCCGTGATCCCCCAGCCGGAGGGTGGCCTTCACGTCGGGCCTCCATTCGGGATCCCGGGCGTGGTCGGTGATGAGGGTCCACACCGCGTCCGGGGAGGCCTTCGCCAGCCTCAGGGCGCAGCGGGCACGGTGCTCCCGGGGGAGGAAGAGGCCCACGCCGGCCACCAGCGCCACGAGGCCGGCCAGGCTGCCGGCGGTCCAGAGTGCGATCTTGAGGAAGCTGGACATGGGGACTCCGAGCTCAGGTTCTGGCCCGCGGCCGGCTTGGCTTCACCGTTCCGCGGCCCGCTTGTAGAGGTCCGAGGCGTTCACGTTCAGGTACCGGGCCAGGGGTTTCACCGCCTCCCGCAGGGTCATGCCGCCGTCCCGGGCGGCGTCCAGGAAGCGGATCGCCCACTCCGGCAGGGTCTCGCCGTCGAAGTCCGCCGCCGCCTCGGTGACGGTCCGTTTGGAATCCGCCCCGGCGATGACCAGCACCATCTCCCCCCGGGATTCCTTGCCGAGTTCGGTGCGCACCGCGTCCGGCGTCCCGCGGTACCAGGTCTCATGGAGCTTGGTCAGCTCCCGGCCCAGGGCGATCTCCCGTTCCGGAATGAGGTCGTGGAGCTCGTCGAGGACCTCGTGGATGCGGTGGGGCGTTTCGAAGACGACGGTCGTTTCTTCCCGGGCGGCGATGAGCTTGAGGAAGGTGCGCCGGGCTTCGCCCTTGGAGGGCAGGTACCCGAGGAAGCTGAAGGCGTGGCAGGGCAGGCCCGAGGCTACCACCGCCAGCAGCACCGAGGACGCGCCCGGCAGCACCGTCACCTTCGCGCCGCCCGCCCGGGCCATGCGGGCGATCTCGAAGCCCGGATCGTTGATGCCCGGCATCCCCGCGTCCGAGCAGTAGGCCACCGTGTGGCCGCTGGCCAACGCGAGGCCGATGCGGGCGAAGGCCTCCTCGCCGGCGTGGTCGTCGAAACGCTGCAGGGGCTTGTCGATGCCGAGATGGGCCAGCAGCCCGCCGGTGCGCCGGGTGTCCTCGCAGGCGACGAGGTCGCAGGTCTCGAGGACCTCCACCGCGCGGTGGGTCAGATCGCCGAGGTTTCCAATGGGCGTGGGGACGAGGATGAGGTGGCCGGGCATGGTTTCAGTGTCCCACCGGCCCAGCCCTTCAGGCTCATTCGTCCTCGGTGTCCGAGGCCGGGTGGGGGAGGGGGCCCTGGGCGACCCAGAACCCGTAGACCGCCAGGAGGAGCACGGCCCCGAGGCAGAGGAAGGCCGCCGGCGCGTAGGGCGCCGAGGCGTCCAATGTCAGGGGTGCCCGGATGACCAGGGAGGAGACGAGGCCCGCCGCCACCCCCGCCACGAGGCCCAGGCGCGCCACCGTGAAGATCACGATCGCCCAGCTCAGGGCCGTGGCGGTGATGGCCGGCACGCTGCGGTTGTAGGCCAGGATCTCCATCGCGCAAAAGGCTCCCCAGAGCAGGAGGACGGCGATCCATTCCCGCCGGGCCAGCTTCCGGGCCAGGACGAGGAAGACCAGGATCACGAAGGTCTGCAGCAGGGCCACCAGGACGAAGGACGGAAGGGTCGTGGTTGCCTGCCGCAAGCCTCCGAGCAGCGGAGGGATCAGGTAGTGATTCGGCGTAAGCGGATTGCCAGTCCACACTTTCATCCAACCGCTCAGCCACCAGGCTGCGGCGTTTGCCAGGCCGAGGAGGACCCCGAAAAGCACATCCCGGCCGATGAGCGGGTTCCGGAAGTCCCCCTCCAGCATCCGCATCCAGGAGACGAGCAGGTGCGGCCGCTGGCGGCGAATGGAGGGCTCGAGGGCCAGGTAGGCCAACCCGACCGCGGCCGCCACCAGGGTCCCGAGGGCCAGGGCGTTGCGCAGGGTGCCCAGGACTCCGGTCGGAGTGAAGGGCCGCCCGCTGCCGAGCAGGACGAAGAGGATGACGAGCCCCGCCGCGGCGGAGGCGAGGCTTCTCGCGCCCCCCCGATCCCCCCGCCCCAGACGGAGGTTGCGGCGCGCAAGGTGGACTGCTCCGAAGAGGAAGATGCCCAGGATGACGGCAAGAATCGTCGCCGCCACCGCTCGGCTGGTGGCCCAGGCGGGAGGGGCTGCCAGAGGTGGGCGGTCCCATGGGGCCACGATCCGGAAGTAGACGGGCAGGCCCTGGAAGGAGGCCGCCTCGATGCGGATGGGCAGATCGACCTGGTCGGCGTAGGTGCCCGTCCAGGCCATCCGCTGATCCGAGGGGACCGGGGGTGTCCAGGAGGGGGCCGCTGGCTGGAAGCGGCCTGGATCCAGACCGGCAGACAAGAACAGCCGTGGCCATGGGACCGCCGGTGGCCTCGTGAGGGTTGGCCCCGATTTCGGCGGAACCACCCTGAGGGAGACGAGCCTGCCCCGGGGGTCCAGGAGGAGATCCGCCATCCCCTCGCTGGTGGACGGGGGATCCTCCGCGGTGACGAAGATGCCCAGGGCATTCACGGGTTCAAGATGGCCGGGGCTCTGGCGGTACCAGAACCCATAGACCAGAGGTTGTCCCGACTCCAGCCGTTTCCACCGGGCGGGCGCCGGGCGCGGATCCTCCTCCCAATCCAGGTAGGACTCGTCCATGTCGAATCCCCAGGCCCGGGACAGCGGCTTCGGGCAACCCACGTCGGCCAGCAGGGACTGGGCCCGATCCGCCAGCACTTCGGGGGATTTCTCGAAAGGGATGCGACGATAGAGGTTGGCCTGGCTGGTCCCGGCGAACAGGAACACCAGCAGGGCCGCGGCCGCCAGGCAGGCCGAAGCCAGCGCGGGCTTCAGGGTCCCCTCCTCCACGGAACCAGCCACCATTTCCGGGCTGGGCGTCTCCCCCGCCGCCAGGGCCGCGGCCAGGGGATCTGCGCCCGGGAGGGCCGCGGCCACCTGGGCGGCGGAGGCGGGCCGGTGGGCCGGATCCTTCTCCAGGCACTTCAGGATCACCCGTTCCAGCGCCGGGTCGAGATCCTTGGTATGGAGACTGGGATTCGAAGGCAGATCGTGGAAGTGGGCACGCTGCCAGTCGGCGAAGCTCGCGGCCTTGAAGGGCCGGCGGCCTGTGCAGACCTCGTAGAGCACGAGGCCCAGCGCGTACAGGTCGCTGCGGGCCGTGGCGGGTTCCCCCCGCAGCTGTTCCGGCGACATGTACGCGGGGGTCCCGGCGATCTCCCCGACCTGCTCCCCGCCGGATACCGCCAGGCCGAAGTCGGTGATCCGCGCCCGTCCCCGCCCATCGATCATGACGTTCGCGGGTTTCAGGTCCCGGTGCACGACGCCCTGGTCGTGGGCCGCCTGCAGACCCGCGCAGATCTGACGCGCCACTTCGATGGCCTTGGCTTCCGGCAATCGGCCGATGCGCCGCAGCAAGGCCTCGAGATCCTCGCCGTCCACGAACTCCATGGAGATGAAGTGGCGGCCTTCGACTTCATCGATGTCATGGACCCGGCACACGTGGGGGTGGGAGACCCGGCGGGCATTCCGGACCTCGCGGTGGAAGCGTTCCATCACCTCTGGATCCGACTCCACGCCGGCCGGCAGGAATTTCAGCGCCACCGGCTGGCCCAGTTTCAGGTCCTCCGCCCGGTAGACCTCTCCCATGCCGCCCCGACCCAGCAGCCCGAGGATGCGGTAGCGGCCCGCCAGCAGCTGGCCAGGGGCGAGCCCCTCCCTGCCGGGAGATCCATAGCCTCCGGCCCCAGGCGCTTTCGCCGGTTCGGGCGCGAAGGGGAGGGTTGCAGCGCCGGACTGGGCCTCCGCATCCGCCCCGCAGGTCGGGCAGAATCGGGCCGCCGGGGGGAGCGGCGAGGCGCAGGCGGAACAGGTCTTCACGGAAGTGCCTCGGAGTATAGACCAAGGCGTCGGGACGCGGGCGCACGTGGATCCTGCACCAGCCGGAGGCCCGGCGATGGCCTCAGGCTCCCGGCTTCGCCTGCTCCAGCCCGTGCCCCTTGGGCCCAGTCTCCCGAAGCCGCAGCAGCAGCGCGAAGCCGAAGCCGATGAGGCTCAGCACCGCGAACATCCCCAGCATGGGCAGGTAGCCCCCCGGGTTCGCCTCCCCGGCGCGGGCCCGGTCGTTCAGCATCCCTGCCGCCAGGTTGAAGACCATCATCCCGATGTTCTGGAGCATGGTCATCAGGCCGTAGGCGGTGCCCAGGCGGTTGGCCTCCACGAGGTAGGGCACCGCGGGCCAGATCACCGCCGGCACAAGCGAGAAGGCGATGCCCAGGAGCACCGTGGGCCACACGAGGCTGGCATGGGTGTAGGCCATGAGGGGGAAGGCCGCGAAGAGGCAGAGGGACCCGGCCGCCATGAAGAGGGCCCGGTGGCCCGTCCTGTCCACCAGGAGGCCGAAGAGGGGCGTGGCGAAGATGGCGGCGAGGAAGACGTGGCTGTTCATGGCGCCGGCGGCCTCCAGGCCCAGGCCGTGGGCGTGCTGGAAGTACTTGATGGCGAAGGTGGACCGGAAGGGGAAGACAACGGCGTAGAAGGCCACGCAGAGACCCATCACCAGCCAGAAGGAGCGGTCGAACTTCACCAGGTCGCCCCACACGATGCGGTCCGTGGGCGCCGCTTCGACGAGTTCGTACTTCCTGGCAGCCTCGCGCTCCACCAGGAAGTAGGCGATGGCCGCCAGCAGGGCCGTGCCCGCGAGGCCCGCCGCCAGCCAGAGGGGCGGCTGCCAGCCCCGGTCGTAGAAACTTTTCGCCCAGGTGGGCGAGATGTCCGCGGCCCAGGAGCCCGCCCTCGCGATGCTGAGATTCACGCCGAAGGCGAAGCCCAGCTGGCGGCCCACGAACCACTGGCCGATGGCCACGGTGATGGCGACGATCATGGATTCCGCTCCGAGGCCGTAGAGGAGGCGGCCCAGGGCCATGATCTTGAAGGCGGGGGACAGGGCCGTCACCACCGCGCCCAAGAGGCACACGGACGCGAAGAGCACCGTGGCGAGGCGCGTGCCCACGCGGTCCACGATGACCCCGCCCACCAGCACCATGATGATGTTGGGGAAACTGTAGATGGCGTTGAGGGTGCCGATCTGGGTGTCCGTGAAGCCCAGCAGGCGCTGCAGGGAATCCGCCAGGGGGCCGACGCTGTCGTAGGCGTAGTAGTTGCCGAAGAGGGCCAGGCTGATGAGGATCAGCACCGTCCAGCGCAGCAGGGCCGGGGGCGGAAGCTTCGCCGGCGCGGCGGCATCGGAGGCGGTGGGGGTGTCCGCGGCCATGGACCATCCATAGAAGGTGATCGACCAGTGTAGGCCCGGGAACCCGCCGCCGTGCTACGGTTCCCGCCAGGAGCCGCCATGGACGACCTCTCGCAGCGCCCCCTCGCCGAACTGACCTGGAAGGCCGTGGCCGCCGGCGTCGCCCTCGGCGTCGTCTTCGGCGCCGCCAACGCCTACATCGGCCTGCGGGTCGGGCTCACCGTGGCCGCCTCCATCCCCGCCGCCGTGCTCACGGTGGCCCTCTTCAAGGTCTTCGGCGCCAAGGGCACCATCCTCGAGGCCAACCTCTCCCAGACCATCGGCT
The DNA here is from genome assembly GCA_044229575.1 of Holophagaceae bacterium. Taxonomy (GTDB): domain Bacteria; phylum Acidobacteriota; class Holophagae; order Holophagales; family Holophagaceae; genus JADJVL01. The sequence continues at coordinate 6,852 of JBGAST010000043.1, read as the reverse complement.
CGGCCTCCACGTCCCTGGCCACGGGCACCATCTTCACCGTCCCGGCGCTGTTCATGTGGGGCATGGCGCCCCCCTACCTGCAGGTGGTGGCCCTGTGCTTCCTGGGCGCGGTGCTGGGGCTTTCGGCCATGATCCCCCTCCGCCGCCTCCTCATCGTCCAGTCCCACGAGGAGCTGCCCTATCCGGAGGGGACGGCCTGCGCCGAAGTCCTGCGGGCCACCGCGGAGGGTTCCAGCGAGGGCGTGTGGATCTTCCGGGGCATGGCCGTGGGCGCCGGCGTGAAGCTCCTCCTCGCCCTCCTCTTCCTCGTGCCGCCGGTGCTGAATCTCTCGCTCTCCCGCATCCTGCCCAACGGCTCCCTGGCCCTGGAGCTGGCGCCGGCCCTCATCGCCGTGGGCTACATCCTGGGCTACCGCCAGTCCGGCGTCATCGTGTCCGGCGCGCTGATCTCCGCCATCGTGCTCATCCCCCTCATCACCTTCTTCGGGGGCTCCCTGGCCGCGCCCCTCTATCCCGAGACCAAGAAGCTCGTGTCCCAGATGGACCAAGGGGAGATCTGGGCCAACTATGTGCGCTACATCGGCGCCGGGGCCGTGGCCACCGCGGGCATCCTCACGGTGCTGAAGAACCTGCCCTCCATGGTGGGCGCCTTCGCCGCGGTGGCGCGGGGCGTCTCCAAGGGCGCCGCGGGCGAAGTCCAGGTGCGTCCGGAGCAGGACCGGGACCTGCCCGGCGCCTTCGTGGTTGGCGGCATCGCCGTCGTGGTCCTCGCCGCGGCCCTGGTGCCGGGCATCTTCGCGGGGCACATGGGACCGCTCCAGCGGGCGGTCTGCGCCGCGGGGGTCGGCGTCTTCGGCGTCCTCTTCGTGGCGGTGGCGGCGCGCATCGTGGGCATCGTGGGCGTCTCCTCCCAGCCCACATCGGGCATCACGCTGGTCACCCTGCTGGGCATCGCCTCCATCTTCGCCGCCGCGGGCTGGGTGGACCCGGGCGCGCGGGCCGCGGTGCTCACCGTGGGCACCATCGTCGCCGTGGCCGCCTCCAAGGCCGGGGACATCAGCCAGGATCTGAAGACCGGCTTCCTGGTGGGCGCGACCCCCGCCAAGCAGCAGTTCGGCCAGCTCATCGGCGCCGCCGTGGCCTGCTGGGCCGTGGCGGGGACCGTCATCCTCATGGGCTCCGCGTTCGGGTTTGGAACGAAGGAGATCCCGGCGCCCCAGGCCACCCTCATGAAGACCATCATCGAGGGCGTGCTGTCCGGCGCCCTGCCCTGGAGCCTGGTGCTGTCGGGGGCGGGGCTCTCCCTGGGGGCGATGCTCTGCGGCGTCTCGGGCCTGGCCTTCGCCATCGGCGTCTACCTGCCCCTGAGCTCCATGGCGCCCATCTACGTGGGCGGCTGCGTGCGGGCCCTGGTGGAGAAGTGCCGCGGGGAAGGCGAAGCGAAGAACGAAAGCGACCCTGGCATCCTCGCCGCCTCGGGTCTCGTGGCCGGGGAGGGGCTCGCGGGCATCCTCGTGGCGGCCCTGGTGGTCAGCGGCGTCGCGCCCAAGTCCATGGCCCCGCGGCTCGCCGGCCTCCCCGGGGAGCTGGGCACCGTGGCTCTGCTGCTGGCGGTGTGCGGCTTCGTCTACCTGGCGGGACGGCGGCGGAAACCTTGAACAACGGCCCCGGCGGCGCCGGCCGCGCCCTCAGAGCGGCAGCATGGCCTCCGGAGCCTGCCAGAGCTGGACCCAGTCGGGAATGAGGTGACCGGGCATGGGGCGCGCGACGAAGAAGCCCTGGGCCTCCCCGCAGCCCAGGGACTTCAGGAGATCCCACTCGGCGCGGGTCTCGATGCCCTCCGCCACCGTGCGGAGGTTCAGCTTCCGGGCGAGATCCAGGCTCGTCTCCACCATGGCGCGGCGGCGGGGCACCGCCGGGGCCTCCTTCACGAAGGACTGGTCGATCTTCAGCTCCGTGAAGGGCACGTGGCTGAGCTGCTGCAGGGAGGAGTAGCCCGTGCCGAAATCGTCGATGGAGAGACCGAAGCCCTTGAGCCGCAGCCGCGCCAGGACGTTGAGCACCTTGGCCACGTCGGCCATGAGTTCGGTCTCGGTGACCTCCAGGGTGATCCGCCGGGCGGCGCAGCCGGCCCCGCGGACAAGCTCGTCCAGGCGGTCCGCGATGCCCACGTCGGCGAAGCAGTCCATGGACACGTTCATCGAGGCCGCCAGGTCCAGGCCCCGGGCGTCCCAGGCCCGCAGGTAGGAACAGGTCTGCTGGAGCAGGGACTCCGTCAGGGCCGTCACCAGCCCGGCCTGCTCCATGCTCGGGATGAAGGCCATGGGGGCCAGGACGCCCTTCCCGGGCCGAAACCACCGCACGAGGGTCTCCACCCCCAGGGGCGCGCCGCTGGCGAAGGAGACCTTGGGCTGGAAGAAGGGCACGAACTCCCGGTTCGCGAGGCCCTGGTGCAGGTCCTCGACGGTGAACACTTCGCCGGCGGCGTCCTCGCCCACCGCTTCGGGCACCCGGTACCGGTCCAGGCATTCCGACAGGGCCTGGCTGGTGATGGGCTTCTCGATGGCCCCGAGGACCTGGAGCCCGTAGGCCCGCGCCATGGTCTCCACGGTGTGGAGGATGGAGGCCTCCATGCCGCTGGCCACCACCACCGCCCCCGCCAGCTTGCGCTCCGCCAGGTGGCCGATGAACTCGATCCCGTCCATCTCCGGCATGTCCAGGTCGCAGACGATGATGTCCACGAAGCCTTCCCGGGCCTCCAGGAGATCCAGGGCCGCGCGGCCGTTCACGGCTTCCAGCACCTCCTGGGCCCCGAGGGCGCGGAGGATGTTCAGTTCCATGCGGCGCTGGAAGTCGTGGTCCTCCACGACGAGCACGGTCCGAGCGCTGAGGTCCATGGCTGATCCCTTTCCGGTCCGGTCGCGCCGGGGCCCCTTCGCCCGGACGCGAACCCCACGGTACTGCGCCCCGCCTTTCAGGTCACCCGCTCCAGCTGCCGCTTCGATCCGATCAGCCGGCTATAGGCCATGCCCGTGTGGTACCAGTGGAGCAGGAAGGCCTCCAGCAGGGCGCGGCGCCACCAGCCCAGGCTGTGGCGGGGGGGCGGGCAGCCGGCGGCGGGGACGCAGCGCACCTCCAGGCCGAGGCCCCGGGCCAGGGCGGCAGCGCGGGCGAGGTGGAGGGGGTCGCTCACCAGCACCAGGCGGCGCCAGCCCTCGGCGCGCATGTGGGCGCGCACGTTGAAGAGGTTCTCCAGGGTGTGCTGGCTGCGGTCCTCCGCCAGGAGGGCCGAGGGATCCACCCCCCGCGCCGCCAGCCAGGCCACGCCCACCTCCGCCTCGCTGCGGGAGGCGGTGCCCGTGAGCCCCCCGGCCACCAGGATGCGGGCGGCGAGGCCCTGGTGCCACAGCTCGGCGGCGCGGGCCAGGCGCGCTTCGAAGACCGCGGTGGGCCGGTCGCCCTCCAGCTTCCGGCCGAGGACGAGGATGGCATCCGCCGCTTCGGGAGGATCCCCCTCCGCGATCCGATGGACCCCGGGCAGTCGTAGAAAGACCGGCAGCCCCAGGAGCAGCAGGCCGCCCCCCAGGGCCAGGAGCAGGGACGCGGTGCCGCCGGGGCCGAGCTTCTGGAGGAAGCTGGAGCGGGCGGGAGCGGCGTAGGGCATGGTGCGGATTCCAGGGGGTGTGGAGGTGGACCCCGGCGCCACGCGGCTCCGGGGAGGCATCGCGGGAGTCAGGGCTGGGGTTCGCCGGGCAGGCCGAAGGCCGCCAGCACCTGTGCGGCGAGGATCCGGGCCTGCCGGGCGGCGGGCTCGTCACCCTGTTCTGCGGCCTGCTTCGCCAGCCCCCCCACCATGGCCCCGGTGAGGATGAGGCTTTCGTACATGGCCTGCCGGTCCCGGTCCTTGAGGGCGGCGAATTCCGCCAGGCCGGGCAGCAGGCCTTCCGCGCGCCGGGACAGGTCCCGGGCCTCCTGGCTGTCCAGCTCCCTTCCCCGCGCCACCTGCCGGCAGGTGCCCAGGCAGAAGGCGAGGGCGTGGGCGACGTCGTGCTTCGGCGCGTCCTTCTCGTAGGCGTCGAGAAGGCCCTGGAAGGAGCGGGCCGCGGCCTTCCGCCCCCGGGGGTCGAGCCCCTTCATTCCCGCCGCGACGGCCTCCGGCAGCAGCCGACGGGCTCCCGGCTTGAAGCTGGAGGCGGCCACCGCCGCCGGGCGCCGCCTCATGGGCCCGCCATCGGGAACCGCCGCCGCCGGCTCCCCCAGGGCCGCCCCGATGCGCGACCGCAGGGCCGGCCCGATGTAAGTTTCCACCGGCGTGCGCCAGGGGGAGGCAGGCCGCGCGGGCGCCTCCTGTCCGAAAGCGGGCGGCAGCCCGTGCATCAGACAGGCCGAAAGGATCAGGCCGCGCAAATCCATGGTGGCTCCCTGGAGAGAGCCAGTGTAGTCCCTCCCTAGACCGTGGCCGGCCCAAGCGGCCGTGGCAGGCTGTCCAGGCCTGCACCGGCCGCTAGTGGACCGTGAGGGTGACGGAGACGGTCGTGGGCCCGGTGGAGGCCGCGCCGGAGGCGGAGTTCTGGACGGTGAAGGCGAGCGTGCCCGTGTTCGCGCCCACGGCGTAACCGCTGCAGGGGAAGGAGGGATGGAGCGTGACGCTGCCTCCCGCGGGCAAGGTCCCGCTGGTCACGTCGAGGGTGATGAAGCTCATGGGGTTGGCCACGCTCCAGGACAGGGGGTCGCACCCGGTGTTGGTGAGGGTGATGGGGTCCAGGGCCTGGGGACAGGGGCTCATCCCGATGGCGTGGTCCGCCACGAGGGCGGTGGTGCTCAGGGCGTGGGCGGCGCTGTTCGGCGCGGCCGCGGAGACCACGAAGGTGATGGTGACCTGCTGGTTGTCCACCATGAACCGGTAGATGGCCTGGGCCCCGGCCGGCGCCGAGGGGGGAGCCGAGTAGGTCAGGTTCTCGTCCGTGATGTAGTCCGTGGGGGTGTCGGTGGCCGGCGGCTTGGCCACCCAGGTGGTGGGCCGGAAGTGCCGGACTTCCTGTTCCCCGTTCACCACGGCGAGCCCGGGGCCGCTGAGGCTGCCTCCGATGTCGTCCTTGACCTTGGTGATCTTGGTGAAGCCGTAGACGCCGTTGTTGTGGACCACGAAGCACTTCGCGCCGCCGGCGCGCACCTGGGTGGCGTAGGCATCGCCGGCTTTCGCCAGGTGCGCGTCCGCGGGAAAGTCCACGGACACGTCCCCGAGGCAGATCATCGCGCAGTTCCGCTTCTTGTGGTTCTGCTCGCAGGACAGGTCGGAGGTGGGGGAGAAGGCCGCGGGGGCGGGAATCCAGTCGTCGTTGCCCAGCAGGAGATTCTTCAGGGTCGTGAAGGGGCTGGCTTCGGTGAGGATGACGTACTCCACGTCCGAGAAGGCGTTCTCGTTGGGGCAGGCCCCGGCCTTGACGTAGATGTTGCAGGTGCTTCCGAAGTACCGGATCTTGTCGGGGATCGAGGGGTCGGTGAGGTAGCCGTCGTTGATGACGCAGCGGGCCCGCTTGGCGGGAATGACGGCCGGGTCCAGGTAGCTGCCCCGGACGCCATCGGGGCTCGGCGTATAGACCACCTGGCGGGCGGCGTTGTTCGACAGCAGGGGCGGGCTGCAGGTGTCGTTGGGCCCCAGGCTGAGCGGAGGCCCCGGCAGGAAGGAAGGCAGGGAGAACGCGGGGGCTTCAGGTTCGGGGGCCTCCGGCGCGGCGGAGCCGCAGTGGCCCTCCTCCCCGGCGGTCATGCCGCAGGGACCGTGGTAGGGCCAGGGGATGACCAGGCGGCTGCCGTCGGCGGTGGCCTTGGCGAGGAGGGCGAGGGAGACCTGGGTGAACTTGTCCCGGTCAGAGGCATGGGTGAGGGTGGCGAACTGGGCCCCGTCGACGGGCGCGTCCAGGGTGAAAGAGCCGTCCACGCCGAGGGTCGCGTGCTGGGCGCCCAGATCGACCCGCCAGCCCGCCGCCGGGGATTCCGGCCAAACCACGAGGGCCCCCTCCGGGGACACGCTGTAGCCTTCCCCCTCGAGCTGGGCCCGAAGGGTCAGGACGTTGGCGCGATCCGGCTCGTCCACGGGGGTCATGGGCCGGAGCAGCACCGCGGCCTGGAGCACGGCGGGGAGGGGCACCGCCCGGAGGGTCGCCCCGGCGCTGAGGGCCGTGGCCCCCGCGGCGTCGACGATCCCCACGGCGAAGACCGCGTGGTCGTCGGCCCCGGAGGTGGCGGGAAGGACGTAGGTGGCGGCCGTCGCGCCGCCGATGGGCGTGCCGTTCCGGCGCCACTGGTAGGCGAAGGGCGGCGTCCCGCCCGTCGCCGTCGCGGTGAAGGTGGCCCCCGCGGGGATCAGGAGGGTCAGGCCCGCGGGCTGGGCGCTGAAGCCCGGGAGGGGATTGACCGTGAGGGTGGCGGCCGCGCTGGTGGTGGTGCCGCCGGTGTTGGTCACAAGCACCCGGAACGTGGCGCCGTTCTGGCCCGCCTCCGCCGCCGGCAGGGTGTAGGCGGCGCTGGTGGCGCCGGGGATGTCGGTGGTGCCGGCCTGCCACTGGTAGCTGGCCGCCCCCGTGGCGGTCACGGTGAAGGTGGCGGGACGGCCCACGGTGGTGGCCGTGCTGGCGGGCTGCTGCGTGATGACGGGCGCCCCGGCGCCGGCCACCTGGAGGGTGGCCGCGGCGCTGGTGGCCGTGGCCCCGGCCGCATCGGTCACCAGGACATCCACGCCAGACCCTGCGCTACTCCCAGCGGCAAGCGTCAGTACGGAACCACTGACGGTGGCAGTCACCACGGCATTGGCCCCGCTGCTAGAAAGATAGGGTGGCGTCCCACCCGCTA
>JBGAST010000042.1:0-30715 GCA_044229575.1 Holophagaceae bacterium | reverse complement strand
TGAGCTACGGGTACGGCAATCGTCCATTGTGACGCGACGGCCGCCCTCGGGCAACTTGGGAGGGCTACCGCGCGGGTTGGGAGGCCCGGCGGCGCACGCTGCCGTTGGCTTCCAGGGCGTAGGCGCGGATGCCTTTGGCGATGGAATCGGCGACCCGCCGGAGGAAGACCGGATCTTTCAGCTTGGCCTCCTCCTTCGGGTTGGAGATGAAGGCGGTCTCCACCAACACGGCGGGCATGGCGGCACCCTTCAGCACCACGAAAGGGGCCTGCTTCACGCCGCGCTCCTTGATGCCCCCCAGCAGGTTCAACTGGATCTGGATCTCCACCGCCAGCTTCTCGCTGTCCTGGAGATAGGCCTTCTGCGCCAGATCCTCCAGGATGGAGGCCACCACGCCTTCCGCATCCGCCGCTTTCTCGGGTTCCGGCCCGTTTTCCGCCGCGAGGGTCTCGGCGTCCACGTTGCCCTCCCCCAGGGACAGGAAATAGACCTCGGATCCCTTCGCCCCCCGTGCCCGGGCGGCGTTCAGGTGCAGGCTCACGAAGAGGTCCGCCCCCGCCTGGTTGGCGAGCTTGGCCCGGTCCCAGAGCGGGATGAAGGTGTCATCGGGCCGGATGAACAGGGGCTCGTAGCCGAAGTCCCGGAGGCGCTCGCCCAGGGCCCGGGCCAGGCGCAGGGAGACCTCTTTCTCCAGCAGTCCGGCCTTCCCTTTGGCGCCATGGTCCTCGCCGCCGTGGCCGGCATCCACCGCGATTTTCAGCTTCAGGGCGTGACGGACAGGCTCGGCCTTGGCGACCTGGGGGGCAGGTTCCGGGGCGGGGCCGGCAATTTGGGAAACCAGCGGCCAGGCCGCTAGGCTGAGAAGCGGCACCAGCAGGGTGCTTCGGAGTCTCATGATGTCGTCGCCATCCGTGAAGGGAATGCGGGATCTGTTCGGGCCTGAGCTGGAATGGTTCCAGCGTATCGAGAATACCGCCGCCCGGGCCTTCTCCCGCCATGGCTACCGCGAGATCCGCACCCCGGTCCTGGAATACACCGAGGTCTTCAAGCGCAGCGTCGGCGACAGCTCCGACATCGTGAACAAGGAGATGTACGAGTTCCTGGACAAGGGGAACCGCAGCGTCACCATGCGCCCGGAGAACACCGCGGGCGTCGTCCGGGCCATGGTGGAGCACAAGCTCCTGGGCTCCAGCGATCCGCAGATGTTCTGGTACGCCGGCCCCATGTTCCGCTACGAGCGCATGCAGGCGGGCCGCTACCGGCAGTTCTGGCAGATCGGAGCCGAGAGCTTCGGCGTGGCGAGCCCCGAAAGCGATGCCGAGAGCTTGCTGATGCTCCACGACTTCCTGAGGGAGCTCGGCCTCCAGAAGCTGGTCTTCTCCATCAATTCCGTGGGCACGCCGGAATCCCGCCCGGCCTTCTACGCCGCCTTCCGGGCCTTCTTCCAGGCACGGGAGGAGCGGTTCTGCGCCGACTGCCACCGGCGCATCGAGGAGAATCCCTTGCGGGTGCTGGACTGCAAGGTGCACGGCTGCCAGGCCGCGCTCGAAGGCCATCCGGTCATCACCGACTTCCTGGACGAGGGCTCGAAGCGCCACCACGACCGGGTGAAGGAAGTCCTGACCCGGCTGGCCATCCCCTTCGAGGAGAACCCCCGCCTGGTCCGGGGCCTGGACTACTACACCCGCACCGCCTTCGAACTCCTCAGTTCCGACCTCGGCGCCCAGAGCGCCCTCCTAGGGGGCGGACGCTACGACGGCCTCGTGAAGCAGCTGGGGGGGCCCGATGTGCCGGCCTTCGGCTGGGCCCTGGGCCTGGACCGCCTGGCCACGGTGCTTGCCAAGGTGCAGGGACCCGTCCCCCCCTCGCCTCCGGCCCTGCTGGTGCCCCTGGGGGAGGCCGCTTCGCTGCGGGCCCTGGAGCTCGCCCGGGGGTGGTGGGCCGCAGGGTGCGACCTGCAGTTGGAAACCCGGGGCGGAGGCCTCAAGAAGTCCCTCCAGACCGCGAACCGGACCGGGGTAAAGCTCGCCCTGATCCTCGGGGACGGCGAGCTGGAGGAGGGGGTTGTAGCCGCCAAGCACCTTGAAACCGGAGTCCAGGAAAGCTGGCCCCTCGGCGAGGTGGCGGCCCGGCTTCAGGGCTAGGGATCTTCCTCCGCCGCCCGGATTCCTGACCCGCCGGCAATTTCAACGCGCGTTGACATGCCGCTGGCCCCACCGGAAGATCTTGCTCATGCAAGAACCTTCCTTCCCCCCCGGCCTGGAGAACGCCAGCCTGGGCCTGCTCATCGGCGCGGCCCGCCGCCGGGCCAAACAGGTGATCTGGGGATGGCTGGAACCCTTCGGCCTGACGCCCCAGCAGTTCTGGATCTTGCTGGTGCTCCACGAGTCCGGCCCCCTCAGCCTCCATGAGCTGGCGGCGCGGGTCTGGACCGACGATCCCACGGCGTGCCGGGTCGTCCGCACCCTGACGGACCGCGGCCTCCTGGCCTCCGGAGCGGATCCGCATCACGGCCGGCGGCGCTGCATCCGCCTGGCAGAAAAGGGGCGGACCCTCGCGCCGGAACTGGCCGCCCTGGCCAGGCGGTTCCGGGCGGGCCTCGAATCGGGCCTCGGGCCCGCCGAGCTCGAGGGGCTCCGCCGCTCCCTGAAGCACGTGCTCCTCAACCTCGACCTCCTGGAAGCCCAGGGCCAGGCCTGCGAACCCCTCGCCGCGGAGCTGACATGAACCACCGCATCCTCCTCGCCTGCCTGCTGGTCTCCGCGGGAGCCTGGGCCCAGACGCCGCAGGCGGGAAGCGCCAAGCCGGCCGCCGTGCCCATCCGCGTGGCCGGGATCCAGTCCAGGTCCGTGGAGCGGAGCGTGGAGTTCAGCGGCAGCCTCGCCTCCCCCGAGGACGCCACCCTCGGCGCCGAGGTGGAAGGCAAGGTCGTGGAACTGCTCGCGGACCTGGGGGACGAAGTGCCCAAGGGCCAGGTCCTGGCCCGCATCAATCCCGACGAATACCTCTTCCGCAAGACCCAGGCGGAAACGGCCCTGGCCCAGGCGGAAGCGAACCTCCGCCGTTCGGAAGAGCTCGCCCGGCAGGACATCGTCTCGGCATCGGCCCTCGAGGACGCCCGCACCACCGCGGCGAGGGCCTCGGCGGACGCCGACCTCGCCCGGAAGCGCTACCGGGACACGGAGGTGCGCGCCCCCTTCGCCGGGGCGGTGGCCCGCCGGCTGGTGAGCGCCGGCGAATACCTCAAGGTGGGCCAGCCCGTGTTCCAGCTGGTGATGACCAACCCGCTGAAGCTCATCGGCGAGATCCCCGAGCGCTACCTGGGTTCCGTGAAGCCCGGCGGAGCCGTGACCCTTCTCCTGGACGCCTTCCCGGGCAGGATCTTCGAAGGCCGCATCACCCGGGTGGCCCCTTCCGTCAATCCCCAGAGCCGCGCCTTCAGCGTGGAGGCCCGGGTCCAGAATCCGAGGGGACAGCTCAAACCCGGCGTCTTCGCCTCCGCCAGGGTGAGCACGGGCACCGAGCAGGGCGCCCTCGCCGTGCCCGAACTGGCCCTTACCGCCTTCGCCGGCGTGAGCAAGATCTTCGTCATCGAAGGGACCATCGCCCGGGAACGGCGGGTGGAGGTGGAGCGCCGCCTGCCGGGAGGCCTGGCGGTGGTGCGCGGCCCGGGTCTGAAGGCCGGGCAGCGGGTGGCGGTGTCCGGACTGGCCCGCCTGGCGGACGGCGTCGAAGTGGCGGTGGTCCCGTGAGCCCCCAGGGCCCGGAAGGTGGCGCATGAACTTCGCCGCCGTCTTCATCCGCCGTCCCGTCATGGCCACCATGCTGGTGGCCTTCCTCGTGGTGCTCGGCCTCTTCAGCTACAAGAGCCTGGGCGTGGACCTCTTTCCCAACGTGGACCTGCCGGTGGTGACCATCACCACGGTCCTGCGGGGCGCCTCCCCCGAGGAGATGGAGGCCCAGGTCACAAAGCCCATCGAGGACGCGGTCAACACCGCCAGCGGCATCGACGAGCTGCGCTCCACCACCACCGAGGGCCTCTCCATCGTCACCGTGACCTTCGTGCTGGAGCGCAAGACCAGCGAGGCGGTGCAGGACGTGCGCGACAAGGTGGCGGGCATCCTCGCCAGGCTGCCCCAGGGGGTGGAGCCGCCGGTGATCACCCGCTTCGACACGGACGCGATCCCCGTGGCCACCCTCGTGGTCTCAGGCAGCAGCTCCCTCAAGGAGATCACCGAGATCGCCGACAAGCACATCAAGGAGGAGATCCAGGTCGTCAATGGCGTGGGCCAGGCGGCCCTCGTGGGCGGCCAGAAGCGCGCGGTGAACGTGTGGCTGGACGCCGCCCGGCTGCGCTCCCGGCACCTTTCCGCCCAGCAGGTGAAGGAGGCCCTGGCCGCCCAGAATGTGGAGATCCCCACGGGACGCGTGAGCCGGGAGACCAGCGAGCAGGTCTTCCGCACCATGGCCCGCTTCGAGGAGGTGGGGGACTTCAAGGACCTCATCGTCGGCACCAGCAACGGCGCGCCCATCACCCTCGGCGACGTGGGCACCGCGGAGGACGGCACCGAGGAGCCCCGCTCCCTCTCCCGCTACGACGGGAGGAACGCCGTGGCCCTCGTGATCCAGAAGCAGAGCGGCACCAACTCGGTGGAGGTGGTGGACCGCATCAAGGCCAAGGTGGCGGACCTGAGCATCCACCTGCCTCCGGGAGTGAAGGTCGAAGTCGTCCGCGACATCTCGGGCTTCATCCGGCGGTCCATCCACGAGGTGAAGCTCCACCTGGTGCTGGGCGGGATCCTCGCCTCCATCGTGGTGATGGTGTTCATGGGCAACCTGCGCTCCACGCTGATCGCGGCGGTGGCCATCCCCACGAGCCTCATCGCCACCTTCACCGCCATGCGCACCATGGGCTTCACCCTCAACAACCTGACCCTCCTGGGCCTGGTGCTGGCGGTGGGCATCGTCATCGACGACGCCATCGTGGTGCTGGAGAACATCTACCGGCACATCGACGAGCTGAAGAAGCCGCCCCTCCAGGCGGCCATCGACGGCACGAAGGAGATCATGCTCGCGGTGATGGCGACCACCCTGTCGCTCATCGTCATCTTCCTGCCCATCGCCTTCATGGCGGGGCGCGTGGGCCGCTTCTTCAACAGTTTCGGCATCACCGTGGCCATGGCCATCGCCTTCTCCCTGGTGATCGCCGTCAGCTTCACACCCATGCTCTGCGCCCGCTTCCTCCAGCCCCACAAGCACCCCCACGCCCAGGACGACCTGGAGGGCGGGACCTGGGTCAACCGGGTGATCCACAAGGCCTACGGCCGCATGGTGCGCTTCTCCCTGGCCCACAAGGCGCTGATCATCGCCATCTCCGTGGCCTGCGTGCTATCGACCCTCCCCCTCTTCAAGCTGGTGGGCAAGGACTTCATCCCCCTGGACGACCGCAGCGAGTTCAACATCTCCGTGCAGACGCCTCCGGGCTCCACCCTCGAGCGCTCCGACGAGGTGCTGAAGCGGCTGGAGGCCCAGATCCGCCAGCTGCCCCACGTGCAGCACCTGCTCACCACCCTCGGCGACACGGGCAGCGGCAACGAGGACGTCACCCTGGCCACCCTCTACGTGGGCCTGAAGGGCCTCGACGAGCGCAAGGACGGCATCACCCAGTTCGAAGTCATGAAGCGGGCGCGCAAGGTCCTCGCCGGGTTTCCGGAGCTGCGGGCCTCGGTGCAGCCCGTCAACGACATCGGCGGCGGCGGCGCGGCCTCCTACCAGTTCAACTACGCCATCCAGGGCCCCGAGCTGTCGAAGCTGGACGAGATCGCCGCGGGCATCATGGCGAAGATGCGCACGGTGCCCGGCCTGGTGGATGTGGACACCGCCACCGCCCAGCGCAAGCCCGAGCTGCGGGTCACCCTCGACCGGCGCAAGGCCGCGGACCTGGGGGTGCGGGCGGCGGACATCGCCAACTCCCTGCGCACCCTCGTGGCCGGCGAGCGGGTCTCCAAGTTCCGGGAGGGTGCCGAGCAGTACGACGTCTGGCTGCGCCTGCGGCCCGAGGACCGGGCGGACGAAGCCGGCCTCCTGCAGCTGGAGATACCCACCTTGAAGGGCGGCCTGGTGCCCCTCTCGAACCTGGTGCGCCTCAGCGACGACGCGGGCCCCGCCCAGATCGACCGCATCAACCGCCAGCGCCAGGTCACCCTCGTGGCGAATCTGGACAACCTGCCCCTGGGCACCGCCGTGGACAAGACCGCCCAGTTCGTGAAGGAGGCCGACCTGCCGCCGGGCTACGGCACCCTGGTGCTGGGCCGGGCCAAGACCTTCGCGGAGACCGGCGTCAACTTCGCCATCGCCTTCCTGCTCTCCCTGATCTTCATGTACATCATCCTGGCGGCCCAGTTCGAGAGCTTCCTGCACCCGGTCACCATCCTGCTCTCCCTGCCCCTGACGATCCCCTTCGCCCTGCTGAGCCTGCTCTTCCTCGGGGAAAGCCTGAACCTCTACTCGGTCATCGGCCTCTTCATGCTCTTCGGCATCGTGAAGAAGAACGGCATCCTCCAGGTGGACTACACCAACACCCTGCGGCTCCAGGGGCTGCCCCTGGAGGAGGCGGTGTACAAGGCCAACCTGGTGCGCCTGCGGCCCATCCTCATGACCACGGTGACCCTCATCGCCGGCATGACGCCCATCGCCCTGGGCAGGGGCCCCGGCGCCTCCAGCCGCGCCTCCATGGCGAAAGTGATCATCGGCGGCCAGGCCCTCAGCCTCGTCATCACCCTGCTCATCGTGCCGGTGGCCTACGTGCTCTTCGACGGCGCCACGGCCTTCTTCAGCCAGCGCTTCCCCGAAGGCTTGAAGGCCCGGACCACCTGGGCCCTCCTCATGGCCGGCGGCGCCGGCGCCTTCGGCCTCTGGTTCCTGCTCATGATCGTGAAGCTCATGGGCGGAATTCCCGGCTGGCTGGGCAGCCTGGCGGGCCTCCTGGCCCTCGGCGGACTCGCCGCGTTCGGCGCCGGATGGTGGGTCTACAGGCGCAGCGCAGGCCTCCCCGAAGAGGCGGCCGGCTGAGGCGTCCCGCCCGCCGAGCCCCCGCGTGCAGGTCCCCCGGGGGGAGGCCGGGCCGCCCCAGCCCGCCACGGGTGGCCCCGCGATCCGGGAGGCCCGCCCCTCCGCCATCTCAAGGCTGAAGGCATGGCGTCCAGGATGGCCCTGGAGGTGCTCATGCGGCCACTCATCGTCATCACCCTCGCCGGGCTTGCCCTCGCCGCCCAGGCCCCCGCCCTCGTCCTGCCCCAGGCCAGCCCCAAGGCGCGCCTCACCCAGACGGTGGGACTCACGGAGATCAGCGTCACCTACGCCCGTCCGGCGGTGAATGGCCGGAAGGTCTGGGGCGGACTCGTGCCCTACGGCCAGGTGTGGCGGGCCGGCGCCAACGAGAACACCGTCGTCACCTTCTCCTCGCCCGTGAAGGTGGGCGGCACCGAGCTGCCCGCGGGCAGCTACGGCCTCCACATGCTCCCCACCGCGAATGAGTGGACGGTGATCTTCAGCCGCGAATCCCAGGCCTGGGGCAGCTTCAGCTACGACCCGAAGGAGGACGCCGCCCGGATGAGCGTGGCGCCGGTGCCGGCGGAATCCACCAACCGCCTCGCCTACACCTTCGACGATCCATCCGAGAACGGAGTCGTCCTCTCCTTGCGCTGGGAGAACCTGAGGATTCCCATGAAGGTGGAGGTGGATACCAAGGCGGTGGTGGTGGCCAGCCTGCGGGAGCAGCTACGGGGCCTCCCGCGCTTCTTCCCCGAAGGCTGGAGCGGCGCCGCGGCCTGGTGCGCCCAGAATGGCGTGAACCTCGACGAGGCCCGGACCTGGGCGGACCGCTCCCTCGCCCTGCGGGAGACCTTCGCCGCCCTCCGGATCAAGGCGAGCCTCCTCGCCAGGCAGGGGGAGGCTGCCCAGGCCGAGGCCCTGCGGGCCCGCGCCCTCGCCATCGCGTCCGAGGCCGAAGTGAACCAGCTGGGCTATGGGCTCCTGGGGCAGGGAAAGGTGGACGAGGCGATCGCCCTGTTCCAGAAGAATGTGAAGGACCATCCCGGGTCCTGGAACACCTACGACAGCCTCGCGGAGGGCTATGCCGCCAAGGGGGACAAGGCCCAGGCCATCGCGTTCTACCTCAAGGCCCAGGGCATGGTGCAGCAGGCGGACCAGAAGGCCCGGATCGATGGGGAGCTCGCCAAGCTGAGATGAGCGGGCGGAACGGGAGTCAGGGACCGGCCTTCCTGGGCGGCAGGGCCAGGCCCCAGAAGTAGGACTCGTAGAAGGGCGCGAAGTCCTTCTTGGTGATGAACCTCAGGAGATCGAAGATCTGCCGGGTGGTGGCGAACTTCCACCGCCAGTTGGTCTGGATGGACTTCAGCCAGGTGAGGAAGACCTCGTCCCCGAGCTCCTGGTGGAGGGCGCTCAGCAGGGCGGGGCCCTTGGCGTAGAGCAGGTTCCGCCGGGTGATGTACTGCTCGTATCCATCCTTGGGCCGGAAGTCGTTGGCCAGAGGGATGGGGGCGCGGCCGGAAGACTCGGCCGCATCCGCTTCCCAGCGCGCGATGTTCCGCTGGAAGAGCCCCTTCCCCTTGTAGTCGCGCTCGAAGAGGGCCGCGCAGTAGTCCGCGAAGGATTCCGTCAGCCACTGGTCCTCGGGGCTCGGCATCTTGACCACGGTGCCCCAGTACTGGTGGGCGATCTCGTGGGCGAACACGTGGCGGACGTCCATGGTGTTGATGAACTGCGGCTTCCCGATGATGGTGCCGCCGCGCCGCTCGATCTCCGCCAGCGTCCCCGCCAGCTCCTGGGCCTGGTTGATGTTCTGCAGCTGCTCGAAGGCCTCGCGGGTGATGTACATCATGCCGGGGGGCGCCTGCCCGTAGCCCCAGGCGTTCTTCTCCACGATCAGGAACTCCTTGAAGGGGTAGGGGCCAAGGAAGCGCTGGTAGTAGCTCATGACGTTGAAGGCCTGGGCCTTCAGGATCTTGTGGGCCAAGCCCGGCTTGAAGGCGTAGCTGGCGATGCGTACCGTCAGGCCGTCGCGGCTCTCCTCGTCCACGAAATACTTCCCGGCGAGGATGGTGGCGAAGCAGATGGGCCTGGAGGTCCGGGTCTCCACGAGGTTCCACTCGCCATCCTTCTCCCGCCTGACGGTTTCCCCGGGCATGAAGGCGAGCCAGTCCCCCTTGGTCCGGACGGTGGCATGGAAGAGGTAGTTTTCCCCAGCGAGGCTCTGGGGGATCGGGTACCAGGCTCCCCTCACACCCAGCTGCCAATAGTTGTCCTTCCCGGGCTGGATGAGGAAGTCGCCGGCATATTCGAAGCGGAGCACCACGGGCTGCCCCTTCCGCGCCGGCGAAGCCAGTCGCACGAGGAGGCGGTCGTGGCTGTGGCTGAACTCCAGCCGCTTCCCCTGACCGTCCTGGACCGAGGCCAGCCGGAGCCGCCGAGTCCCGTCGGTCAACACCAGCTCGTTCCACAGCTCGAACGCGAAGGCCTGGAGGCCGTCCTCCAGGGGCGTGATGGTCTCCAGAACCACGACTTCGGCGTTCCGCTCATCCCTGGCCCGGAGGTCCACGTCCAGGGCCGTGATCTGCCATCCGGGGGGGGCGATCCCGCGCCGGGGATCCCATCCCACGGGCTGCCGGGAGAGGGGGACGAGGTAGGTCCAGTCCTTCAGCTCCGGCTTGGCACTGTGGAGGGGCTCCAGGGTGCCGAGGGTCTCCACCAGGGCCTCCGCGCCATCGTAGACATAGAGCCAGCGGCGGTTCGGCCCATCCATCTCGAGGATGGCCAGCGGGCGGGCCGGGGCATTGAGCGCCTGGAGGTCCAGCAGGTGGCCCGGCGCGTGCTCGTCGACCTTCGTCCAGCGCGCATCGAAGGCATGGTGGACCGGGTCCAGCGTCTCGGCCGGGGTTCCGCCGAAGGCCGGAAGGGCCGGACCGGCCCAGAAGACCCTCGCTTCGGAAAAGGCCACGCTGGTCCCCGCGGACTGGGCCTCCAGGGATGCGGACTGGCCGGTCTGGTCCTTCAGGTTGCGGGAGAAGACCGGGCGCTCCGGTTGGAAGGTCGACGTGTAGTCGAGCTTCCCGCTCCCGGAGAGGAACACCCCGACGGGAACCGAACCTCTCAGGAGCGGGGCCCAACGGCCCTGGAAGGACACGCGCGCGTTGCCGATCCTGAAGGTGGCCTCTGCCGCTTGACGGGCCTCCCCCGTGTGCAGCCCCGCCGAGCCCGAATTCGGCGATGATCCGGCCGCCTGAGGATGCGCAGGCCAGGCCACCAGGAGAAGCGAGGCTGCCACCAGACCCCGGTTGAGCTTCTGGAACAGGATGAACATCGGACCTCCCCAGCACGGGCAAGGTCCCCCCTGGCATGCCGCTCCGCCAGGAATGACTCCCGCCTCGCCTTCCACTTTAAGGCTCCCCAGGTCCGGCTGGATCACAAGACTTCCCGGGGCCGATGCCGGGAAAACGCTAGGGGGAATGGCGCCCCATCCCCCATACTGGCCTTTCAGTTCGTGGGGCCTGCCGGTCTGCGCCCCTTCTCAACCCGAATTTCCCATTGCCCTGACCGGGCCCGCGCGAACCGAATCGTGGGCGGGCCGAACCAGGAGCAATCCATGACCACCTTTCAAGACCTCGGCCTCGCCGAGGAACTCCTCCGTGCCGTGCGCGACAAGGGCTACGAGGTCCCGACCCCCGTGCAGGCCGACGCCATCCCCATCGTCCTGTCGGGCCGCGACCTCCTCGCCGGCGCCCAGACGGGCACCGGGAAGACCGCGGGCTTCGTCCTGCCGATCCTCCAGATCCTGATGCCCCAGGCCAACACGTCGGCTTCCCCCGCGCGGCATCCCATCCGCTGCCTCATCCTCACCCCCACCCGGGAGCTCTGCATGCAGGTGGAGGAAAGCGTCCGCATGTACGGCCGGCACCTGCCCATCCGTTCCACCACGGTCTTCGGCGGCGTGAACATCAATCCCCAGATCAAGGAGCTGCGCCGCGGCGTCGAGATGCTGGTGGCCACGCCGGGCCGCCTCCTGGACCACGTGGGCCAGAAGACCCTGGACCTCAGCACCGTGGAGATCCTCGTCCTGGACGAGGCCGACCGCATGCTGGACATGGGCTTCATCAACGACATCCGCAAGATCATCAGCCTGCTGCCCAAGAAGCGGCAGAACCTGCTCTTCAGCGCCACCTACACGGACGAGATCCGCAAGCTGGCGGGCACCATCCTCCACGATCCCGCCTTCGTGCAGGTGGCCGCCCGCAACACCGCCGCCGAGCTGGTCCGGCAGGTCGTGCACCCGGTGGACCGGGAGCGCAAGCGCGAGCTGCTGTCCCACATCATCAAGGCCAAGAACCTGGACCAGGTGTTGGTCTTCACCCGCACCAAGCACGGCGCCAGCCGCCTGGCCCAGCAGCTGGACCGGGACGGCATCGACAGCGCCGCCATCCACGGCGACAAGAGCCAGCCCCAGCGCATCAAGGCCCTCCAGGACTTCAAGGACGGCGCCATCCGCGTCCTCGTCGCCACGGACATCGCCGCCCGGGGCCTGGACATCGACTCCCTGCCCCACGTGGTGAACTACGAGCTGCCCCACGTCCCCGAGGACTACGTCCACCGCATCGGCCGCACCGGCCGGGCCGGCAGCGAGGGTGAAGCCCTCAGCCTGGTCTGCGTGGACGAGCACAAGCTCCTCAAGGAGATCGAGAAGGTCCTCAAGAAGCCCATCGAGAAGGAAGTCGTACACGGCTTCGTGCCGGACCCCAGCATCGCCCCCGAGCCCATCGTCCAGGGACGCCAGGGCGGCGGCGGCAACCGCGGCCCCCGGCCCTCCCGCCCCGGCGGCAGCCGGCCCGCGGCGAAGGGGCATCCGCACAACCGGCCCAGCCAGCGGGGGAAGTGAAGCGAAGGCGGTATCCCCGCCCTGGCCTTCGGATAGAGAGCGCCTCGAACCTCGCCTGACCCGGAACCGCGATGGATGCGGTGTTCGCGGGGTTGAGGCCTCCCCACCCGGATCCGACAGCTCCAGGGCATGGGCGGCTGCGGCGTCCGGATCCTTCCCCGACCCCAGGCCCAGGCTTCAGGGCCGACGCAGGGCCTGTTCCTTCTCCCGACAGGCCTTCAGTTCGGAGGCCAAACGGGCGGCCTCGGCCTGGGCTTGGACCAGATCCCCATCCAGGGCCCTGAGCCGCCGCTCCAGGTCGGCCCGGACGCGGCCGGATTCCAGGCTCGAGAGGCGGGCCTTCGCCTGGGCGTGCTCTTCCTTCACCTGATCCAGGCGGGCGTTGCGGGCCTGGACCTTCGCCTCAGCCTCGGCGAACTGCGCCTCGAAGCGCCCCGGTTCCATCTGCTTCTTGTTCAGCTCCAGGTTGCGCTTGGCCTCCCGAGCCCGGGCCAGCTCCTCCCGAGCCGCCTTGAGCTCCGTTTCGGCCCGCGCCAGATCCTTCCGCGCCACCTCCAGGCGCCCTGGAGCCTCCCGGGCCTCCGCGGCCCGGGCCTGCTGAAGGTCCTTCCGTTCCGCTTCCAGCCTCCCGACCGCGGCCTTCGCCTTCTGCAGTTCCAGGTCCAGGCGGGCGCAGGTGTCGGGCTTCGGGGGCCAGGCCAGCCCGTGCAGCTTGTGCCTGTGCTGCCCGCACTCCCCCTCGGACACCTTCCGGGCCTGCTCCCCGAGGCGCCGGGGCAGGACCTGGAGCTCCGCTTCCTTCTGGCGCAACAAGCCCGGGGACAGGTGCCGGAACACCTTCCGGTCCACCCGCCGGGCCTCGCCGCGCCGCTCGAAATCCATGGTTCCGTGGTCCGGTTCCCACTGCCCCTTCACGCAGCGGAAGCGGGGAATGCAGGCGGTCCGCACCTCCAGGTAGGGCAGTTCGACGGTGAGGTCCACGGCCATGTTTGAGATCCGGCCCTCCAGGGATCCGATGCCCGCGATGACCTTGTCCAGCACCGCCAGGTAGGCATCCGCCAGTTGGCCGGGCGTGATCTGGGGGATTTCCAGATCCTCCACGACGGCCTCGAGGACCTCGATTTCCTTCGCCGGGTCCTCCTTCGGTTCCAGCTTCGTATCGAGGTGCTCGATCTGCCCCACCGCCTTCCGGGTCGCCGCGATCAAGTCGTGCCAGGCGGCCGGGACCTCCCGCCGGGGCAGGTTGGGCGAAAGGGTGATGCGCAGGGTGCCGGCGGGATCGGGCAGCATCCAGGTGTCCTCGAAGGCCAGGCCCGGCACGGGCAGGGTCGCTCCGGGGGCGCAGCCGGATTCCAGGGGCGCTGGCGCGGCGCCGGTCACGGCGAAGGTACCCAGCATGGCGAGGACCGCGGTCTTCCATTCGATGGGCGCGCTGCCCACCAGGTGGTAGCCGCACTCCCGGAAGTAGAAGAGGTACTCGAAACTGAAGACCGTCTTCCGCGTGTCGAGCTGGCGGGACTCTCCGGTGGTGCGGCAGGCCTGGGGCCCACCGCGGAGGGGCACGAGCTGCACCTCCTTCCGTCCCAGGACGGTCGCCGCGCCGGACTGGCTGTACAAGGCCGCATGGTCGTCACAGGCGTCCGCGATGGGCTTGGGGCTCCGGTCGCCCAGGTATTCCTTGAGGGTGAAGGCCAGGCGGCCTTCGGGCACCTGGGTGATCACACTCACGAGGGCTTCCGAGTCCTTCAGCATCTGGTTCGTCGCCCGGGTGTGGGCCACGGGCCGCAGGACCGGCAGGGCCGCCGGCGGCACCAGGGAGAAGCTGGTCTTCCGGGCCTGCAGGACGATCTCCTTCCCGGGCGCGTAGGGCACCTGGGCGCCCGGAACGGGATCCGGGACGCGCGCCTTGGGCTTCTCCGGAACCGCGGAAGCCTTGCCCAGGAGCTTCAGCACCCGAGTTTCCTCCCTGGCCGCCGCCTGGGCGCTGGCCGTGGCCCCGGCCTGCTCGAACTGGGCCCGAGCTTTCCCGAAGGCCCCGGCCGCGGCCTGGAGGCGGGACCGGATGGCCCCGTCGGTCTTGAAGGTCCTGGCCTCCCGCTCGAAGGCCCGGGCCGCCTCCGCGTAGGCCTCCGCGGCCAGCTTGTGGGCCCTCACTTTCACATGGGCATCGCCCAGGGCGAGGGAGGCCTCGGGGGAGCGCCCGGCCTGGGCCCGGGCCGGAACGAAGAGCAGGTGGCCGCCCAGGAGCAGCAGGAGGGCGGCCAGGGCCCGGGCCAGGCCCCTTCCGGGTCCACGGTGCTCGGCAACGGCGTGCCGGGTGGATCGGGAATTCCCTCGCCCCATCCCGAGCCGCTCCCGGCCCAGGGCAGGCCCGAGGCGGCCGGTTCCTGACCCGGTCACACCATGAGGATGGCTTCGGGAAGCTGGGAGGAGCATGGCTGCAGGGAATTCCTGCCCGGAAGCATCCCCCACTCTGCCTCCAGGCACAACCTCCTCCGGTGGGTCTCCCCGACCCCAGCATCGCCCCCGAACCCATCACCCAGGGCCGGCCGGGCGGCGGCGGAAACCGGTGTCCGGGACCGTCCCGCCCCGGCGGCCGCGGTCCCGCGTTGAAGGGGCCTCCCCTAAACCGGCCCAGCCAGCGGGGGAAGGAAAGGCGGTTCTCCAGGCCTGAGCCTGGTCACTCACCAGGACCGCTGCAGACGGGAAAAAAGGCCCGATGCAGCGTCCATCGCGTGGGTCACCGGCCGCCACGGGCCAGGTGGTTCCGGTTCTCGCGATCCAGGAAGGCACGCCTGAATGAGGGCTTTCCACTTGCCCATGAGGAGGTCCCGGCCATTCAGCGGCTCGCCACCGCCGCCAGGACCGAGACCTGGCCGTCCGGACCCACCTTGCGCACCCGGGGCAGCCACTGGCGCCGGTCGTCCCCGGGGGTGTGGGTGTACTCCAGCACGTAGGTGCTCCCGCCGTCCACCGCCACCGCCGTCGGCGACCAGGGCGCCTCCGCGCGGAGCAGCACGGTGGTCTTGCCCTTCGGCGAGATCCGGAGGACGGCGCTGCACCCCGAGGCGGCGACGGTGACGGTCCCGTCCTTCCCCACGGCGAGGCCGCGCAGGTCCCGGCCCGACGCGGGCTCGTAGCCCGGGGGCTGCACGCAGCCGGGAAGGGACTGGATTTCCGCCAGGGTCGAAAGGGAGCCGTCGGCGGCCAGGCGCCGGACGGCGTTCCCCTCCGTGAAGAAGAGCGCGCCGTCGGGACCCGCCGCCAGGCCGCCCAGCCACCGCAAGGGCTCGGAGCGGAGGGCCAGGGTCGTCCGGATGGTTTCCCGGCCGTCGGGGGCGAGGGCGTGGATCCGGATGCGCCCGTCGGGTCCCGGGCGCGGGGAGAGCAGCGTCTCCCCGACCACCGCGACGGGGAAATCGCTGGACAGGATGAGGGCCGGATCCGAGCCCACGGTGCGCAGCTCCCAGTCCCCGCCCTGGGGCAGCTTCCCCTGGGCGAAGCGCCCCTGCGCATCGAGGGCCATCCAGTGCAGGGCCGGGCCGGGAAGTCTGGTCATGCGCCCCGGGCCGTCGATGCGGAAGAGCCCCCCGCCCGTATCGACGAAGTAGACGCGGCCCTTCGCATCGAGGGCGATGCCCGACCCGGGATGGGCCAGGAGCGGGGTCGGGCTCAAGCACCAGGCGAGGAGGAGCAGCGTCGGGAACCATCGAGCCATGACATCCTCCAGGAAGGGGCCACCGAGGAACCTGGACCAGGGTAGTCCCGACCCAGCGGGACCGAGAGTTTCCCGCCGAGGGCCCTCCGCCACAAGACTTGGAACCCAAGGAGGTAGGACGGTAGGATCCTTGTCCCCCTTCCGGAGTCCCCATGCGCATCCCTGCCCTCGCCCTCGGCCTCGCCGCCCTGCCCATGGCTACCCAGCCCCTGGCCGCCCACGTCCGGCATGCCCAGAACAGCCAGACCGCCCCGAAGGTCCACAGGATCGAGAAGCTGGCGGACAACGTCTACTGCATCTTCGGCAATGGCGGCAACATCGGCCTGGTGGTGACGGACAAGGGCGCCGTCCTAATCGACGACCAGTTCGAGAACATCGCGCCGGGGCTGCTGGAAGCGGTGAGGTCGGTCACGGACAAGCCCCTCAAGTACCTCATCAACACCCACTGGCACGGGGACCACACCGGCGCCAACATCGTGCTGGAAAAGCAGGTCACGGCCATCATCGCCCACACCAACGTGCGCTCCCGCCTCGAGAAGGCCCAGGCCAAGGAGGGCGAGAAGAAGGGCGGCCTTCCGGAGATCACCGTGGGCTTCCGGGACCCGAAGGAGAAGGCCTACCTGGCGATCCACCTCGGCGGTACCGAGATGCACCTCCTCCACCAGGCTGCCGGCCACACGGACGGGGACCTGGTCCTCGGCCTCCCCGGCATCCACGTCATGCACCTGGGCGACCTCTTCTTCAACGGCCTCATCCCCTACATCGACCTGGAGAGCGGCGGCAGCCTGGAGGGCATGATCGCCAACGCCGACGGCCTGCTGGCCTGGCTCCCGGAGGACGTGAAGCTCATCCCCGGCCACGGCCCCGTGGGCGGGAAGAAGGACTACGCGCGCTTCCGCGATTTCCTGAAGGCCGTGCAGGCCCACGTGAAGGCCAACCCGAAGCTGAACGGCAAGGAGCTGGACGAGGCCTTCGACCACAAGACCTGGAGCGACTTCAAGCCCCTCGGGAAGTTCCTGTCCTACGACAAGTTCTTCGACATCGCCGCCGGGCGCGCGCCCAAGTAGGGACTGAAGCCCGTCTGGAGCCCCGGGCCCTGCCCCGATAAACTGGAAGGTCCGGAGTTTCCCATGCAGCTAGACCTTCTCGGCGATTTCACCCGCAGCCACCGCAACGGCGAGCTGCGCCTGTCCCACGCCGGGGAGAAGGTCCGCCTCCTGGGCTGGTGCAAGCGCGCCCGGAACCTCGGATCACTCATCTTCATCGACCTGCGGGACCGCTGGGGCGTGGTGCAGCTCGTCGCCGACGAGACCCAGGTGGCCCCGGAGCTCCTCGCCAAGCTGAAGGCCGTGCGCAGCGAGTTCGTGCTGGCCGCCGAAGGGGTCGTCGCCGAGCGGGAGGCCAAGAACCCCCACATGCCCACCGGCGACGTGGAGGTGCGCCTCAGCGCCCTGCGCATCCTCAACACGGCCCAGACGCCGCCCATCCCCGTGGACGATGTGGACGAATCCAAGGCGGGAGGCCATGCCGACGCCTCCGAGGACCTGCGCCTCAAGTACCGCTTCCTCGATCTCCGCCGGCCCAGCCTGCAGCGCAACCTGATCCTCCGCAGCGAGGCGGCGAACCTGGTGCGGAACTATTTCCGAAGGCACGACTTCATCGAGTTCGAGACGCCCATCCTCACCAAGTCCACGCCGGAAGGCGCCCGGGACTACCTGGTGCCCAGCCGCGTGCATCCCGGCGAGTTCTTCGCCCTGCCCCAGAGCCCCCAGCTCTTCAAGCAGCTGCTGCAGGTCTCGGGCTTCGAGCGCTACATCCAGATCTGCCGCTGCTTCCGGGACGAGGACCTGCGGGCGGACCGCCAGCCGGAATTCACGCAGATCGACATTGAGATGAGCTTCGTGCGCCAGGAGGATGTGCAGGACGTGCTCGAGGGCCTCATGGTCGAGCTGTCCCAGCTGGCCGGGAAGACCGTCGCCGGCCCCTTCCCGCGCCTGGCCTTCAAGGACGCCATGGAGTGGTACGGCTCCGACAAGCCCGACACCCGGACGCCGGTGCGCATCCAGGACCTGACGGCGCCCTTCGCGGCGTCGGACTTCAACCTCTTCCGCGCCGCCGCGGAGAGCCAGGGCCAGCGGCGGGTACGCGCCCTCTGCTTCGCCGGCGAAGCGCCGGGCGCCCTGAGCCGCAAGCAGCTCGACGAGCTGCAGGAGGTGGCCAAGCAGCTCGGCGCCGGCGGGCTGCCCTACGTGAAGTGGGGAAAGGACGGCCTGGCCTCGAGCTTCAAGAAGTTCGTCACGCCCGACCTCGAGGCGGTCCTGAAGGCGAAGCTCGACGGTGCGGCGGAGGGCCTGATCGTCTTCGCCGTGGGCACGGACGACGCGACCTCCAAGGTCCTCGGCGAGCTGCGCCTCCGCCTGTCCCGGGCCTTCGGCCTCATCGACGAGTCCCGCTTCGACTTCCTGTGGGTAGTGGATTTCCCGCTGCTGGAGTGGAGCGAGGAGGCGCAGCGCTTCGTCGCCTGCCACCATCCCTTCACCAGCCCGCACCCCGAGGACCTGGACCTGCTGGAGACGGATCCCGGCAAGTGCCGCGCGGTGGCCTACGACCTGGTGCTGAACGGCTACGAGGTGGGGGGCGGCTCCATCCGCATCCACGACGCCCTCACCCAGTCCCGCATGTTCCGGGCCCTGGGCATCGGCGAGGCGGAGGCCCGGGAGAAGTTCGGCTTCCTCCTGGACGCCCTGAGCTACGGCGCGCCCCCCATGGGCGGCCTCGCCCTGGGCCTGGACAGGCTGGCCATGCTGCTCTGCGGCGAGACGTCCATCCGGGAGGTCATCGCCTTCCCCAAGACCGCCCAGGCCCGCTGCCTCATGACCGACGCCCCGAGTCCCGTGGACGCGCGGCAGCTCCGGGAGCTGAAGATCCAGTCCGCCCAGCCCGCCCAGTACCGCGCCGGCGTCATGTTCTTCGAGACCGTGCCCATCGAGGCCCAGGCGCCGTTGCAGGCCCTGCGCCACATGACCGCCACGGCGGTGCAGAAGCAGACCAGCACGCTCACCATGGACGGCGAGGTGCTGCGGGTGGAGACGTCGAACCTGGGCGGGCCGAGCTTTGATTTTGAGTAGGGATCGGGGTCCCGTCAGGATCGGCGAGGCCACTTCGTGATAGCGGAGAATCCCTACGCGACCCCGGGATCCCAACTCGAAGCACCCCGAGTCCTGATCGGGTGGAGGCGGGCCCTGGCCTACACGACCCTGGTCGGAGGTCTCCTGCTGTTTGCATTGCCTCTGTCGGCGGCCTTCGCCCTCCTGGTCCATCGCTGGTTCCATGGGCAGTGGCTGTTCTCCCCCAGGTGTGCCCGCGTCCTCTTCCCTGCCTTCATTCCCGCATGGTTTCTCCTCGCATACGCATTCAGCCTTGGGTGGGCCTGGTTCGTCGCAGGGTTCTGGCCCGTCTCCGAGGTGAAGGAGTTCTTCCGCCAAGGCACCGTAATCAGATGGCTGACCGTCTCGTTCGAGAAACACCTGGATGGGCTGCTTGGGATGAGCAGGCGGCCATGACCACCCTCGACGCCCGGGCCGCCGCCATCGTCCGCGCCGCAGGCGGGTTGTGGACATCTTCCCGCGGTTGATTCTTCCTCGCCCAGGGCGCACCCTTGGGGCATGAACGTTCACGCCCCGACCCAGGAAGCCCTGAAGGCGGCCATGGAGGCCGCGGGGCGCATCCATGTGGACCCGGCCATCGGTTCGGGCCTGCCGGTGGTGATGGGGACGCGGCTGGGTGTGGATTTCGTATTGGGCCTGGAGACGTCCGGCTGGACCGAAGCCGCGATCCTGGACCAGTACCCGCAGCTTCGCGCCGAAGACCTGGCGGCCTGCCGCCGCTTCGCGAGCCTGCTGGCCCAGGAAGTGCTCCGCCAGGCTGTCTGACCCGTGAAGATCCTTCTCGACGAGCACCTGCCGCGGGCGGTGGTGGAAACCTTGAGGAACGCCGGCCATGACATCCTTTGGGCCGCCGAGGCCGGTGCGGGAATGCCGGATGAAGCCTGGCTTTCCAGAGCCATTGCCGAGGAAAGGCTGATCATCTCCGCCGACAAGGGCTTCGCGGCGCGGGCCTACAGGCTTTCGGGCGGGTGTGCCAACGGATTCCTTCTCTTACGCTGCACGTTGTCGCCGGACGAACTGGCGCGCTCGCTGCATAGTCTCCTCACGGCGCAACTCGACATGCGTGGACGTGTCCTTTCCTGGGACGGCGAATCGCCACCGCGAGGAGCCCCATGACCACCCTCAACGCCCGGGCCGCCGCCATCGTCCGCGCCGCGGGGTGGGCGCTGCCGCGCATTCCCGTGCTCTGGTCGTCCCGCATGGTGCGCTGCGCGGGGCTCTTCGTGGTGGAGCGGGACGTGCGGGGCCGGCACCACCCGGAGATCCGCCTTTCCATCCCCCTGCTGCGCCGTCGGGACTGGCCCTGGCCCCAGGCGGTCTGCGGGCTGAACTGCCACGACCCGGAAAGCGTCCTCCTGCGCATCCTCGAGCACGAGCTCATCCACTACAAACTCTGGAAGGACGGCGCGAAGGACTGGGGGCACTCGGAGGATTTCCGGCAGATCGCGTGGAGCGTCTTCGGGCACCAGTCGATCACCCACGGGATCGGCGTGGAGGAGTAGGGCCCTTCAGCTCTTCAACACCTGTTCTGATTCGAAACGACGGGCCTCGCCGCTGACCGGGTCCACAAACGCCAGCCCCTTCGCCAGCAGCTGCAGCGGGTGCGCATAATCCGGCGGGCCCTCCGGCAGCAGTTCCGGATAGAAGCGGTCGTTCAGGATCGGGTAGCCGATGGCCAGCATGTGCAGGCGGATCTGGTGTTTCTTGCCGGTGGCGGGCTTGATTTCAAAGCGGCCGCGGCCATCCTTCCATTCGAGCAGGCGGATGCGGCTCCGCGCGTTGGGCGGCCCGTCCGCGATGGCCATGCGGAAGAAGGGTTCGCCGGGCTCGAGGCGGTTCTCCACCCGCCATTCGGCCTGCACGGGCGGCTCCATGGCTTCCGCGACCGCTTCGTAGACTTTGTGGATGCGTTCCGTCGAGAAGAGTCCGGCATAGGCCGCTCGGGTCGCCGGATCCACGGAGAAGAGCACCAGCCCCGCGGTCTCCCGGTCCAGGCGGTGCAGGGGCGCGAGGTCGGCGAGCCCGGTCTCAAGCTGCAGCCGCGCCAGGAGCGTCTCCTTCACGAATCCCCCCGCGGGCACCACGGGCAGGAAGGCGGGCTTGTCCGCCACCAGCAGGTGGGCGTCCCGGTGGAGGATGCGCGCCGCGAAGGGGATGGGCGCTTCTTCCGCCACCTCCCGGAAGTACTCGAGGACGAGGCCCGCGCGGCAGGGCGTTGAAGCCGTGACGGTCTCGCCGCCCGCGACGCGCACGAGGCCCCGGGCCACCCTTGATTCCCAGTCCTGGATGCGTTCGAAGCGGCCCTGCAGGAACGCGAGGACGGTGGCCGGCATCGCCGCCAGCTTCGGGACCGTAATCCGCGATGCCTGCCCCGCCCTGCTCGTCGCGTCGTCCATGGAGCCCTCGCGTCCATCTTCGCCGATGCCGGGCCCCAACCTCGAAAGGGCCTGGCCCGACCCGCTACACTCACCGGATGTCCGCCCTGGATCCCAGCCTTCTCCCGGTCCCACGCTCCTGGGACAGCGAGGACGAGGAGCGCCTCGCCCCGGCCCTGAAGGTCTTCGCCCTGCGCACCCTCGAGCTCGGCGAGGTGAAGGCCGTGGGCTTTGACATGGACTACACCCTCGCCCGCTACCGCTCGCCGGAGATCGACGCCCTCGCCTTCAAGAAGGCGGTCCGCCTCATGGTGCGCGAGCGCAACTACCCGGCCTGGCTGCTGGAGGTGGACTTCGATCCCCACTTCGCCATCCGCGGCCTGGTGCTGGACGGCGTGCGGGGGAACCTGCTGAAGATGAGCCGGGAGCGCCAGGTCCTGCGGGCGACCCACGGCACCAAGCCCATGGCCTCCGCGGACATCGAGGCCTGCTACGGCCGCCGGCGGCTCTCCGTGAGCGCCAAAGGGTTCCGCAGCATCGACACCATGTTCGAGATCCCCGAATCGGGCCTCTACGCCCGGCTGGTGGACTTCCTGGATGCCGGCAAGCTCCTGGGGAAGGACTACGTGAAGGTCTTCCACGACGTGCGCTGGGCCATCGACCTGGTCCACCGCAACGGGGAGATGAAGGCCGAGATCCTTTCGCACCGGGACTTCTTCATCCCCAAGGACCCCAACCTGGCCCCCGCCCTCGACCGCTGGCGGCGCGGCGGCAAGAAGCTCTTCGTGGCCACCAACAGCGACTGGCACTTCACCAACGGCGTGATGGGCCACCTCCTCGACGGCCAGGATGACGCCCGGCCCCGCTGGACGGACTACTTCGACCTGATCTGCGTGAGCACCCGCAAGCCCCTCTTCTTCATGGAGCGGCCCCCCGCCGTGCCCATCGCCGGCAGCGGCTGCGACCACGCCTTCACCGGGGGCAACGCCTTCTGGGTCGAGGAGACCCTGCAGGCCAGCGGCGAGGAGGTGCTCTACGTGGGGGACCACGTCTACGGCGACATCCTGCGGTCCAAGAAGACCCTGGCCTGGCGCACCCTCATGCTCATCCCCGAGCTGGAGACCGAGCTCCTCAAGCTGGAGGCCCAGGGCGAGGATCTGCGGGAACTGCTGCGGGTGGAGACCAGCCGGCGCCGCTGCCAGCGCCGCATCTCCCTGCTCCTGGACGAGTGGGCACGGCTGCGCCACCGCCGCCACGTGCTGGCGCCCCGCCTAAGCCCCGAGGCGCTGCAGGCCTTCGACCGGGAGATGGCCACCATCAAGGCCGAGGCCGACGAGGTGGACCAGCGCGCCGAGGCCCTCCTGCAGCGGGCGAAGCAGCTCAACACCTCCGTGGAGGCCGCCTTCAATCCCCTCTGGGGACCCCTCTTCCGGGACCGGGAGGAGCAGACCCGCCTCGCGGACCAGATGCAGCAGTACGCCTGCGCCTACACCGGCAAGATCAGCAACCTGCACATGGTGGATCCGCGGAGCACCATCTACGCGCCCACGCCGGCCCTGCCCCACGAGCGGATTTAAGGGGTTCCACCGCCCTTCCGGCCGCTGGCGCCTGGACGCGGAGCCGGGCCGGCTCTCAGGCGTGCACCGCCGCCAGGGGCTCGAACCTCGCCTGGAAGAAGCGGAGGCTCTCGGGCTCGTAGACCATGCGGAGGCCCTGGACCCGGTTCCGGGTTTCCCAGAGCTCCAGGCAGCTCTCGGCCACCACGTCCATGTGGAGGTTGGTGTACACGCGCCGGGGAATCGTGAGGCGCACCAGTTCGAGGGCCGGACGGTGGTGATCGCCGGTCTTGTGGTCGCGGCCCGCGCTGACGATGCCCCGCTCCATGGCGCGCACGCCGCTGTCCACATAGAGGGCCGCCGCCAGGGACTGGGCGGGGAACTGGTCCTGGGGGAGGTGCGCCAGGAAGCGCTTCGCGTCGAGGAAGACCCCGTGGCCGCCGATGGGCCGCACGACGGGGATCCCCGCCTGGATGAGCTTGTGCCCCAGGTGCTCGACCTGCCGGACGCGGCTGGCGATGTAGTCGTCCTCCACCATCTCGAGCATGCCTTGGGCCAGGGCCTCCATGTCGCGGCCGGCCAGGCCGCCGTAGGTGGGCATCCCCTCGAAGACCACCACCAGCTCCTTGGCCTTCTGGAAGAAGGCCGCGTTGTTGGTGGCGAGGAAGCCGCCGATGTTCACCAGGTTGTCCTTCTTGGAGCTGACGGTGCAGCCCTCGCCATAGCCCATCATCTCCCGCAGGATCGCCTTCACCGGCTTGTTCGCGTAGCCTTCCTCCCGTTGCTGGATGAAGTAGGCGTTCTCCGCGGCGCGGGTGGCGTCGAAGATGATGGCGATGCCGTACCGCTTCGCCCAGGCCGAGACTTCGCGGATGTTCGCCATGCTGAAGGGCTGGCCGCCGGCCATGTTGACGCAGGGCGCCAGGCTCAGGTACGCGATGCTGTCGGCGCCGTGCTCGTCCACCAGGGCCTGCAGCTTGGCCAGGTCGATGTTGCCCTTCCAGGGGAAATCGCTCCAGGGATCGTTGGCCTCGTCCACGATGCAGTTGGTGAAGACGCCGCCGGCCCGCTCGGCGTGGGCGCGGGTGGTGGTGAAGTACATGTTCATGGGCACGAACTGGCCGGGCTTGATGCGGATCTGGCTGGTGATGTGCTCGGCGGCGCGGCCCTGGTGGGTGGGCACGAGGTGCGCGAACCCGTAGATCTCCCGCATGGCGGCTTCCATGCGGTAGAAGCTCTTCGACCCCGCGTAGGCCTCATCCCCCAGCAGCATGGCGGACCACTGGCGGTCGCTCATGGCGGTGGTGCCGGAGTCCGTGAGCAGGTCG
This sequence comes from Holophagaceae bacterium, assembly GCA_044229575.1. Classification (GTDB taxonomy): domain Bacteria; phylum Acidobacteriota; class Holophagae; order Holophagales; family Holophagaceae; genus JADJVL01. The sequence continues at coordinate 6,621 of JBGAST010000042.1, read as the reverse complement.
ATGTACACGTCCTCGCTGCGCAGGAGGAAGGTGTTGTAGCCGGCCTCCCGGATGGCCCGTTCCCGCTCGTCCCGGGTGGTCATCCGAAGCGGCTCGACCATCTTGATCTTGTACGGCTCCGCGATCGTGCGCTGGCGCAAATGATTCCTCCGGTGGGCTGGATCCCGCAGCATCCCCGAGGGCCCGTGTGTCCTTGGTCACACCAATTGGCACCACACGTATCCTAAATTGAAATATTTACGCTTAACCAACCCGATGTGATCCGGAGCATGGAAAACGCGGCGGGGGAGCCGAATGCAGAGTGGGGCCGCGCGTCCTGCGACGTTCGCGCCGCGATGGAAGCCCTCCTCCGGCCAGCAACCGGGCTTGGAATCCGCTAGAATTTGCGCCCACCCACACGTCGGCCATTCCCACCTCCCCCGGAGCCACCCATGAGCGAATCCGCGCCCCGGATCCTGCTGGTGGACGATACGCCCGTGAACCTTTCGGCCCTCGCCAGCGCCCTGCGGCCGGAGAGCGACGCCATCCTCACCGCCGAGGACGGGGAGGCCGGCTGGGAGGTCCTGGACGCCGACCCCTCCTTCGACGTGGTGCTGCTGGACCTGATGATGCCGCGCCTGGACGGCATGGGCCTCCTGAAGCGCATGAAGGAGGACCCGCGCTTCCGGAATGTCCCGGTGATCCTCCAGACCGCGGACTCGGCCCCGGAGCGCATCGCCGAGGGCATCCGCGCGGGGGCCTTCTACTACCTCACCAAGCCCCTGAACCTCCAGATCCTGCGCAGCGTGGTGCGGGCCGCCCTGGAAAGCCGGCAGGAATTCCTCCGCACCGCCGGCGAGATGGCCCAGGGCGCCCTCGCCGCGAGCCTTCTCCACCGGGCGGAGTTCCGCTACCGCAGCCCCGCCGAGGCCCGCGCCCTGGCGGCCCTGCTGGTGCGGGTCTACCCCGATCCCGAACGGGTGGCGGTGGGAGTGTGGGAGCTCCTCATCAACGCCGTGGAGCACGGCAACCTGGAACTCGCCTTCGCCGACAAGACCCGGCTGATGCAGGAACGCCGGCTGCTGGCGGAGGTGCAGGAGCGGCTCGAGCGGCCGGAATTCCGCGATCGCACGGCGGTGGCCACGCTCCTCCGGGAGCCCGGGGGCCTCACCCTCACGGTGGAGGACGAGGGCCCTGGCTTCGACTGGCTGCCCTACCTGGAGCTGGCCCCGGACCGCGCCTTCCACACCCACGGCCGCGGCATCGCCATGGCCAGGGCCCTGAGCTTCGACGAGATCACCTACGCGGGGCGGGGCAATCGGGTCATGGCGAAGGTGCGCTGCTGAGCCCGGCCCGCCATCACAATCCGAAGTGCGTCTTGAGGGCGGCCACCACCCGGTCGTACTCGGCCTGAGCCTGGGCCACCAGGGCTTCGGCCTCCTTGAAGCGGCCGCCCGCGGCGGCGTCCTCGAGCTCGCCGCAGCGCTTGGACAGGGCCTTCGCATAGACGTAGGCGGACATCCCGTTCAGGGCGTGGGCGGCCTGGCGCAGGGGCTCCACCTCGCGGTCGGCAAAACCTTGATGGATGTCCCGCATTCTCGACGGGGCGTGCTGGAGGAAGAGGCTCGCCACCTCCCGGGCATCCTCGCCGAGGCGCCGGAGCGCGGCCTTGTCGAAGGGCTCCGGAAGCAGGTCGGCGGAGCCGTCCAGGAGGGGCGCCAGGGCGCGGACCAGGTCCGGCTTCTCCAGGGGCTTGGTGAGCAGGCCGTCCATGCCGGCGGCGCGGGCCCGGGCCTCCTCCCCCTCCAGGGCGTGGGCGGTCAGGGCCAGAATGGGCGTGCGGCGCAGGCCCTGCTCCATGGTGCGGATGGCGATGGTGGCGCTGTAGCCGTCCAGTTCCGGCATCTGGGCGTCCATGAGCATGAGGTCGAAGCGGGCCTCCAGGCTGCGCTCGATGGCCTCCTTCCCGTCGGAGGCCACCACGACCTCCGCGCCGAGGGACTGCAGCATGTGCACGGCGACGCGCTGGTTCAGCTCGTTGTCCTCCGCCAGCAGGACCCGCTTGCCTTCCAGCAGCCGCGAAGTGTCGGGGGCCTCGTCCGGATCCTCCCCCCCCAGCCAGACGACCGGGCGGCCCTCCTCGATGGCCTCCCGCACGGGTTCCAGGGCTTCCCGCAGGGCCCAATCGTAGATGGGCTGGCGGAGCACGCCCTCGGCCCCCAGGGCCCGCCAGTCGGCGGCCTCCAGGCCGCGGTGCATGGGCGCCAGCACCAGGAGGGCCCGCACCTCCTGGGCCAGGGCCGCGGCCTCCCGCGGATCCGCCGCGAGCCCGGCGTCCAGGAGCGCGGCCAGGAAGGGTCGGCCTGCCGCCTGGGCCTCCTCCAGGCGGGCCAGAGCCTCGGGCAGGGAGGCGCAGAGTGCGCACGGCGCCTCCCAGGATTCCAGGAGCTCCAGCAACGCCTTTCCGGGGATCTCATGGGGGGTGGCCACGAGCACCGGGAAATCCGGCCAGCGGGGCGTCTCCGGCGGAGAGGGGGCCTGGGGATCCAGGGGCAGCTCCAGGGTGAACCAGAACCAGGACCCGATGCCCACGCGGCTCTGCAGGCCGATGCGGCCGCCCATCAGCTCCACCAGCTTCCGCGAAATGGCGAGGCCGAGCCCCGTGCCGCCGTAGCGCCGGGTGATGCCGCTGTCCGCCTGGCTGAAGCGCTCGAAGAGGCGGGCCTGCTTGTCCTCGCTGATGCCGATGCCGGTGTCCTCGATGTTCACCTGAAGCTCGGCCAGCCCTTCGGACTCCCGCAGGCACTCCACCGCCACCAGGACGTGGCCCCGCTCCGTGAACTTCAGCGCGTTGCCCAGGAGGTTCAGGGCCACCTGGCGGATCCGGTCCGGATCGCCCAGGACGCGGCGCGGCGTGCCGGGCTTGATGCGCAGCACCAGCTCGATGCCCTTCTCCTCCGCTTGGGGGCTGAGCAGGTCCAGGATCTCCTCCAGGATCTCCGAAAGGTCGAAGGGCACCCGGTGGAGCCGCAGGCCGCCCTCTTCGAGCCGCGCGAAGTCCAGGAGGTCGTTGATGATCGCCAGGAGGGCCCGGCTCGCGCCCTGGATGCTGCGGGCGGACTCCCGCTGGGGCTGGGCCAGGTTGGATTCGAGGAGGATGCCCGCCAGGCCCAGGATGGCGTTGAGGGGCGTGCGCAGCTCGTGGCTCATGGTGGCGAGGAACTCGCCTTTGGCCTCGTCGGCGGCCTGGGCCTCCCGCACCGCCTGGCGCAGGGCCGCGGTCTGGTCCCGCACCGCCGTGGCCAGCTGCGTGTTGCGGGCCAGGAGGGCCCGGGTCCGCCAGCGGACCAGGGCATAGAAGATCCCCGCGAGGGCGGCCAGGCCGAGGGCGGTGGCCCAGGCGCTGCGCCACCAAGGAGGCCGGATGCTGAACCAGACGTGGGCGGGCTCGCCCCAGAGGCCCGGGGCCGCGCCGCCCTGGAGGCTGGCGCGGAGGTCGAGACGGTAGGTCCCCGGCGGCAGCTTGGCGTAATTCACCCGCCCCCCCGGCGCCTCCCGCCAGCCTTCGTCGTGGCCGATGAGCCTGGACTGGAAGGCCGTGGCGTGGGCGCGGGAGAAGGCGAGGACCGTGGCCTCCGCCTCGAGAGTGTCCTGGTCCGGACCGAGGCGGAGGAGGGCACCCTCCCCGGGGCGCGCGGGCCTGCCCCCGAAGGCGAGGCCCGTGAGCACCGCCCTGGGGGGCTCCGGAGGCCGGGGGACCATGCCGTTCTCGTAGCGGGCCAGGCCGCCGGGGGTAGCGACCCAGACATCCCCGTTCCCTTCCGCGATCAGTGCGGAGGGCGCGCAGGCGTCGCCGGGCAGGCCGTCCTTGCGGGTGAAGGCCTCCAGGCCCAGGCCATCCTGGCGGTAGAGGCCTTGGGCGGTCCCGATCCAGAGCACGTCCCCCGGGCCCTCCGAAAGGGCGCGGGGCGGCACCCCGATCCCCGGCACGGAGCCGACCACCCTCATCACTCCTTCCCGGTGCCTCAGCCGGAGGATCGAACCATCCTCGAAGCCCGCCCAGATATCATCCTGCCCGCCAGGCGCCAGGCAGCGGGGCGCCTGGGGGGGCAGTCCGTTCTGGGTTCCAAAGCGGCGCCAGACGCCCCCTTCGAGGCAGAGGAGGCCCGCGCTTCCCGCGGCCCAGAGACGGCCGCGGCGGTCCCGGAGCAGGGCCGCGATGGATTCCCCCTCCGGTCCATCCGGCAGGGCGACGGGCTGGACGTCCAGGCCCGCCGCGGAACGTCGGCCCAGGAGGAGCCCGCCGCCGTCGGTCCCGAGCCAGAGGAGGCCATCCCCCTCCTCCACCAGGGACAGGATGGCCCGGGCTCCCGGCGGCAGCCCTTTCACCGGCCAGAGGGCGAGCCCCGGACGGCCGCTTTCGAGCACCGCGAGCTCCCGGGGCGGCAGGCCCGCGGCGTAGATGCGGTTCCGCTGGCCCTGGGCCAGGGCGAGCACCCGGAGTCCTTCCGTCCCCCTCTGGGCGGACCAGCCGAAGGAGGAGGCCAGGGCCACCCCCCGGTCGGTGCCCGCGTAGAGGCGGCCGGAGGAGTCCCGCAGCAGCGCCCGCGCCGAGGTGGCGGGCAGTCCTTCGCCCCGGCGGAAGGCCTGCCAGAGCCCCCGGCCCAGGACCCGGTGCAGGCCCTCCCCCGCCAGCCAGAGCGTCCCCTCCCGGTCCACGAAGACCAGGCGGCAGGGTGGCACCGAGGGGCCGAGATCCAGCCGGGGCGCCGCGATGCGGTCCCCCTGCAGGACCACCGGACCCGTGGGCGTGGGCACCCAGACCCGGCCCGCGCCGTCCAGGTGCATGGGACCGGCCCCCGCCGCGTTGACGGGGACCCGCGGTGACAGGTCCTCCCAGGCCCCTTCGCCGTTCCGCCGCCAAAGGGAGGCCCGGGTGCGCAGGTGAAGGCGCCCCGCGGAATCCTCCAGCAGGCTTTCGATGAGTTCCCCGCCGGGCAGGCCCGGGGGCCGTGGCAGAGTCTTCCCTTCGAGCCGGCCCTCCCGCCATTCGAGCCTCCGGACCGCGCCTTCGCCATCCACGGTCCAGACCCCGCTCCCCGTGGCCCGGGAAAGCAGGGCGGGGCCCCGTCCGGGCCATTCCGTGAGCCGCTGGGGCAGGTGCCCGGGCCGGACCACGTACAGCCCGTCCCCGGCTCCGGCCCAGAGCGTCCCGCCCGCCGCCGCGCAAAGCGAGAGGATGGGCTTCCCGAGCCCTTGCACCTTGATGAATTCGGTCCCGTCGGAGCGGAAGAGGCCGCCGGCGGTGCCGGCGTAGAGGCCGAAGCCATCCGAGGCCAGGGCCCGGACCCGCGGCACTTCGAGCCCCTCCCCGGGGCCGTAGCGCCGGAAGCGCCTCCCCTCGAAACGGTAGAGCCCGCCTTCGGTGGTGAACCAGAGGAATCCCGCCGGGTCCTCGGCGATGGCCTCCACGTTGGGGTTGCCCAGGCCCTCCTCCGGCCCGTAGCTCTGGACCGCCAGGGCCCCGGGTCCCTGGGCGCGCAGAAGCCCGCAGCCCGCCAGGACCGCGCTGAGGAGCAGGAATCGGATCAGCGGACGCACCATGGACTTGGAGATGGGGTTTGGAGGGGGCGAATGCCCTGGCTTACCATGCCAGAGGAATCCCTATGACGCTCCGTGCCGCGATCGCAGATGACGAACCCGTCGCCCTCCACAGGCTCCGCACCCTGCTGGCGGAGGCAGGCTGGGCGGTGGACGCCTTCGAGGATGGCAAGAGCCTCCTGAGCCACCTCCAGGAGCATCCCGCCGACGCCCTCTTCCTGGACATCCAGATGCCGGGCCTGTCGGGGCTCGAGGTGCTCGGGGAACTGCCCGACCCGCCCCCGCCGGTGATTTTCGTGACCGCCCGGTCGGAGTACGCCTTGGCCGCCTTCGAGCACGCCGCCGTGGATTACCTCCTGAAGCCCGTCACCGCCGACCGGCTCCGCAAGACCCTGGCCCGCCTGGTGAGCAATCAGGTGCCCCGCCGCTCGGTCCGCGAGCTCCGGGCCGCCCTGCCCGCCCAACCTCAACCTCCGGCCGCCTACGGCGTGCCGGCCCAGCCCCTGCGCTTCCCCGTGCGGGCGGGCGAAGGCAAGCTGCTGCTGGAGCTGCGGCGGGTCAGCCATTTCGAGGTCGTGGATCAAGTGGTGTGGGCCCATGCGGGCAAGCAGAAATACCGGACCTCCTGGGTCTCCCTCGCCGAGGTGGAATCGGCCTTCCCCGGCACGGGCCTCCTGCGCATCCAGCGCCACCTGCTGGTGCGGCCGGAAGCCGTGCTCGGAGTCCGCGCCCTCAATTCCGGGCGCCGGGCCGTGCTGGTGCAGGATGGCGTCGAGCTGGAGGCAAGCCGCAGCGCCGCCCATGCATTGAAGGAGCGGCTCGGGATCTGAGGCACCCGCGGGCTGACTCCTGGCGGCGCTGGGACCGCCGGGCCTGCCCCAGCGCGTCCCCCCCTGCTCCGGGAGGCCTGCGGGCCTCGTCCGGTTCGTCCAGCCCCAGCTCCCGCTGGTCAGGAAGGATGCTCCGCCCGCCTGGACCGCCCGGAGCCAACGCGCATCGAGGCCCCACGATTGCAGTTCCCGAGACCCCCTGGAGCAGCCA
>JBGAST010000041.1:0-30828 GCA_044229575.1 Holophagaceae bacterium | reverse complement strand
CGCCAGCCGCTCCGTGTGGATGTTCGGCAAGTTCCTGCCCCCCATCCCCGACGACGCCCAGCCGACGGGCGAGCGCGGGGACTTCATCACCCGGCTGATCGCGGCGGTGATCGACAGCGTGCCAATCATCGTCGTCATGGTCGTGATGATGATCATCGGCGTCATCCTGGCCAAGATCATGTTTATTCTCGGCTGCATCTGGTCCATTGCCGAACTTGCAGTAGGACTCGGCTACATGTTTTTCATGCTTCGATGCATCTCGAAGCACGGCGCCACCATCGGCAAGAAGATGATGAAGCTGAGGGTGGTGCCAGAGGACAACCCATACGGGCGGCTGACCATGATGCAGGCCTTCATCCGTCAGTTCTGCCACGTCCTGAATTTCGGTGTCGGCTACCTCCTCGTCTTCGGTGCCGAGCGCAAGGCCGTGCACGACATGATCACGAAGACGATCGTCATCAAGGTTGACCGTTAGTCCCTTCCCAACCAGGGCGAAAAGCCCGCACCCGGAGGCTCCATGGCCACCATCAGCAAGCCCGATGCGAATCCCGTCCTCGCCGCCCTGTTGACCTGGCTGGTCTTCGGCACTGGCCACTTCTTCATCAACGGCCAGCAGCGGAAGTGGCTCTTCACCCTCATCGCCGCCATCGTGGGCTCCATCCTCTGCCTGCTGCCCGGCATCGTCATCAGCATCCTGAGCATTATCGACGCCTACAAGACCGCGGAGCGCCTCAAGGCGGGCGAGGCGATCCCGGAGAACGAGTACTCCATGCCCCTGCTCTTCAAGATCATCAGCATGATCGACAAGACGGCCACCTGCTCCGCCGCCTGATCCCGAACCGGCTGGAACCCCATCAAGTCTGAGGAGCGAGCATGCTCGATGCCTACCTGCCACCCATCCCGGATGATGCCGTCCCGACCGGCGAGCGCGGCGAGCTCGGCGACCGGCTCGTGGCCACCATCATCGACTGGGTGCCCTCCTTCGTCCTGACGATCCCCCAGTTCATCCCCTTCCTCGGCTGCATCTGGGTCTTCATCAACTTCCCCCTGCAGCTGGCCTACTGGTTCTGGTTCATCCCGCACTGCAACAGCAAGTACGGCGCCAGCATCGGCAAGAAGATGCAGAAGCTCCGCGTGGTGCCCCTGGGCAATCCGGGCGGCCGCATCGAACTGATGCCCGCGATCCTCCGCCAGTTCGGCAACTTCTTCGCCCTGAACCTCATCGTCCTCCTCATCAAGGGCGACGAGCGCATCAGCTGCAGCGACATGATCGCCAAGACCGAAGTCATCAAGGTCGACCGCTAGGGTCGACTTCAACGCACGTTCTCCGAGGGGGATCCCATGGATTATCAGGAGCAGGGCGGAGTCGACTTCCAGAAGGCCCAGAGCGCGGTCACGGGTCCCGCCATCGCCTTGATGGTCCTGGCGGGGCTGAGCGTGGGCGTCGCCCTGCTCGCGGTCCTGGGCAACCTCCTGGGCACCGGGCTCACCGCGGCCAACATGAGCCGCTACGGCGGCGACCAGCGGATGATGCAGATGATGTCCGGGGCCATCGGGATCATCCTGGCCATCGTCTGGGTGATCGTGGACGTGGTCATCTTCATGGGCGCCATGAAGATGAAGAACCTCCAGAGCCGCGGCTTCGCCATGGCGGCGGCCATCCTGGCCATGATCCCCTGCGTCGGCGGCCATCCCTGCTGCTGCGTCCTGGGCCTGCCCATCGGCATCTGGGCCCTCATCGTCCTCATGAAGCCCGAGGTCAAAGCTGCCTTCCCGGGCTGAGGCCGGGGCGACCACGCCGGTCCGCACCGTCTCCGCGAGGGCCGATTCGAGTCCCCTCGTCCTCGCCACCCTCTGTTCCTGCATCCTGGCGGCGAGCTTCCTGCTGCCGCCGGGCGGCGTGGAAGAGCTGCCCCTCTGCGCCTTCCGGGCCTACACGGGGCTGTCCTGCCCCGGGTGCGGCCTGACGCGCGCCTTCGTGGCCATCGCCCACGGCCGCTTCGCCGACGCCTGGCTCCTCAATCCCTTCGCCTTCCCCCTCTTCCTCCTGGCCCTGGCCGGCCTCGCCAGCCCCCTCCTGGCCCGGTTCGGCCTGGTCCCCTCCCACCGGGTCGTCGCCTGGTCCATGGGGCTCGGGGCGGCGGCCATGGTGACCTTCGGCGCCCTGCGGCTGGTGCAGGAGCATTCCAGCCGGCAGCCGGTCCTCCATGATCCTCACCGGTAGGCAGATCCTCGCCGCCAAGGCCTCCGGCCAGCTCCGCATCGAGCCCTGGTCCGACGCCCGCCTGAACCCCAACAGCTACAACCTGCGCCTGGCGGACGAGCTGGCGGTCTACACCGGCGAGGTGCTGGACATGGCGAAGCCCAACGCCATCGAGACCTTCACCATCCCCCCCGAAGGCTTCCTGATGCATCCCGGCCGCCTCTACCTGGGCCGCACGGTGGAATACACCGAGACCCGGGGGCTGGTGCCCATGCTGGAAGGCCGCAGCAGCGTGGGGCGCCTGGGGCTTTTCGTCCACGTCACCGCGGGCTTCGGCGACATCGGCTTCTGCGGCTACTGGACCCTGGAGATCAGCTGCATCCAGCCCGTGCGCATCTATGCCGGCGTGGAGATCTGCCAGATCTTCTACCACCAGGTCACCGGCGACCACGACAGCTACGATGAAGGGAAGTACCAGCGCAACGAGGGCATCCAGCCCTCCATGCTCTGGAAGGACTTCCAGAAGGATTGAACCGCATGGACTCGCCCTACGCCTCCCCCACCGCCCCCGTCGGCGAGCTGCCCCAGCCCCCCAGCGCCAAATCCTCCAAGACCTTCGGCATCCTTGGCATCTGCAGCCACCTGCTCTGCCTCCTGGGCGCCCCCTTCGCCATCCTCTTCGGCATCCTGGCCCTGGTGCGGCACGGCCGCGCCAAGAAGGAGCACGCCGCGGAGCCGGCCGCCTACGCCCCGCCGCGGGCCACGGGCCTGGTCACCGGCATCGTCGCCCTCGCCATGCTGGTCACCGTGCTGCCCAGCACGGGCATCGTGGCGGCCATCGCGATCCCGGCCCTGCTGGGGCAGCGGGAGAAGGCCAAGATCCGGGCCGTGGAATCCCTTATGAACAACGTCACAGGAGAACTCGCGCGCACCGCCGACTCGCAGCGGGCCCGGAAGCCCCGCGAGGAGCTCCGGGCCGAGGGGGTGGCGCTGGAGGTCTTGAACCAGCCGGGCTTCCGGTATCCCGCGGCGAAAAACCCCTACGGCGGGGAGCAGACGCCCTACCGGCTGGGCCCGAGCCCCCTGCGCTCCGGCGAAGTGGCCCTCGAACCCGTGCAGCGCTTCACCGATCCAGTGAACGGCACGGAAAGCCCCGCCATCGTCATCCGGGGGCAATACCGGCGCGGCACGGAGAACCGGGTCGTCTCCAAGGTCGTGGCCCTGGACTGAGCCGGGCTCCGGGCTTCAGGCTCCAGGCTCCGGGCTACCTTGTTGAGCGCGGCTGATTCGGCGCATGTCGGCCGATCCACGTCTTGGAGGGATTGGCCTTCAGACAGGACCGGACCGGGACGGACTCCACAACGCAGCCCGAAGCCCGGAGCCTGCCTAGATCGACACCGTCGAATCCTGCCACAGCACCTCGAAGGGCTTCACCGGCACCTCGATCCCCTTGAGCTGCACGGCCTCCATCTCCCGCAGGCCCATGGTGCCGATGAGCTCGGCGGTGCGGGGGCCGACGACGATCATGCCGGCCTTGGCCACGGAGCTCTCCAGGCGGGAGGCCAGGTTCACCGTGGAGCCCATGACGGTGTAGTCCATGCGCTTCTCGCAGCCGATGTCGCCGGCGAAGGCCTCGCCGCTGTTGATGCCGATGCGCATGCGCAGCTCGGGCCAGCCCTCGGGCCGGTCCCGGTTGAGCTGCAGCAGGATCTGCTGCATGGCGATGGCGGCGTCCACGGCGTGACGGGCGTGGTCCTCGTCGGGCTGGGGGGCGCCGAAGAAGGCCATGATGGCGTCGCCGATGTACTTGTCCAGGGTCCCGCCCCGGGCGAAGACCTGTTCCGTCATCACCTCGAAGGCGCGGTTCAGGATGTTCGCCAGCAGCAGGGGCTCCATGCCCTCGCTCATGCGGGTGAAGCCGCTGATGTCGGCGAAGAGGACGGAAACCTTGCTGCGCTGGGCCTGGAGGGCCGGCGCCTCGGCGCTCTGGCTGCTCTTCAGGATCTGGTCCACGATCTGCGGGCTGTGGTAGCGCTCCAGGCGCTGGCGGAACTTGGCCTCCCGCTCCCGGGCGATGCCCACGGCCGCGAAGTTGGCCATGGCGGAAAGGAGGTGCTCGTCCTCCCGCTTGAAGCCGCCCTTGTTGAGGCTGGTCTCCAGGTAGATCACCCCCAGCCCCTGCTCGTCCACGATGAGGGGCGCGCAGAGGGCCGAGGTGATGCCATGGATCTTGATGCTGTCCCCGGCGGCGAAGCGGGGATCCATGCGGGCGTCGGTGGTGAGGATGGTGACCCGGTCCTTCATGGCGGTGTGGGCGATGGTGCGGCTGATGGGGGCGGCGCTGGAACCGGGCTTCTCCTCCCAGACCAGCTCGGGCACCAGGGTGCCCCCCTGGTCCGCCAGGAGGATGAAACCCCGCTGGCAGGGGATCTGGCTGGTGACCAGGTTCATCACCGAGCCCAGGAGCTCCTCCAGGCCCGCCGCCCGCAGGAGGGTGCCCGCCATGGCCGCCAGGCGCTGGAAGAGCTGGACGGTGCTGCCCCCGGCGGCCTCCCCGGCCTGCTGGGCCAGCATCTTTTCCAGGCTGGCGTGGGGGATCATGATGGACCCGCTCTGGTCGAAGGCCCGGTCCTCCAGGGAAATCTTGGAGCTGGTGCTCTTGGGCACCGAGAGCATGTTCAGGGCGCCGCTCATCTGGTAGCCGCCGGTGCGGGAGGAGGCGGGCTGGGGCTGGGGGGTCGGCGTGGGGGCCTTCTCGTCCAGGATCTCGATGGGCACCTCGCCCAGGTAGACCATGTCCCCGGGCTTGATGGGGGTGGGCACGGAGATGGGGTGGCCCCCCACCGTGGTGCCGTTCAGGCTGCGCAGGTCCATGACGTGGGGCTTGCCGTCCTTCAGGAGGAAGCGGGCGTGGACCCGGGAGACCGCGTTGGCGGAGAGCCGCAGGTTCGCCGCCTCGCCCCGGCCGACGGTGAAGCCCTCCTCGGTCAGTTCGACCGAGTGGCGGGCGCCTTCCACCATCAGGTGCAGTTTCATAGGTCCGGACCGAAGTTTCAGGAGTCTACCACGGAGCTTTTTTGAGGATTTGTTAAGAGTTGCAAGGTAATCTCAAGGGTTGGCCCGGAGCAAGTCCCGGGCCCGGGAGGCCAGTTGACCACTGTCGGATTCATGTCCCTGGGATGCCCCAAGAACCTCGTGGACAGCGAGGTCATGCTGGGGCACCTGAAGCTCAAGGGCTTCCGCCTCACCCCCCACGCCGCGGAGGCCGAGGTCCTGGTGGTGAACACCTGCGGCTTCATCGATTCCGCCAAGAAGGAGAGCGTCGAGGCCATCCTGGAGGCCGCCGGCCACAAGCTCACCGGCAAGTGCCGCAAGCTCATCGTGGCGGGCTGCCTGGTGGAGCGCTACCGGGACGAGCTGCTGGCGGACATCCCCGAGATCGACGCCTGCCTCGGGACCCGGGACATCGAGCAGATCGCCGAGATCATCGGCGCCGACGACCGCCTCTTCGAGCCCGAGCAGAACCCGGACTACCTCTACGACGAGCACAGCCCCCGCCTGCTCACCACCCCCAAGGCCACGGCCTACCTGAAGATCAGCGAGGGCTGCGACCACGCCTGCGCCTTCTGCATCATTCCGCAATTGAGGGGCGGCCAGCGCAGCCGCAGCATCGCCAGCGTGGTGGCCGAGGCGAAACAGCTCGTGGCCCAGGGCATCCTGGAGATCAGCCTGGTGGGCCAGGACACCACGGACTACGGCCGGGACTTCGGCGATCCCGACGCCCTGGAGAAGCTCATCCGCGCCCTCGGGGAGGTCGAGGGCCTGCGCTGGTTCCGCATCCACTACGCCTACCCCAACCGCCTCAGCGAAGGCATGATGCGGGCCATTCAAGAGACACCGAACTGCGCCAAGTACCTGGACATGCCCCTCCAGCACGCCGACGCCAAGGTGCTGAAGGAGATGGCCCGGGGCGGCAGCCGCGCCAGCTTCATGAAGCTGCTCGCAAAGTTGCGGTCCATCTGCCCGGAGATTTCCATCCGCTCCAACTTCATCGTGGGCTTCCCCTCGGAGACCGAGGAGGCCTTCGAGGAATTGCGCGCCTTCATCGAGGAGGCCCGCTTCGACCACGTGGGCGTCTTCACCTACTCCCCCGAGGAGGGCACGCCGGCCTACGCGATGGGCGACCCCATCCCCAAGCGCACGAAGAACAGCCGCAAGCGCCGGCTCATGGAGCTGCAGCAGCGCATCGCCCGGGAGAAGAACCGCGCATACGAAGGCCAGATTCTCGACGTGATCGTGGAGGGCCTCCACGAGGAGACCGAGCTCATCCTCAAGGGCCGCCACGCGGGCCAGGCCCCGGAAGTGGACGGCTGCGTCCTCATCGTCGGCGGCGAGCCCGTGATCGGCAGCATCCAGCGGGTGCGCATCACCAAGGCCCACGCCTACGACCTCATCGGCGAGGTCGAGGAGGGCGGCATCGAGGCCAGCAGGGCGGCCTACGAGGCTTCGCGAATGGCGAGGTGATGTAGATCGCGTCGGGAACCACTCCTGAGGCGGACTACGCCTCTGCGCCCTTGGCCTCCAGTTTCCCGATCCGTTGCTTCAAGTCTGAAGGAGCCGTGAACACGAAGGCTTTGCCGACACGCGCCTGGTCCAGCAGGCCATGGTCGACAAGGCCAAGCAGATCGGTGCGCGCGGTCTGGTAAGTGATGGCGTGGATGTTCATGTGTCCCGCAATGCGGTATTCCGCACCTGGTCGACGAATTGCGTGGGCCAGGATGGCCCTCTGACGATGGTTGAGGAGGTGGCCGAGGCTCGAGGCAGGGGCAATCAACTGTTCCAAAGCCCGTTGCTCGTTTTTCCGCTTCGCAAGGAAAGCATGGAGCGCGTCCACTGCCTTCCGGATGGTCTGCAACTGGTGGATCAGGAAGTAGGTGGTGTCGCCACCATCAGTCTCTGTGTAGAGGTATGCCATGCCGTACTGGGCGGGCGCTTTTCTCAGGAAGTGGGAGATGGAGATGAACTCCGTCAGCCAATACCCGCTTCGGAGCATGGACCAATAGAAGAGGGCGCGCGCCGTACGCCCGTTACCGTCAGCGAAGGGGTGGTCGTAGCCCAGCATGAAGTGCAGCAGGATGGCCCGCAACACCGGGTGGACGAAGGGGCGGTCCGATTCGGACCTGTTCGCGAAAGCGCACAGGGCTTCAAGCCGTTGGGGCAGCTCTGAAAATGTGGGTGGTGTGTGGAGGAGGCTTCCGTTGTCCCTGTCAAACACGAACACATCATCCGATTGCCTTAGGCGGCCAGCATCCAACGGGTCTTTCAGGGTGCCTTCCGTGACCAGACGATGCAGCTCCAGGATGCGTTTGGGCGTGAAGGCCTCCTCGCGAAAGTCCTGAATGGCCTTCATGGTGACGAAGTTGTTCAGGATCATGCGCTCGCCATCGGTGCGGGGGGGGCGCGCCTCACGAAGCATCTTTTCCGCGACCTTGCGAGTGGTGGAGGCCCCTTCGAGTTGGCTGGAGGTGATGGATTCCTCGATCAAGGAGCGAACCACGTATTCGTCCCGATGGGCCGGGTTAGCCACCTCAGAGGATCGAATCTCCCCCGCGGTGTCCTGGTCGAGGTGAAGCAAGTGAATCTGGATCTCTTCAGGCACCGCGAAGGTGAAGGATTGCTGGGATTTGTCTTTGAATGGAAGGACCGTGGAAGAACTTCCACGAGCCAGCCGAAGACCCAACCACCATGTCTCATGGGTGAAGCCCTCGGGGGGCTCCCGATGCCGGAGCTGATCCCAGTGCAGGTAGGCTCCCTGAACCGTCATGCCAAAGCCGGTCCTTGCGAACTTCATCGCCAGTTCTGGGGTCAGCCCTTTGAGCATGCCCAAATAACTCTGTGGAGATTCAGGGACTTTCATTGATCACCTACTAAAATTGACATTTATTAGTAGTTCATTAGTAGGTTCGTCCCGAGATGATCCTGTGTCAAGGTCCTACTAATTTTGACATTCATTAGTAGGTAATTAGTAGGTCGAAACCGAGGCAGAAGGGCGTCGGGCCCCCGGGTCGAAGAGAGTAAGAAAGGCAACGTCCTCATCGTCGGCGGTGAGCCCGTCATCGGCAGCATCCAGCGGGTGCGCATCACCAAGGCCCACGCCTACGACCTCATCGGCGAGGTGGAGGAGGGCGGCATCGCGGCGAGCACGGCGGCCTACGAGGCGCGGCGGACGGCGGAGCCGGCTGGCTAGGCCAGGGGCGAACCACCCGGATCCGGGCCGGGAATCCGGAATGGGCTGTGCAAAAAAGCCAGGGGCGAAAATCGCCTTGACGGTCATGGCCGGCGAAGGGCCTGGAACGCGGACACCTAGGTCGGCCCGCGCGGGGGAAAGGGTGCTCGCGGGACACCCGTTCATTGCAATATCTCTAAAATAATTAATACTTGGATCCTGAAGCGGTACATCGATGATCACCGTTCGCAGGTCCAAGGAGCGATACCGCGACCCCGTCGGAAAGGGCCAGGTCGGAGCCGGCTCTGTTCCACTCTTCGGCGAAGAACCCCTCACGGAGGGTGTGGGGCCCCTGGTGCGCGTCGATGAGGAGCGCCTTCCCCCCGGCGCCAGCCTCGCGCCCCTCGACGCGGAGACCCTGACCCTGGTCGTCGCGGGGGCCATCGAGTTCAAGGATCCGGAAGGCCGCGGCACGGTCGTCCGGTCTGGCACCTGCCTGCATATGGGTCCCGGGAGCCGGAAGCAGCCCCGCCTGCGCAATCCGTCCAGGACCAACTGGGCGCACGTCTTCCGGGCGAGCCTGGGGCCTGCGGCCACCGAGGCCCTTCCAGTCTGCGAATCCCAGCTCTTCACAGTCGGAGAGCGGCGAGGCAAGCTCTGCGCCATCGCCTCGCCGGATGGACGGGACGGGTCCCTGCGCATCACCCTGGACGCTCTCGTGTTCTGGTCCGTCGTCCCCCTGGGGCAGCACCTGATCCACCCGGTCTCCCCGGGACGGCGGGCCTGGCTGCACATCGTCGAGGGGAGGGTCAGCCTCGATGGATCCGTCCTGAACGCGGGCGATGGGGCCAGGAGCGCGGGCGAGCGCGCGATCTCGTTCACGGCGCTGGAAACCGCCACGGTCCTCCTGTTCGATGTCGATGACCTGGCGGCGTCCGAATCCGCCCTCGACACCGATCCCACCGCGGCCCCCCTGAGCCTGGCCGGGCGCCCGGATCCGGCCCGCGGCTACGGCCTGGTTCCCAATTCCGGCGTCGCTGCCGCCAGGGTTTCAAGCGCCGAGCTCTTCGACCTCCTCTGGAGCACGCTGGTGGACGTTCTGGGGCCCGCGGGGACCGCCACGATCCTGGCCCGGGCCGTGCGCCGCGCCCAGGCCCGCCACCCTGAACTCGGCGACCTGGTCATCACCCGGGTGGGCCCGGAATACCGCTACGCGGTTCCGGCTTCCTTCGTCCGCGCCGGCGGTGCTCCGGACGCGCTGCGCCACCTCCTCGACGAGGTGCGGACGCTGCTGACGGACCTGACGGGCCAGGTGGTGCTCTGCAGGTTCGATCACCTCCCCGAGTTCCGGGGGTGGGTCGCCTGATCCGCCCGGGGGTGGCCCGCGGGGCCCGCGGAGCGTTCGCCGGGTGGGCGTCTATCCTGGAGCCCACCCCCCGGAACCCGAACCCACCCCCGGCCATCGCCCGCAGCGGATCCTGGCGCATCGAGAGGACCTGACATGACTTCCGACCCCTCCGCCCTGGAACTCCTCTCCACCGGTAGCCCCGCCTTCGACCGCATCCTCGGGGGCGGCCTGCCCCTCCGCTCCCTCACCGTGATCGCGGGCGAACCCGGGACGGGCAAGTCGCTCTTCGCCCTGCAGGTGCTCTTCCACCTCGCGGAGCAGGGAAGGAAGTGCATCTACTTCACCACCCTGTCGGAGCCCTCCCTCAAGCTCATCCACCACATGCAGAAGTTCTCCTTCTTCGACCAGAAGGCCATCGGGAAGCAGCTGACCTTCGTCGACCTGGGCTCGGTGATCCGAGGCAAGGACGCCGACGCCAGCCTCCAGGCCATCACGGACCGGGTCGAACGGGAGGAACCCGCCATGGTGGTCATCGACAGCTTCAAGGCCATGCGCGACATCCTGGGCGACGCGGAGTCCCTGCGCCTCTTCGTCTACGACCTCGCGGTCCACATCGCCGGCTGGGGGGCCGCCACCCTCCTCATCGGCGAATACACCGAGGCGGAAATGGCGGAACTCGCCGAATTCGCCATCGCCGACGGGATCATCCGCTTCGGCACCAGCCGCGAAGAGCTGACGGCGGTGCGCCGGGTCGAGATCCTCAAGCTCCGCGGCGCGGACTACGTCACCGGACGGCACTTCTTCGAGATCGGCGGCGGCGGGCTCACCTTCTTCCCCCGGGTGCGGAGCCCCAAGGCCGATGAGGGCGTCCCGGCGGCTTCATTCACCGACCGCGCGCCGTCGGGCCTCCCCGGCCTCGACGAGATGCTGGGCGGCGGTTTCCCCCGGTCCAGCTCGACCGTCATCGAGGGGGGCACCGGCACGGGAAAGACGCTGCTCGGCCTCCAGTTCCTCATGGAAGGCGCGCGGCGCGGGGAGCCGGGGGTCCTCCTCACCATGGAGGAAACGCCCGGCCAGCTCCGCGGGATCGCCCAGGGCTTCGGATGGGATCTCCAGGACCTGGAGCGGCGGCAGCTCCTGTCCATCTGCCACGTCTCCCCCGTGGAACTCTCCACCGACGCCTTCCTCAACCAGGCCCTCAACCTGGTGGAGCAGTTCAAGGCCCGGCGCGCCGTGCTCGACAGCCTCACGAGCATGGCCCTCGGCGTGCCCTCCGACCGGCGCTTCAAGGAGCTGACCTACGCCATCGCCAAGCACTTCCGCGCCCGGGGCGTCACCTTCAACATGAACATGGAGGTCGCCGAGCTGCTGGGCTCCGCCCAGCTCTCCGGCCACGGGGTCTCCTTCGCGGCCGACAACGTGATCCAGCTCAAATACGTGGAGCTGGATGGCCGCCTCGAGCGGGGCATCTCCGTGCTGAAGGCGCGGGGCGTGCGCCACGCGACGGAAATGCGGAGGCTGCTCTTCTCCGAGTCCGGCCTTGAGGTGGGTCCGCCCTACAAGGGCCTGCACGGCGTGCTGACGGGCCTGCCCACCCCAATCTGACGGGCCACCCAGGTACACTCCCGGCTGAACCCCCGCGCATCCGCCCATCCCCGGAGCCTTCATGACCCCGCAGGACCCGCCCCGCCCGATGCCCCTCAAACGCTGGTTCTTCACGGCCCTGGGCCTGGCGGTCGCGGCCACGGTCTTCACGGGCTTCGCCACCACGTTCTACCTGCGCGGCCGCGCGCTGCCGCCCCTGGCGCCGCTGCTGGTGGTGCACGGCTGCGTCTTCACCCTGTGGATCCTGCTGTTCCTCCTCCAGTCCACCCTCATCGCGACCCGACGGGTGGCGCTGCACCGGCGCCTCGGCTGGTGCGGAGCCGTCCTGGCCCTGGCGATGGTGGCGGTGGGAACCCTGGCCGCCGTCACGTCCCTGCGCCTGGGGAGGGCCCCGATCCCCGGGCTGGATCCGCGCAGCTTCTTCGTCGTGCCCATGGGCGACCTGGCGATGTTCAGCCTCTTCGTGGGGGCCGGCGTCGGGTTCCGGCGCTCGGGAGAAAGTCACCGGAGGCTCATGCTGCTCGCCACCCTGAGCATCATCGGCGCCGCCATCGCGCGGATCCCCCTTGGCTTCATCGAACGCGGCGGCCCCCCTGTCTTCTTCGGGTTGACCGACCTGTTCCTCCTCGCGGGCTGGGCCCACGACCTGCTCACCCGCCGCAGGATCCATCCCGCCTTCCTCTGGGGAGGCCTGGCCCTGGTGCTTTCCCAGCCTCTGCGGCTGGTCCTGGGCGGAACGGGGCTCTGGCTGCGTTTCGCGGACCTGTTCCTGCCCTGAGGACGCGGGCGAAGGACAGCCCGCGCCGCCCCGTCACCGGCGCTCGAGTTCAGCCGTCGCGAACCGGTCCAGGAGGGCGAAGCCCGCTTCCAGGGCCGTGAGGGACGCCAGGGGGACGTCCTCCCTCGAGCCCGCCTCCGCCTCCAGCGCCGCCGCGGCCTCGGCCAGTGGCCTGGCGCCGATGAGGCCGGCGGCCCCCTTGATGCGGTGGGCCAGGCGGGCGACCTGGGGGCGCTGGCTCTGCCCGGCGGCCTCCCGCAGCTGGGCCATGTCCGCCCGGGTCGTGTCCCGGAAATCCCGGAGGATGTCCAGCCCGCCCTGCCGGTCCCCCGGCGACAGGTTCTCCAGGATCGACAGATCCACCGGCAGGGTCGCCGGAACGAGGGCGGAGGTTTCGGCTTCTCTGTCCCCAGGCTTCGGTTGCGCCAGCCCGATGGCCCCCGGCAGCCATTGCCGCAGCTTGGCGTCCAGGTCCGGAATGCTCACGGGCTTGATGATGCAGTCGTCCATCCCCACCGCCAGGCAGCGTTCCAGCTCCCCACGGAGGGCGTTCGCCGTGAGGGCGAGGATGGGGATCCGCGTGCGGCCACCCGCGGCCTCGGCCTCCCGGATCGCCGCGGCCAGCTGGTAGCCGTCCATGAGGGGCATGTGGATGTCCGTGAGCACCAGGCCGTAGGGGCAGCGTCCCCAGGCTTCCAGGGCCTTCTGGCCATCCTCCGCGAGATCCGCCTGGTAGCCCGCCATGCGGAGCTGCCGCAGCAGCACCACCTGGTTGGTCGGATGGTCCTCCGCCAGCAGCAGCAGGCAGCCCGCGGCGAGGGCCTTCTCGCGGGGGGGCGCCTCCATGGGATCCCAGGCCGCGACCTTGGCGAGGTTGTCCAGTTCCGCCGGATTCGCGAGGGGGAAGGGCGCCACGAAGGACATGGTCGTGCCCCGGCCCTCCTCGCTTTCCATGGTGATCCGCCCGCCCATGAGCTCCGCCAGCCGCAGGCAGATGGAGAGGCCCAGGCCCGAGCCCCCGAAGCGCCGCGTGGTGGAGGACTCCGCCTGCATGAAGGGCTGGAAGAGGCGCTTCTGGTTCTCGGGGGAGACGCCGATCCCCGTGTCCCTCAGCCGCACCGCCAGGGTCTGGCTCTCCTCGCTGGAATCCAGCACCTCCACCGAGAGGTGCAGGGAACCCTGGGCGGTGAATTTCAGGGCATTGCTGTAGAAGTTCGCGAGGATCTGGCGGAAGCGGACCGGATCGGCGAGGTGGGCCGCCCGGATCCGCGGATCGATGTCCCGGGTCATGCCCAGCCCCTTGGCCGCGGCGGTGCCGCAGGAGAGGGCGAACTCCTCCTCGGCGATGCGGGAGAGGGAGACGACCTGGGGCTCCAGCTCCAGCTTCCCCGCCTCGATCTTCGAGAAATCCAGGATGTCCCCGATGACCCCCAGGAGCGCCCGGGCCGAGGACTGGACGACCCCCAGGGCGCTCCGCTGCTCCGCGTCCAGGCGGGTGTGGGACAGGATCTCCACCATGCCGAGCATGCCGATCATGGGCGTGCGGATCTCGTGGCTCATGGTGGCCAGGAACTCGGACTTGGCCTCATTGGCGGCCAGGGCCTCCTCCGCCCGGACCCGCAGGGTGAGGTCCGAGATGGCCCCCACCATCCGCGTCGCCCGGCCCTCCCCGTCCCGGACCACGTAGCCCCGGTCCAGCACCTTGGCGTAGACCCCGTCCTTGCGCCGGAAGCGGTACTCGTCGGACCAGGCGGATCCGCCCTCCCGGAGGACGGCGTCGAGGCCCTGGCGCACCCGCTCCCGGTCCTCGGGGTGGAGGTGTTCCTCCCACCACGCATCGGTGGGCAGCGCCTCCTCGAGGCTGTAGCCGAACATGGCTTCGATGGTGTCGCTCCGGGACGTCGTGTGGGTCACCAGGTCCCAGACCCAGATCACGTCGTTGGTGGCCCGCTGGACCATCCGGTGGAGGTCGTTCTGGTCCCGCAGCTCCTGTTCGGCGTGCTTGCGCTCGATGGCCGAGGCCACCTGGCTCGAGACGAATTCCAGGAGGACCCGGTCCTTGTCGGTGTAGCGGACCTCCCCCGTATAGCTCTGCACCACCAGCACGCCGATGGTGCGCTCGTGGGACTTGAGGGGCACTCCCAGCCAGTCCAGGGAATCGGAGCCGACCACCGACCGCTCCTCCGGCGTCCGTTGAGCCTGGTTCTCCCGGGTCAGGAGCAGCGATTCCCCCCGGCGGATCACCTGCCCTGAAAGCGTGCCGTCTCCCAGTTTCCGCGGGCCGGGCGGAGGGTCCCGCTCATCCACGAAGTAGGGGAAAGTGAGCTCGTCGGAGGCCTCGTCGTAGAGGGCCACGAAGAAGTTCCGCGCGGGGAGCAGGTCGCTGATGATCGCGTGGATGCTTTGGAAGAGGCCCGGCAGGGAGGTGGTGGACTGGGCCGCTTCCGAGATCCGGTGCAGCGCGGCCTGGGTCTGCTCGGCGCGCTTGCGCTCGGTGATGTCGAGGCAGGCGCCGGCGAGACCCGTGGCCCGGCCCTGGGCGTCGAGGAGCACCTCCCCCTTGTCCAGGATGGTGCGCATCTCGCCGTCGGGCCGGAGGATGCGGAACTCGTAGCTGAAGGGCTTAAGGGTGGCGAGCCCCTCCACCACGAGGGTTCGCGCCATCGCCCGGTC
Source organism: Holophagaceae bacterium (assembly GCA_044229575.1). Taxonomy (GTDB): domain Bacteria; phylum Acidobacteriota; class Holophagae; order Holophagales; family Holophagaceae; genus JADJVL01. The sequence goes on along the minus strand of JBGAST010000041.1, from coordinate 15,995 downwards.
CTCCGGGTGGACCCGAGCCACGGCGTCTTCCATGGTGGGCACGTGCAGGGCGGGGTCGAGGCCGAAGATGCGGCACAGCTCGTCGGACCAGGTCATGGTGCCGGAGGCCTGATCCCAGACCCAGCTCCCCAGGTGGGCGATGCGCTGCGCTTCCTCCAGCCGGGATTCGCTCGCCACCAGGGCTTCCCGGTCCCGGACGCTCTCGCTGATGTCCTCGCCGATCATGCTGAATCTGGGGTTGCCCGAGGCGCCCGGGCCGATGGGGGCGATGGTGACCGACAGCCAGCCCTTGAAGCCCATGCCAGAGCCATCGAGGACGAAGTGGATGGGGCGCCCTGCGGCTTCGGCCTCCTGGTAGCGGGCCAGCCAGAGCGCGTGGAGGCGCCTGCCCATGCCCACCTGCCGGGCGGTGAGGCCGGCGGTTTCCTGGGCGCTCCGGCCGAAGCTGCGGGCCAGCGCCTCGTTCACCGAAACGGCGATCATCTCGCCATCTGGGGTCAATTCCGTCACGCCCATCAGCATGGGGGCGCCGTCGTAGAAGGCGCGCAGGGTGGCTTCCCGCTCCTCCAGCTCCCGGGCCATGCGGCGCTGGGCCGTGACGTCCTGCACCACGTAGGCGAAGCGGGGCCGGCCCGAAGGTCCCACCCCGATCCAGGCGAGGGTGATCGCCCAGTCCTGCTCGCCCCCTTCGACGGGCATCCGGGCGTCGAAGTGGACCGGCTTCCGCGTGCGGAGCGCCTCCTGGTACTGCTCCACCCAGACACCGCGATGGGCCCCCGGCAGTCCGAGCTCGCTGATGCGCATCCCCGTCGCGGTGTCGGTGCTCAGGCCCATGGCCGCGGCCGCCGAGGGGTTCAGGGAGAGGAGCACCACGTCCAGGTCCTCGGTGAACTCGGTGACCCCCATCTGGAAGGGGGCTCCGTCAAAGAAGCCCTGCAGGATGCCCTGGCTGAATTTCAGGTCGGCCTCGGCGGCCCTCCGGGCCGAGACGTCCCGCATGAAGACCCGCGCGGCGACCTCCCCCTGGAACTCGATGCGCGTCGTGGTCACCTCCACGAGGGTGACCCGGCCCAGCCGGCCCACCACCCGGAGCTCCTGGGGCGGGGCGGGCTCGCCGGTCTCGTGGAAGATCCGGGACCGCTCCAGCATGAGGGGCCGGTCCTCCGGATGGATGAACTCCATCATCGAGAGCCCGAGGATCTGGTCCGGCGACTCGGCCTGGAACAGCCGCAGGCCCGCCGGGTTCACGTACTGGAAGAGCCCGTGGCTCGACACGAAGATGCAGTCCTGGGCATTGTCCACGAGCTGCCGGAAGTTCGCTTCGCTCGCCTCCCGGTCCTTCCAGGCCGCGTTGCGCGCGGTGATGTCCCGGAGGAAGACCCGTCCCGCCGTCCGGCCCTTCCAGAGGATGGGCGTGGTGGTCACCTCCACCTCCACCACCCCGCCGTCCGGCCGCGCGACCTTGAGTTCGGTGCGTTCGAGGGCCGTCGGGTCGCGCTGGAAGCCTTCCACCCGCGCCTGGATCCTGGCTTTGTCCTCGGGGTGCACGATCTCCAGCACGGGGCGTCCCAGCAGCTCCTCCTCGGCCCGGAATCCGAAGAGCTCCAGGGCCGCCGGATTGAGGTAGTCGAAACGGCCCTGGCTTTCGATGAAGATGGGATCCGGCGAGGTCTCCACCAGCTGCTTGAAGCGGTCCTCGCTTTCCTTCAGGGCGCGGGTGCCCTCCCGCACCTGCCGGCGCAGGGTGAGCGTCCAGGCCAGGAAGAGCAGCAGGGCGCCGCCGGACACTCCGGCCCAGAGGATCAGCTGCCGCCGCAGGCGGTCCGGCAGAAGTTGGCCGGGCTCGAATAGGAACCCCTGCAGATCCGCCTGGGGACCGAGGATCCTCAGGTCCTGGTACGTCCTCAGGATCCTGCCCCAGCGGTCCCGGTTCATGTGCCCGAGGGGGACGACATCGGTGAGGACGAGGGGCTTCATGGCCTCGGCTTCGGACCGGAGGTGCCCGGCCGTGATGCCCCGGGCCTTCACCCCCGGCAGGGCCTCGATCCAGCCGCCCACCTCCCCGGGGTGCTGCAGGGCGTAGTCCCATCCCTTGAGCACCGCCCGGCGGACGGCTTCCACCCGTTCGGGATGGGAATCCGCCTCCGCCGAGCTCGTGAAGAGGCAGTCCCCATAGAAGTCGATGCCGTGCTCCGAAGGCCGGATGAGGTTGACGGGGGTGCCGGCCTGCTCGACCAGGAAGGGTTCCACAGAGGCGTAGGCCGACATGGCGTCGGTGCGGCCCTCCACGAGGTCCCTCGGGTTCCAGCTGTGGTGGAGGAAGATCACCTTCCCGGGATCGATGCCGGCCCGCAGGAACATGGCTCGCGTCTGGGTCTCGCCCTGGTCCGGCTCCACCATGACCCGCCGGCCCACCAGATCCGCCGGCGCCTTCAGCCCGTCCGCGCGGCGCGTCATGAGCACGTAGGGGGAATGCTGGAAGATGCTGGCCACCACGACGACCGGGAGCCCCCGGGCCCGGGCCACCAGCAGGTCCGAATCCCCGACCCCGTAGTCCGCCCGGCCCGTGGCCACCTCCCGCACGGGATCCCGGCCGGGCCCGCCTTCCAGCAGGCGCGCCTCCAGCCCCTCCGCCGCGAAGTACCCCATGCGCTCCGCCGCGTAGTACCCCGCGAACTGGAACTGGTGCCGCCACTTCAACTGGATGCTGACCGGCGTGGGCTGTCCGGGGGCGCCGGCCAGGACCGGGCCGAGGCCCAGGCAGGCCGCCAGGAACAGCCGCAGGAGACGCGCTGCGCTCCTCCGCCGTGCAGAGCACGCAGGGGTGCAAGCTGGGCCCTGTTGAAGACGGAAATCCATTCGCCAGCCCCGGATCTTCAGGGTACTCCGGGAGGCCGGGCCGCGCCCGGACTCCCGCAGCCCCGGCGGAAGGACATCGGGGTTGGCCCAGGAGCGGCCGACGCGGAAAGCCGGGTTGGGCCGGAGCGCGAAGCAGAGAGCAGCGGACGGCGGCGGGGGCGTCGCCAGGCCGCGCGCCCGGGGCCTGCGGGCGAGGGGGCGGGATGCGCGGCCCCGTTACACTGTCCCCATGCTCGACATCCGGAACATCACCCGCGCCTACATCCTGGGCGGCGAGAAGGCCGGTGTCTTCGGCGTGAGCCTCGCGGTGGGGGCCGGCCAGCTCGCGGTGCTGGCGGGGCCCTCGGGGTCGGGCAAGACGACCCTGCTGCAGCTGGCGGGCCTGCTGGATGCCCCGGACGAGGGCGAGGTGCGCCTCGAGGGCGAGGCGGTCTCGGCCCTGCCGGAAAAGCAGCGCTGCGACCTGCGGCTGCGCAAGCTGGGCTTCGTCTTCCAGGCCTTCAACCTGGTGCCCGTGCTGGACGCCCTGGAGAACGTGATGCTGCCCCTCCAGCTCCAGGGCCGCGGTGATGCCGAGGCCCGGAAATTGGCCGCCGCGGCCCTGGACCGGGTGGGCCTTTCGGACCGCCTGCACCACCTGCCGGGCCAGCTCAGCGGCGGTCAGCAGCAGCGGGTGGCCATCGCCCGGGCCCTGGCGCCGGAGCCGAAGCTGGTGCTCGCCGACGAGCCCACCGCCAGCCTGGACCACGCCCACGGCGGCCCCCTCATGGCCCTCATGAAGGAGCTTTGCGCCGAGCGCGGCCTCGCCTTCCTGGTGGCCAGCCACGATCCATCCGTCATCGCCACCGCCGACGTGGTGTTCCGATTGTCGGACGGCCTCCTCACCGGAACGGAAGTGAGGCCATGACCCTGCTGGCCCGCCTCGCCTGGCGCAACGTGCGCCGCAACCGCCGCCGCACGGGGCTGACCCTGCTGGTGATCATCGCCGGGACGATGGCCCTCTGCCTCTCCGGCGGCTTCATGGCCCAGACCTTCCAGGGCCTCGCCGACGCCGCCATCCGCGGCGGCCTGGGCCACGTGCAGCTCATGCATCCGAAAACCCTGGAAGGGGACGAAGGCCAGAGCCTGGAGTTCGCTGTACCTGATGGTGAAGCCGTGGCGGCGAAGCTGCGCCAGGATCCCGCGGTGCTGGAGGTGCTGCCCCGCATCCAGTTCATGGGCCTCCTCAGCAACGGCCCCAAGAGCGTGGCCTTCCTCGGCACCGCGGTGGATCCGGAGCGGGAGGCGAAGCACATGGCGGTGCTGGACCAGGTGCGGGACGGCGCCAAGGGCAAGGGGGGCGCGGGTTCCCGCTGGCTGTCGTCCGATCCCGGCGCAAGGGAGGTCCTGCTGGGGGCGGGCCTCGCCCGCAGCCTCGGCGTGTCCGTGGGCGGCTCCCTCACCCTCATGAGCACCACCAAGGACGGCGCGCTGAACGCCGTGGACGTGGAGGTGGTGGGCCTCCAGGACTTCGGCTTCAAGGAGCTGAACGACCGCTTCCTCAGCGTCAGCCTCGCCACCGCGGAGCTCCTGGTGGACGCCGGCGGCGCGCGGTCGCGGTTGTCGGTGGTGCTGAAGGAGCCCTCCCGGGCCAAGGCCGAGGCGCCGCGCCTGGCGCAGCTGGCGGGCGGCAACGTGGCCGGCAGCCCCTGGATGGACCTCGCCAGCTTCTACCAGCAGGTGAAGCTGCTCTACCTGGCCATCTTCGGCTTCATGGGCCTGGTGCTCTTCCTGGTGGTGCTGCTGGCCACCGCCAACACCCTGCTCATGAGCGTCATGGAACGCCTGCGGGAGTTCGGTACCCTGCGGGCCGTGGGCCTCCAGCCCGGCCAGCTCCTGGCCCTGCTGCAGTGGGAGGGCGCCATCCTCGGGGCCCTGGGCAGCGCCCTCGGCATCGTGCTGACCCTGCTGCTGCGCGCCGGCGTCAACGCCCTGCACCTGCAGCTGCCGCCGCCCCCGGGCACCAGCCACGGCTACGAGCTGAACATCCACTTCGTGCCGGTCGTCTACCTGGGCGTCTTCCTCGGCCTCCAGCTCACCCTGCAGCTGAGCGCCCTCTTCCCGGGCCTGAAGGCGGCGAAGCTGCGCATCGTGGAGGCGCTGCGCCATGTCTGAACCCCAGCCTGCCACACCCAGCCCCGAGCCTTCAGGCCCCAGGGCCCCCGGCTGGGCCTGGCTGGTGGCCACGGGCTTCGGCAGCGGCCGCCTGAAGCCCGCCTCGGGCACCTGGGGCAGCGCCGCGGCGGTGCTGGTTTGGATCGTGCTGGCGCATCTCGCGGTCCTGCCGCCCCGCTGGGCCGGCGAGGCGTACCTGGCCCTTCTGCCCATCGCCATGACCTGGCTCGCGGTGAAGGCCTCGGACCTCGTGGCAAGGCAGACCGGCCACAAGGATCCCGGCTACATCGTGGCCGATGAGTTCGCGGGCATGTGGATCGCGCTCTGGCCCCTGCGCTGGGAGCTCCTGGCGGCCCTGCACGAGACCCACGACCACCACCGCGCGAGGGCGCTGCTCCTCTATGCCCTGCCCTTCCTGGCCTTCCGCGTCTTCGACGTCTGGAAGCCCTGGCCCGCCCACCAGGTGCAGGTCCTGCCCGGGGGTGAGGGCATCGTGGCGGACGACGTGGTGGCGGGGTTGTATGCGATTCCGGTGGTGATGCTGCTGGCGCCGTGGGTGGTGAAGCTGATCGGCTGAGGGTTCGTCCCGGATCCAGTCATCTCGAAGGTGGGATCACCCCACAGCCCGGGTGGGTGGTCTTTCATAGGAGCACCTCGATCTGGATCAGGCCGCGGGGTGTGCGGCCTGATCCAGATCGAGGTGCCAGACTCGCGCAGCGAGTCGTGGCCGGAAGGGCCGGGAGGAATCCGGGTTCCGCCTCCCGGCCATAGCCGCGGATGGGCCGCCCGGCCTCGACCCTGCCGCACGCCGCCCTCGGCCTGGCTCGCTCTGCTCGCGTTGCGCCTTCGCGAACCGCGGCTGAAGGGCGGCCGCGGTTGGCTCAGGCGCTCTCTTGAAAACCTTGGGACCTCGACCCATGCCTTCGTCCGGGCCGGCCTGGACGGTTTCGAGCCTGGCGCTACACCACCGTCCCCGCCATCAACTCCCGCCACACCACGGGCTCGCTCAACCGCCCGGTGCTGTCGAAGCTGCGGCTCTCGATCATGTAGCGGTAGCCCTGCTCGGTGAGGAAGAGCTGGCGGTTCCGGGCGAACTCCTGTTCGGTGCTGTCCTTGCTGATGAGCGAATAGAAGTAGCTCACGTTGTGGTTGCCCTTGGGGCGCAGGATGCGCCCCAGACGCTGGGCCTCCTCCTGGCGCGAGCCGAAGGTGCCGCTCACCTGGATGGCCACGGAGGCGTCGGGGAGGTCAATGGCGAAGTTGGCCACCTTGCTGACGATGAGCACGCGCAGCTCCCCGGCGCGGAACTGGCGGAAGAGCTCCTCCCGTTCCTTCTCCGGGGTCTGGCCCGTGAGCACTGGGGCCTTGAGGCGCTTGCCGATGATGCGCAGCTGCTCGAGGTACTGGCCGATGACGAGGATGGAATCGTTGGGGTGGCCCGCCAGCAGCTCATCCATCACCTTGAGCTTGAGGCTGTTCTCCGAGGCGATGCGGAAGCGCTGGCGCTGGTCGGCCACGGCGTAGTCCATGCGCTCGTCGGAGGGCAGGGGCACCCGGATCTCCAGGCAGTGGGCCGTGGCGATGAAGCCCTCCTTCTCCAGCATCTTCCAGGGCACGTCTACGCGCTTGGGGCCGATGAGGGAGAAGACGTCCTCCTCCTTGCCGTCCTCCCGGACCAGTGTCGCAGTCAAACCCAATCTTCGCTTGGCTTGCAGCTCCGCCACGGCGCGGAAGACCGGCGCCGGCAGCATGTGCACCTCGTCGTAGATCACCAGGCCCCAGTTGGCCGCCTCGAAGAGCTTGAAATGCTCGAAGGGCGCCTCCTTGCTGCGGCGGTAGGTGAGGATCTGGTAGGTGGCGATGGTGACGGGCTTGATCTCCTTCGAATCCCCGGTGTAGAGGCCGATGTCGTCCTCGGTCAGGGTGGTCTTGTCCAGCAGCTCCTGGCGCCACTGCTTCACCGCCGTGCCGTTCGTCGTGAGCACCAGGGTGTGGGTCTGGAGGCTGTTCATGCAGCCGATGCCGATGACGGTCTTGCCGGCGCCGCAGGGCAGCACCAGCACGCCCGCTCCGCCCTCGGGGCCGCCGCCGGCGTGGAAGACGTCCACCGCGGCCTTCTGGTAGCCCCGGAGGCCGAAGGGCTTGCCGGTGGCCTTGAGCTGGGGCGAAAGGCTGAAGGGCAGCGGATCCCCGGGCTTGTAGCCCGCCATGTCCTGCACCGGATGGCCCAGGCGGATGAGCTGCAGCTTCACTTCGCCCCGCATGCCGTCGTGGAGGAAGATGCCCTTCTCATCCGGGTAGGGCTCCGCCAGCATGCCCTGCAGGCTGCGCTGGTTCTCTAGCTCCCAGAAGAGGCCCCGGTCCTCCATCTCCAGGGCCAGCCGGTCGCCCTTCTTCACGAGCTTAAGCTTGCCGTAGCGGGTGCCGTGGTCCTGGATCTCCTGGATGAGATTCTGCGGCACCGGGTACTTGGACCAGGTGTCCAGGGTGTCCAGCATCTGCTGGCAGGTGACGCCGCTGGCCGACGCGTTCCAGAGGGACAGGGGCGTGATGCGGTAGGTGTGGATGTGCTCGGGGCTCTTCACCAGCTCCGCGAAGCGCGCCAGCTCGTCCCGTACCACCTCGAAGGAGGGGCTCGCGACCTCCAGGAGCAGCGTGCGATCGCTCTGGACGATCAGGGGATTCTCAGGACGCATCGCGATCAAGGGCCACCGGAGGCTAAACATTCGAGGCTAGAGGGCATCTCCCCACGGGTCAATGAACGAAGCCGAGGGCCTGCCGGGGTGCCCCGCGTCGAGCTTCCGCGAAACCGGGCCGGGGCGGGGTCCCGCCGCCCGGGAATTGGGCCGTGATCGCCGGGGAAATCCATGAGATGCTGGAGGGTCCTGCTTGCGCCGAGGTTCCATGCCGCTCTCGCACTTCCAGCTGCTCCACACCTGCTCGGATGAGCAGCTCCAGCGCATCTGCGAGCGCCGGCGCCTGCCCATCCCGACCCGCTGGGAGGATGGGCCCGAAGGCCGCAAGCGCCTCCTCAAAACCATGGCCTTCCACCTCGAGGACAACCGGCACCTGACGGACATCCTCGCGGACCTGGAGAGCCCGATCCTGCTGGCCCTCAAGCAGCTTTCCGTGGACGGCACCCAGCCGCCCGCCGACCTGGGCCAGGAGCTCATGGACCTGGGCCTGGCCCTGACCCGGGACGACCTCCTGGTGGTCCCCGACCGGGTCGCCGACGCCCTGGAGGACTTCGACGAGGGCGCCCTCGCCTTCCAGACCGAGGGGGAGGTGGCCCTGCAGCAGACCCAGCCCTTCGGATTCTCCCTCGCCCTCTCCTCGGTCCTGCTGCGCTGCGTCGGCGGCATCCGCGTCCTGAAGGGCGGCCTCCCCGCCAAGAAGGAGCTGCACCAGCTCCTGCACCGCAACGCTTTGCTGAAAGAGGACCAGGACGCCACCCTGCTCTTCACCCTCCTGCACCGCCTGGGCCTGCTCTGGAGCCGCGAGGGCCGGGTGGACACCCTGCTGCCGGCGGTCCTGTCCCATCCGCCGCGGTGGGTGGCGGAACGGGCCTTCGCCTCCCTCCTGGAGCACGACCTGAAGGCCTGGGGCATGCCCCCGGCGGAGGACCGGCACTTCCTGATGCAGCACCTCCTGGAACGCCGCGGCCAGACCCTATCCGTCCAGCCCTTCCTCGCCTTTCTGAGGACCCTCCACACCCTGGACGAGGCCCGCACGGCGGAGATCTTCCTGCCCTTCCTGAAGCGCATGGGGCTCATCGCCATGGACCCCTCCGGGAACCACCTGGCCCTGACCGAGCACGGCGAGGCCCTGGCCCACGAATACCTCCTCCGGGACCACGCGGGCACCGAAGCCCACTGGCGGCCCATGGACCAGGAGGCGTCCCTCGTGCTGCAGCCGAATCTGGAGGTGCTCACGCCCCTCCTCCAGAACCCCCATCGCCTGCTCCGCCTGGCCCAGGTGGCCGAGATCGAGGCCCTGGACACCATGGCCACCTTCCGGGTGGGCCACGACACCCTGGTGCGCGCCCTCGACATGGGCGTGAGCCTGGAGGACCTCCGCACCCGTTTGAGCGAGCGGGCCTCGGGCCCCCTCCCCCAGCCGCTCATCCAGCTCTTCGACGACCTCTCCGCCCGGGTGGGGGAGGTGGAGGTCGAGCAGGGCGCGCGCCTCGTGCGGGCCCGCAGCGCTTCCTTGGCGGAGGAGCTGCGGCTGCGGCCCGAGCTGGCCCAGCTGCGCCTCGTGCCCATCTCCGACACGGTCATGGAGGTGCGCGGCCAGGGCAACGCCTTCGCCCTCCTCAAGTCCGCCGGCTTCCTGCCCAAGCCCGCCCGCTTCCTGCCCGTCAGCCTGGACGGGGACGAGGACCTCTACCTCTGGGCCCTGGCGGCCCTCGCCTTCGTGGACGAGAAGGGCATGGACCACCACCTCGAGCCCGTGCGGACCATGGTGCGCGCCGCCCTGCAGAAGCTCCACGACGAGGACGCGAACCTCTACCAGGAGATCCAGAAGCGCATCCCCATGCTGCACATGGGGGCCGCCCAGGGCAGCGAGGAGACCCAGCGCATCCTGGAGTACGCCGGGGCCCACACCCTGATGGTGGAGCTCACCTACCTGCCCCCGGCGGCCCACCGGACCCAGCTCCGCCGGGTCACCCCCCGGGACGTGGACGGCGACCACCTCCACGCCTTCTGCCACCTGCACCAGGAGGAGATGGCCTTCCGCCTCTCCCGCATCCAGGGCGTGCGCCTGCTCAACGAGCGGGGCTGGACCCCCGGGGCCCATTCCGCGGCGGGCTGAGCCTCCTGTCCCTGCATTGCAAAGGCCGGGTCTCCCCGGCCTTTTGCGTGAAAGAAAAGCCCAGCCTCAGCGCTGGCCCTTGACCTGGGTGGTCCCGGCGGGGGAGGGCACGACGCCCCGCTCCACGGGAATGACGGGGTAGGGGTCCAGGCGCTTGGTCCGCCCCTTCTTCGCCTCCGCGGCGGTGGCGGGCTTGGCGCTGGGGGCCGAGGCCAGCTGCAGGGCGCCGCTCCCCGGGCCGGCCCCATGCTCCCGGCTGCGCTGGATCTCGGCTTCGGAAGCCTCCTTGGCGTGGCGCTGCTTCTCCTCCAGCTGCTGCATGGCGGCGGCGGCCTGGTCGGCCTTGCGCTTCTGCTGGACCCCCCAAGTGCCCAGCCCTGAAAGGGCCAGGGCGATGGGCAGCCCGGCCGCGAGGAGCATCCAGCGGGAGCTGTGGCGGGAGGTCACCCGGCGCCGCTGGGCCTCGGCCCGCAGCTTTTCCGCCAGGGCCACCAGCTCGGGGGTGGGCTTGGCGCCGAAATAGTTGGAGCCTTCGCCGTAGCTGAAGTTCCCCCCGCGGGTCTGGGCGGTCGGCGAATAGCCCAGCAGTTCCGCGAGCTCCGCCCGGAGCTCCCTGTCCTCCGGGGACTCGAAGCGGCGGACAGGTTCAGGCCATGGCATGGATGCCTCCGGGGTTGAGCTGGTCGCGAAGCTGGAGCTTGGCGCGGTGGATGCGGGTTTTCACGGTGGCTTCGGGGATGCTGAGGATCTCAGCGATTTCCTTGATGGATAGGCCTTCCACGACGAAGAGCCAGAGGGCTTCGCGGAAAGTCGGGGAGAGGAGCTGCATGCGTTCCCGGACCTCCCGGTTCAGCATGGCGTCGTCGGCTTCGGCCCCCCGCCCGGGCTCCATGACGGATTCCAGGCTGATGTTCTGGTTCTTCATCGGCCGGCGCTCGGTGAGGGCCAGGGTCCGCACGGTGCCGTACACGAAGGCCGTCGGATGCTCCGGGGGGATCTCCCGCTGCATCAGGATCACGAAGGCCTCCTGGGCGATGTCCTCGGGATAGACGGCCCCGTAGCGCCGGGCATAGCTCACCAGCCGCGGATAGAGCTCCGCGAAGGCGGCGTGGAAGTCCGCCGGGGCGCCGAAAGGTGTGTTTTCCAAGGATCTCTGGGGCTGCATGCGTGCCTCGTCGCAACTGGGATGCCCAGGCGGGAGGGAAGGTTCCCCATTAGTCTAGTCCAATGACGGACCCCCGGCAGGCCTGGCGCGACACCCTGAAGGAGCTCGGGGTGATGGGGCTCGTCCCGGAACCTCGGGCTCCCGGCCTCCGTCCCCCGTCCCCGGAACCCGCGCCACCCGCAGCCCTTTCCCAGCCGCCGCCCCGCCGGGCTCCGGCCGCCCTCCCCGCCCCGCAGCCCGAGGCCCGCCCGGCGGCCTCCGGCCCCGCCGCCTACGCGCCCCCCTCGGATCCGGCGGCCTGCCCCGGCCCGGAGGCCGTGGCTTCGGCCTCCAGCCTCCAGGAGCTGGAGTCCAGGATCCAGGGCTGCCTGGCCTGCCCCCTCGGGCCCGGACGCCTGCGCTTCGTCTTCGGGGAGGGGGATCCCCGGGCGGGCCTCATGTTCATCGGCGAGGGGCCGGGCCGGGACGAGGACCTGCAGGGGCGGCCCTTCGTGGGCAAGGCCGGCGAGCTCCTGGACAAGATGATCGGCGCCCTCGGCCTTTCCCGGGAGCAGGTCTACATCGCCAACGTCGTGAAGTGCCGGCCCCCGGACAACCGCGTGCCCACGGGCCTCGAAGCCGCGGCCTGCCTGGGCTACCTGCGGCGCCAGATCGAGCTGATCCGCCCCGGCGTCCTCGTGACCCTCGGCGCGACGCCCCTGCGGGAGCTGGTGGGGGAGAGCGCGGGCATCACGAAGATCCGCGGCCAGTGGCGGCAGGTGCGGATCGGGGACCGGGTGATCCCGGTGATGCCCACCTTCCACCCCGCCTACGTGCTCCGCCAGTACACCCCGGAGGTCCGCAAGGCCGTCTGGGAGGACCTGAAGGCAGCCAAGGCCTGGCTGGAGCGTCCGGCAGGCTAGGCCCGCTATGCTTTCCTAGCGGAGCCCCCCATGTCCGGAATGAAGCTCATCAATTTCGTCTTCGTGCTGCTGATGGCCGGGGTCGTCATCGCCCTGGGCAACCTCTACCTGGTCAACTACGACCTCTTCAACCGGCAGGTGGTCTTCTACGGGGACCGCCACATCCGGGTCTGGGCCCTGGTGCTGGTGAGCGTGGGCATCGGCTTCTTCGTGAACCTGCTCTACAACAGCGTGGTGGCCCTGCGGGGCCTCGTCACCGGCCTCAACGCCTCCGCCGCCACAAGGGTGGGGAAGCGCGTCAGCGGCCACATGCACGAGGCCCGGGAGCTCATGAGCCACGGCCTCTACGCCGAGGCCCGGGGCGTGCTCGGGGCCGTGCTTGAGGAGCGGGCGGACCACCAGGGGGCCAACATCCTCCTGGGCGAAGTGCTCATGAAGACCGGGGACACGGAGGGCGCCGTCAAGCACCTGGAGGGCTACTGTATGGCCCATCCCGACAACGTCGAGGCCCGCTACCAGCTGGCGGAGGCCCTCCTGGCCAACCGCAGCTCCGACGCCGCCACCGCCGTCCTGAAGAAGATCGCCGGGGACCACCCCAAGCAGGCGCTGCGCGCCTGGCGGCGCCTCCGGGCCCTGCACACGGACGCCCAGCGCTGGGACGAGGCCCTGGAAGCCCACCGCAAGCTGAACCAGCACTTCAGCGCCGAGATGGGCACCGGCGAGAAGGCCCAGGGCTCGGCCCTGCTCTACCAGGTCGGCCTCGCCAAGGTGGAGGCCGACCAGTTCAAGGAGGCCATCCAGGCCTTCCAGCTGGTGCTGAAGGAGGACGCGGGCTTCCTCCCCGCCCAGCTCGCCCTGGGCCGCTGCATGGTGCTCCAGGACCAGGAGCAGCAGGGGGTGGAGATCTGGCTGGAGGGCTTCCGCAAGACCGGCGAGGGCACCTTCCTCCAGGAGATCGAGGACTACTTCATCCAGATCGGCAAGCCCGACGAAGTTCATGGAGGTGCGCAGCCAGGTCGTCTACTCGCCCATCCTCTTCTTCTTCATGGCCAAGATCCACGCCCGCCGCGGGCGCAACGACCAGGCCATGAACGAGTACCGCCAGCTCCTGCGCAACCTGGGCGTCCTCAAGCTGCGCTTCGAGTGCAGCGTCTGCGGCCACCGCACCCAGGACTACGTGGACCGCTGCGAGAGCTGCTCCAGCTGGAACAGCGTCCACTTCATGTTCAAGGAGAGCGATCTGCCGGAGATGCCCCGGCCGACGGAAACCGGGAGCTGGATGGCCATGGCCTGAGCCTGGCGGGCGGCCCCGATTCGGCCCTCCGACTCACCCTCCGATTCAGCCCTCGACCCGGGGCCAGCGCACCGCGTAGATCATCCGCTCCAGGTTCCGGTTGAAGGGGCTCCACCGGGCTTCGCCGTTCTCCCGGATGGCGCGGAACATCACCTCCAGCTTGCCGTCCAGGTCATCGAGGTAATGCACCAGCAGGGCCTCCGGCGTCTTGGGCAGCACCGGCGAGCCGTACTCCAGCTTCCCGTGGTGGCTGAGGACGATGTGCAGCAGCTGCAGCCGCAGCTCCTCGGGGAAGTCCGGGATGCGCGCCGCCTCCCGCGTGATCCACTGGGCTTCCATGGAGATGTGCCCCACCAGGTTGCCCTCGTCCGTGTAGCCGAAGGAACGCTGGTAGCTGAGTTCGGCGGTCTTCCCCACGTCATGGAGGAAGACCCCCGCCAGCACCAGGTCCCGGTTCAGGCCGCCGTAGTGGGCGCAGGCCTTCTCCGCCATGCCGAGGATGGAGAGGGTGTGCTCCAGGAGCCCGCCGAGGCACACGTGGTGCATGGACTTCGCCGCCGGGGCCTTGGCGAAAGCGGCGCGCAGGGCGGCGTCCTCGACGAAAAGGCCCGTGAGGAGCCGGCAGATCCAGGGGTCGCGGATGGAGGCGAGGATGCCATCCATCTCGGCGAGCATCTCCGGCACGGGCCTGGCGCTCACGGGGAAGAAGCGGGAGAGGTCGCCGACCTCCGCGTCCTCCGCGAAGCGCACCTTGTCCAGACGGAGCTGGGGGCGCCCGTTGTAGGCCCCCGAGGAGCCCTTCACCCAGAGGAAGGCGTCGGCCTGGATGCGGTCGTGGCCGCCCTCCACCGCGCGGATGTCCCAGAGGAAGGCCTTGAGGTCGCCGCTGGCGTCGGAGAGCTTGAGTTCCAGGTATTCGCTGCCCTTGGCGCTGATCTTCCACGCGGCCTCCTGGGCCAGGAGGAAGCCCGAGAACGCATCGCCCTCCTTGAGGGCTTTCAGCAGGGGCTGGTCGGCCATGGGGTCCTCGTGGGTCGCCGCGGGCGGGTCAGTGGTCCAGGGGCTTCTTGGGGACGCCGAAGGCGGGCTCGTCCCATCCGTCGTCCACCAGCAGCTTCCGCTCCTCGAGGAGTTCCACGAAGGACCACTGCTCGGCCTTCGGCACGTTCCCCTCGGGCATGCCGAGGACGCGCACCCGCAGCATGCGGTTGTAGATGGGGAACTGCAGCTCATCCCCGGCGGCGACCTCCCAGGAGGCCTTCTTGGGGGCGCCGTTCACCCGCACCATCCCCGCATCGCAGAGCTCCCGGGCCAGCTCCCGCCGCTTGAGCAGGTGGGTCTTCTTCAGAAACGCATCAAGCCGCACGGGGACGCTCCTCAGCGCTCGCCTCCTCCGGAGCCTCAGCCCTGGAGGATCTTGTCCTTCGCCACGACGAAGCGCACATTCGCGCGCACGCGCAGGGACTGCATGTATTGCTCGATGGCGGTCTGCGCCTTGGGCTCCTGCAGCTTCTCCAGGATCTTGTCCTTCACTTCCGCGAAGGGCCGCGCGCCGTCGATCTGGGCTTCGATGAGCTGGACGAAGGCGGTGTCCTTGTCCGAGCCGATGGGTCCCGCCACTTCCCCCGGCTTGAGGCTGATGGCGGCCTTCTCCAGGTCCGGCCGCAGCAGGCCCTTGTCCATCCAGCCGAGGTCGCCGCCGGTGGTCCGGCTGAGCCCTTCGGAGTACTGCTTCACCAGGTCCTCGAATTTCGCGCCCTTGGCGATTTCGGCCCGCACCGTCTCCACCTTGGCCTTGGCCGCGTCCTGCTCGGCGGCGGTCGCGCCCTTGGGGATCACGAGCTCCCGGATGCGCAGGCGGCTCGGCAGCTTGAACTCGTCCTTGTGGTCCTCGTAGTAGGCCCGCAACTCCTGGTCCTCGATGGCCACCTTGGAGAAGACCTCCCGGCGCAGCACTTCCTGCTGCAGGATGTTCTGCTTCTGGCGCTTGGTGTACTCCGCCAGGCCGATGCCGACGGAGCCGCGCAGGGCGCGCTCCAGGTCCGCGTCGGTGGGGAGGTTGTTCTGCTTCTTGATGTCCTCGATCACCGACTTGAGGTACTCGTCGGGGATCTTGATGCCCAGGTCCTCGGCCTTGTCCTGCACCAGGAAGGCGTCGACGAGCCCCTGGAGCGTCTTCTCCCGGGCCTCCCGCAGCTTCCCGTCCAGCTCCTTGCCGGAGAACTGCCGGTAGAGGGCCGCGTTCTCCTGCTCCACCGACTGCTGGAACTGGCGGCGGGAGATGATGTGGGCGTTGACGATCACCAGCACCTCCTCCCGGACGTCTCCAGCCGGCAGGGCCGGTGCCCCAGCCGGCAAGGCCGGGGACGACAGCAGCAGGGCGGGCAGGAGGAGGCGCGGGATCGTCATGGCGGCAGCCTATCAGGCCTTCTTGGCCGCGGGCTTGGCGGCTTTGGGGGCGGACTTCGCGGTGCCCAGCTTCTTGGGGTCGGGGTTCATCTCGAAGGGGATCTCCTTCTTGATGTCGCCGATGAAGCCGCCCCAGACCTGCTCGCGGCGCGCCTCGGTGGCCTTCTGCTTGGCCTGCTCCTTGGCCTGCTCGAAGCCCATCTGGTCGCCGGGCATGACCTTCTCGACCTGGATCAGGTGATAGCCGAAGGGGGTCTTGACGGGATCGCCGACCTTGCCGATCTCCTGGGCTTTCACCGCCACCTCGAACTCGGGCACGAACTGGCCGAAGGCGATGTTCTCGTAGAGGCCGCCCTTCTCCTTGCTGCCCGGATCATCGGACCACTCCTTGCAGAGG
>JBGAST010000040.1:0-31258 GCA_044229575.1 Holophagaceae bacterium | reverse complement strand
GCGGCGGCGCGCGCAGCACCTCGGCTTCGGTCAGGATCAGCCCGCGCCGGGCCAGCGCCGCCTCGCTGCGTTCGATCGCCGCGTCGAGATCCCCGGCTTCCCATGGCAGGAACAATTCCGTGCGCAGCAGGCCGTAGATGCCCCGTATCGCCTCGCGGGCGCGCGGGCGCGGCAGGCGCTGGCCTGAGGCTCAGCGCAGGCGCCGGTAGGAGCCCAGAGGCGGCACCCGGGGCGTGAGGCCGCGCACCCCCCGCAGGAGGGCGAGCACCGGCGGCAGGGCCTGGGGGGCGAGGGCGGGGCGGACCTCGCCCGGCGTGCGCCGCCAATGGATCTCGCCCCCTTCGGCCATCAGCGTCCAGCGGGCCCGCCAGAGAACCTGGAGGCCACCGTTCGGGATGCGGATGCCTGGGTCCCGCCCCGTGGCGGGGATCTGCCGGCCTGTGCGTTTCATGGGGTGCTCCCGGGGCGCTCCAGGACATCCGCCCCCCTGATCCTGCGCGTCGGAACCGCATTCCCCAAGGGAAATCGAGGTCGCCGGAGCTCCATCAAGTTGACGGGGCGGGGCCTTCATTCCGAAGGGATCGGCGCCCTTCCACCCAGGGGCCGGCCCGCCGCCTCCCGCCCCGGCCCGCGCCCCGCGCGTCCCGGCGCTCACGCGGGAGGCGTGGCACGGGCCCTGCGTTGACCCGGCAGGGAGGGCTCGCCATGAAGCTCATCGGGATCGTGCTCATCGTCGGCGGCCTGCTGGCCCTCGCCTTCGGCGGGTTCAGCTACCTGCGCCGGGAGAAGGTGCTGGACCTCGGCCCCCTCCAGGTCACCGCGCAGACCCGCCGGGACGTGCCCATCGCCCCCCTCACCGGGGCGGCGGCGCTCGTGGCGGGCGCCGTGCTGGTGATCCTGGCCTCCCGGTCCGCCGCCGGCAAATCGAATGGCTAGGTCGGGATGGTTTTCCTCAGGCCGGGCTGCCCACCAGGGGACAGGCCTCCGCGGGCAGCTCGCCGTGGCGCTGGAGCCAGTGGGCCCGGCCCGCGGCGCCGCGCTGGGCCCACCGGGCCTCCCACATGGCCTGCAGGCCGTCCTGGTAGTGGGGATGAGCCATCTCGTGGTCCGTGGCCCGGACCAGCCTGCCGCTGCGTTTCATGGGGCTTCTCCTGAGTGGTTCCCAGGTTGGAAAAGCCGAACCCTGAAAGGAAGGCGCCCTGGCACTCGTCAAGGCATCCACTCCTTCCAGCCTGCCCGGAAACCCTCGAAAACCCTAATGAAATCGCGGGATCAAGCCCCCGCATCCCCTCCGGCGGGTCCCGGTCCGACACGCGTCGGCAGGATCCTGGCCCGCCGTTCCGGCCGACCCGCCGCTCGGGTCCGTTCTGGGCCGTCCCTTCGCGGGCGGCCTTCTGGGAGCTCCCATGTCCAATCACCCTGACGTCAAGCCCACCCCCTCCAGCCCCGCGGTGGATCCCAAGACCACGCCCATCGCCGCCCCCGCCGCCCAGCCCGCCGTCGAGATCGCCGTCAAGCCCGCGATCCCCGCGGTGGTGGAAGCCGCCAAGAAGGCCTGAACGGCGCCTTCCCGGCCCCCCTCCTCAGGGCCGCCCGAGCTCCCGCTCGCAGAGGCTCAGCACCCGGTTCAGCGCCCCATTGCCGGGGTGGAGGCGCAGGGCCTCCCGGATGGCCACCGCCGCGGCCTGGAAGCGCCGGGGCGCGGTGGGGTCGCCCCGGGCCTTAAGGGCCGCGGCCCACTTGAAGTTCGCCAGGCCCTTCCCGCAGACGGCGCTGAGGTGGAGGGGGGAGAGGTCCAGCACCCGGCCGTAGGCCATATCCGCGAGGGCCCATTCGCCCGCCTCGAAGAAGGTGATGCCCTTCTGCCCCCAGGCCGCCTCGTCCCACGCCCCGCCTTCCCGCATCAGCTCGGCGGCGCGGTGGCAGAAGGAGGCCCCTTCGAGGGCCGCGGGATCCCCGGGCTGGAGGGCCAGGACCTCGTCCCAGGCCGCCAGGGCCGCGTCGAAGCGCCCGTCCTCCTGCAGGACGAAGGCGCGGGCCGCCGGATCCTCCGCGCCGCAGGCGGGACAGGCCCAGGTCCCGTCGGGGACCGGACTGCCGCAGCGGGTGCAGGGGCGGAGCATGGCGGAACGAGGGTAGCACCGGTGTCAGGGGAAGACGCGCTCCCGGCCGCCGGGCCTCAAGCGGGCGGCCACGGATGGCGTTGCAGGGGGAACCTACCTGGAACCGTCCATCCCAGGAGCCAGGCCCGGGTGAGGTTCCAGTGGAGGCCGTTCCCCTGGGCGTCAGTCGCGACGGTGAGCAGGATCACAACGGGAAGGCGCATGGATCCGCCCAGGATGGGCTCCCGCGCCGGTTCCGCCAGGGTTTTCCCCCGCCAATCCCGGCGGGCGGATTGCCCGTGGCCGGCGGGCCGCTTGACCGGTGCCGCCGGCGGCCCGACCTTGTCCCCCGCACCCTGCGATCCAGGCGGTTCCGGCGAGGAGGTTCCATGGACAGGCTCAGGCTTTGGGGGGGCGCGACGGCGTTCCTGATCGTGCTTGGCTGCGGCGGCGGCGGGGGCGGCGGCTCCACCCCCGCCAACGCCCCGCCCACGGTGGACGTCACCGGCACCTGGCGCGGCACCGTGGTCTCCTCGGTGGTGGGCAGCAGCACCGCCACCCTGGGCCTCACCCAGACCGGCGCCACCGTGAGCGGTAACTATTCCACGAACTCGGGCCAGACCGGCAGCGTCACCGGGGTCGTGAGCGGCGCCACCCTGGCCTGCACCATCACGCCCACCCAGGCCGGCTGCACCGGCGCCCTCAACGGCACCGGCGCCGTGACGGGCACCACGAGCATGAGCTTCACCTACAGCGGGACCACCTCCTGCGGCGGGCCGGAGACGGGTTCGGGGAACCTCACGAAGCAGTAGGCGGGGCGATCCGGACCAACCCTGTCCCCGCCATCTCCTACCGCGCTGCGCCCGCGGGCCCGGGGGCGGGCTGGCGGAAGCGCGCCTCGTCCACGGGGACGTTGGCCTCAACCCTATCCAGCACGATGCGCAGGCCCTGGGTCTGGCCCTGGGCCCGGATGTCGAGGCGGAAAGGCAGCAGCACGCCATTCACCGCGCGGTAGTCGCCGAGGAGGGTTTCGACCTGCACGGTACGGCCTTCGGTGACGGCCTGGTTCACGGCCTTGATCTCCATGAAGGTCTTCGCGTCGAGGAAGGAGCGCATCGCGCCGCCGTTCTTCAGGCGCACGTTCAGGACGTAGGCCGGAACGCCGTTCACGGCCTCCATGTCCCCGAGGGTCACCCGGTGGCCGCGGGCCTTCCAGTCCACCAGGGGACCGTCGAAGTCCGCCTGCAGCTCGGCCTGGCGGAGCTGGGCGTGGCTCATGGGTTCGGCCTTCGTCGCGCCCGCGAAGGGATCGAGGATCCAGCCGCTCCGGCCGTCGAAGGCTTCGGTCTTGGTCAGTCCCTGGAGGCTGGTGTCGCTGCGGAAGGCGCCCCGGGGGTTCTCGATGCGGAGGGCGAGGACCATGGGGCCGATCTCGATGCGGCCCGTGGAGGTCAGGCTCTGGATGGCCTTGATCCTCGCCAGGCCGCCCCGGGCCTCGAAGTGGCGGGCGAGGATGGAGTCCACGGTGGGAGGCTGGGGCGCCTGGGCCAGGAGGGCCGGGACGGCGACCAGCAGGAAGGGCAGGGCGCGAAGGGACAGGAGCATGCAGACCTCGGGGAGGGATTCGCGGAGGCGCGAACCGGTTGGGGAAGGGTTGGGGAAGGGCCGGGGCGCGGGTCAGCGCCTCACTCGGCCTCGAATCCGGCGAGCTCGTCCAGCAGGGCCTGGGCCCGGTTCAGGGTGGTGCCCGCGGCGGAGGCCTCCAGCTTCTCCGGGAGCCCGGGGCGGCGCCGGGCCCAGCGGTGGAAGACGAAGGTCAGCACGAGCCCGCCCACGCCGATGGCGAGGCCGCCGGTGATCATGCCCGGCGCGTTCACCCACAGGTCCGCGCCGAAGAGGCCCATGAAGACCATGGTCAGGAAGGGGATCCAGAGCAGGAACCAGGGCAGCCCGATCCACAGGCCGCCCACCACGTAGAAGCGCCGGAGCCGGGCCAGCCGCTTCTGGATCTCCAGCACCGGGGCGCCGAAGTCGATGCGGTGCAGCAGCACCTGCATGCGGACCCCGAAGAGGATCATGGCCAGGCCGTAGGCGTGCATGACGAGGCCGGCCAGGAGCAGGTGCGGGACCTGGCGGTGGGCCGTCCAGAAGCCGCCGGAGACCAGGGCGAGGAGCGCGCCGAGGGCGATCTGGAGGGCCTGGCCCCAGACCAGGGGGCGCAGGCCGTGGCGGGCCTTCTCCTTCCGGCTCTCCCGGAGGAGGGCGAGGTTGAGGGCGTGCTGCTGGTCCAGGCGCGAATTCAGGGCCTGGAAGGTGGTCTTGAGGTCGTCGAGTTCCATGGGGTGCTTTCAGGAGGTGGGGCCGGGCGCGAGGCCCTGGCGGAGGCGTTCCTTGATGCGGGAGATCTTGGTGGCGACATTGCTGGGGGTGATGCCGAGGATCTCGGCGATCTCCGCGTGGCTGCGGTCGTCCAGGTAGAGCAGGACGAGGGCCTTGTGGAGGCCGTCGAGGCCCTCGATGAAGCGGCGCAGGGCCTGGACGTCCTCGGTTGGCGGACCATTGTCCGAGG
This sequence comes from Holophagaceae bacterium, assembly GCA_044229575.1. Classification (GTDB taxonomy): domain Bacteria; phylum Acidobacteriota; class Holophagae; order Holophagales; family Holophagaceae; genus JADJVL01. Next base: position 26,587 of record JBGAST010000040.1, on the reverse strand, counting down.
CCGGCAGATCGCGGAGGTGGTCGTCGCCGGATAGCAGGTGGTGATGGGCGCGCTCGGACCGGTGGAAGCTGATGGCCACGTTGAGGGCGATGCGGTACATCCAGGTGGAGAACTTGCAGCGGCCGTCGAAGCGCCCGTAGGAGCGCCAGACCTGCAGGGACATCTCCTGGACGAGGTCGTCCCGGTCCTCCGCCCGCGGGCAGTAGGTGTTGGCCACCTTGAACAGGATCCCCTTGTGTTCGTCGAGCAGGGCCAGGCAGCGGTCGTGTTCGGCGGTGGGGGTCATGGGGTCCTCGGCGGGCGCCCCGGGGGTGAGGTCGCTGTCACCCCATGATTCGCCGGGCTGGGGACAAAATCACAGCCCGGCGACGAAAAGTTTCAGGTCCCCTCAGAGCGTCTTCAAATCCAGCACGAAGCGATAGCGCACGTCGTTCTTCATCATGCGCCCGTAGGCCTCGTTGACTTGGGCCACGGGGATGACCTCCACGTCGCTGACGATGCCGTGCTCGGCGCAGAAATCGAGCATCTCCTGGGTCTCCTTGATGCCGCCGATGAGGGAGCCCGCCAGGCTGCGCCGCCCCATGATGAGGGGGAAGGCGGCCACCGGCGTGGGCTCGGGGGGCACGCCCACCACCACCATGGCGCCGTCCACCCGCACCAGGCCGAGGTAGGCGTTGTAGTCGTGGGGGGCGGAGATGGTGTCGAGGATGAAGTCGAAGTGGCCGGCGAGGCGCTTGAAGGTGGCGGGATCGGTGGTGAGGCCGAAGCCGGTGGCGCCGAGGCGGCGGGCGTCGGCCTCCTTGGAAGCGGAGGTGCTGAGCATGGTGACCTCGGCGCCCAGGGCCGCCGCCAGCTTCACCGCCATGTGGCCCAGGCCCCCGAGGCCCACCACGCCGACCTTGGAGCCCGGGCCCACCTTCCAGTGGCGCAGGGGCGAGTAGGTGGTGATGCCCGCGCAGAGCAGGGGCGCGGCCCCGGCGAGGTCGAGCTTGGGGGAGATCTTCAGGGCGAAGGCTTCGTCCACCACGTAGTCGGAGGCGTAGCCGCCGTAGGTGGGCGTCCTGCGGTCCATCTCCGTGCTGTTGTAGGAGAAGGCGGCGCCCTTTTCGCAGAACTGCTCCAGGTCCCGGGCGCAGGGCGCGCAGGTGCGGCAGCTGTCCACGAGGCAGCCCACGCCGGCCAGGTCGCCGGCCTTGAACTTCGTCACCTGCGCCCCCACGGCGGTGACCCGGCCCACGATCTCGTGGCCCGGCACCATGGGATAGGTGGCGTTGCCCCACTCATCGCGCACCTGGTGGATGTCCGAGTGGCAGATGCCGCAGTAGGCGACCTCCAGCTGGACGTCCTGGGGGCCGACGGCCCGGCGCTCGAAGGACCAGGGCGCCAGGGGCGAGGTCGGGGAGGTGGCGGCGTAGGCTTTCGTGGTCATGGCGGCTCCAGCGGGCGGACCTGATTCTCCCCCGGTCGATGGGGAAGGGAAGCAGGCACTTTCCCGTGCGCGGGCCCAACGTCCAGGCTTCAGAGCGGGGTCCGGTCCAGGATCCACTCCGCCACGCCGTCCCACAGGGGTTCCGCTGCGGGCTTGAAGAAGCCGAAATGCCCCACCGGAGGCAGCCCCGCTTGGACAGGATCCACGTGGCGGTGTTCCGCCGCGGCCCGCGGGAAGCGCGCCAGCAGGGCCTCCACCGCCGCCCGCGGCGCGTAGGCCCGGTCGTCGGCGAAGCTGAGGGCCAGCAGGGGTCGGTCGAAGGCTGCGTAGCCCGCCGTGTCCAGGGTGGGATCGTCGAAGAGGTAGCCGGGGCTGCGGGCCCAGGCGGACCACTGCGCCGCCACCCCCCGGGGCAGGTCCTCGCCGACCCCCAGCCAGCCCGGCAGGTGGCCGAACACGGTGGCGAGGTGGGGCATGGCCCACCAGAGGAGGCGCATGCGCCACCGCAGCTCCGGCGGCCAGTGGCCCCAGTACCCGTCCTGGGCGGCCACCAGCACCAGGGCGTCGGGCTGGTCGGCTTCGTGGACCAGCCCCGTGAGGTGGCCGCCGGCGCTGTGGCCCACCACCGCCACCGGCAGGCCCGCCGCCCGCGCCCGGGCCCAGGCCAGGGCGGCGGGCATGTCCAGCCGCCCCCACTCGCTCATGCGCGCGGGATGGCCCCGCAGGCTGCCGGCGCGGGAACCACCGATGCCCCGGTAGTCCCAGGTGAGCACCTCCATGCCCCGGGCGGCGAGGCGCGCGGCGAAGCGGCCGTAGAACCGCCGGCGGATGCCCGTGCCGCTGTTCACCACCACGACGGCCCGGGGCGCGCTTGCGGGACGGTGCAACGTGGCCGCCAGGCCGGTCCCGTCCGCCGCGACGAGGCGGAGGTCTTCCGATGCGAGGATGGGGTCCCCGGCGCCCGGTTCCGCGGGCTTCACTTGCCCGGCCCCTCCCGCAGCAGCCCCTCGATGCGCTGCAGCCGCTCCAGCATGCCTTCCCGGATCTCCTCCACCTTCTCGTGGAGGTGGGCGATCTCCAGTTCGGCCTTCACGTTGATCTCGTATTCCAGGTCGTCGCGCACGTGGTCCTTGGCGGACTGGCGGTTCTGGGAGAGCAGCACGAAGATGCTGAGGAAGATGGCCTGGAGGCTGACGATCATGGTGAGCAGGCCGAAGGGGTAGGGGTCGAAGCGCCACACGCCGCTGACGTTGAGCCAGATCCAGCCGCCGAACCAGAGGGCGTTGAGGAAGAGGAAGCCCATGCTGCCGCTGAAGGCGGCGATCCAGTCCGCGAGGCGGCCCACGAAGGTGACCTGCTCCTCGATCTCCTCGTTGGCGTTCCGCGCCACCCTTGTGCGCAGCAGCAGGTCGGCCTTGCGGGTCATGGCGCCCAGGGCGCCGAGCATGTGGAGGGCCGATTCGGGCTTCTGGGTCACCAGCAGCAGCACGTCGGAACGGTCCAGCTCCACCAGCTCCGTGTCCTCCACCGCGAGGGCCGCGGCGGAGCGGGGTCCGGCGTCCAGCATGGCCAGTTCCCCGAAGGTGTCGCCCCGGTGGCAGTCCGTGAGGATGATCTTCTGCCCCGCCCGGTCCGTCACCGAGATCTCGATCTCCCCCGAGACCACGATGTACATGGCCTGCCCGGGATCGCCGGCCTTGAAGAGCACCTCCCCCGCTTTGAGCGTGCGCGTGTCCACCACGTTGGCCAGCAGGGCCCGCTCCTCGGGACCGAGGGACTCGAAGAGGGGCAGCTCGGTGAGGAGGGCGGCGGGGACGGGCATGGGAGCTCCGGGTGCGGGTTGAGGAAAGCTACCGCAAGGCCGGGCGGGTGTCAGGGTGCGAGCGCCGCCGGATGGAGGGGAAGGTTTTCCCGGGCGGGGCGCCCGGCCTGGGAACCCGGGCCAGGCTGGAACCCAGCGCCGGCCTCAGCCCGCCACCTCCCGCCAGGCCTCCGCCATGCGTTCGCAGGCCTCGTTCTGCTCCTCCACGGTGTGGGCGGCGAAGCCGATGCAGATGAAGGGCAGGGGCTCCCGGTTGAACTCGTAGAGGCGGCCCGGGTAGAAGACCACCCCCCGCGCGGCGCAGCGGTCCACCCAGGCGTCCACGGCTTCCGGCTTCCGGATGCGGACCCAGAGGGAAAGGCCCTCCCGGGGATCCTCCACGTCGGCGAAGGCGCCCAGGTGGAGCTGGATGCGGTCCACCATGGTGGCGCGGCGCTCGTCGGTGACCTTGCGGATGCGGCGCAGGTGGCGGGCGATCTCCCCGTCCCGGAAGAGCTCCTCCAGGGAGGCCTCCTGGAACAGGTTGCCGGGCCACTCGATGAGCTGGTGGTGCTTGGCCATGGCCTTCACGTCCGGCGCCGGCCCGGCGATGAAGCCCACCTGCAGGCCCGGCGCGAGGATCTGCTCCAGGGTGGCCACGTAGAACACCCGGCCCTCCTCGTCCTCGCTGGCCAGGGCCAGGCTGGGGCGGCCCTCCTGGTGGAAGCCCAGGCTCATGTCCGCCTCGAGGATCCGCGCGTCGTGGGCCCGCACGAGGCTCAGCAGCCGGGCCCGGCGGGCGGGGCCCATGAAGGCGTGGGTGGGGACCTGGGGATTCGCCGTGACGCACACGAGCTTCACCGGCTCCCGGGCCATGAGGGCTTCCAGGACGTCCAGGTCCAGCCCCTCCCCGACCACGGGCACCGGCATCAGCCGCGCCCCGGCGTTGCGGAAGGATTCCACCAGGCGGAAGGGCCCCGGACTCTCCACCACCACCGCGTCCCCGGGTTCGAAGAGCCCCAGGGTGCAGAGGTGGAGGGTGTCCATGATCCCCCGGGTGAGCACCAGGTTGCCGGGCTCCAGGGCGATGCCGCGCAGCTCCCGCAGCAGCTGGCAGAGGGAGGCGCGGAGGTGGAGGAGGCCCCGGGGATCCCAGCCGGGCTGCAGGGCCTGCTGCTGCTGGAGGCGTAGGGCCCGGCCGTAGGCGCGGTGGATGGCGGCGGTGGGGGCGAGGCGCACGTCCGGCAGGTCCGGCAGGAGCTGGAAGCCGCCCCGGGCCACCGCCGGGGGCTGGAAGAAGGCTTCCGTGGCCGGGGAGGGGCTGGTCCAGGAGCCCGAATCCGCCGCCGCCACCGTGGAGGTGGGCCCCAGGTCCACCGGCGGGTGCTCGGCCACGTAGGTGCCGCTGTCGGGCTCCGTCTCCACCCAGCCCTCCGCCGCCAGTTCCCGGTAGGCCGCCAGGGTGGTGTTGCGGTTCACCCCCAGCCGCTCCGCCAGGGCTCGGGTGCCGGGGAGGGGATCCCGGGGCCGCAGCCGGCCCCGACGGATCCCTTCCTGGATGGCCGTGGCGATCTGGAGGCAGAGGCTGGTCCCGCTGTCGCGGTCGAGGGGAATGGGGAGGTCCCAGGTGCTCATGGTCTCCAGGGGGTGGGATGTCCTACCTTCCACGGGGACCGCGGGACAGGTCAAGACGCGGGGAGACCGGACCGTCCCCCATTTTCCGACCGGATCTACCTTCAGCGGCAAGGCCCCGCGACCCTGGGGCATCTCCCCGGGATCCCGCCATGCGCCTCCGCCCCGCCCTCCTTCCCCTGGCCCTGCTGCTGGCCGCCCCCTTCCTGGTCACCTGCGGAGGTGGCGGCGGAGGCGGCGGCTACGGCGGCGGGGGGGGCTCCAACAACCCGCCGCCGAACACGGTCTACGTGGGTGGATCCGGGGCCTACGGGTCGGCAAGCAACATGTTCTCGCCCTCGGCCCTCACCGTCGCCACCGGCGCCACGGTGACCTTCGTCTGGGAGGGGGACGGCCACGGCCTGGAATCCGGCGCGAACTGCGGGGCCGACGGGAAATTCAGCAGCGGCGGCCTGAGGAACACGGGCTACCAGATGACCCACACCTTCGCCACCGCCGGGACCTATCCCTTCTACTGCACCTCCCACTGCGGCATGAACATGAAGGGCACCATCACGGTGCAGTAGGCCTCAGCCGGCGGCGGGCGCGGCCAGCAGGCGCTCCTCCGCCGCCGCCCAGTCCTTGGTGACGTAGAAGCTCATCACCTTGCCCTCCCGGGTGAAGTGCAGGGTGTCGTAGAACCAGCCCCGGTCCCGGCGCAGGGGCTCCAGCTGGCCCTCGTCCAGGTCCACGGTGCGGCTGCGGAAGAGGCCCCGGTAGATGAAGTGCCAGCGCTGGTCCGTCCGCACCAGGAAGCCGTCCGCCAGCTTCGGGGCGCCCTTCACGGACCGGGCGTAGGCTTCCAGGATCCGGGACGTGCCGCCGGGATCCACCGCCAGGGCCCGCTCCAGCACCCAGGCGGGGGCCGCCCCGGAGGCGGGCCCGAACCAGGCGCGGATCCGGCCCGCCAGGCTGCTGAAGAGGAAGCCGAGGGTGCGCAGGAGCCGGGGGATGAAGAAGGCCATGAAGGCCAGGAGGGCCAGCAGCACCGCGGTGGCGACGGCCGGGTAGCGGTAGGCCAGGGAGAGGAGGGCCACCACGCCCAGGTCTTCCGCCACGCTGATGGCAGCGTGGGTGGCGGGCTCCGGGGCCGCGTGGGCGGCGAGGCGGAAGCCCATCTTCGTGCCGTGGGTGGAGAGGGCGATGGTGCCCCCCGCCAGCATGGCGATGACCTTCACCACCGGCGGCAGGTCCCCGGCGGCGGCCAGGGCCAGCAGTGCGCCGCCCACGGGCCGCACCACCGTGTGGATGAAGTCCCAGATGATGGTGACGAAGGGGACCTTGTCGGCGAAGAACTCCACCAGGTAGAGCACCCCGGCGGCGATGAGCACCGCCGGGTGGCCCAGGACGGCCAACTCCCCGGGGAGGCCCGTGACCCAGTGGTAGCGCACGCAGAGCCCGGTCACCAGGACGCCGAGGTAGAGGTTCACCCCCGAGGCGAAGCTCAGACCGAGGATGGACGCGAGGTGCACGAGGGGCGACATGGAGCCTCCGGGAGGCGGAAACGTCGAAGGCTAGGGCCTCCGCGGCCCCGGGTCAACCGCGGGAAATCCGGGCCAGATCTTCGGGAATGACGCAACCGTCCGCGGCCGCCGGCTCAGACCTCGCGGATCCAGCCCCCGAGGAAGGTGCCCAGGGCCCCGGCCGCGGGCAGCCCGAAGGCGTACCAGGACGGCATGCCGCCCTGCTTCTGCTGCAGGGCGTAGGCGAGGCCCGCGACGAGGGCGAGGAGGGCCAGGACGTTGGCGGGGCCCCGGTGGCGGGCGATCATGGTGGCGAGCACGCCGCCCCCGAGGGAGGCCAGGAACAGGGCCACCACGTTGCCCAGGGCCGCCACGAAGAGGGGTCCCTTGGGGCTGGCGAAGGTCCGCACCAGCACGCCGGCCACGGGGTCGAGGACGAGGGAGAGCAGGGCGATGGCGGCGCAGCCAAGGACCACCGCCAGGATCTTGCGCACCATGGAAGCCCCCGGGTTGGCTCCATGGTAGCGGGCCGGGCCCGGACGATGCAGGTCCCGGGCTGCAAGCGCGCCCGCGAAGCGCCATCCTGGTGCCATGGCTCTCCGAGGAAAGCGGTTCCTGGCGGGTGTGCTGGCCCTCGCGCTACTGGTGCCCCTGTCGGGGACCCTCGGAGCGCTGGCCTGGGCGCGCCGGGAACTGAGGCGGGATCCCATGCCCCTCCTCGACGGGCCCCTGGCGGCACTCCGGACCGCGGGAGAGCAGGAACGGCCCTTCCGGACCCGGGCCGGGGAGGCTCGGCGGCTGAAGGAACTGGAGCTGGTGGGGCTGGCCTCGGGACCGCTGCAGGTCGCCCTGAGCCTGCCCGCGGATCTTCGCCCCGGCGAGCGGATTCCCGTCCTCGTGCTGCTGGGGGGGCTGGACGCGGGGCGGCGGTCCCTCCGCCACGTGCGCCTTCATGGGCGGAACGCCCTCGTGGCGATGTCCTACCCGGGGCCACCGGACTGGGAGGCGGTGAGCGCCCGCGCCCGGCTGCCCGCGCTGCGCTCCGCGGCCCTCGCGGTGCCCCTGGCGGTCACGGGCCTGACGGCGTGGATCCGGCGGGAGCCCTTCGCGGATCCGGCGCGGGTCAGCCTGCTGGGCTTCAGCCTGGGGGCCTTCTTCGCCCCGGCTGCGGTCCGGGTGGCGGAGCGCCACGGCCAGACCTACGCCGGCCTGGTCCTGGCCTACGGCGGGGCGGACCTGCCGGCGGTGGTCACTTCCAACCTCCGGGTGCGGCCGATGCTCCTGCGGCGGGCCGCGGGGTACGCCATGGCGGGACTGGTGGGACCCCTCGAGCCCGCCCACCACCTGCCCCACCTCCGGTCCGAGGCCCTCATCCTCTACGGCACCGCGGACCGCAAGGTGCCTCTGGCCTGCGCCCGGGCGCTGGCGGCGGCCTACGGCGGCGCGCGCACGGTGGTGGTGTTCGAGGGACCCCACCTCGACCTCGTCCCGGCCACCTCGCGCGCCTATGCCCCGGCCCGCCAGCGCCGCGCCGAGATCCTCGCCGGTGCCGCCCGGCTCTCGCTGCGCGACCGGGGCGCCTGGCGGGACGCTCCCTGAGGTCTTGCCGGACCGTCAAGGACGCCAACATTCCGCTCCCCCACCCGGACCTGGAGTGCTGGGATGGAGGACGGAGGCCGCCATGTCCCTCAGTCCCGCCGAACGGAACGCCTTCCTCGACCGCTACGAGGCCGGTCCCGCCCTGCTCCGGCGGACCTGGTCCGAGGTGCCTCCCGGAGCCCGGCAGTGGCGGCCCGCGGAAGGGAAGTGGAGCGCCCACGAGGTGGTGGTCCACTGCGCCGATTCGGAGACCTACGGAGCCACCCGCATCCGCCTGGTGCTGGCGGAGGCGGAGCCCCTCATCGTCGGCTACGACGAGAACGCCTGGGCCCGGACCTTCGACTACCACGCCTGCGACGTGGAGCTGGCTTTCCGGGCCATCGAGGCCGTGCGCTCCAACACGGCGGCCCTGCTGCGCCGCCTGCCGGATCCCGCCTGGGGCCGCACCGGGCGGCATTCCCATTCCGGTCCCTACACGGATGGCGACTGGCTGCGGATCTACGCCGAGCACCTGGAGGTCCACGCGGCGCAGATCCGGCGCAACCTGGCGGCCTGGAAGGCCCGGGACTGAGGGCAGTCAGAAAAGGGCCGCACGGCGGCCCTTTTCCGGGGACTTCCGGCTTCACTCGACGCCGAGGTCGGGCCAGCAGCCCTCCTGCGACACGGCCCGACGACCCCCCGGCGCAGCCGCGGCGGGAGAGGCGCCGGCCCTGGGATCCAGGATCCTGCCGATCTGGTCCTTCAGGTCCTCCAGATGCGCGCGGGTGCCGCGGTCGGCGGCGGCCGCCAGCTTCGAGGCCGCCTGGGCCTGGAGGGCCCGCAGCTCGGCGCGCAGCGCCCCCCGGGTGTCGTCCGGCAGCGTAGGCGCGATCTGGATGAAGGCGGCGAACTGGGGCGGGATCACCGGAGCCGGGGTGTTGAGGCGCTCGTCCACCAGCTCCAGGTAGGCACGCTGCAGGTTGCGGCGGGCGGGCTCGATCTTCGGCGTCGCCGCCCCCAGTTCGCCGAAGAGGCCCGCGCGGAGGTCGCCCAGCATCTCCGTGAGGCGGTAGGCCTGGTCGCCCAGGAGGACTTCCTGCTCCTGCAGGCGCAGGGTGCGGCCCCGGTCCAGCAGGGCCCGCAGGACGCCGCGCTGGGTGTTGAGGAGCTGGCGGCTGCCCTCGGCGGGGGCGAAGCGCGAGACGAGGCCCGGGGCGAGGATCCAGGCGGGGGTCTTGAAGACCGTTTCGTTGAGGAACTTCACGGCCTCCTTCTGCCGGGCCTTCGGAACGGGCTTGAAGACCTCGCCATTTTGTCCCTGGTGCTTGTTCTGGCTGTCGTAACCGCCCACGATCACCGCCACGTGGCCCAGCTCCCGGGCCCACTGGCCCCAGACGCTGCCGTAGAGGTGCTGGAGGGTCTCGTCGCTTTCGCCGGCCTTCGCCACCGCGGCGGGCAGCATGGCGATGACGCGCTGCAGGTTCTTGGTGCCGAGGCCCGTGGCCTTCACGGCGTCGGCGTCGCCCACGGCCTCGGTGTTCTCGCCGGAATCGCTGCCGGCGGCGCGGGGCGTGCTGAAGCGCAGCCAGGGCTTGGCGTCCTGCTCCCTCGCCCAGGCGTCCAGGGTGGGCTTCTCGCTTTCGGCGTCCTTGGCCGCGGGGATGGGCTCGTAGCCCCACTTCACGGCGTAGATGTCATAGGGGCCGATCTTCGGGCGCAGCAGTTCGGGATCGAGGCCGTCCTCGGGCTGGGCCACGTAGTTGAAGCGGCTGTAGTCCATCAGCGTGGCCACGTGGCCCATCTCCTTCAGCCAGGCCTTGTCCCGGATCTTCTCGAAGGGATAGGTGCTCGAGGATTTCATGTTGTGGGGGAAGCCCAGGGAGTGGCCGCACTCGTGGGTGACCACGTAGGCGATGAGGTCGCCCATGAGGTCGTCGGGGAGGGGCAGCCTGGCGGCGCGCTTGTCCAGGGGGCCCACCTGGGTGAAGTACCAGTCCCGCTGGAGCTGCAGGATGTTGTGGTACATGACGATGTCGGCGTTGAGGATCTCGCCGCTGCGGGGGTCGCTGATGTGGGGCCCGTAGGCGTTGGCGATGGGGGAGGGCACCCAGCGGATGATGGAGTAGCGCACGTCCTCGGGATCGAACTCGGGATCCTCTCCCTTGGTGGGGAAGGGCCGGGCCTGGACGGCGTTCTTGAAGCCCGCGGCCTCGAAGGCCACGTTCCAGGCCTCCACGCCCTTCTTCACGTAGGGCGCCCACTGGGCGGGCGTGGCCTTGTCGATGTACCAGACGATGGGCTTCACGGGCTCGCTGAGGGCGGCGGAGGGGTCCTTCTTCTCCAGGCGCCAGCGGGTGATGAGGCGCTGGCGCAGGGATTCGTGCACGGGCGAGCCGTAATCCACGCGGCTCACGCTGAAGAAGCCCACCCGGTCGTCGTGGAGCCGGGGCTGCATGGGCTTGTCCGGCAGCTTCACGAAGCTGTAGGCCATGCCCACGGTGCCGCTGCGGGGCGGGGGCTGGGGCGCCCCCGGGGTGGGGGCGCCGCCGAAGGGGCTGGCGGTGATGGTGTAGGTGTGCACCGCGTCCACCCGCACGTTGGCGGGGAAGGCCTTCGCGTGGTCCACGTAGCTGCGGGAGGCGTCGAGGGCGGCGGCTCCAAGGAGCTGGCGAGCGCTGAACTCGCCCACCTCGGACGTGAAAAGACGGCCGGCGTCGATGACCGGCGCGCCGTCCTTGCCGTAGGCCTCCACGTTGAAGGCCATGAGGATGGCGTCCCGCTGGGAGGCCCGCACCGCCGGGGCGATGGGTTTGGAAGGATCGCTCGCGTAGGCGTGGGAGACCGCCTGCAGGTAGACCTTGTGGTCCTTGAGGGTCCAGCGCACCACGTCCTCGTTCACCGCCCTGCCCGCGTGGTCCACGCCCGTGGGCACCTGGGCGGCGGTGGCCACCAGCAGGAATTCGTGGTTCAGGCGTTCCTTCGGAATCTCGAAGAAGAGCTTCGCCTTCACCTGGTGCACCTTGAAGAGGCCGTCCTGGGTCCTGGCCTCGGCGGTGATGACCTTGTCGTAGGGCTTGGGTTCCGGCGCCTCGGCGGCGCCGGGGAGGCCGGGCCGGGCCGGGGCCGCGCCGGCGCCGGGCTGGGGCGAAGGGATCTGAGGTCCCGGCGCCTGGGCCGTCCGGGTGAGGGAAAGGAGCGTGAGGCGGGCGGGGACGGGGCGGGGCATGGGATTCCTCCAGAGGGCGGGTCGGATCCGGCCACGCTAGCAGCCTTGCCAGGGCTTTGCCTCGTAAAAAGATGCAGACCGACCTTCCGCCCGCGGAGGGCCCCGGGGACGGAAGACCGCGGCCCTTGGGCCGGGGCTCCGGTGGCATCCTAGGGGCTTCGGAGGCGCCCATGGATCAATCCGTGCCCATCGTGCGGCACCTGGATCACGTGCTGATCGAGGCGGAGGATCCCTCAACCCTGTTTCGCCTGTTCAGCGAGGGCTTCGGGCTGCCCGTGGCCTGGGACTTCGGGGAGTACGGCGAGCTGGTGAGCGGCAGCGTCTGGGCGGGAAACCTGAACCTCGAATTCGCCCGGTTCAAGGAGCTGCGCTTCGGCCACGTGGCGGCCTGGGACGAGGCGGACGCCGGCCGGGCGCGCTTCGGCGGCATCGCCTTCGAGCCCACCATGCCGGTCTTCGAGGTGGCGGGGATGCTGGGGGGCATGGACCTCCGCCCCGGCGCGGGCCACACCTCGGAAAACTGGACCAGCCTGGAGGTGAAGGAGCTGCTGGACCCCCCCGGCGTGGTCTACCTCACCGAGTACCAGTTCGACGCCGAAGCCTGGCGGGCGGGCCTCCGGGAGGCTTTCCAGGCCAGCGGCGGCGGGTCCCTGGGCTTCGAGGGTGTGCAGGAGATCCACGTGGGCCTGCGGGACGTGAACGAAGCCACGCCCTCCTGGGCCAGCCTCCTCCAGGGCCTGCCGGTCTACGAGGGCACCGCCTGGGGCGTGGCGGAACGCGCCGCCCTGCGGCTCATCCCCTGGGGGAAGGACGAAGTGGCCTCCCTCATGCTGCGGGTGCGCTCCGTGGAGGCCGCCGCCGCCTTCCTGGCCTCCGCCGGCATGCCGGCCCACGAATCCCTCGACGGCGTTTTCCTGGAATCGAACCTCGTGCAGGGACTGCACCTGCAGCTGGTGGACGGGGAGACCCCGGCCTTCTGGGACTTCGCGTGAGCCCTGGGCTGGACCTCGACGCCTACTTCCGGCGCACGGGCTACGCGGGCCCGCGGGAGGCGAGCCTGCCGGCGCTCCAGGCCCTCCACGCCGCCCATGCCACGTCCATCCCCTTCGAGAACCTCGCCATCCAGCTCGGCGAGCTGCCCCTGCGCCTGGACCTGGAAGCCCTGCAGGACAAGCTGGTGGCGCGGCGCCGGGGCGGCTACTGCTTCGAGCACAACCACCTCTTCCAGGCGGTGCTGCGGCAGCTCGGCTTCGAGGTGGCGGCCCTCGAGGCGCGGGTGCGCATGGGGAACCCGGCGGCGCTGCCCCGCACCCACATGCTGCTCTCGGTGGCGGTGGAGGGCCGCGGCTGGCTGGCGGACGTGGGCTTCGGCGGCGAGGGGCTTCTTCATCCCGTGCCCATGGACGGCGAGCCCTCGCTGCAGGCCCAGGGGCTGCTCCGCGTGGCGGAGGAAGGGGGCCTGAAGGTGCTCCAGTCCGGGCAACCCATGGGCTGGATGGACCTCTACGCGTTCGAGCCGGTGCCCCGGGAGGCGGTGGATTTCGAGGTCGCCAACTGGTACACCTCCACCCATCCCGAAAGCCGCTTCGTGAAGACCCTCACCGCCCAGCTCATCCTGCCCTGCGGCCGCCGCATCCTGCGCGGCCTGGATTACACGGATGTCCGGAACGGTGAGGTGAGCCACCGGGTGCTCGAGGTGACGGAAATCCCCTCGGTGCTGCGCCGGGACTTCGGTCTCGACATCCCCGACGGGGCGCGGTTCCGGGCCTTCGAGGCGGGCTGAGCCTGGACGGGGGCTGAGGGGGACCGGCGCTAGGACGGCGGGTCTGCGAGGCCGGCCAGGGCGATGCGTTCCACCTTCCCGCCGTGGTGCCGGACCTCCAGGGTCGCCCCGTCCTCCAACACCCGCGCGCTCTCCACCCCGGTATAGCTCGGGCTCACCAGGTAAGGCCAGTCGCCGGTTCCCGTGAGCACCAGGACCGTCCGCCCGGTGCGCCCATCGATGACGCGGAACTCAGTCTCCTGCTCGTAGTCGGGGCCGCAGACGCTGATCCATTCGCCCCGGTGCACCTCCACGCGCCAGCTCACGGCCTCACCAGGGGATCTCCCGGCGGCGCTGCAGGAAGCGCCCGCTCAGGCCCGGGGGCGCCTCCAGGGCCAGCCACACGGCGGTGTCGGCGCCCTGCGCGAGGGTGTCCGGGGCGTCCGGTCCCCCCATGTCCGTGCGCACCCAACCCGGGCACATGCTGTTCACGGCGATGCCGCGGGGTTTCAACGCGGCGGCCAGCTGCAGGGTGAGGGCGTTGAGGGCGGCCTTGGAGGTGTTGTAGGAGGGCGCCACCCAGCCGCCCATCGTGGCCATCTGGCCGCCGGAGCTGCTGATGTTGATGATGCGGCCGCCCTCCGGCATCAGCGGCGCGCAGGCCTTGATCACGCGCCAGGGCCCGAGGGTGTTGGCCTCCAGCGTGGCCCGGAAGTCGGCCTCGGAGACCTCCAGGATCGGCGTCCCCTCGTCCAGGAGGATGCCCGCGTTGTTCACCAGGATGTCCAGGCGCCCGGCCTCGGCCCGCACCCGGTCCGCCGCCGCCTGCACGCTGGCCCCGTCGCGCACGTCCAGCTCGATCGTTGCCGTGCCCTCAGGCCCCGGGCCCGTGCGCTGGCCCGCGAAGACGCGGCAGCCCTGCGCAGCCAGGGCCCGCGCGATCTCGCGGCCGATGCCGCGGGAGGTGCCGGTGACGAGGGCGATCTTCGGATCGGACATGGGGCCATGCTGGACACGGGCCGGCCCCGGGTCAACCGCCGGCGGCGAAGCTCCGCAGGCTCATGTTCCGGAACTGCATCCCGATGAACACGTCCTTCACCGCTTCGTCCCCATGGCCCGCCCCCAGCGCCACGAAGAGGGGGTCCAAGTGGTCCGTGGTCGGTGCCACCCGGGGGGCTCCGGGCCAGGTCTCGCGGTAGGCGAAGAGCTCGCCGAAGCGGCGCCCGGCGACGCGGTCCATGATCCAGGCCTCGTCCGCCACGGCCCAGGCGTCCGCCGGCGCGAACTCGGCCTCCCAGTCCATGGTGCGGAAGTTGTGTACCAGGCCCCCCGAAGCCAGGAACAGCACGCCCTCGTCCCGCAAGGGGCGAAGGGCCTCGCCCAGGCGGTACAGGTCGGCGGGCGGGACCTCGGGCAGGGAGACCTGCACTACGGGGACGTCGGCGGCCGGGAAGAGGTGGCGCAGAACGCTCCAGGCGCCGTGGTCCAGGCCGCGGAGGCTCTCGGGCAGGGCGGGAAAGCCCGCGGCCGCGGCGAGGGCCAGGGCCCGGGCGGCGAGGGCCGGATCGCCGGGGCAGGGGTACCGCACCGCGGAGAGCTCCCGGGGGAAGCCGCGGAAGTCATGCAGGGTCTCGGGGCCTGCCTGCACGGTCGCCATCACGCCCCCGCGGGTCTGCCAGTGAGCGGACACGGCGATCACCGCGGCGGGCCGCGACGGCAGGCCCGCGGCGAAGGCGGCGAGGGCGCGGCCGTAGGGGTGCTCCGTGGCCAGGGCCAGCATGGGGGAGCCGTGGGAGACGAAGATGACGGGGGCGCGCAGGGGCCACCTCCGGGTTGGATGTTACAACACCGATTGGGTTGGCACGGCCCGCCCCCCTTCCGATGATGGAGCCATGTCCAGGGCCCCCAGCACCAACGCCACCCGCTTCCTCCGCCAGGCGGGGATCCCCTACACGGAGCACCTCTATCGCTACGAGGAGAGGGGCGGCACCGCCGCGAGCGCCCGGGAACTGGGCCTCGACGAGCACGCGGTGGTGAAGACCCTCGTCATGGAGGACGAGAAGGGCGCGCCCTTCATCATCCTCATGCACGGCGACAAGGAGGTGAGCACCAGGGAGCTGGCCCGCCAGACCGGGGCCCGGTCCGTGGCGCCCTGCAAACCCGACGTGGCCAACCGGCACTCCGGCTACCTCGTCGGCGGGACGTCGCCTTTCGGCACGCGGAAGGCGATGCCGGTGTACGTGGAGGGGAGCGTGCTCGAGCTGGAGCGGATGTACATCAACGGCGGCAGCCGGGGGTTCCTGGTGGGGATGGCGCCCGCTGATCTGTCCCGTGTCCTGAAGGTCAACACCGTGCGTGTGGCCATATGATCATTCTGGACGGTGAGCAGCGTTGTTCATGGTCCTGGCGAGCTCTCGCTTGCCTGCACCTTTCCATACTCGGGTTCGCCAAGGGCGTGCGAACCCAAGAATGAAAAGGTGCCTGTTCGAGAACCAGGGCCGTGGTTCCGTCGTGCATCGAGTCCACACGAAAACCAATCACACGGTTGATCGTTTGGCGGTTGACCTTCCGCAAGGCACCTCGATCCGATGCGGCCCGCCCTTGGCCGCATCGAATCGAGGTGTGGGCAAGCGACCGCGCGCCAGGGCCATGAATCATGCCTGTCGCCGCGCCGGAGGCTGAGGCGGGTTGAAACCCGGTTTTGCGCCCAATCTCCTCCTCAGAACGGATTCGCGAACTTCGGATCCGACGCAAGCGATGCATCGGTCAGCGTCTCCAGGAACGCCTTCAACGCCGCCTTCTCCGCTGCGGTCAGGTTCAACCTCAGGGGCGGCCCGCCGGGCCCCCCGGCCCGCAACCGCGGGCTCAACCCGGGGCTGTCCTTCACGCCCGAGTCGTAGTGCTCGATGACCTCCTCCAGGGTCGCGAAGCGCCCGTCATGCATGTAGGGCGCGCGCAGCGCCACGTTGCGCAGGGAGGGCGCCTTGAAGCGGCCACCGCCGGCGCCCGCGTCCGCGAGGGTCGCGTCCAGGCCGTTGTTCTCCGGCTCCGCGGCGATCTGCGCCGGCGTGCCGTGGCAGGCGTCGCAGCGCAGGGTGCGGCCCGGGGCCACGTTGGCGCCGCCGAAGAGCTGGAGGCCCTGCAGCTCCTGGGCGGTGAAGACCGCCGGGAAGTTGGGTGCGCCGCCGGCGAAGGCCCGGTCGTACCTGGACTGGGTGGAGACCATGGACCGCACGAACTGGGCGAGGGCCCGGGCGATCCGGTCGCGGGTGACGGCGCTGCTGCCGAAGGCCGCCTGGAACAGGGGCGCGTAGTAGGGCAGGGCGGCGAGCTTCGTCTCCAGGGCCGGGAGGGTCATGCCCATCTCCACGGCGTTCTGGATGGGCTGGAGCACCTGGTCCTCCAGGGTCGCCGCCCGCTCGTCCCAGAAGAAGCGGCCCCGGGCGTAGAACTTCGCGTTGGTGAGACCCATGGCGTGGCGGGCCGTGAAGCCCCCCTGGAAGCCCGCGCTCAGCTTCGCGGAATCGGAAAAGCCTTTTGCCTGCTGGTGGCAGCTGGCGCAGGCGACCGCGTCGTTGAGGGAGAGGCGCTTGTCGTAGAAGAGCACCCGGCCCAGGGTGGCGCCCGCATTGGTGATGGGGTTGTCCGGGGGCGTGTTGTCCGCGCGGAAGCCGCCGGGGCCCGGGAGGTTGGCCAGGTGGGGCGGCAGGTTCGCCGCCGCGAAGCCCACGTAGTCGAAGGGCACCGCGGGCAGGATCGGTCCCGGCACGGTGGGGGCGGGCGTGGCGGACCCGGTGGCGGTGGTGCTGGAGGAGGAGCCGCCGCCGCAGCCCGCAGCGACAAGGAGAAGCAGGACGGACAGGGAGGCGCGGTTCATGGGGGCTCCGGATCAGGGGTGCGACGGGGTTCCTGCAGGATGCGCGGGCCGGCCCGGAGGTGCGGCTCGTCACCAGGAAGGGCGCGGGGAGGGGGCCGAGCCGTCCATAAGCCCGCCGAGCGGTCGCGCCGCCTTCCCGCGCCGGCCAGGTCCCGGGCCCGCTATCCTGCGGTGGCCCTGCCCGAGGCGCCCCATGACCCTGCTGGCTCCCCAGCTCCGTTCCGCCATCGACGCCTACTTCGAGGCCATGAACGCCCGGGACGAGGCGGCCTTCGCCTCCGGCCTGGCGGAGGGCATCGTCTTCTTCGGCAGCATGGGCGGCGTGCGCATCCAGGGCGTGGACGCGGCCCGGGGCATGTTCCAGGCCCTGGGGGAGCGCTTTCCCGGCCTGCGGCAGGAACCGGGCCGCACCTTCGGCCCCGGGCCCGAGGTGGCGGTGCAGGTGGACCTCTCCGTCGGCGAGGACCGGGGGGAGGGGATCTGGATCTTCCGCTTCGATGGGCGCGGACGCATCGAGCGGGTCTCGGCCCTCTACGATCCGCGGCCCTTCCAGATCAAGCGGGCCCGGGCCGGCGCCGGCGGAGAGCCTCCGGAACCCGGCCCGGACACCCTGGAGCGGCACGTGGTGGAAGCCTACTTCGACACCTTCAACTCCGGTGACGAGGAAGCCCACATGCGCCTCTTCGACCCCGAGGTCCACTTCTTCGGCTCCCTCAGCCGCATCGACAGCGCCGGCCTCGCGACGGTCCGCGGCGTCCATCACGCGGCCCGGGCCTCCATGGGCGTCCAGCGCCTGGAGCTCACTGCCCTCCATGGCCGCCGCCAGGAAGTGGCGGCCCTCCTCCGCTTCACCGCCGGGGGCGCCGGCCCCTCCGCGGAAGGAGTCTGGGCCTTCCGCATCAACGGGAAGGGCCTGATCGACCGCCTTTCCACCCTGTGGAATCCGGCCTTCCTCCCCCGAGGCTCCGGGTAGGGATCAGAGGCTCTCCCGGGTCCCTTCGATCCAGAGCCCCCAGATGGGGGGCAGCCAGCCGATGAGGGCGCTCCAGGCCAGGGCCCGTTCGCTGGGGGGCACCGCGAGGCCGAGGGAGTTGCCGGCGTACAGGAAGGCGAAGGTGAGGACCAGGCTCCAGAGGGCGAGGTGGCCTGTCCAGCTCCGGGCGCGCGTCGCCTGGAGGTAGAGGGCCACGCCGGCGAGGAACAGCGCCGATTCCACGGCGACGGTGGCGGGCACGCTGTTCCAGAGGCCCAGGCCGTAGGCGGCGCCGCCGGGCACGAGGGGCAGGTCCGGGGCGTGGGTGAGCCAGTCCAGCACCCAGTGGGAGACCACGAGGCCCGCGATCCACGCGGCGCCGCGGCGGTCCCGGCGGATCGCGAAGGCGAGGCCGCCCAGGAGCAAGCCCCACAGGCTGGTGAAGAGCAGGCTGTGGGACCAGGGGTAGCTGACGAAGCGCAGGGGCGTGTAGGCCGTGGCCCCGGGCTGGATGCGCACCGTTTCCAGCCCCGTCAGGAGCAGCACCGGCCACACCACGTCCAGCCAGGACGCGGCGAGCAGCAGGGCGCCCAGGTTCGTCCGGGGCGCGGCCCTCTTCGCGGCGAAGGCCAGGGCATAGTGGCCGATGAACATGGCCTAGGCGTTCCGTTCGTAGGCCTTCCGCAGCCAGCCCTCCACGAAGGCGTCGATGTCGCCCGCGCTGCGGATCTCGATACGGTGGGTGATGCGGTCCTTCTTCCCGAAGCCGCCGGTGTCGATGAGGCGGCCGCTCTTCTCCTTCACGCCGGCGGGATCCCCCAGGGAGAGCCCGAAGTCGATGCGGGTCAGGGTCGTGGGCTTGATCTGGGCGATGACGTTCTTCCGGTAGAGGGGCACGATGGTGGCGCAGGGGCAGGCCATCACGTCCTTGCCGAGGCCGAGGCCGAGCTCCAGCAGCGCGTCGTAGAGGGGCCGCAGGTGGGCCTTCTTGCCCGCGTACATGGCCTCCACGTAGGCCTCGGCCGCCTGCAGGTAGCCCTCCGGCGTGTCCTCCAGGAAGGCGTGGCGGTCCGGGCTCGCCAGCGCGCGTTCCGCCACGATGCCCGCCTGGGTGCCGCCCAGGCCTTCGCTGCGCAGCCAGGCCGTCAGCGCCTTCGTGTCCGCGCCCCTGGGGGCGGCCTTCTTCAGGTGGGCCAGCCATTCCTCGAGGCTGCGGCCGGACTTCTCCTTGAGATTGGCCACGATGGCCTGCTGGTAGGCCACGGCGGGGTGGACGCCGTAGCGGGATTGGACGGGCTTGGCGGAATTGACAGGCTTGGCGGGCATGGCGGCTCCCGGGATGGCTTTCATCCTAGTGCCTCGGCTGGCACACTGCCGCCATTCCTCGAGGAGATCCGCATGGGGTTCCAGGCCGTCCTGGTCGCGCTGCTGCTGTGTCTCGGCGCGCCCTCCCTCCGCGCCCAGAAGCGCATCGCCATCACCCTGGACGACCTGCCCTTCCATCCGGCCTCGGCGGCGCTCGAAGACCAGCGGGCGCAGACCCGGAAGCTGCTGGCGGCCCTCACGCGCCACCGGGTGCCGGCCATCGGCTTCGTCAACGAGGACAAGCTGCTGGTGAAGGGCCAGGTGGACGGGCGCATCGGCCTCCTGGAGCAGTGGCTGGACGCGGGGATGGAGCTGGGCAACCACAACTTCGGCCACGTGGGCTTCCAGGCGACGCCCCTGCCCGCCTACGAGGACGCGGTGGTGCGGGGCGAGGCCGTGACCCGCTGGCTGCTGTCGAAACGGGGCCGGGTCCCGCGCTACTACCGCCACACCTTCACCCAGACGGGGCCCACGAAGGAGGCCAAGGCGGCCTTCGAGGCCTTCCTCGAGGAACGGGGCTACGCCGTGGCGCCCTTCACCGTGGAGCACGACGACTTCATCTTCGCCGCCGTCTACGAGGACGCGGTGAAGCGCGGCCATGGGAAGGAGGCGGCGCGGATCCGGGAAGCCTACGTGGCCCACCTCGATCCCGCCCTGGAGACCTTCGAGGGCATGGCCGCGGAGCTCTTCGGGCGGGCGGTGCCCCAGATCCTCCTCATCCACGCCAGCCGCCTCAACGCCGACGCCCTCGACGCCATGCTCGGGAAGCTGGAGAGGCGGGGCTACGCCTTCGTCTCCCTCGAGCAGGCCTTGCAGGATCCGGCCTACGCCAGTCCCGATGGCTACATCGGCCCCCGCGGACCCTCCTGGCTGCTGCGCTGGTCCAGGGGACTGGGCAGGCCCACCACGAAAAAGGGCCAACCGGATCCGCCGGGCTGGATCATGGCGCGCTTCGAGGCGATCCCCCGCTAGGTCCGCCGGGCGGTGGTCCGGCCGGCAAAGCCGCCGAAGTCAGAGCCGGGCCGACGCCACCGCGAGGATGCGGCCTTCGCGGGCCTGCAGGAAGACCACGGCCTTCATGCGCCCCCGGGCCCAGCCCGGCCGGAGGGCGAGCTCCACCTCCCGGTGGAAGGCGCTGCGGCCCAGGGGGCCGTCGAGGCGACGGAGCTCTCGCACGACGCCGTCGTGCCGGAGGGCGCGGCCCGCGTTCTCACCCCGTAGGACGCGGCTCTCCAGCCCATCCTCCGCCAGGGCCAACCAGACAGTGGCGATTTCCCCGGCGGCGTCCGCGTCCACGCCCAACCGGTTCCCCAGGACCGACAGTCGCAGCCCCGGCTTGGGCCTCCCCGCGGCGATGGAGCGGAGGGCCGCCCCCTCGTCGCTCCCAACGAAGCCTTGGGCGCCATCCACCACCATCTGGGGCGTGTAGAGGCGCCCCCGGTCGAAGCGGGCGGCATGCTCGCGCTGGCGGCCAGTGAAGGCGGCCGAGGCGAAGGGATCCTTCCAGCCCAGGCTGTCCCAGTAGTCCACGTGGTAGGCCAGGGCCACGATCCGCGGGTCCGCCTGGAGCCTGGAAAGCAGGGCGTCGGCGGGAGGGCAGCTGGAGCAGCCTTCGGAGGTGAAGAGCTCCACCAGCACGGGGGAGGACGGCTGGGGCGCGGGACCTCCGGTCCCGAGCGCCAGCAGCGTGGCGGCGAACAGCAGGCGCATGGATCCCTCCTGCCATTGGGGTGCGCCGGGCCCCAGGCCCGTGACCCGAACCCTCAGCGGTACATCGGCAGGCCGGCCTTCTTCCAGGCCTTCATCCCGCCCTTCAGCACGTACACCCAGCCGAAGCCCTTCGCCTTGAGCAGGAGGAAGGCCCGGTGGGACAGCTCGTCGGAGTCGTCCACCAGCACCACGGGGCGCTTCTCGCCGGGATCGATCTTGTCGATCTCCCGGGGGAGGAGGGCCATGGGGATGTTGGCGGAACCCCGGATGTGGCCAGGCTTGGAACTGAAGACCTGGGGCGGCCGGAGGTCGATGATGATGGGGCCGGAGCCGCTCATCAGCTCCTCGACCTGCCGCGGCTCCAGGGTTGGGCCGCCCCGCTTGGCACGGCGGTTGGAGGGGAGCTCGTAGAGCCACCTGGCCCCCCCCAGGAGGAGGATGAGCACGAAGGTGCCGCCGAAGATGACCCAGCCGGAGTAGTCCCGCCAGAGGGCCTCGTAGTCGAGGCCCGCCGGGGCCGCCTTCTCGGCGGCCTTGGGGGCGGTGATGAGGGCGAACCCGGCGGCGGATTCGAGCATGGGGACCTCGGGGAATTTCCCCAACCATAACCGCTTCGCCCCCGCTTTTGTACCGGCCCCTGGCGCCGCGGCTAGCAGGCCTTGCGGTTCGGCCAGTGCCGTGCTGGACGGACCGCTAGGCCTGCTTGTGCCGGACACGGCCTAGGAACATCCCGTCCCCCTCTGGCATCCTGGAGGAGCACCGGAGTTCTTTGCCTTGAGATCGAGCGCCCTCACCCTCGCCCTGCCCGCTCTCGCGGGTCTGCTGCTGGCCTGCGGGTCCGGCGCCGCCGCGGGCCTCTCCACGGACCCCCCCGCGCCCGCGGTGGCGGTGGGCGAGCGGCTCGAGATCGGGCTGGTGAGCGAGGAGCCGCTGAAGGGCGAGCCCGAGTGGGAGCTCCTGGAACTCCACGGCGGCGGACTGCTCTCCAGCCGCGGACGCACGGTCACCTACGTCGCTCCGTCCGCCGCCGGCGCCTACCACCTCGTCGTCCGAGGGGCCCGGGCGGACGGCTCCCCCGCGCGGCTGGTCCAGACGGTCCAGGTGACGCCCCAGGCGCGGATCGAGCCCGCCAGCGCCAGCCTCCGTCCCGGCGCCACCCTGGCCTTTGCGGCCCGCATCAAGGGCCTGCCCCGGGGCACCGTCACCTGGAAGGTCGAGGACTCCGACAGCGGCGCCATCACGCCGGAGGGCGTCTACACCGCGCCGGGCCGGACGGGCACTTTCCGCGTCGTCGCCACCAGCAGCGAGGACGCCTCCGTGATCCTGGTGGCGACGGTCACCGTCAACTAGCAGCCCTTGGGGCGGCCGGCGAAGCCTCGGCCATCCATGGGGCTGCTGGTGCCGGTCACGGCCTGGGCAGTGCCAGCCCGAAGCGCTCCGCCGCCTCCCGGAAGGCGTCCGGAACCGGCGCCAGGGCTTCGATGCGCCGCCCGTCCCCGGGGTGGTCCACGGCCAGCTTCCAGGCGTGGAGGAGGGGATGGGGCACGTCCAGGGGTCTGCGTTCCGCATCGAGCCAGCGCCGCGCGCCGCCATAGAGGGGATCGCCGAAGAGGGGCGCGCCCAGGTGCTGGAGGTGGACGCGGATCTGGTGGGTGCGGCCCGTGAGCAGCTCGCATTCCACCAAGGCCGCCTGGGGGGTGCGGCTCAGCACGCGGATGCGGGTCTGGGCGGAGCGGCCCGCGGCGGCGATGGTCATGCGCAGGCGGTCCGTGCGGTGGCGGGCGATGGGCTCGTCCACCAGCAGGGAGCCCAGCTCCGGCAGCTTCCTTGAATGGCGCACCAGGGCCAGGTAGCGCTTCTCCACCTTGCGGGCCTTGAACTGGCCCTGCAGGGCCGTCCAGGCCTCCAGGTCCTTGGCCATCACGATGCAGCCGCTGGTGTAGCGGTCGAGGCGATGGACCAGGCCGGGATAGGGGGAGCGGGACTCCTCGTCGATCTCCCCCTCCTCGGGATCGTAGTCCTCCCCCTGGGAGCGGATGTCCTGGAGGCTCGAGCCCGAGGCCTGGAGGCGGAAGAGCAGGGCGTTCAGGAGCGTGCCGCCCTCGTGGCCCGGGCCGGGGTGCACCACCATGCCGCTGGGCTTGTCCACGATCCACAGGCGCTCGTCCTCGAAGAGGGTGGCGAGGCCGAGGTCCTCGCCCACCAGGTGTCCGGCGGGGGCCTTGAGTTCAGGGATTTCCGTATCCACCACGTCGCCGGCCTTCAGGCGGTGCCCGCCCTTGGTGGTGACGGCGCCGTTCACGGCGACGCGGCCCTCGTCGATCCAGCCCTCCCACCGGGCGCGGGAGATGGAGGCGTCGGCCTCGGCGAGGAAGCGGTCCAGGCGGCCGGGCTGTTCGACGGTGAGCTGCATCAGGCTTCCTGGATCTTGGCGGAGGAGCGTTTGAGGATGACGGCGAGGACCACGCCGATGGCGACGAAGAGCAGGGCGGTGGCCCGGCCCGTGGAAAGCCAGCTGAGGCCCAGCCAGAAGCCCCGGTCGCCGTCCCCCCGCCAGGTCTCCACCACGGCGCGGGCGAGGCCCTCGAGGATGAAGTAGGCGCTCAGCACCTGGCCCTCGAAGCGCCGCCGGGGCCGCAGCCAGAGCAGGAGGCCCATGACCGTCAGGTTGGCCGCGAAGGTGTAGAGCTGCACCGGGTGGAGGTGGGCGAAGAGGGGCGTCCCGGAGAAGCGGGTGGCGTCCGCGTTGGTGAAGGTGATGGCCCAGGGCTTGTCGCACACGGTGCCGTAGCAGCAGCCCGCCATGAGGCAGCCCAGGCGGCCGATGGCCTGGCCCAGGGCGGTGGCGGGCACGAGGGCGTCGGCGGTGACGCCGAAGCGCAGCCCCAGCTTCCGCGACCGCCAGAGGAAGGCCGCCAGGGCGCCCAGGATGCCGCCGTGGACGTGGCCCGCGGCCCGCAGCATGCCCAGGGAGAAGACCTGGCTGGCGGGGGCGCCGTTGACCAGCTCCACGATGATGTAGAGGATCCGCGAACCCGCCAGCCCCGCCAGCAGCACGGTCATGGCCAGGTCCGACACCGCCTCGGCGGGGATGCCGTCCAGCTTCGCCTGGCGCTTCGCCAGGGCCAGGGCCGCGAAGAAGCCCAGGGCCAGGATGAGGCCGTAGGTGCCCACCTCGAAGGTGCCGATGCGGAAGAGGACGGGATGCATGGAATTCCTTTGTCCCTGGGGATCAGTCGTTGGGGAGGGCGCGCAGGCGCATGGGGGGCAGGTCCAGGGCCTTGATTTCGAAGCTGAGGATCTCGCCGTAGGGCTGGAGCCGGGGACGCAGCTCCCGGGCGACGAGCGGGCGGAAGGCCTTGTGGAAGTCCTGGGCCAGGTCGTACTTTGGCCGCCCCTTGATGCGGAACTCCCGGACGCTGTCGTTGCGCATCTCGATGAACTCCACGCCGTCGAGGTGGGGCGCGAGGGTTTCCAGCACCGCGAGGCGGACGGCTTCCGGCAGGGGTCCGTGGTTCACGGGGCCCTGGGCCGCCGGGGCCGGCAGCCGGGTGAAGCGGGCGAAAGTCCAGGTGGCGCCCAGGAAGACAAGGGCTAGGAGGCCCAGGCTCCAAAGCGTCCAGCGCCCCTCTCGCCGGGATTCCGCCTCGCTGGCGGGGCGCTCCAGGTCGTGACCGGATTCGCGGCTGGGAGATGAAGGTTGGGACACGTCGGGACCTTGAGCGAAACTGGAACGAGGAGGCCGCCATGGCCAACGGGCAGGACCACACCCTTCAGGCCGGCGAACTGGCCGCGCGCCTCGGCGGCGAACTCCGCCATTGTCCCCCGGATCACCGGATTTCCGAAGTGCGGCCCCTGGAGGAGGCGGGAGCGGCCTCCCTCTCCTTCCTGGCCAATCCCCGCTACGCCGCCAAGGCCCACGCCAGCGGCGCCGGCCTCATCCTGGTGGACAGCGCGTCGGAGCTGGGGGACCGGCCCGTGCTGGTGGTGGAGAATCCCTACTGGTCCTTCGCCCAGGCCATCGCCTGGCTGCATCCCGAACCCGCCCCGGAATGGAGCCCCACGCCGGTGGATCCCAGCGCGGAGCTGGGGGAGGGCTGCCGCATCGCCCCCGGTGTCACCATCGGGGCCCGCACGGTGGTGGGCCCGGGCTGCGTGCTGCACCCCGGGGTGCACATCGCCGAGGACTGCGTGCTGGGGGCCGACTGCGAGCTCTTCGCCGGGGTCGTGCTGTACCGCCGCACCGTCCTCGGAGACCGGGTGCGCGTCCACGCCAACACCGTGCTGGGCAGCGACGGCTACGGCTACGTGCTGATGGACGGTCGCCACCAGAAGGTGCCCCAGGTGGGCTGGGTGGAGATCGGAGACGACGCCGAGCTGGGCGCCTGCGTCACCGTGGACCGCGGCGTGCTGGGCCCCACCCGCATCGGGCAGGGCACCAAGGTGGACAACCAGGTGCAGGTGGCCCACAACGTCCAGGTGGGCGCCCACTGCCTGCTGGTGAGCCAGAGCGGCATCAGCGGCAGCACCAGGCTCGGTGACTATGTGACCCTCGCTGGCAAGGTCGGCGTCGTCGGCCACATCGAGATCGGCTCCCGCAGCATCGTCGGCGGCAACAGCGTCGTGGCGAAGAGCCTGCCCGAGGGGAGCTTCGTCACCGGCTTCCCGGCGCGGCCGCATCGGGAGTGGATGGAGGTGCAGGCGGCGGTGAATAGGTTGCCGAAGCTGATGAAGGATCTACGAAGGAAGAAGGAGTGATGGCTCCTTGGTTCACTATTGTCGTTGCCATCCTCATCGTCCTGATCGTGTTGGTGGTTGGTTTGTTGGTGTCACGCTTCGATGTTGACTTCGAAGGTGACGCTATCGCCATCCGGTCAAGCCTTCGCCTGGCTTTGTCGCCGACGTGGAGGATTCCCTTCGACAAGATCAGGAAGATCGAGGTCTACAGACCGAAGTCGATATTGAATCAGCTCAATTTTCTTCTCGCATATCTGTTTGCGAGTCGTTGGTACAGCACCCTGGCCGACTGTTATGTGATCGTAGAGACGAAATCCACCGCCTATGTCTTTTCGCCTCCTGATCCCGAAGGATTCTCTGAAGAACTGGAGGCCAAAAGGAAGGACTGGCTCGAGGGTCCGAAGCGCGGAAAATGGGGATTGGGCTGAGGCTGTGCTGAATAGCCGGAATGTGATCAAAAAGCTGTGGGAAGGGGACTGATGCGCCTGCCCGTCCTCGAAGGCCTCATCGATCGCCGCGCCCTCGTCAACTACCGCGCGGACCCGGAGGTGGTGCAGCGCCTGCTGCCGGCGCCCTTCAGGCCCAAGCTGCATGCGGGCCAAGCCATCGTGGGCATCTGCCTCATCCGGCTCAAGGACGTGAGGCCGAAGGGTTTTCCGGTGTTCATGGGCCACCAGTCGGAGAACGCCGCCCATCGCATTGCGGTGGAATGGGAGCAGTGGGGCGAGATCCGGGAAGGCGTGTTCGTGCCTCGGCGGGACACGAATTCCCGCTTCAACGCCGTGGCGGGCGGCTGGCTCTTCCCGGGCGTGCAGCACCACGCGGAATTCCGCGTCTCGGAGGTTGACGGGCGAATCGACATCCGCCTCCCATGAAGCGATGCCACTCGCGGAATCGAACAGCGGCGCGATGGTCTTTACGCAGCCGCCGCATCGCAGGTCGGTTTTGTAAGTGCGGGTCATGCTGCGGGCCTCCGTTGCATTTTAGAGGCGACC
>JBGAST010000003.1:113062-127535 GCA_044229575.1 Holophagaceae bacterium | reverse complement strand
GGATCCTCACCACGACGGGAGTGTTCAACCGAGTCATCCCGCACGCGACCGGATTCGTCGTGATCGACGGTTCGGACGCGGGCTTCTCCGTCGGGTCCGATGGGGTGGCCCACCCGCTTCCGGCGCTGACCGCGCCGGCGCAGGGCTTCGGGCCGCAACCCCCCGAGCACGAGGACGGGGGCCTCGATGCCGCCGTCGCGGAGTTCCAGGGCCTCCTCCAGGCTGGAGACGCAGAAGCCCGCGGCGCCGGCGGATTCCAGGGCCCTGGAAACGGGCACGGCGCCGTGGCCGTAGGCGTTCGCCTTCACCACCGCCAGGACGCCCACGGACCCGAGGGCCGACTGGAGGCGCCGGAGGTTGCCCTGGATCCGACCCAGATCGATCTCCCCCCGCAGGGCTCGCCCCTCGGGGCGGGGCCTCAGGGGGGCGAGGGAATCCGGGACCATGGGGGCGGAGTTCAGTCCGCCAGGCCCTGGGTGGCGAGCCAGCGCTCCGCGTCGATGGCGGCCATGCAGCCGCTGCCGGCGGCGGTGACCGCCTGCCGGTAGACGTGGTCCTGCACGTCGCCGCAGGCGAAGACGCCTTCAATCGGAGTCCGGCTGGACCCCGCCTCCACCTGCAGATAGCCGGATTCGTCCATGGGGAGCTGGCCCTCGAAGAGCCCCGTGTTGGGCTGGTGGCCGATGGCCACGAAGAGGCCGTCCACCTTGAGCTCGGAGGTGGAGCCGTCCACCGTGTCCTTCAGGGCGAGGGCGCGGATCTTCTCGACCTTCTCGCCCATGGGCGTCTCCACCGTCGCGGTGAGTACGTCCTCCACGCCCTTGTTCCAGTGGAAGACGATCTTCTCGTTCTTCTGGGCGCGCTCCTGCATGGCCTTGCTGGCCCGCAGCTTGTCGCGGCGATGGATGAGGTTCACCTTGGTGGCAAACTTGGTCAGGTAGGTGGCCTCCTCGATGGCGGTATCGCCGCCGCCCACCACGGCGATCTCCTTGCCCCGGAAGAAGAAGCCGTCGCAGGTGGCGCAGGCGCTGACGCCGCCGCCGCTCATGGAGAGCTCCTGGTCCTTGCCGATGCCGAGCCACTTGGCGGAAGCGCCGGTGGCGATGATGACCGCGTCGGCGGTGTACTCGCCCCGATCGGTGGTGAGCTTGAAGGGCCGCGCGCCCAGCTCCGCCTTCGTGACGGTCTCGGGCTTGATGGTGGTGCCGAAGCGCAGCACCTGCTCGCGCATCTCGTCCATGAGGGCCGGGCCTAGGATGCCGGCGCGGAAGCCCGGGTAGTTCTCCACCTCGGTGGTGATGGTGAGCTGGCCGCCGGGCTGGGAGCCCTCGAAGACGAGGGGCGCGAGGTTCGCGCGGGAGGCGTAGAGGGCCGCGGTGTAGCCCGCCGGGCCGGTGCCGATGATGATGACCTTGTGGTGGCTCACGCGAATTCCTTCTGTCAATGGGCGGGCGGCCGTCCCTGGACCCGAACCCACCATCCTATCAAGCCAGGCCCCGCTCCCGAAGCAGGGCTTCCACCGGCGCGATGTCCGCGGGCACGTCCACGCCCAGGCTGAGGTGGGGGGTGCGCGCCACGCCGATGGGGATGCCGGCGGCCAGGGCCCGGAGCTGCTCCAGCATCTCAGTCTGCTCCAGGGGATGGGGTGGCAGCCTGGTGAAGGCGCGCAGGGTGTCCGGCCGGTAGGCGTAGAGGCCCAGGTGGCGCTGGAACAGGCTGAGCTGCCCCGGCGTCATCCAGGGGCGGAAATCCGCTTCGAACACCGACGAGTTCCGGAGGTAGGGGATGGGACTGCGGCTGAAGTAGAGGGCGCGCTGGCGGTCGTCCACCACGACCTTCACCGCGTTGGGGTTGAACAGTTCGTCAGGATTCGTGAAGGGGCAGGCGGCGGTGCCCATGGTCAGCTCCGGGTGCTGCGCCATCAGGGCCACGACACCGGTGATGGTGTCCGGATGCATGGCGGGCTCGTCGCCCTGGATGTTGAGGACGCAGTCGAAGTCTCCGCCGAGGGCATCGAGGGCCGCGGCGGTGCGGTCCGTGCCGGAGGGCAGGGCCGGATCCGTCATCACGGCCGTGCCGCCGAAGCCGCGCACGCGGCTGGCGATGCGCTCATCGTCCGTGGCGACCACCACCAGGTCGACCCCCGCGGCCCGGGACGCCGCCTCGAAGACGCGCTGGATCATGGGCTTGCCGGCGATTGGCGCGAGGGGCTTTCCCGGGAAGCGGGTGGCCTGGAAGCGTGAGGGCAGGACGGCGAGGGTGCGCATGGCTTAAGACTATCGCCTCCGGCGTGGGCCTATCGCCTCCGGCGGCGGGACCGCAGTTGGCCCGGACCCTGAATGCAGGCACAATGGGAGGTTTGCAGGA
Organism: Holophagaceae bacterium; assembly: GCA_044229575.1. Lineage (GTDB taxonomy): Bacteria > Acidobacteriota > Holophagae > Holophagales > Holophagaceae > JADJVL01. The sequence goes on along the minus strand of JBGAST010000003.1, from coordinate 125,168 downwards.
GGTCCGCTTGGCTCGCAGGCTCGCACGACCCGTCGGGATCACCGCCACCGGCCAGCACTATCCCGAGCGTGTCGTCACCAACGACGACCTCTCCAGGTTCATGGACACCAGCGACGAGTGGATCCGGCCCCGCACCGGCATCGGCAGCCGCTGCTGGGTGGAAAAGGGGCAGGGGGCATCGGACCTGGCGGTGCCGGCCCTGCGCATGGCCCTGGAACGCCGCGGGCTCAAGGCCGACGAGCTGGAGTGCATCATCGTGGCCACGGTGACGCCGGACACCCTCTTTCCCGCCACCGCCTGCCGGGTGCAGCAGGCCATCGGCGCGTCCGGCGCCTTCGGCTTCGACCTCAGCGCCGCCTGCAGCGGCTTCATCTACGGGCTGACCACCGGCGCGGCCCTCATCGCCAGTGGCGCCTACAGCCGGGTGGCCGTGGTGGGCGTGGACGTCATGAGCAGCATCATCAACATGGAGGACCGCACCACCGCCGTGCTCTTCGGGGACGGGGCCGGCGCGGTGATCCTGGAGCCCGTGGAGGAGGGCTACGGCATCCTTGATTTCGAGCACCGCATCAACGGGGAAGGGGGCTGCTTCCTCCACATGCCCGCGGGCGGCTCCGCGAAGCCCGCCACCCGGGAGACCGTGGACGCCAAGGAGCACTTCGTCCACCAGGCGGGCTCCGACGTCTTCAAGTGGGCGGTGCGGGAGATGGCCGAAAGCAGCCGCCTCATGCTGGACCGCAACGGCCTCACCGGGGAGGACCTGAAGCTCTTCGTGCCCCACCAGGCCAACCAGCGGATCATGGATGCCGCCGCCAAGCGCCTCGACATCGATCCCGGCAAGATGATGGTGAACATCGACCGCTACGCCAACACCACCGCCGGCACCATCCCCACGGCCCTGCACCAGGCCCTGGCGGCGGGCCGTCTCGCCAAGGGCGATCCGGTGGTCCTCAGCGCCTTCGGCGCCGGCTTCACCTGGGGCGCGGTCCTGATGAAGTGGGCGGTCTGATGCCGTTGCCGCGGCCGGTGCCGGGCGTCCCCGGGACCTGGGCGCCGGACTCCCGGCCTTGAGGATCATCGCCGGCACCATGAAGGGAAAGCGCCTCGCGGCGCCTCCGGAGGGCGAGCTGGCCATCCGCCCCACCTCGGACCGGGCCCGGGAAGCCCTCTTCTCGATCCTCGAAGCCCGGGAGAAGGGTCCCTTCCTGGACCTCTACGGCGGCACGGGGGCCGTGGCCCTGGAGGCACGTTCCAGGGGCTTCGACCCGGTCACCTGCGTGGAGAAAGCCCCGGCGCCCTGCCTGCTGAAGAACCTGGCCGGCTCCGAAGTCCGGCTGCTCCGCCAGCCCGCCGGCAGGCTGGGCTCCCAGGCCTTCCGGGGCCTGGCTGTGGTCTTCGCGGATCCGCCCTACGGAATGTCCGCCCAGGCCTGGCGGGAGCTGGCCGCGGTCGCGGCATCCTGGCTCCGGGAGGGCGGCGTGCTGGTCTTCGAGACCTCGTCCCGGGAAGACCTCGCGGAAGCCGCGGGCTGGCGGCGCCTGGAGCACCGGGATTATGGCCAGGCCCGGTTCCACTTCTTCGTCCCCGTCTAGCGGGCGGCCGCTCTATACTTGCCCGCAATGTTCCGACTTTCGATCCGAACGAAGCTGATCCTCGTCTTCAGCTTCCTGGTGCTCAGCTTCCTCGCCTTCAACGTGGTGTACTTCCCGCGTCGGGTGGAGGCCCAGTTCCGCAAGCAGGCGGAGATGAGCGCGCGGCAGGTGGCGGAGACCGCCAGCAACGCCCTCAGCCCGGCCCTGGCCCGGGGCAGCTCGGACGAGATCGCCGGGATCCTCGGCGGCGTGAAGAACCTGCCGGCCTTCAGCTTCTCGGTGGTCTTCGACGAGTCCGGCCGGCAGCTGGACTCCACGCCCTCGACCCCGAACTGGGCCAAGGACCTGGTGAAGCAGCAGCCCGTCTCCTTCGCCACGACCCGTCCGCCCCCGGACAGCACCCTCGTGGCGGTGGCGCCCATCTTCGGCCGGGAGTCCCTGGCGGACAAGGCGGGCACCCTCGTCATCGGCTTCAGCACCGACGAGACCCAGGCCGCCATCCAGCGCAACGTCCAGATCAGCGTCGGGGTGAGCGTCCTGGCCCTCATGATCACCTCCCTGGTCGTCTACTACCTATCCAACCGCTACATCGCGCCCATCATCCAGCTCACCAACGCGGCCCAGGACGTGGCCCAGGGCAAGCTGGAGGGCATCGGCCCGGACGTACGCACCGGGGACGAGCTGGAGGACCTCAGCCACTCCTTCCAGGTGATGACGGACAAGCTCCGGGTGAGCCGGGACGAGATCGAGCGCCAGAACCGCCTGCTCGAATACCGAGTGCAAGAGCGCACCCGCCAGCTCATGGAGACCATCTGGGAGCTGGAGGAGATCCGGGCCAACCTGGAACAGCTCGTCCAGGAGCGCACCAAGGGCCTCGAGCAGTCCCGGGCGGAGCTGAAGGCCTGGGCCGAGACCCTGGAGGAAAAGGTCCGGGAGAAGACCCACGAGCTGCGGGAGCTGAACGAGAACCTCCTGAACAGCTACCAGAAGCTGCAGCAGGCGGACCGCATGAAGGACGAGTTCCTGGCCAACATGAGCCACGAGCTGCGGACGCCCCTGAACGCCATCATCGGCTTCTCCGGCATGCTCCTCCAGGAGGACAGCCCCATCCCCCAGGACGCCCGGGACGACATTCAGATCATCTTCCAGAACGGCAAGAGCCTGCTGGGGCTCATCGATTCCATCCTCGACCTCTCGAAGATCGAGGCCGGCAAGATGGACCTCGAGCTGCAGGAAGTGGATCCCATCGGCATCCTCGCGGAGGTCTGGGCCATGGGCGCCGGCCTCCTGGCCCAGCGGCCCCTCCAGCTCCGCTACGATCCGCCGGAGTGGCGGGCCATGGTGATGGGGGATCCGAACCGCCTGCGCCAGGTCTTCGTGAACCTCCTGGGCAACGCCATCAAGTTCACGGAGACGGGCACCGTCACCCTCAGCGCCGCCCGCCGGGGGGAATCCCTCGAGATCGCCATCAGCGACACGGGCATCGGCATGAGCGACGACGAGCTGAGCCGGCTCTTCCGCCCCTTCCAGCAGGTGGACGGCAGCATCACCCGCCGCTTCGGCGGCACGGGCCTGGGCCTCGCCCTGTCCCAGTCCTTCATGGGCCTCATGAACGGGCGCATCAAGGTTCGCAGCGAGAAGGGGAAGGGCAGTACCTTCACGGTGGAGATGCCCTTGATCAAGGAGGCCCTCGCATGAACGCCATGCAGCCCATGCGGATCCTCTGCGTCGAGGACAACCCGGTGAACTGGCGGCTGGTGCAGCGGCTCCTGACCCAGGCCGGCTACGAGATGCACTGGGCGGAGGAGGGGCTGAAGGGCTACGAGATGGCGGTGGAGCTGAAGCCGTCCCTGGTGCTCCTGGACATCAACCTGCCGGGCCTCTCGGGCTTCGAGGTGGCCACCAAGCTGCGCCAGAACCCGGACCTCACGGGCATGCCCATCGTGGCCCTCACCGCGAAGACCCTCAAGAGCGACCGGGAGACCGCCCTCGTGGCGGGCTGCGACGGGTTCATCTCCAAGCCCATCGATCCCTTCCAGTTCGTGGGGCAGGTCGAGGCCTACCTGCAGGGGCAGCGGGACAAGGTGGAGCAGGGCCGGGAGGGCGTGGCCCTGCGGCAGTTCAGCCAACAGGTGGTGGACCACCTGGAATCCCAGCTGAAGGAGGCCCAGGAGGCCAACCGGAAGCTCACGGAGGCCCAGGACGCTCTGGAGCGCCGGAACCGCAGCCTGAGCCGGCTGCTGGCCCTGAGCCAGGGCATCGTGTCCATGCACGAGACCGGGGGCCTGCTGGAACGGATCCTGGGGCAGGTCCAGGCGGAGTTCGGGGCCCTGAAGGTCTGCGGCTACCGCTTCCATCCTGAGGGCGGCTACTGGGAAGGGCTGCACTGGAACGGCGGCGCCTTCGACACGGCCCCGGCGATGCATTCCCAGCACCCCTTCATCTCGAAGCTGCCGCGGGGCCCCGCGGATCCGGCCTATTTCGGGGAGAAGCTCGTGCATTCGCCCTTCTGGGACGAGGGCCTGGGAGCGGGCTTCTGGACCCAGCCCTCGGCCTCGGTCCTGCTGCTGCTGCCCCACCGGCAGAAGGAGGGCATGCTCTGGGGCTTCTGGACCCTCAGCCGGGAATCCTCGAAGCCCTTCCTGGCCTACGAGGTGGAGCTGGTGGCGCTGCACGCCGGGATGGCCCAGGTGAGCCTGGAGAACGCCGAGCTCATCGCCAACCTGAACGAAAGCTCGCGGGCCCTCGCCGCCAGCTACGACCGCCTGGAAGGGGCCTACAGCGACCTGCAGAACGCCCAGATGGCCCTCAGCCAGCGGGAGCGCCAGGCCCTGCTGGGGGACCTCTTCCTGAAGATGGCCCAGCGACTGCAGATCCCCGTGGCCAGCCTCCACAAGCAGTCCCTCACCTTCGATCGCCTCCTGGAGCCCACGGATGCGGCCACCCACAACCGCCTCTGGCGGGAGGAGACCCCCAAGGCGGTGGGCGAGGTCCGGGAGGCGGTCTCCAAGATCGACGCCTTCCTGAAGGCCCTCAACCGGCGGGCCAGCAAGCAGGTGGTGGCGACGCCGGAGTGGGTGGACCTCCACGACATGGTCCAGCAGGAGATCGAGCTGCTGGAGGCGGAGGGCATCCTGCCCCAGGGCCTCAAGCTCTCCATCGAGCTGAAGGCCAACCTGCCCCTCATCTTCGGCGTCTACGACGATTTCGCCGAGACCTTCTCCCGGCTGGTCCAGCAGGGCCTCTCCGGTCCGACCCCATCCACGATGCTGGCGATCCGGAGCTGGAACGAGGACGAAGTCTTCTTCTTCGAGATCGAGGACCAGGGCGGCCCGATCCCTTCCGAGGAGCTCTCGAAGGCCTTCGAGCCCTTCCAGCGCCTGAACCAGGCCGCCGCGGGCGACATCCGGATGCCCCTAGAGGGGCTGACCGCCTGCAACCAGTTCATGTCGGCCTATCACGGCATGCTGGAACTGCGGAACGAGGGGCCCGGTACCGTGGCCCGGCTGCGGCTGCCCCTGCGGTGATGATCAGCGCGTGACGACCTTCTCGATGCGCTTCTCGTAGGCCTGGCCCAGCAGGAGCCGGTGCACGTAGACGCCCGGGGTGTGGACCTGGTCGGGGTCGAGGTCGCCCACCTCCACGATCTCCTCCACTTCAGCGATGCAGACCTTGCCGCAGGTCGCCGCCATGGGGTTGAAGTTCCGGGCGGTCTTGCGGAAGACGAGATTGCCCAGGCGGTCGGCCTTCCAGGCCTTCACCAGGGCGAAGTCGGCGACGATGCCCTCCTCGAGGATGCATTCACGCCCCTGGAAGAGGCGGACGTCCTTCCCTTCCGCCACCTTCGTCCCGGCGCCGGTGGGGGTGTAGAAGGCCGGGATGCCGGCGCCGCCGGCCCGCATGCGCTCCGCCAGGGTGCCCTGGGGCACCAGTTCCACCTCCAGCTCGCCGCTGAGGTACTGGCGCTCGAACTCGGCGTTCTCGCCCACGTAGGAGCTCACCATCTTGTGGATCTGGCGGTTCTGGAGCAGCAGTCCGAGGCCGAAGTCATCCACTCCCGCATTGTTCGAGAAGCAGGTCAGGTTCCGCACGCCCTTGCGAACGAGGGCCGCGATGAGGTGCTCCGGGATGCCGCAGAGGCCGAAGCCGCCCACCGCCAGGGTGGCCCCGTCCTGGATGTCCCGCACCGCCTCGTCGGCCGATGCCACGCGCTTGTCGATCATGCCCCGCTCCTGTCTTCCGATGATGCCATCGGACGCAGCCGCTGGCATCATCGGAGCTTCGGGAGGACTGGATGAGAGGTGTTGCACTGGCCGCGCTTGCCCTCGTGCTGCCCCCGCAGGAGGGGCCTCCGGGGCCGCGGCCGGCGGCGGCCCTTCCGCTTCCTCCCGGCGCCCAGGCCGTGCCGCCCATGGTCGCGAACCCCTTCCAGCCCGCGGCGGGAGACCCACTTCGCGACGCGCGGGAATCCCATGTCCGCGGCGTGAAGATGCTCACCGCGACAGGCTCCAACGCCGAGGCCTACTGGTCCTTCGACGGCAGGCGGATCATCTTCCAGAGCACCCGGGACGGACACCCGTGCGACCAGCAGTACGTCATGCAGGCCGACGGCAGCGGCCAGACGTTGGTTTCCACGGGGAAGGGGCGCACCACCTGCGGCTACTTTCTCCCCGGCGGCCGGCGCATCCTCTACGCGAGCACCCACGGCGACGCCCCCGGCTGCCCGCCGGCGCCGCCCTTCACGCCGGGGACCTACCGCTGGCCCGTGTTCTCCGGTTACGACCTCTACACCGCCCGGGCCGATGGAACGGATCCCCGGCCCTTCCTGCCGGCGGCAGGGTACGACGCGGAAGCCACCGTCTCCCCGGACGGGAAGTGGATCGTCTTCACCTCCGAGCGCGGCGGCGACATCGATCTCTGGAAGGTCCGGGTCAACGGCAAGGGGCTCCAGCGGCTCACCACCGAGATCGGCTACGACGGCGGCGCCTTCTTCAGCCACGACGGGAAGCGGATCGTCTGGCGCACCAACTACCCCAAGGGCGAGGCGGCCGTCGCGAAATACCAGGATCTCCTGAAGCAGCACCTGGTGGAGCCGATGGAGATGGACATCTGGGTCATGGACGCCGACGGCTCCCGCAAGCGGCAGGTGACCCATCTCAAGGGCGCGGCCTTCGCGCCGGTCTTCACCCCCGACGACCAGGCCATCGTCTTCGCCAGCAACCACCATGACCGGGACGGGAAGGGACGCACCTTCGACCTCTGGAAGATCAACCTGGATGGCAGCGGCCTGGAGCGCCTGACCTGGACGGGGACCTTCAACTCCTTCGCCCACTTCAGCCCCGATGGCCGGAAGCTGCTATGGGTGAGCGGGCGGGAGGCCACCGCTCCCCGCCAGTTCAACGTCTTCGCAGCCGACTGGATCCCGTGAGGCCCGCGGTCTTCCTCGACCGGGACGGCACCCTCAACGAGGAGGTGGACTACCTCCACAAGCCCGAGCAACTGGCCCTCATCCCCGGCGCGGCGGCGGCCGTGGCGCGGCTGAACGCCCGGGGCATCCCCGTGGTAGTGGTGACGAACCAGAGCGGGATCGGCCGGGGCTACTACCGCATGGAGGATTTCGAGCGGGTCATGGACCGCATGGCGGAACTGCTGGCGGGGCAGGGCGCCCGCATGGACGCGGTCTACGTGGCGCCCCACCATGAACAAGGCCTCGGGGGCTTCGCCCACCCGGACCACCCGGATCGCAAGCCCAACCCCGGCATGCTGCACCGCGCAGCGGACGCCCACGGCCTCGACCTCGCCCGCAGCTGGATGGTGGGGGACAAGGCCATCGACCTCGCCGCGGGCCGGGCGGCGGGCTGCCGGGTGGCCCTGGTGCGCACGGGCTATGGCCGGGAGGTGGACGGCGGCCTCGCCGACCTCGTGGCGGAGGACCTGTCCGCGGCGGTGGACGGGATCCTGGCCCGATGGTCCTGAAGGAGGAGCGGGGGCTCCTCCTGGCCCGCATCGAGCGGCGCTACAAGCGCTTCCTGGCGGACGTGATCCTGGCGGACGGAGCCGCGGCGATCGCCCACTGCGCCAACACGGGCACCATGCGCTCCTGCTGGGCGCCCGGGGATCCAGTGCTGCTGCGGGCCCACGACGATCCCCGGCGCAGGCTGAACTACACCTTGGTGGCCTGCGACCGGGGCGAGGCCTGGGTGGGGGTGGACACCGGGGTGCCCAACGCCCTGGCCTTCGAGGCCGCCCGCCGGAACCGGCTGCCGGGGGTGCCCCGCCTCCATGACCTGCGCCGGGAGGTGCGCTACGGGGCGGAGAAAAGCCGGGTGGACGTGCACGGCCTCGATGCGGAAGGCCGGCCCTGGTTCATCGAGGTGAAGAACGCGACGCTGCGGGAGGGCCGCGGCGTCAGCTTTCCCGACGCGGTCAGCGCCCGGGGCGCCAAGCACCTCCGGGAGCTCCAGGTGGTGGTGGCGGGCGGAGGGCGGGCGGTGATCCTCTTCCTCGTACAGCGGGGGGATGTGGACACCTTCGATGCGGCCCGGGGGGTGGACCCGGTCTACGCGGAGACCCTGGACCGCGCCGTGGCCGCGGGGGTGCGAGCCCTGCCCCTGCAGGTCCGGCTGGAGCCTGCAATGGAGCCGGATGGCACCTGGACCCTGCGTTGGCATCTCCAGGAAGAGCTCCCCTGGGTCCGGGTCAGTTGTCCTGATCCCTTCCGCCCCGCGGCGGGGCGGAAGGCAGGTAGCGGGACCTGATGGGGGCGATGGCCTGGCCCCGCGCCCGCCCACCCACGAAGAACTCGGCGGCGGCCTGCCATTCCTCCGGCTGGAGGCCCTGGGGCCAGACCGCCCGGAGCACCTGGGAGCCTTCCCCGGCGCTGGCCGTCTCGTGCCGCAGGGCCTTCGCGCCCTTCAGGGTGGAAGGCGCCTTCCCGCCGGCGGCTGCGGCCGGAACCAGCCAGAGCCGGATCTTCAGGCCCGGGGGAGGAGGAGCGGCGAAGCCGAGGCTGCATTCCAGCTTGGGCTGGAAGGGCGGCGAACCCGGCGGGGGCTCCTTGCCGGGTCCGAAGGTGACCGAGGCTTCCAGGGTGGCCTGGATCATGGGGGCCTTCCGTTTCGGTGCGGCCGCCGCGAGCGAGGTGAGGACGAGGGCTGCGGCCAGGGAACGCGTGAGCATGATCAAGTGTAGGAAGCCCGAGGCTTTGATACCCTGAAAAATCGTCCGGAGCCGCCATGAGCGAACTGAAACGCACCCCCCTGAACGCGGCCCACCGGAGCCTGGCGGCCAAGATGGTGGACTTCGGCGGCTGGGACATGCCGGTCCAGTACCCCGGCGGCATCATCGAGGAGCACCTCGCCGTGCGCACCCGGGCCGGGCTCTTCGACGTGAGCCACATGGGCGAATTCCGGGTCAAGGGACCCCAGGCCCTGGCCTACCTCGACCACCTCACGCCGAACGCCGTCGCGAAGCTCGTGGACGGCCAGGTCCAGTACACCGCCATGCTCTATCCCAATGGCACCTTCGTGGACGACCTGCTCATCTACCGGGAGGGCCCCGAGGAGTTCCTGCTGGTGGTGAACGCCTCCAACATCGACAAGGACTTCGCCTGGGCCACGGAGCAGGCCGCGGGCTTCAACGTCGCGGTCACCAACGAAAGCGAGGCCACGGGCCAGATCGCCATCCAGGGACCGAAAGCCGAAGCTATCTTGCAGACCTTGACGGATACCCCCTTGGAAGCGATCAAGTACTACCACTTCGCCCATGGGAAGGTCGCGGGCCGGAAGGTGCTGCTCAGCCGCACGGGCTACACCGGCGAGGACGGATTCGAGGTCTACTGTCCGGCGGCGGATACCGAAGCCCTCTGGAACGCCATGCTGGACGCAGGGAAGGGGGAAGGCCTCAGCCCCGCGGGCCTGGGCTGCCGCAACACCCTGCGCCTGGAAGCCCGCCTCGCCCTCTACGGCCATGAGATCAACGACGAGATCAACGCCCTGGAAGCCGGCCTGGGCTGGATCGTGAAGCTGGACAAGGGGGACTTCATCGGCGCCGAAGCCCTGCGGAAGGTGAAGGCCGAAGGCCTGACGCGGCGGCTGGTGGGTTTCAGGACCTTCGAGAAGCGCGACATCGGCCGGGACGGCATGCCCGTCCTGGTGGACGGCAAGGCGGCGGGCTTCGTCACCAGCGGCGCGCCCTCCCCCACCTGCGGCGTCAACCTGGGCCTCGCCTACGTCCCCGTGGGCCAGGCCGCCGTGGGCACCCGCCTCGAAATCGAGATTCGCGGCCGGGCCTGCCCCGCCGAGATCATCCCCACCCCCTTCTACAAGCGCGCCCAGTAGGCCCCGGACCGGCCTGCCCGGAGGGCCGGAACCCATCCGCTAGACTGAACACCCCACCCATGGAGGCTCCATGTACCCCGCCGATCTGAAGTACACCAAGGACCACGAGTGGCTGAGGGAGCAGGGCGACGGCACCGCCGCCGTCGGCATCACCCACTACGCCCAGGACGCCCTCGGGGACGTGGTCTTCGTGAAGCTGCCGGACGTGGGCGAGAAGCTGGCCTTCGGCGCGGACTTCGGCGAGGTGGAATCGGTGAAGACCGTATCTGAACTGTTCTCCCCCTGCGACGGGGAGATCCTGGCGGTGAACGGCGACCTGGAAGCCCACCCCGAGCACGTGAACGAGGATCCCTACGGGAAGGGTTGGATGGTGAAGCTGAAGTTGTCCGGCCCCCTTTCCGGTGAGCTCCTGGACGCGGCGGCCTATGAGGCCTTCGTCAGCGCGGAGAGCCGGTAGGTTGGCGGCGCGCTTCCGCCCCCGGCTGCTGGGGTGCCTGGCGGCTCTTGGGCCGCTCTTCGCCCAGGCCCCCGGGTCCCCACCCGCGAACCGTCCAGCCCCCGCCGCCCAGGGCCCCCGTCCTGCCGCGGGGAGCCCGGACCTGCCCCGGCTCCGCCTGCTGGTGGAGGCCGCTGAGAAGGCCTTGGAATCCGGCGATGAGGATGCAGCCTACGACCGCTGCGAGGAAGCCGAGGTGCTCATCGCCGACTGGGCCCAGGAGGCCCTGGCCAAGGCCGACGCCCTGGCCCTGCTGGAGCGGCTGCGGGCGGTGCACCACGAGGTCGCGGGGGATGCGGAGGCCGACCGCGCCGTCGCCGCCGCCGCCCCGGCGGAGGTCCATCCCCTCCTGCAGGAGGAGGTCATCGCCCTCAGCGGGGAGGAGCTGCGCCTGGAGCTGGAGCGGGTGAAGGCGGCGGAGGAAGGCTCCCAGTACGACTTCCCCATCGACCTGAACGACAAGGTGCTCACCATGGTGCACACCTTCACCACCACCAAGCGGGGCTTCCTGGAGAACAGCCTGGGCCGGGCCTCCCGCTTCCTGCCCATGGTGCGCCAGGTCTTCGGCGAGGAGGGCATCCCCCAGGACCTGGCCTACCTCGCGGTCATCGAATCGGGCTTCCGGAACCAGGCGAAGAGCCGCGCCGCGGCGGTGGGCATGTGGCAGTTCATGCGGAGCACCGGCCGCATCTTCGGCCTCAGCGGCAACGGCTGGGTGGAGGAGCGCCGGGACCCTGTGAAGGCCACCCGCGCCGCCGCCCGCTACCTCAAGCGCCTCCATCAGATCTCCGGTGACTGGTACCTCGCCCTCGTGGGCTACAACGCTGGCCCCCTCACGGTGGAACGCGCGGTGCAGGCTCTCGACAGCCGCAACTTCTGGGATCTCTACCGCTCCCGCTACCTCCGCAACGAGACCAAGAACTACGTGCCTAGCCTCTGCGCCGCCATCCTGGTGGGGAAGAATCCGGAGCGCTTCGGGTTCTCCATCCCGCCCCAGGTCCCCTACGTCTTCGAGACCGTCGAGGTGGACCGGATGACCAGCCTGGCGGTGCTGGCCCGCTTCGCCGGCACGGACATGGACTCCCTCAAGGACCTCAATCCCGAGCTGCTGCGGGGCACGACTCCGCCGGGCCGCTACGTCCTCAAGGTGCCGCCGGGCACCTCCGCCCTGGTGAACCGGGCCCTGGCCAGGATCCCCAGCGCCGAGCGGCTCGACTTCAAGTCCTACGTGGTGCGCAAGGGCGATACGGTGGAACGTGTGGCGGCGCGGTTCAAGCTCAGCGCCGAGGAACTCCTCACCGCCAACGACCTGGGCCGCGCCCAGTTCAAGGCCGGCCGCCGGATCCAGGTCCCTCCCCCCTCGCCGACCCCCATCGACCAGCGGGACTTGCTGACCCGGGAGGAACGGAACCGCATCCTCGGCGAAAGGCCCCTGGACGCCCTGCCGACCATACCGGGTCCCGCGCCGGTTCCCGCGGCGAGCCCCGCTCCGGGCATGGCGATGGCGGCTCCGGCCGGGGCTTCGGCCGCCGCGTCGCCCACGCTGGATCCGGGGGCCCGGGCGACCCCGACGCGGAGGAGGGCGCGCGGCTGACGGCCCTCTACGTGGCCACCTCGGTGCCGCAGCTGCCGGCGCTGGCGGCGACGTTCCTGTTCACCGCCGGGGCGCGGGTCGAGCC
>JBGAST010000003.1:0-113052 GCA_044229575.1 Holophagaceae bacterium | reverse complement strand
GACAGTCGCGCCGGAGCCGCCGCGGCAGGCGGAAGCCGCGCCGAGAATCACGCGGACGACCCTCGCCACCACCGGCGCCACCCTGGCTTCCCTCGCCAGGGATTTCGGCGTGGAGTACGCGGAGCTCCTCCGGCTGAACCCCAACGCGGCCCGGAACCTCAAGCCCGGGGACGCCATCCGCCTCCCGGATGCCCCGTCCCAGGCCCCGGCGCCGCGGGAATCCCGGCCGGCCGCCGGGGGGTCCACCTTCCATGCCGTCGCCCGCGGGGAGACCGTCTTCTCCATCGCCCAGCGCTACGGGGTCACCGTCGAGGAGCTGCGGAAATGGAATGGCCTGAAGGGCAACGCCATCCGCCGCGGCCAGCGCCTGTGGGTGTCCCCGCGCTAATTCCGGCTTGAACGGGGGGCGCAACCGTGGGAGACTTTCAGTTCCCCATGGGGCTTTAGCTCAGCTGGGAGAGCGCTTGCATGGCATGCAAGAGGTCACCGGTTCGATCCCGGTAAGCTCCACCAAGGACAAGCGCCGCCGAATTCGGCGGCGCTTGTTTTTGTACAGCGGCCTTCGGCCGCTGCTTCGTACGGTGACCGGATGGCAAATGCGCATTGGCAAGACCGCACACGTTCCTCGCTCCTCGCCGGGGGCCGGCTGCGCGGAGGACATTAAGTCCTCCGCTGCGCCACCCGGCGGTCGCGAGGGTCACCGGTTCTTGGTTCCCTCGAACCTTTCCTTCAAGTTCAACTGCTACTTCAACTTCAACTTCCACTTCAAATTCAAGAGCCTCCATGCTCGCTTCGCTGAACCATGTTTCGTTGTCCTTCGGGCCGCAGGAGGTGCTGAAGGACGTGACCTGGGCTTTGGAAGAGGGGGAGGTCTGGGGGCTCATCGGGCGCAACGGGGCGGGGAAGAGCACGGTGTTCAAGCTGCTCTTAGGCGAGCTGGAGGCGGACGCGGGCACGGTGGTGCGGCCCACGAAGGAGCGGGGCGTGCGCTTCGGGCACTACGCCCAGGACCTGATCCCCGAGACCGGAGGATCGATCCTGGAAGAGGCCCTGGCGGCCTTCGGGGACGTCGAGAAGCTGCAGCACGAGATGCGGGAGCTGGAGCACCGGATGGCGGAGAATCCTCCCGATCTCGACGCGGTGATGGCGCGCTACCAGGCGGCCACGGAGGCCTTCGAGCACGCGGACGGCTTCAGCATCCGGGCCCGGGCGGAGAGCATCCTGCAATCCCTGGGCTTCAAGCAGGACCAGTTCGAGCAGCCGGTGAACGCGCTGAGCGGCGGCCAGAAGAGCCGCGTCATGCTGGCCAAGGCCATCCTGCAGGGCATCGACCTCCTGCTCCTGGACGAGCCCACCAACCACCTGGACCTGCCCAGCCTGCGCTGGCTGGAGCAGTTCATCCTGGAGAGCAGCGCCACGGTGGTGGTCATCAGCCACGACCGCTACTTCCTGGACCGCACGGCCACTTCCATCCTGGAGCTCGAGCTGGGGCGCAGCCGGGTCTACGAGGGCAACTACTCGGAGTTCATGGAGAAGAAGGAGGCGGAGCTGGAGGCAGCCGCCAAGGCCTTCGAGCTGCAGCAGTCCTACATCTCCAAGCAGGAGGAGTACATCCGCCGCAACATCGCCGGCGTGAAGACCAAGCAGGCCCGGGGCCGGCGGACGCACCTCTCCAAGATGGCGCGCCTGGAGAAGCCCCTGCGGGACCGCCGCAAGATCAAGTTCAGCTTCCCCGAGACCGTGCGCAGCGGGGACGTGGCCCTGGTGCTGGAGGAGGCCTCCGTGGGCTGGGACGGGAAGGCCCTTTCGGAACCCATCGAGCAGCTGCAGATCAAGCGGGGGCAGAAGGTGGGCATCGTCGGGCTCAACGGCACCGGCAAGTCCACCCTCCTGAAGGCCATCGCCGGGGAGCTGCCCTTCATCACCGGCCGGGCTCGCCTGGGCAGCCAGGTGAAGGTGGGCTACTTCGACCAGCACCACAAGAATCTCGACGCGCGCAACACGGTCTTCTCCCAGATCCACGGCGTGAATTCCGCGGCCACGAAGCAGGACGTCTACGGCTTCCTGGCCAAGTTCCAGTTCCAGGGGGAGGACGCCTGCGCGAAGCCGGTCACGGCGCTCTCGGGCGGCGAACGGGCGCGCCTCAGCATCGCCACCCTCATCCGGGAGGGCGTGAACCTGCTGCTTCTGGACGAGCCCACCAACCACATGGACATCCCCAGCATGGAGGCCGTGGAGGACGCCATCCTGGCCTTCCCCGGCGCCGCCATCGTGGTGACCCACGACCGCTACCTCCTGGGCCGCGTGGCGGACAGCCTGCTGCGCATCCACGAAAGGAAGTCTGAGTTCCGGGACGGCGGCTACGAGGAGAACCAGGCCTGGGTGGACCTGGATCTGGGCAGCGAGGACGAAGCCGGGGACGGGGTGAATCCGCCGGAGCCGAAGTCCGGCGGACGGAAGCCGGAAGCCGCCGGGAAGCGCAGCGCGGCACCGTCGGCGAAGGCCGTGGAGGCGCTGAAAGCCGCTGCCCCGAAACCCATCGACAAGGAGAAGCAGAAGGCCCAGAAGCGCCTCGAACGCAAGGTGTCCGAAGCCGAAGCCAAGGTGGGGGAGCTGGAAGCCAGGCTCGCCGCCCTCGCCCTGGAGCTGGCCGCCATGGATCCCGGCGACTGGCAGGCTTTCAGCGCCAGGCTCGACGCCCAGAAGGGCCTGGAGACCGAACTGGCCTACGCCATGGGGGAGTGGGAAGAGGCCCAGGCGGAGCTGGAGAAGGCGGCGGGCTGACGCTCCGTCCCCGCCCGCCGCAGGAGGGCTCCGGCCCGGGGCGGGTGGAGACGCGCAGGCAGGGCTGGAAGGTGCTGGGGTGTGCCTTCCTCCCGCCTTGAAGCCCGCGGGCCTCAGGTCCGCATGGCCTTGCTCCACACGATCTCGTATCGGTGGTGGAAGAAGGGCCCGTCGGGTTCCCGGGGCAGGATGCGGATCTTCACATCCTCGGCGCCGCAGCGTTCCAGGGCGCGCTTGAGCACGGAGGGCATCAGGTGGTCATGCCAGCCTGGATAGGGCACGAAGGCCCACAGGTCCATCACGGCCCGGCCCGGCGCCACCTCGTCGAGGCGGGCCACGCCGCCCTTGTGGTAGTGGTGGAAGAGCCGTGGCAGGGCGTCCACCGCCAGGGCGGGATCGAGGGCCCGCTGGATCCAGGGGTGGGCGTGCTCCAGGAGCTGGTCGGCGATGCTGGCGCCCCTGGGCAGCTGGCCGTGGACCTTCGCGAAGGCGCCGATCCAGGCGGTGATGGCCTCGATGGGCACCCAGTCCGGCAATTCCAGGTCCGCCTCCGCCAGGGCCCGGGCCTCCGGCTCCAGGGTGGCGACCAGGTCCGTCCAGGCCCGGAGGTCGATGGCCCCCGCCACGGAGGCCCGTACCATGCGCGCCATGGAGGCCCGGAGATGGGTGACCCGGGCTTCGGCCTCGGGCACCGGCGGAAGGGAGGGAGGGCGTTCCATGCCCGCAGGATGGCAGGGTTTCAAAGCGCGGTACGCGATTCCCCCGGAAGACCCGCGAGCGGTGGCCTCGGGCCCGTGGTCGGGCTCTCCCGGCCCGCGCGTCTTGATCGCGGGAGTCCGGAACGGCCATGCTGGACTCCGGAGGGCCCATGAGCCTGCTGCTCGCCGTGGACGTCGGGAACACCAACATCGTGATGGGCGTCTTCGACGTATCGAAGGGCGAGCAGGGCGGCCTGCTCCACTCCTGGCGCCTCGCCACCAGCCGGGAGCGCACCGTGGACGAGTACGGCCTCTCCACCCTGGCCCTGCTGCGCCACGCTGGGCTTGAGGCCACGGCCATCCGGCACATGGTGGTCTCCAGCGTCGTGCCGCCCCTGCATCCGGTGCTGGAGGCCTGGGCGCGGGTCTACTTCAAGCTGGAGGCGCTCTGGATCGAGCCGGGCATCCGCTCGGGCCTCAAGATCGCCATCGAGAACCCCGCGGAACTCGGCGCTGACCGCCTGGTGAACGCGGTGGCCGGCGTGGCCAAGTACGGCGCCCCCCTCATCGCCGTGGACTTCGGCACCGCCACGAGCTTCGACGTGGTGAGTCCCAAGGGCGAGTTCCTCGGGGGCCTCATCGCGCCGGGCCTGAAGATCAGTGCAGAAGCGCTCTTTCAGAGGGCTTCGCGGCTGCCCCGTATCGAAGTCACCGAGCCCGAGCGCCTCGTGGGGCGCAACACGGTGCAGGCCATGCAGTCGGGGCTCTTCTACGGCTATGTCGGCCTGGTGGACGGCATCCTGGCCCGCCTCCGGGAGGAGATGCCCAAGGCCGCCGTGGTGGCCACCGGCGGCCTGGGCCGCGTGATCACCCCCGCCAGCAGGTACATCCAGCACCTCGAGCCCGACCTCACCCTGGAAGGCCTTCGCATCCTCTGGTTCAAGAACCGGGGCGGGAAGAAGGCTTGAGCCTGCCGCTGATCCGTCTCGCTGAGGTGGACTCCACCCAGAGCTTCCTGCGCCGCCATCCGGAGCTGGGCTATTGCGCCGTGATGGCGGACATGCAGACCGAAGGGCGCGGCCGCCAGGGCCACGCCTGGATCAGCCCGCCCGGGGCGGGCCTGTGGCTGAGCGCCGCAATCGCGGTGCCGGAACTCGCGCCGGGGCTCGTGCTGCAGCGGGCGATGGCGGCGGTGATCGCGGCCCTCCCGTCCGCCGGCCTTGGGCTGAAATGGCCGAACGACCTGGTCGCGCGCCGGCAGGGTGGGCTCGTGAAGCTGGGCGGCATTCTGGGGCAGCGCGTGGGGGAACGGCTCATCCTGGGCCTCGGCGTCAACCTGGGCGCCGCGCCGGAACTACCGGAGCGGGCCTTCCCGGCGGCCTGCCTCGCCGAGCTGATTGCGCCTCTGCCCTCCACCCCGAGCCTGGCTTTTGACATTCTTGAAGCCTGGACTGATCTCGCCGCCGCGCCGGAGCCGCCCTTCCACTGGCCCGCCGAGGGCGACCTCGTCGCCTGGGAAACAGGGCAGGGGGCCTGCCTGGGCTGGGAGCCTGACGGGAGGCTGAAGGTGGCCACAGCGGCGGGCATTGAGCGCCTCAGCGCCGCGGACGTGCGGGGGCTCCGGTAGGCTGGGAGCGGCCTCTTGGGGTCTCGGGAGATGGAAACATGAAGGGCTGGATGAAGATCGTCCTGGGCATCGCCGCCACCCTGGCCTGCCTGCTGGTCCTGGGCATCGCCCTCCTGGTGCGTTCAGGGAAGTGGGAACAGATCCAGGGCTTCTCCGGCGGCATGGTGAAGATCAGCAAGAGCGCCAAGGCCATGGAGCGCCTGGACCGGGAGCGCCCCTTCCGGCCTCCGGCGGACGGGCTCCTGGCAGAGCCGCGCCTCCTCGCCTACGTCGAGATCTGCGAGGCGCTGAAGCCCTCCGAGGGGCCCTACGTCGCCTGGATGCGGGAGCACATGGGGAAGAAGGGCGACTTCAAGGATGCCGCCGAGGCCGTCGGCTTCATGGCCCGGATGCTGGAGATCGCCGCCGTCGAGCTGAAGGCGCGGGACATGAGCGCGCGGGAGTTCGCCTGGATCCACGAAGCCGTCCGGCGGGCACAGAAGGAGGCCCTCGGCAAGGCGGGTTCGCCCCTCGCCCAAGAACTGCTGCAGGAACTCCGGAAGGCAGCCCAGGCCAAGGGCCTGGACGAGGCCACGCGCCAGGAGCTGGAACGGAAGGTGGACGGCTTCGACGTCCGGCTCAGGGAGGACCAGCAGCCCCTTTCGCCCAATGGCAAGCTCTGCCGCGTCCACGCCGAGCGCCTGCGCGCCGCGGACCTCGGGGAGCTGGGGGAGCTGATCCAGGGCGGCGTGGCCAACAGCAGCCGGGGGCGACAGGCCGGGGCCGCCGGGGCCAATCCATGACCCGCGTCGCTCTCGCCCAGGTCGCGCCGGCCTACCTCGACCTGGCGCGGAGCCTCGAAAAGGCCCTCGGCCTGATGGAGGAGGCCGCCCGGGGCGGCGCGTCCCTGCTGGCCTTCGGCGAGACCTGGCTGCCGGGCTATCCGGCCTGGCTGGACCATTGTCCGGGCGCAGGCCTGTGGGATTCGGCGCCGGTGAAGGAGGTCTTCGCACGCCTGCGGCGGAACAGCGTGTCGGTCGACGGTCCCGAAGTGTCGCGCCTGGCCCAGGCCGCGGCGGACCTGCGGCTCACGGTGGTGATCGGCGTGAACGAACGCGTGGACCGCGGGCCGGGCCTGGGCACCCTCTACAACAGCCTGCTCACCTTCACACCGGAGGGCGGCCTGGCGAACCACCACCGCAAGCTCGTGCCCACCTACACGGAGCGCCTCGTGTGGGGTCCTGGGGACGGCGCAGGCCTGAAGGCTGTGGATACGCCGGCAGGACGGGTGGGGGGCCTCGTGTGCTGGGAGCACTGGATGCCCCACGCCCGCCAGGCCCTCCACGAATCCGGCGAGGATCTGCACGTCGCGGTGTGGCCGACGGTGCACGACCTCCACCAGCTCGCCAGCCGCCACTACGCCTTGGAGGGCCGCTGTTTCGTGCTCGCCGTCGGCCTGATCATGCCTGCCGCCGATCTGCCGAAGGAGCTGGAAGCGACCGGCCTCGAGGGGCTCGTCCTGCGGGGCGGCAGCGCCATCTTCGGACCCCGTGGGAACGCCGTGTTGGAGCCCATCTTCGGAGAGGAGGGCTTGCGCTTCGCCGACCTGGACCTCGCCGAGCTGGACCGGGAAAGGATGACTCTGGACGTGGCGGGGCACTACGCCCGGCCGGACGTCTTCTCATTTCGCGTCACCGCGTCTCGCCCAGGAACTCCTTGACCCTGCCCATCCCGCTCTTGCTCACCGGCAGCTTCGTGCCGTCGCTCAGCACGGCCACCCAGCTTTCCGAGGGCAGCTGCTCCAGGCGCACGAGGCGGTCCATCTGCAGGATCACCGAGCGGTGGATGCGCAGGAAGCGGCTGGGATCGAGCTGGGATTCGAGGCTGGCCATGGTCTGCTGCTTGAGGAAGCTGCGGCCTTCGCTCTTCAGCTCCACGTAGTCGTCGGCGCCCTGGACGTAGTCCAGCTTGGA
This sequence comes from Holophagaceae bacterium, assembly GCA_044229575.1. GTDB lineage: Bacteria > Acidobacteriota > Holophagae > Holophagales > Holophagaceae > JADJVL01. The sequence goes on along the minus strand of JBGAST010000003.1, from coordinate 105,991 downwards.
GAGCGGGATGAGGGACACTTTCGATCCGTCCCGCACCACGATGCGCTCCAAGGGCCAGGCTTCCCGGGCCTTGGCGGAAAGATCCGCCGGGTGGGCCACCGTGGGCACCCCGGCGTCGGCCTTGGCCTTCGCTTTCGCGAGGGCCTCCTCGAAGCGGCTTTCGGAGAAGGGCTTCAGCACGTAGTCCACCGCGTGGGCCTCGAAAGCCTTGAGGGCGTGCTGGTCGAAGGCAGTGATGAAGACCACGGCCGGATGGCGGCTGCGGGTCTTGGGATCGTCGATGAGCTCGAGGACCTCGAAGCCGTCCAGCTTGGGCATCTGGATGTCCAGGAAGAGCAGGTCCGGCTGCAAGTCCGCCACGGCCTTCACTGCCTCGAAGCCGTTGGCGCACTCGCCCACCAGCTCGATCTCCGGATGCATGGCGATGTGTTCCTTCACCACGGCGCGGGCCAGCTCCTCGTCATCCACCACCAGGGCGCGATAGGCGCGGTTCATGGGACCTCCAGGGGAAAGCTGAGCAGGACCTTGTGGCTGCCTTCGGCGAGCCGGGTCTCCACCGCCGCCCGGTTGCCGAAGCGGCCCTGGAGGCGTTGGCGTACCTGGCGCAGGCCGAGCCCCAGCCCCTTCTTCGGCGGCTGGTCGGGATCAAAGGGGTTCTCGATGGCGATGTCCACGCGTGCACCATCCTCCCGGTCGCGGGCGGCCCTCACCAGGATGCGCACGGTGCCGCCCTCGGTGAGTCCCGAAATGCCGTGCTTGATGGCGTTCTCCGCCAGGGGCTGGAGCAGGAGGGGCGGGAGCTGGGCGGCCAGGGCCTCCTCCGTGACCTGCCAGTCCAGGGCGAGCCTGGCGCCGAAGCGGATCTGCTCGATGGCGAGGTAGTTCCGCACCAGGTCCAGCTCCTCCTTGAGGGCGATGGATGTGCGCTCGCCCATGGCCAGGGAGCGGCGGAGGAACTCGGAAAGGAGCACGCACATCTCACGGGCCTTCTTCGAATCGACGGATGTCAGGGCGCTGATGGAGTTGAGGGCGTTGAAGAGGAAGTGGGGATTGAGCTGGGCCCGCAGGGCCCGCAGCTCGGCTTCCTGGGCCAGGAGCTGGGATTCCAGGTTGCGGCGCTCCGCCTCCCGCGCCCGCTCCTGGGCCAGGATGGCGTAGTTCAGGCCCACGGAGGCCAGATAGAGCAGCACCGCCAGCATCCAGAGGATGGGGAGGGCCTTGGAGAGGCGCGCAGGCAGCTCCGCGAAGGGCGACCAGCGGGCCATCAGCGTGCCGAGGCCGAGAACCAGCCCGGTCCAAAGCCCGCCGTCCACGAGGGCGGCGGCGGCCCAGGCCGCGGCGGGGCGGAACAGTTTCCCCTCCTCGACGGGCAGCGCCTTGCAGAGGAACCAGCTGGTGAGGCAGGCGAGGGAACCCACGGCGCTGAAGGCGAGGGCCACCGCCACGGATTCCCCCAGGCGCCAGCCCTGGCTGAGGCCCATGTAGCCCAGGAGCCCCGTGAGGGGCACCCAGGCCAGGAAGTAGGCGAGACGGCGGGGCCGGCTGGAAAGGATGGGGTGGAGCAAGGTTCAGTCCTTGATCTCGCAGCCGCCGAAGAGCACCAGGCCCGTCACGATCAGCTTGGGCCGGACCGGCGAGCTCTCGTCCTGGATCGCGTGGTGGGTCTTGTCGTCCACCGCGCCGAAGAGGGCGGTGGCGCGGACGTCCACCTGCCAGTCCTGGGGGACCTGGAGCTCTCCACCCCCGAAGAGGATGAAGAGGTCCAGCACGGCTTCGCCCTCCGCCAGGCTGGCGCCCCGCAGATCCGTCTCGAAGCCGCCGAAGATGGCGGTGAGGTCGCCCCCCCGGAAGGCCTTCGAGAGGGGCCGGCGCTTGAAGCCGCCGAAGATGGCGGTGCCCTGCAGGGTGTCGTCGAAGGCCGTGCCCTCGGGCCGGGGGCCCCGGCGCCGCTTGAGGGCCTGGACCACCACGAAGATCCCGAAGCCCACCAGCAGCACGGGACCGATCATCTCCTCCACGTTGTGGCCGCCGAACATGACTGCCAGGAAGTAGAGCCCCAGGGCCACCAGGATCCCGCCGCCGATCTTGCTGCTGTCCTGCCGCAGCTTGGCCAGTCCCATGAACACCAGGACCAGGGGCCAGAGCTTGAAGAGGATGTGGCTGTACTCCCCGAAGCCCGGGAGGTTGTTCAGGGTGAGCAGGATGCCCGCCAGGATGATGGCGATGCCGATGACGAGCCGCGGCGTGAAGGTCGAGCCCTTGGGGGAAAGGGGGCTCGCGGGCGGTGGCGCGGCGGGCTGCGGCGCCGCCGCTTCGGGGGGCGTCGAGTCCAGGGAGAGGGGCTTTTCGGAGAATTCGCTCATGGGAGGGCTCGCAGGGGTCAGTCGGAGGCCGGACGGTCGGCGGGTTCAGGGATGCTTCGGGCCGGGGGGCGCAGGGCCTTGAGGGTGATGAGGACCCCCAGCCAGAGGAGCCCCAGAGGTGCAGCATAGCGGAGGGTCTTCACGGGCTCGAACTGCAGGCCCAGGAAGAAGAGGCCCAGGAAGATGAGGAAGTGGCCGCCCCGGTGGAGGGGGTTCCGGGCGAGCTTCGCGAGGCCCAGCAGGGCCAGGAGCAGGGGCCAGAGGCGGAAGAACCAGAAGGGGACGGGAATGCCGGCGTTCTCGAGGGCCAGGGCGGAACCCGCCAGGATGAGGCCGATGCCCGCCACCAGGGCGAACCCATAGCGGGCGGGGCGGGAGGGCGGGAGTTCGTTCACGGGGCGTCTCCTTCATGGGCCAGGATGCGGGGGAGGTGGCGGAGGCCCCAGAGGATCGCGAGCAGCGCCAGCAGGCACAGGAGCGGCCACAGGAGCGGGGACGCGGAGGATTCGGGGGTGCCGGCCGCTGCGATCATGATTGCCTCCGTCCCTGAGCCTAAGGAGGGCGGAGAGTCCGGACCCGGCCGGATCGGCGAACACCGGGAAGGATCCGGTCAACGTCCCCCCCAGGGGGGAGGACCGGATCAGAGCCAGGTGATTTCGCCGCCCCGGCTGCGCTCGCGCCAGGCCTGGGCGAGGTCCTCTTCCCGGCCCGGAGGCAGGGCGAAGCGCAGCACCGCCTCCGTCCCGCCCCGGGACTGGTGCTCCAGGACCGCCTCGGGGAAAGCGCCCAGCACCGCGAAGGGCAGGTGGGCCCGTTCCAGGGCGACGCGGATCTCGCCCCGCCGCAGGACGCGGAGGGTTTCCAGGAGACCCGCCGCTTCTGCTCCAGCGAGGGCGCCCTGCAGGGACTCCGTGTAGGCGCGCACCAGGCCGCCGGTGCCGAGCTTGGTGCCGCCGAACCAGCGGATGCAGACCGCGAGGCAGTCCGTGAGCTCCGCGCCCTCCAGCACCCGCAGCATGGGAGCTCCGGCGGTGCCCCCCGGCTCGCCGTCGTCATCGGTCCCCCAGGCCCGCACCGGCGCGCCTTCCCGCCAGGCGCTGCAGTGGTGGGTGGCGTCGAAGTCCCGCCGGCGGACGGTGGCCAGCAGGGCCGCGCGGGACGGGGCGTCCGGGGCGGGATGGAGCTCCGTCAGGAAGACCGAGGCCTTCTCCCGCAGCTTGAACAGGAAGGGGGCGGTGGGACGGCGCATCGCCCCAGTCTAGGCCGGGTCCGGCCAAGCAGGCCTCGCGGTCCGTCCAGCGCTGCACGGGCCGCATCCCAAGGCCTGCCAGCCCCGGGGCCCTGGTCCGTTCCCGCACCGGGAGGTGCGTCTTGCCCGGCCCTTCCGGGAAGGACTAAGCTCTCGGGATTCCACCAGAACGCAGGAGGCCCGCCATGAAGACCCGCCGCGCCTTCCTGGTGGGGAGCCTGGGGGTCGCGGGCAGCCTCGGCGGCGCGGCCTTCGCCTGGCAGAAGATGGCGCGGAAGCGGGCCCGGGCGGGGGCTCCCCCCCCGGCCGTCGACGAGTTCCGCCCCAATCCTTGGATCCGCATCCGCAGGGATGGAACCGTGGTCCTCGTCGTGGGCCGCAGCGAGATGGGGCAGGGGGTCCGGACCGCCCTCCCCATGCTCCTGGCGGAGGAGCTGGAAGTGGCTCCCGCGGAAGTGCGCCTTGAACAGGCTTCGCCGGGGCGTGACTACACCCGGCTGAACACCGGGGGCAGCACTTCCGTCAGCTCCTCCTGGCTGTCCCTGAGACAGGCCGGCGCCGTGGCCCGGGAGGCGCTGGTGGCCGCGGCGGCCGGGGCCTGGGGCGTGGCCGTCGCCGAATGCCGCGCGGAGAAGGGGCAGGTCGTCCACATCCCCACGGACCGGCGGAGGGGCTATGGGGAGCTGGTGGACCTTGCGAAGGCCCTGCCACCCCCGAAGGAACCGGCCCTGAAGAAGCCCCAGGACTTCCGCGTGATCGGGCGGGCCTGCCTGCGCCTCGACGGCCCCGACATCGTCACCGGCGGGGCCGCCTACACCGGGGATTGCAGGCTGCCCGGGCTCCGCTTCGCCTCCATCGAGCGCTGCCCGATCTTCGGGGGAACCCTGGATTCTTTCGAAGCCGCCGCCGCCCGCAGGGTGGCCGGCGTGCTGGACGTGGTGAAGATCTCCAGTGGCGTGGCCGTGGTGGCTTCGAATTCCTGGGCCGCCCAGGCCGGCCGGGAGGCCCTGAAGGTGAGCTGGAAGGAGGGCGTGGATCGTACGTTCTCCTCCAGCGCTTTCAGGAGCAGGGTGCTGGAGGCATCGCAGGGCCCGGCCCGCGCCGTGCGGCAATCCGGTGCTCCGAAGCGCGTGGAGGCCGTGGGGGCGAAAACACTCGAGGCGGTCTATGAATACCCTTTCCAGGCCCACGCCACCCTGGAGACCCTCTGCGCCACGGCGCAGGTGAAGGAGGGCCACTGCGAGATCTGGGCCGGGACCCAGACACCCCTGTCGGCCCAGCGGGACGTCGCCGCCCGGCTGGGGATCCCGGCGGAAGCTGTCGTCATCCACGTGACCCTGCTGGGGGGCGGCTTCGGGCGCCGCCTGGCCACGGACTTCATCCTGGAAGCCGCCGAACTGGCCCAGAAGCTGGGCCAGCCGGTGCAGGTGCTGTGGACGAGGGCCGACGATCTCGCCCATGACCACTACCACCCCCTCTCCCTCCACCGCATGGCGGCCTCCCTGGAAGGCCGGGCCCTGGCCGCCTGGCGGCACACTGTGGCGGCGCCTTCCATCCTCCACTCCTGGAATGCCGGAGGGGCGGGGGATCCCGCCGAGACCGAGTGCAACGGAGCTTCGGACCTGCCCTACAACACGGGTTCCCTCCGGGTGGACTATGCCCAGGTGCCCTGTCCGGTGCCCCTGGGATGGTGGCGGGGCATCCAGATCGTTCCCAACGTGTTCGCGCGGGAGGCCTTCCTGGATGAGGTGGCCCGGGCGGCCGGGGTGGATGCCCTGGACTTCCGCCTGGGCCTCCTGGGCGAGGACCGGATCGGGACTCGTCTGAAGGCGGTGCTGCGGCTCGTCGCCGAACACTCCGACTGGCGCGGGAAGCGGCCTCCGGGCCGGGGACGGGGCCTCGCCTGCGTGGCTTACGACGGCCGCACCTTCTGCGCTCAGGTGGCGGAAGTGCGGGTGGCTCCGGGCGAATTCACCGTGGAGCGCGTCGTCTGCGCCCTGGACTGCGGACAGGTGGTGAACCCCCTCGGTCTCGCCGGGCAGATCGAAAGCGGCATCGCCTTCGGGCTTTCGGCCCTGCGTGCCGAAATGACCTTCGAGGGAGGCCGAGCGGTGCAGACCAGCTACCGCGAGTTCCCCCTGCTCCCCATGGCCCGGATGCCGCAAATCGAGGTGGTCCTGGTTCCCAGCGGCGCCAGCCCCAGCGGGGCCGGGGAGCCCCCCGTGCCCCCCGTCGCCCCGGCGGTGGTGAACGCCCTCTTCGATGCCACCGGGAAGCGGTTCCGGCGCTTGCCGATCCGTCCAGAAGACCTGGCCTGAGCCGGCCCTTCCTGGAACCGGCTCCCCCACCGCGCCACACTGTCCCTTGAAACCTGGAGTCCCATGCGCATCGGCATCAGCTGCTATTCCACCTTCGGGGGCTCCGGCGTCGTCGCCACGGAGGTCGGCAAAGCCCTGGCAGCCCGGGGCCACGAAGTCCACCTCCTGTCGCCTTCCCTGCCGCCCCGGCTCACCGGCTTCGAATCCCGGGTCACCTTCCACGAAGTGACGGCGAGCCCCTATCCCCTCTTCGAGGCGGCCCCCTTCAGCATCGCCCTGGCCTCCAAGATGGCGGACGTGGCGGAGCACCACGGGCTGGAGGTCATGCACGCCCACTACGCCATCCCCCACGCTTCGGCGGCCCTCCTGGCGCGCCTGGCCCTGGAGGGCCGGCTGAAGGTGGTCACCACCCTGCACGGAACGGACATCACCGTGGTGGGCAGCGATCCCAGCTACCTCTCCATGGTGAAGCTGGCCATCCGGGAATCCGACGCCGTCACTTCCGTCAGCCACTACCTGAAGGAGGAGACCATCCGCACCTTCGGCCTCGGCGAGCACATCCAGGTGATCCCCAACTTCGTGGAGCCCCCGGAGCCCACGACTCCGGACTGCCGCCGCTGGCTCTGCTCGGACCAGACCATGGTCCTCACCCACATCTCCAACTTCCGCCCCGTGAAGCGGGTGATGGACGTCATGCAGGTTTTCGAGCGTGTGCGGGCGCGGATCCCGGCCCGCCTGGTCATGGTCGGCGACGGCCCGGACCGCAACGAGGCCGAAGCCTACGCCCGGGACAAGGGTTTCGAATCGGAAGTGCGCTTCACCGGCAAGCAGCTGGACATCGGCACCGTGCTGGCGTGCTCGGACCTCTTCCTGCTGCCGTCCGCCACGGAGAGCTTCGGCCTCGCGGCCCTGGAGGCCATGGCCCACGGGGTGCCCGTCATCGCCTCGAGGGTGGGCGGCATTCCGGAAGTCATCCGCCATGGCGTGGACGGCTTCCTCGAAGGCCTGGGCGACGTGGACGCCATGGCGGCCCGGGCCCTGGAGCTGCTCACGGACGCGCCCAAGCGCCACGCCTTCGGCGAGGCCGCGAAGACCCGCGCCCTCACGACCTTCGCCGAAGGGCCCATCGTGGACATGTACGAGGCGCTTTACGAGAAGGTGCTGGGGCGGGAACGGAAGGCCGTGGACCTGGGGGCCTGAGCAGGGGTCACCCGGTGCGCGAACGCTGGCGGATAGCAACCACCTCCGCGGGTTCCAGACCCAGGAATTCCAGAAAGCGGCGGTGCTGGTCCGGGGCCGTGCGCTCGAATACCTCGTGCCACCGGGCCATGTCCTCCTCGGAGAACCCCGAGGCCGCCAGCAGGGCGGTCCAGGAGGCCTTGTCCATGGCCTGCAGGCCTTCCAGGAGCCCCGGGTTCCGCAGCAGCCCCACCAGCAGGCGCTGCTGCCCCCGCAGCCGCTGGATCTCCTGGTCCAGGGCCCGCAGCCGGCCCTCGAAGACCGCCGGCCCCTCGGCCCGGCCGTCCAGCAGGGCCTTGATCTCCTTCAGGCCGAGGCCCGCCCGGCGAAAGGCGCAGATGGCCTCCAGCCGCGCTTCGTCCTCGCTCCCGTAGACCCGGTAGGCCTTCGCCGTGCGGCCCGCGGATTTCAGCAGGCCGATGCGGTCGTAGTGCAACAGGGTGCTGCGGGAGAGGCCGAAGCGGCGGGCGAGGCTGGAGATCGAGGTCATGGTCGGATCAGGCCTGGGCGGAGGCGGCCTCGGCCATGCTCCCGGTGTGCAGGAAGTCCGTCAACAGGGTTTCGAGGCGGGTCATGCGGGCCGGGAATTCAACGGCGAAGCTCGGCAGGAAGGCCTCGCCTGCCTCCGTCAGGGCCGTGAGGGTGTAGGTCCAGGTGGCCGTACAGCCGGCCGGTGACGCCTGGACATCGATGTCGAGGACGCGCACGTGGGAGCCCGGCACCGTGACGATAAAGCGGATCCGGCCCTCGACAGCATCGTGGCGGGCGATGACCCAGGTCCAGGGTTCCGGCCCATCGCCGGGGGTGGTGAAGACGCAGCCCGCCTCGGCGAAACCGCTGTCCGAATGGACGAGCTGGGCGCTCCAGCCCGGCAGCCATTCGGCCTCCCGGACGGGGCAGAGCAGGGGGAAGAGGACCTGCGGCGAAGCGGGCAGGCTCATCTCGTGGCGGCAGACGATGTGGTTCGGCACGGCGGCTCCACGGGGACATCCCCGCACCAGCCTCGGCTGTGAAGCCGTGATCGGGTCAAGGCCCGGAACGCTCGAGGATGAAGGTCACCGGCCCGTCGTTCACCAGCTCCACCTGCATGTGCTCCTGGAAGAAGCCCGTCCGCACGGTGCAGCCCTCCGCCCGCAGCAGCTCCACAAAGCGCTCGAAGAGGGGGCGCGCGCCCTCGGGCCGCATGGCCCGGTCGAAGCCGGGCCGGCGGCCCTTTTCGATGCTTCCTGCGAGGGTGAACTGGGAGACCGCGAGCACTTCACCACCCACGTCCTGGAGTCCCAGGTTCAGCTTCCCCTCATCATCTTCAAAGATCCGCAGGGAGACGATCTTCGCCGCCGCCCAGGCGCAGGTGGCCTCGGTGTCGCCGGCCTCCAGGCCCGCCAGCACCAGCAGGCCGCGGCCGATGGACGAGTTCTGCTCTCCGCACCGCACCGTCGCGGAACTCACCCGCTGGATAACGGCCTTCAATGCATGCCGCTCCCTTCCCCGAGGTGCCGCGCCAGCTCGCCCACGACGGCCTTGGCGTCGCCGAAGAGCATGAAGGTCTTGTCGAGGAAGTAGAGCTCGTTGTCGATGCCGGCGAAGCCGGGGCTCTTGGAGCGCTTGATGGCATAGACGGCACGGGCCTTGTCGGCGTCGATGATGGGCATGCCGTAGATGGGGCTGCTCTTGTCGGCGCGGGCTGCCGGGTTCACCACGTCGTTGGCGCCGATGATGAGGGCCACGTCCGCCTGGGGCATGTCGCCGTTGATCTCGTCCATCTCCACCAGGTCGTCGTAGGGGATCTCGGCTTCGGCGAGGAGCACGTTCATGTGGCCGGGCATGCGGCCGGCCACGGGGTGGATGGCGAACTTCACGGTGACGCCCCGCTTCTTCAGCAGGTCGTAGAGCTCCCGGACCTTGTGCTGGGCCTGGGCCACCGCCATGCCGTAGCCGGGCACGATGACCACCAGGTTGGCCTGGGCCATGACTTCCGCGGCGCTGTCCGGGGTGTCGGCCTTGTAGGTCTTCGCCTCGCCCCCCGCCGCGGCGGCCACGGTCTGGCCGAAGGCGCCGAAGAGCACGTTGGTGAAGGAGCGGTTCATGGCCTTGCACATGATGATCGACAGGATCAGGCCCGAACTGCCGTCCAGGGCGCCCGCGGTGATGAGCAGCTTGTTGTTCAGCACGAAGCCCATGGCCACGGCGGAAAGGCCCGCGTAGGCGTTCAGGATGGAGATGACCGTGGGCATGTCGGCGCCGCCGATGGGCAGGATGAGCAGCACGCCGAAGGTCAGGGCGAGGGCCATGATGCCGCCGAAGGCCCACGGCGCCCAGGGCGCCAGGGGATGCAGCACGAGGGCCACGCCCAGTCCCAGGGCCGTCAGCAGCAGGGCGAAATTGCCGAGGTTCTGGCCGGGGTAGGTCACGGGGCGCTGGGGGATCCACTTCACTTCCTGGAGCTTGCCCGCCGCCATGAGGGAGCCGGTGAGAGTTAGGTAGCCCAGCAGGACCTCAGCGATGAGGGCCACCATGATGAAGGGGGGCAGGGCCTCGGCATTGCCCTGGCCGTAGTAGAGGAAGAATTTACCCGTGCCCACGAGGCCCGCGGCGAGGCCGCCGAAGGCGTGGGAGACGGCGGTCCGCTGGGGCACCGCGGTGAGGGGGACCTGGGCCAGGGGGTAGCCGATGGCCGAGCCCAGCACGAAGGCGCCGAGGATCCACCAGTAGTGGGTGCCGCCGGTGGCGGCCACGCCCGCGAGGGTGCCGGCGACGGCGAGGAGCATGGCCCCGACGCCGGAGAAGACGCCCTTCCGGGCGGTCTCCGGATCGCTCATCCATTTCAGCGACAGGATGAAGAGGGCGGTGGAGACCAGGTAGAGCAGCTGGACGAGGGTGTCGGCGCTCATTTGGCGGCGCCCCCGGCCGCGGGCCGCTTCTTGAACATCTTCAGCATCCGGTCCGTGATGAGGAAGCCGCTGACGATGTTGGTGGTGGAGCAGACGATGGCCAGGAGGCCCAGGCCGGTGATGAGCGAAGGCGAGTCCTTGCCCGCGGACACGATGATGGCGCCCACCACGGCGATGGCGGAGATGGCGTTGGTGAGGCTCATGAGGGGCGTGTGCAGGAGCCGCGACACCCGCTGGATGACCATGATGCCGATGAAGGTCGCCAGCATGAACACGAAGAGGGCGCCCATGAAATCGAGCTGGCCGTGGCCGCCGGCGGCGTGGGCTGCGGCGGTAGTGGTGGTTTCGGGACTCAGCATGGGATGAGGACTCCTGGAATCAGGCCTGACGCGCCTGGAGGGCCTTCAGGGTGGGGCCGTGCACGACCTCGCCGTCGCGGGTGACCACGCAGCCCTTGAGGATGTCGTCCTCCCAGTCCAGGGCGAAGCGCTTCTCATCCTTGTTCCAGAAGGCCATGACGAAGTTCAGCAGGTTGCGGGAGAACATCATGCTGGCGTGGTGGGGCAGGGTGGAGGGCAGGTTGGTGGGGGCCACGATGCGGACGCCGCCGACCTCGACGGTGCCGCCGATCCTGGAGAGGGCGCAGTTGCCGCCGCCATCGGCGCCCAGGTCCACGATGACGGAGCCCGGCTTCATGGAGCCCACGATGGCCTCGTCCAGCAGCTTGGGCGCGAAGACGCCGCCGATGAGGGCCGTGGTGATCACCACGTCCACGGTGGCGCAGTGGTCCGCCAGCATCTTCGCCTGCCGGGCCTTGTCCTCGGCGGAGAGCTCCGCGGCGTAACCACCGCCTGCGCTGGCCTGGATCTCGATGCCAATGTACTTGGCGCCCACGGATTCGATCTGCTCTTTCACTTCCGGACGCACGTCCGTGGCGGTGACGCTGGCCCCCAGCCGCCGGGCCGTGGCGATGGCCTGGAGGCCCGCGACGCCGGCGCCGATGACGAAGACCTTGGCGGGCAGGGTGTTCCCGGCGGCGGTCATGAACATGGGGAAGTATTTGGGGAGTTCCAGGGCGCCCACGAGCACGCCCTTGTAGCCGGTGATGTTGGCCTGGCTGGAAAGGGTGTCCATGGCCTGGGCGCGGGTGGTGCGAGGGATGCAGTCCGTGGAGAAGGCGGTGATCTTCCGCGCCGCCAGCCGCTCCACCGCGTCCAGGTTTCGCGTCGGGAAGACCGAGGCCACCAGGAGGGTGCCAGGTCGCAGGAGCTCCGCCTCGTGGCTTCCGTCCGGCCGGGCCATGGGGGCGTTCACCTTGAGCATGCAGTCGGCCCCGGCGGCTTCCGCGCAGAGGGCCGCGAAGTCCGGAAGCAGGTGGGCGCCCGCCTCCAGGTAGGCCGCATCCGGGAAGTAGGCGCGCTCCCCGGCGCCCTCTTGCACGACCACTTCGATGCCCGCCTGGACGAGCTTCCTGCACGAAGCCGGATCGAGGGCGACCCGGTTCTCGTGTTCCCGCACTTCCTTCGGGACGGCAATTTTCATCGATTCCTCGTCAGGTCCGGGTGGGCGCGTTCAGTCGGTGGGGATCTGCTGACGATAGCAGTCCCGCGGAGGTCCCCGGAAGGCGCGCAGCGCCGGCCGGACCCATGGCCGGTTTTTCCGACTGGGGTCGCTCCAAGGGGGGCTGGAGGCGGAATCGAACCTTGGGGCTGGATGGGCCCGGGGGTATGCAGGATAGCCGCGGCTCTACAGGAGAACCGCGCACTCGACAACCCCGTGCGGAACCCCGAGCCCGGGAGGACATCCCGTCCTCCCGCGTTCTACCCGCATCGGGGGCATTGGTGGCTGGAGGCGGACTCGAACCGCCGACCTAGGGATTATGAGACCCTCGCTCTAACCACCTGAGCTACCCAGCCGGAAAGAGCAGTGTAGCGAAGAGCGGGAGCGGCGTCCACACTGGGTTTGCTGGCTAATGGGAGCTCTCCGGACGCTACTTCTTCTTCGACGGTTTGGCGGCCGGCTTTCCCCCTTTGGGGGTTCCTTGGCGGAAAGGATCAGGACGGGGGTTCGGGGCACGTCCGACATGCCGTTGGGGGCGCGGCCCGTGGGGACATCCTTGATCAGGTCCACGGTCTCCATGCCTTCCACCACGCGGCCGAAGGCGCAGTAGCCCCAGCCCTGGACGTCCTTGCTGCGGAAGTTGAGGCCCTGGTTGTCCACGGTGTTGATGAAGAACTGGGCCGAGGCGCTGTGGGGATCGCCGGTGCGGGCCATGGCCACGGTGCCGCGGCTGTTGCCCAGCCCCTTGCCCAGGGCCAGGTCGGCTTCGTTCTCCACATGGTCCTTGGCGGGCTTTTCCGCCAGGTCCTTCAGATGCCCGCCGCCCTGGATCATGAAGGTCGGGATCACGCGGTGGAAGGTGGTGCCGGCATAGTGCCCTGCGCGGACGTACTTCAGGAAGTTCGCCACGGTCTTCGGAGCGGCGTCCGGCTCCAGTTCGAGGGTGAAGGAGCCCAGGCTGGTGGTGAACCTCACCTTCGGCTTGGCCGTGGCAGGCTCTCCGGCCAGGAGGGGAAGGGCGAGGCAGAGGGAGAACAGGGCTTTGAGCATGACGAAGGTCCTTGTGCAGTGCCCCATGATGCCATGGGCCGCGTGCCCCGCGCAGATCCAATCCTGGCGCGCCTTCGCGGGTCTCCGCTACACTGGCCCCGGCCCTATAGCTCAGCGGTCAGAGCTGGCGGCTCATAACCGCTTGGTCCTCGGTTCGAATCCGAGTGGGGCCACCAGCAGAGCCGGAAGCCTACCCGAATCCTTCGGGGCCCCCGGGAAGGCCGGCAAAGACACCCTCGGATCCGGACCACCCGCCCTCGGGGGGGCTTAGGCTCATCTTGCGCCTACTCGATCTCGAGGGTCCTGCCAGCTTCGGCGAATTCCAGCAGGGAGCTCAGGCGCTCCGCCATCTCGGAGTGGCTTTCCGATTCCAGCAGGAACTGCTGCTCCGGCAGGGGAAGGTCCAGGGAGGCGGCGAGCAGTGCGACCAGGCCCGAGTTTGTATTGGCTAACAACTCTGAATCAAAGGATAAGGAAGAGTTCTTTGACTTTGTGAAGTAGCGGTTCAGGACCGCCACCAGGCGCTTGAGGGCCGATGGATCCACGGATTCGGATTCCGGGCAGATCGAAATCCAACGTGCCTGCCGATAGGGTTTTCCCTCCACCTCTTCCAGGAGCCGCACCGCTTCGAGGCCCTGGATGAGCAGGTTGAACCGGCCATCCGGCAAGGCCTCGCTGGCCACGATCCGGACCCGGGTGCCGATCTCGAAGATCGGGGAAGTGGCCGGAACCAGGTCCGAATCGGTTTCCAGGCGGGAGCGCACGAGGATGAAGGTGGAATCCGCGCCCAGACTGTCCGCGACCAGGGCCCGATACCGGGCTTCGAAGATGTGCAGCCCCGTGCAGAGGCCCGGGAGCAGGACCAGCCGGGGCAGGGGAAAGATGGGCAGGAGGCCTGTTAGCATGGCCTTGAAAGCCTAATCCATCTTGGAGTCGCGCGTGGACGCTGGTCCGAATGTTCAGATCCGGGCGGCCGGGGACAGCCTCCTCCACTCCACCCGCTCGGCCCTGAGGGCGCTGCTGGAGCGCTGGGACCCCCAGGCGGTCGAAGCCTGGACCGGAATGGTGATCTCCCGGCCCGGCCGGCTGGTGCTCTGCGGCATGGGGAAATCGGGCCTGATCGCCCAGAAGATCGCCGCCACCCTGGCCTCCACCGGAAGCCCGAGCTTCTTCCTCCATCCCGCGGAAGCCCTGCACGGCGATCTGGGGATGGTGACCGAGCAGGATTCCGCCCTCCTGCTGTCCAACAGCGGCGAGAGCGAAGAGGTGGTCCGGCTCCTGCCCAGCTTGGCGCGGATGGGGATCCCCATGGCGGGGATCACCAGCCGCGGCGACAGCACCCTGGGCCGCGCGGTGGGGCACCGTTTCCTGTACGACCTGCCGGAGGGGGAAGGGTGCCCCCTGGATCTGGCCCCCATGGCCAGCACGACCCTGCAACTGGTGTGGGGCGACCTCCTTGCCGCCAGCCTCATGGCCCGTCGAGGTTTTACGCGCGAAAACTTCGCGCAGTTCCATCCCGGTGGAAGTCTCGGTAGCAAGCTTTTGAAAGTCAAAGAGTTGATGCATTCAGACTTTCCCCAGGTAAGCCCCCATGCTTCCTTGATGGCCATCCTCCAGGCCATGACGGGGGGCCGGCTCGGCATGACCGCCGTCGTGGAGGACGGGCGGCTCGCGGGGGTGGTCAGCGACGGGGACGTGCGCCGTGCCATCGAGCGGGCGCAAACCGTCGGCCGGAACCCCCTTGAATTCCGGGCGGAGGACATCATGGGGCGCAATCCGAGGACCATTGGCCCCGAGGAGCTGGCCCTGGAAGCTGCCGCCCGGTTCGAGTCATCCAAGATCACGTTCCTGATGGTCTTGGAAGGGGATAAGCCTTCTGGTGTTCTACACATCCATGATCTGCTCGGGGCGAAGGTGCTATAGGGAGCCCTGAATAATAGGTTACATAATATACATTATCGAAACCTGAGATGAAGCCTCTGATCCTCTCCCGATACGTGCTGAAAGCCTGGCTGGGCTACCTTCTGGGGGCCCTGCTCCTCTTCGGCGGTCTGCTGTTGGTGCACGAGACCGTGAACCTGACCAAGGGACTGCTGGCGGAACGGGCCTCCTTCAAGTGGCTGCCGGTGTTCCTGGCCCTGGCCATTCCCGAAGTGCTCGGGCTGGTGCTGCCCATGTCGGCGATCTTCGCGGGCCTCCTGGGCACGCGGGAGCTCGCCCAGGGTTCCGAACTGGTCGCGGCCCAGGGGCTCGGGACCGGATCCCGGGTCTTCTACAAGCCCTGGCTGGCCATGTCGGCAGGCCTCGTGCTCCTGGCCTCCCTCAACGCCCACCTGCTGATCCCCGCGAGCTACCACGTCCAGGCCGGGCTGAGGTCGCGGCTTGCGGAAGAGGCCAAGCAGCGCTTCCTCCGCCCCGGGGCCCCGCCCATCCCCCTTCAGGGCGTGCCGGCCCAGGCCATCTGGACCTCCCCCCAGGGCCAGGTCCACATCCTCGAAGTTAATGCCAAGGGGGTCCAGCACCTGGTTTCCGACCGGGTCTCGTGGACCTGGGATGCCCTGGACGCCGAGCGTTCCATCCTGAGCCTGCGCCTGGACGAAGTCTCCGGATCCCATGTCCCCCGGGATGGCAGCAGTGCAGCGCAGCTTCGACAAGCCGTTCAAACTGTTTCATTTCCAATCAAAATCTCAACCGGGAAATCCACCTCTACCCACTTCCGTGACGCCGCCTCGAGGCAGCTTTGGGGACTTCCGGCTCCGGAATCCCGGGCCGAGTTGGCCCGCAGGATCTCCCTGCCCCTGCTGGCCGCGTCCCTTCTACTGATGGGCATCGGCCTTGGCTACGGACATCCCCGCTTTCAGAGGGGCAGCGGGCTGATCGGCAGCCTGGGGGTGATGGTCGTCTACTACGTGCTCTATCGCAGCCTCGAAAACCGGCTGATTGCTGGAAATCGATTGATGTTTTATTGGATGTTATTGTTACCAGTCTGCTTGGCCCTTGTTGCCTGGATCACCCTGGGCACCCGGATGAAGCCCCATCGCAGTTGGCGCCTGCCATTCAGGCTGGATCTGGAGAGGCTCAGGAAGGCAGTCTCGCGGATTGAAGCGCCGGACCGGGTCTCCACAACGGCGGTCCCCCGGGAAACCAACCGCCGGGGCATCCTTGGAAGCTGGTCCCGCCGCCTCTGGCTGAAATCCTGGGGGGGCGTGCTGGCGACCCTCCTGCTCCTTCACCTCCTCATCGAATACTCCAGCGTCGCCGGGGATTTCTCGGCCAACCACCGCCCGCTCTGGGAGTTTTTCGTCTACTGGTTCTGGCGGCTGCCGGCCTTCCTGACCATCGCGCTGCCCATCAGCTTCATGCTGGGCACCGTCTTCGCGCTTTCCACGGCAACCCTTTCCAATGAATGGGTGGCCCTCCGGACGGGGGGCGTCAGCCTGGGGCAATGGATCTGGCGGGCCCGGGGGGCTTGGCTCTCCGTCCTGGGCCTCGCCCTCCTGGTCCAGCACGTCGCCATTCCGGCGGGGGAGGCCCGAGTCCGCGCGATCCAGCAGCGTCTGTTCCACCGGTCCGGACGGTCCCAGGAGACGAGCACCTGGCAGTACCTGGGTTCCACGGGGGTGCTCTGGTACATGGAACCCGGGGTTCGGTGGGGCTTCCCCTTGAAGAGTCCCGGGGAGGCCCCGGCCCTGCTCATCTGGAGGCCCGGGAGCGCCCACAGCCAGGGCCTGCCCTGGGATGGGTTTGGCCTCCGGCAGGGGCCGGAGACCGGCCAGCTCTTCCCGGACGCCTCCCTCATGGGAACACCGGTGGTTGAAGAGAATTCAACAATCGCGTTGATGCGGTGGCAAAAATGGGCTTATGAACCATCTCGGGCCACCCATCTATGGGCCCGATTCCTCAGCTGGCTGGCGGGGCCCTGCCTCGTCCTGGCCGTCCTGCCCCGGGCCTTTCCCAATCCCCGCGCCGGCCGGGGAAGCGCCTTGGCCTTCTCCCTGATCGGCGGCCTGCTCTTCCTGGGGCTGCAGCTCCTCTTCAACGGCGCCGCCCAGGCGGGCGAGATCCCCGCGGTGTGGGGGGTCCTCGGCCCCCTCCTGCTGGCGGTGGCCGCGGGGGCCACCCAGCTCCGGCACCTCCGGACCTGATCCTTCCCTGGCCGGTCCGGGCCCCGGCGATAGACTGGAAGGCTATGGCCAGGCAGGGCGCCCCACCCCGGATCCGCTACCACGTCGCGAGGCGCTGCCTCCAGGTGGGGCTGCTGGTGGTCTGGACGCTGACGCCATGGCTCGACTGGGCCCGGATCGACATCCCCGCCCAGCGGCTGGTGCTGCTGGGGCGGGACTGGCCCCTGGCCTGGCCCCATGTGCTTGGGCTGATCCTGCCCTTCGTCGCCACGGTCTGGGGCATTGCGCTGCTCACCTATTTCAAGGGACGGGTCTTCTGCGGCTGGGCCTGCCCCTACGGCAGCGCCGTGGAACTGTTCGACGGGCTGCGGACCGCGCTCCTGGGGGGCACGAACCGCAAGGTCTCGGCCTGGATGAAGCGTTCCTGGCTGCATCGCCTCGTCCTCCAGGGGGGCGCCTGGGTGACCCTGCTCGGGGCGCCGGTGCTGCTGGCCCTGAGCCTGGCCGCCTACCTCTACCCTCCGGACCAAATCCTCGCGGCCCTGGCGGTCCGCCCCGGCCGGGGGGGCGAGGCCCAGGGCGCCCTCTACCTCTGGATCGGCCTGGTGGCCGTGATCTCGTGGCTGGCGGGCTTCCTGGTCCGGTTCCACTTCTGCCGGATGGTCTGCATCTACGGCATGGGCCAGGCCATGGTGGCCTCGACGGCGGAGGACGCGAAGATCCTCCGGCCCCGCTTCGAGGCCGCCGGCCTGGACGCCTGCGGCGCCTGCCAGGCCTGCCTGAAGGCCTGCTGCGTGGAGCTGGATCCGCGGGGGTCCCGGCTGGTCCTCGGTTTCTCCAGCGGCTGCTTCAACTGCGGCGACTGCGTGGACGTGTGCGCCGTGGTGCAGGGGCACAAGGGCGAGGGCCCCCTCCTCAGCTTCGAGAGCCGCTGAGGTGGCCGGCCTGCTGCTCGAACGCGCCCTCCGGGAAGTGCGGGACCGCCCCGGGCTGGAACCGGGAGTCCGCATCGTGGCCGCCATGAGCGGGGGGGTGGACAGCTCCGTCATGGCCGCCCTGCTGCACCGGGCCGGCTTCGAGGTCCTCGGCGTCTCCATGCAGCTCTTCGACAAGGCCCAGCGGCCGGCAGCCCTGGATGGGGAGGGCCGCTGCTGCACCCTCGACGACTTCCAGGACGCCCGCCGGGTGGCCTTCGAGGCGGGCTTCCCCCACTACGTGGTGGATTTCGAGGCTCGCTTCCGGGATACGGTCATCGACTCTTTCATCGAGGGCTACCTGGCCGGGGAGACGCCGAGCCCCTGCATCCGGTGCAATCAGCACGTGAAGTTCCGCACCCTCCTGGAACGCGCCGAAGCCCTGGGCGCGCCCTTCGTGGCGACGGGACACTATGCCCGCATCAGCCGGGACGCGGAGGGCTTCCACCTGCGAAAGGCTTCGGATCCGGCCAAGGACCAGTCCTATTTCCTCTTCAGCCACAGCCAGGCGACCCTGGCCAGGACCCTTTTCCCCCTCGAATCCTTCACCAAGGAGGAGGTCCGGGGCCTGGGCCGGGAGCTGGGCCTGCACCTGGCGGAAAAGGCCGAAAGCCAGGAGATCTGCTTCGTCACCGAGGGCCGCTACGACGCCTTCATCGAGGCGGAAGGGCGCGATCCTGGCGCCGGGAGCGGCGAGATCCGCCACCTGGACGGACGCCTCCTGGGCCGCCACGAAGGGTACTGGCGCTACACCGTGGGCCAGCGCCGGGGGCTCGGAATCGCCCACGGGGAACCGCTCTACGTAGTGCGCACGGAGGCCGCCGGGAACCGGGTCTGGGTGGGGCCCGAGAGCGCTCTCTTCAGTTCGGAATGCCTCGCCCGGGAGGTGAGCTGGTGCGGAGCGGAACCGTCCGGCCCCCGGTGCTGCGCCGCCAAGATCCGAAGCCGCGGGCTGGAGGCCGAGGCTCTGGTGATCCCCCTGGCGCCCGGCCGGGTCAAGGTCGCCTTCGCCGAGCCCCAGCGGGCCATCACGCCGGGCCAGGCGGTGGTCTTCTATTCCGGGGACGAGGTGCTCGGTGGCGGCTGGATCGAGTCGGCCTGAGCCTTGTCGGCGGCCTCCTTCCGGCGCGCCTCCATCTGCTCCACCAGCTCCTCCGCGGAGAACTCCTTCGTCTCGAACATGGCGGAAGGGATCATCTTCATTGTGGCGTGCGGGTCCAGGGGCTGTTTGGGATCGGGCATGGGACACCGGGTGGGGGATTCCAAGTCTAGCCCCGTCCGGAAAGCCGTGCGGCTCGATTCGGAACGGCACGAAAAAGCCCCCTTGCGGGGGCGATTTCTGGAGGCGCCGATCGGAATCGAACCGATGAATGGCAGATTTGCAGTCTGCGGCCTTACCACTTGGCTACGGCGCCGTTGTCTCGAGTCTATGCACTTCCAGGTTCAAGCAATTCCAGGTTCAAACAGTTCGGGCCGCGTTCGCGGCCCGGTGTCTGGAGCGGGTGAAGGGATTTGAACCCTCGACTTCAACCTTGGCAAGGTTGCACTCTACCACTGAGTTACACCCGCGTAAGCAACGAGAATAGCACGGCGCGGGAGCCCGTCAACGCCCTTTTTCGGCGCACTGGGGGCAAGTCCCGAAGAGCTGGAGCTGGTGGCGGGTGATGCGGAAGCCCGACAGCCTTTCCATGGCCTGGAGGGTCGTGTCCAGGCCGCAGGCTTCCACCTCGACCATCCGTCCGCAGCGCTCGCATTCCAGGTGGTGGTGGTGATCCGCGCTGAGGCAGCGGACGAAGCGCATGACCTGGTCCTTCCCGAGGATGCCTTCCGCCCAGCCTTCCTGGGCGAAGCGCTCGAGGTTCCTGTAGACCGTGGGAAGGCCGCTGTTCCTGCCGTCCATGCGGTGCCACACCTCTTCGGCGCTGAGGGGCCGGTCGGATTCGTTCAGCACCCGCAGGATCGCTTCCCGCTGGGGCGTCTGGCGCATGCCCGCGGCGCGCAGGGAGGGGCTCGGGGCTTTGGGGGAGATGCGGTCGGCCATGCCCCAGGATGACAAGCCTGGCGGATTCCGCGAAGGGGCGCGTTGAGTCATCCTTCCACGATGCTCCGCGCGAACCTCGAACCCCTGCCTTCGACCTCGCCGTCGCCGATCTTCCTGCCCCTCGCCTTCCGGTTCGCCGCCAGCTCAGGGCTGCTCATCCTGCACGTGGCCTTCCCCCCCGAGGCCCACGAGTCCATCCAGGGCGAGGCCATCTACCTGGTGAGCCTCGCGGCGATCCTGTTCGAGAGCGTCTGGGAGATGACCCGCAACCTGGGAGCGGGACAGAAGGCCTTCTCGGCGCCCTCCCTGCCCTGGATCCGCTGGAACCTGGCCCTGGACCTCCTCCTGGTGACCCTCCTCATCGCCTTCCAGGGGGTGGACCAGGAACGCTTCGTCACCCTTTACATCTTCCCGGTACTGGCCGCCGCCTTCTACCTGAGCACCACGGAGATCATCGCCATGGGGGCGCTGGCCATCAGCGCCCACGGGACGAGCCTCCTGCTCTTCTCCTCCGGGCTGCTGCCGTCCTTCGGCCATTCGGCGATCCAGGAGGCCGACTGGGTCGAACGGTGGCGGCTCCTGGCCCTCTCCGCGCTGCAGGTGCTGCCCGCCACCCTCGTGGTGGTGGTGATCCGAAAATACCTGGAGCAGCTCCGCAGCAACCTGGCGGCGTCGGAGGAAGCGGCGCTGGACCTGACGGTGCTCTACGGCCGGGTGGTGGACTCCATGTTCTCCGGGCTCATCACCACCGACCTCGACGGGCAGATCACCTCCGCGAACCCGGCGGCGGAGCAGATCCTGCACCGCACCCTCGAGCAGGGCTACGCCGTGGAGGAGGTCCTGCCGGTGGACGTGGCCCGCATCGAGAGCAGCGGCCGGGACCACCGCTTCGAGGCCCGCTTCCTCACCCCCGAGGGCGAGATCCGCACCTTCGGCGGCAACGTGGCGCCCCTCAAGGCCTCCGACGGCCAGCAGACCGGACACCTGATCCTCTTCCAGGACCTGACGGAACTGAAGGCCCTGGAACAGCGCACCCGCATCAGCGAACGCCTCGCCGCGGTGGGCGAGATGTCCGCCGGCCTCGCCCACGAGCTCCGCAACCCCCTGGCTTCCATCCTCGGCTGCGTCCAGCTCCTCCGGAAGGGGAACCAGGGCGCCGAGATGACGGAGCGCATCCTCACGATCCTGGGACGGGAATCCGAGCGGGTCAGCGGCATCCTTTCGAACTTCCTGGATGTGTCCCGGCCGCGGGACATCCAGGTCCAGCCCCTCTACCTGCCGACCCTGGTGGCGGAACTTCGCTCCAGCTGGGAGACGGATCCCCGGGCCGAGGGGGTCCGGCTGGTGACGGGGCCCGTCCCCAAGGTCTGGATCCTCGGGGATCCCCTCTGCTTCCACCAGGTCTTCACGAACCTCCTGAGCAACGCGCGCAAGGCGGTGGTGGAGCGGCCGGATCCCGCCATCCTGGTGACCTTCTCCACGGACGCCCAGGGCCTGCAGATCCAGGTCGGGGACAACGGGACCGGCATGGACGCCGAGCAGATGGCCACCCTCTTCGTGCCCTTCTCGAGCGGCTTCCGCGAAGGCACCGGCCTCGGGATGAGCCTCGTCTACCAGTTCGTCCAGCAGATGGGCTGGGACATCCAGGTGGAAAGCCTGGAAGGCGAAGGGACCGTGGTCACCCTCCTCGTTCCCCTGGCCGCTGGCGCCCTGCCGGAGGGCGCGTAAACTAATCGGCAGCTTTCCACATTTCTTCATCAGGGGCTTGCGGGATTCTCGTCGGTCCTGCGAGCCTTGGCTCATTCCCCGACCAGACCGCCGACCTTCCGGCCGCTCCTCCGAGCGGATCCGCGCCAGACGAATCCCGCAGGCCTCCCATGAACCGCAAGCTGATCCGACCGAACATGAACGAGATCAAGGAGAAGATGGGCCGGTCCGGCGCCTCGACGCCGACGATGGAGCCGACGGTGGTCCTGCCCGCCGCGAGCCCGGCCGGCGCCGGCGCCGATCCCAACGCGCCCCTGGCGCCCCAGGGCCTCGGCAGCCCCCGGCGGAAGATCGCGCCCCCGGAACAGACCAATGCGGAAAGCTTCTACTACCTGAAGCAGATGCAGTCCAAGACCCCCATGGTGGTGGTGCTCCAGAACGACGAGAAGCTGCGGGGCGTCATCGAGTGGTACGACAAGCACTGCCTCAAGATCAATCGCATCAAGGAACCCAACGTGCTCGTCCCCAAGCACAACATCAAATACATCTACAAGCAGGAGGAGGAGCCGCGCATCCGCCGCAAGCCCTCCGCCAAGAAGGAAGAGGGCGTCGCCCAGGACGTGGAGGTTCCCCTCTACGATTGAGGGGGAACCCGCCGGATGAGCGCCCCTTGAGCCTCCGCCCCCGTCTCGCCATCTCCCTCGGCGACCCCTGCGGCATCGGTCCCGAGCTGCTGCTGCGGAGCCTGCCGGTCCTCCATCAATGGGCGGACCTGCTCGTCGTCGGGGCCAAGGCGGGCCCGGATCTCCTCGAATCCAGGCCAGCCACCGGAGCGGTGGCCTGGGGCTGGGACGCGGCCCCGGAGCTCCCCCAAGGGTTGGCCTTCCCCGGCGTGGCGGCCCATGGGCTCTGGACCCGCGCGGATGCGGGCCGGGAAGGTCGGGCCCTCTGGCTCGACCCGACGCCGCACGTCGGGCCCGGGAGCCTCCCCTTCGCGGAGCCCTCCGCCGCCTCCGGGGCCTGTGCCCTGGCGGCGGCCCGGCTGGCGGCGAGGATCGTCCTGAAAGGCCAGGCGGACGCGCTGGTGACCCTCCCCCTCTCGAAGGCCGCCTGCCACCTGGCGGGGGAGGACATCCCGGGCCACACGGAGCTGCTCCAGGCCCTGGCCGGCTCGCCCATCACCCGCATGGCCTTCCTCAGCCCCAGCCTCCGGGTGGTGCTGCACACGGTCCACCAGAGCCTGGCGAGCGCCATCGCGGAACTGGAGGCCGGCGCCGTGGCGGAGACCCTCCGGTTCACCGCGGACCGCTTCATCCAGCTCCTGGGCCGCAGCGATCTGCGGATCGCCCTCTGCGCCCTGAACCCGCACGGAGGCGAGCGGGGGGCTTTCGGGAACGAGGAGGCCCGCCTCGAAGAGGCCCGCCTCGCCGCCGAAGCCGCCTTCCTGGACTTCGAAGCCGGCGCCCCGGGACCCTACGCCGCCCTGCCCTCGCCCTTCCCGCCGGGCCCCGTTCCCGCGGGCTGGGAACTCTTCCCCTCCGGCGGGCCGACGACCCCTGCCCGGGAATCGGGACGCAAGGCCCCCCGCTTCTTCGGCCCCCTGCCCGCGGACAGCCTCTTCCACCGGGCCGCCCAGGGCGAGTTCGACGTGGTGGTGGCCCTTTACCACGACCAGGGGCTCATCCCCATCAAGACCCTCGAGCCCACGCGGGCGGTGAATGTGACCCTCGGCCTGCCCTTCATCCGCACCAGCCCGGACCATGGCACCGCCTTCGACAAGGCGGGCCGCTGGATCGCGGACCCCGCCAACTTCCTGGAGGCATGCGCCCTAGCGGTGCGGCTCGCCGCCCGGGCCCAGGCCCGGCACGCCGCGGTGGATGCCGGTGGGACCTGAGCCCGCCTGGACGGTCCATGGCCCGGGGCCCCGAACGGACCGGCCCTGGGAGGACCTGGCCCGCGGTGCGGGCCCGCGCACCACGCTGAGGATCCGGGACGGGGCGGTCCTTCATCGGGACGCCCACCTGCGCCGGCTGCAGGAGGCCCTGGATTACCTCGGTGTCGCCCGGGATTGGCTGGACGATGTCTTCGAGGCCGCGGTGGGCCGGGTTTCCGACGGCGTCCTGCGGGTCCGGGTCGCGGGGACGGAGCGGCACCTGCTCACGCGCCTGGAGCCCTGGTCGCCCCTGCCCTCCCCCTACCGCCTGAAGCCGGCCCCCCACCCCTTGGGCGAGGCCCGGGGGGACCCGGCGGCCCGCCACAAGGGGTTGCGGGGTGACTGGAGCGTGGAGGCCCTGGCCCTCGCGAGGTCCCACGGCGCCGAGGACCTGCTCTGCCTCTGGCCCGACGGGACCCTCGCGGAAACCGCCATCGCCTCGGTGGCCGTGGAGAACGGCCTGACCCTGCGCGTGCCGCCCCGGGAGGGTCGCGTCGCCAGCATCGCGGAGGCGGAGGACCTGCCCCGGTGGGCGGAAGCGCAGGGGTTCCTCCTGGTGCGCGGCCCCGTGCCGTTCCGGGAAATCACCGGGAAAAGGCTGCTCTGCTTCAACGCGGTTCGCGGGCTGTGGCAGGCTGAAGTCCTTCCTCCCGCCCAACCATGACCCTCAGCCAGCTCCTCTTCGCGCTCCTGCTGCCCATCCCGCCCTACCTGGGCTTCTGGATCTACCGGCTCAAGGGCCGGGTGGGCCTGAGCTACGGCTACTTCCTGGGGGGCATCCTGGGGGTGCTGGCCATGCCCTGGCATCAGGCCCTGCCCCAGGCCACGGCCTTCCCGAGCGGACACATGGGCGGGACCCTCCTGGGCTTCAGCCTCTTCCTCCAGGCCTACCGGGAGGGCCGCCACGGCCTGCGCCGGCTGCTTTTCGGGGTGGGCGGCGCCACCGCCTTCGGCGTCATCTTCTGCATCCACATGGGCCTCGACGTGGAGGCCATCGGCTGGTTCTGGGCCGCGGCCCTGCTGGAAGGCGGCCTCTGGCTCCTGATGTCCGACCTGGGCTACCGGCTCACCCGCGGCCGCTGGCTGGAAGCCCGGGTGCCCCTCATCGGCGGCCTGGCCTTCCTCCTCGCCACCCTCGGCCTGCACCTCCTGAAGCCGCCGATCCCGCTGCTCAAGTGGCAGGCGGCGGCCCTCGCGGGTCTGCTGCTGGGCCTGGTGGCGCTCCAGCAGCTGCGCTGGCTGCGCTCCAACGGGATCTGGGTGGAAGGCCGGGGGGACGGGTTCCGGACCGCCCTGTCGGTGCTGGAGCGCGACGCCAAGGTGGACGCCCCCGCCCTGGCCTACGGCATCGAAAGCCGCCAGCCAGTGCTGCTCCTGAACGAGAAGGGCGTCGTCCTTGAAGCCAACGGCGCCTTCGGGCGGATGGTGGGTATGGCGCGCCATCAGCTCCGGGGCTACGCCCTCAAGGACCTCATGCAAGGCCGCAGCGCCGGGGCCTGGGAGGACCTGCTGGGCCAGCTGAACCGGTCGGGCCGGGGCAGCACCACGGCGACCCTCGTGCGCCCCGACGGGACCTTCGGCGACCTGGAGCTGCAGGCCGCCGCCTTCGACAAGAACATGGCCCTGGCGTGGGTCTCGGGCTCCGCGGAGGATCCCCTCGCCCTCGCCACTGGGCATGGGGCCTTCAGTGGGGAGACCCATCCCGACGCCCAGCGGCGGCTTTCTGTGGTGAACGCGCTGGGTTCCGTGCTCCCGGCGGCGGAGCAGATCCTGCTGGACACCCAGGAGGCGGGCACCCGGAACCTCGCCGCCCTGCTGCTGGCGGCCTGCCAGCGCCTCAGCCCGAACCTGCCGGTCTCCAGCGACGAAGTGGCCGACGGGCTCGACGCCGAGACCTTCCTGCAGGAGCTCCGCCCCAAGTTCCAGCGCATGCTGCCCGAAGGCGTCTCCGTGGTCCTGGAAGTCGAGGCCCTCAAGGTGAGGTTGCGGCCCGGCGCCCTCGAGCGCATCGCGACCCACCTGCTGCTGCACGCCAAGCAGCAGCTGCGCACGGGGATCCTCACCCTCCGGATGGATTCGGTGAACCTGGGGGGCCGCCGGTGGGGGCTGCTGAGGGTCGGGGCCGAAGGCCTGGATTCCAAGGCTCCGATGACGCCCCTGGGCCTCGGCTGGCTGCAGCAGCTCCTGGCGGAGGGCCGGGGCATGCTGGAGCTGGGGCAGGACGCCCGGGGCCTCGTCACGCCCATGGCCTACCTCCCTCTGGCGGAGCACGCCCTGATGACCGAGGCCGCGCCCCTGAAGGGCCGGCAGATCTGGATCGTGGACCAGGACCACCTGATGCGGGAGACCCTTTCGGGCCTGGTGAAGCGGGCCGGCGGGGCCTCCGCCTCCTTCGCGGACATGAAGGACCTGCTGCGGGCCAGCCACTCGGACCGCCTGCCGGACCTGCTCATCCTGGAACGCACGCCCCGCCTGGAGCGGTTCCAGGGCTCCATCCGGCGCTTCCAGCGGGACGCGATCCCGACCCTGGTCATGGGCACGGGCCAGGCCCTGCCCGTGAGCCCCGCCAGCCTGGGCCTGAGCCGCGTGGGCTTCATCGAGAAGCCCTTCCCCACCCAGGAATTCCTCCAAAGCGCCCTGGCGATCCTGCATTCCGCCGGGCGCTAGGGCTGCTGGGAGCGGACCGGGCCGCCGCCGCTACACTGGACGCTTCGGGGAGGCTGGATGAGCACGGTGGCGGTGGTCCTGGCGGCGGGGCTTGGCAAGCGGATGAAGTCCCGGTGGCCCAAGGTCCTCCATCCGATCCTCGGCGACCCGTCCCTCCTGTGGGTCCTGCGGGCCCTGCCCCCTGGGACCGCCCAGGCCCTGGTGGTGGTCCACCACGGCGCCGAGGATGTGACCGCCGCCCTCAAAGCCTGGGGGAAGGCGGGCCTTCTCCCCTGCCCCGTGGAGGCCGCGGACCAGGGCCGGCCCCTGGGCACGGGCCACGCCCTGCAGGTGTGCGCCCCCCGGCTGGACCAGCTCGGCGCCTCGAAAGTCGTGATCCTCTGCGGCGACGTGCCCCTGGTCACCCGGGCGACGGTGGCGGGGCTCTGCGAGGGCCCGCCAGCCCTCCTCGCCATGGACCTGGCGGATCCCACGGGCTACGGAAGGGTGCTGGAGGGGGCCGATGGCGAGCTGGCCGGCCTGGTGGAGGAGAAGGACGCCAGCCCCGAGCAGCGCCGGATCCGCCGCGTGAACGGCGGCGCCTACGGCCTCCCCTGGGAGCTCCTGAAACCGGCCCTGGCCGGACTCTCCGACCGGAACGCCCAGGGGGAGTACTACCTCACGGACGCGGTGGCGGACCTCGCGCGGCGGACACGGGTGGAAGTGCGCCTCTGCGACCCCGCGGAGCTCCTGGGCATGAATTCCCGCGCCGACCAGGCCCGCCTCCAGGCCCTGGCCAGGGACCGGGCCACCGCGCGCTGGATGGAGGCGGGGGTGGGGTTCCTGGATCCGGCCAGCGCCTGGATCGGGCCGCGGGTGGAGCTGGATGCTGACGTGGTCATCGAACCGGGGGTGAGGCTCGAGGGCGCAACCGCGGTGGCGGAGGGCGCCACCATCGGCCAGGGCAGTATCATGGTGGACGCGGTGGTGGGTCCGGGCACCCGGATCCGTCCCTACTCCATCGTGGAGGGCGCCCGCATCGGCACGGGCTGCGTGGTGGGGCCCTTCGCCCGGCTGCGGGAAGGCACCGTCCTCGAAGACGGCGTCCACATCGGGAACTTCGTGGAGACCAAGAAGGCGACCCTGGCGGCGGGCGCCAAGGCCAACCACCTCGCCTACCTGGGGGACGCCAGCGTGGGCGAAGGCACCAACATCGGCGCCGGGGTCATCACCTGCAACTACGACGGCGTCTCCAAGCACCGGACCGAGATCGGCGCCGGGGTCTTCGTGGGCAGCGACTCTCAGCTCGTGGCCCCGGTGGCCATCGGCGACGGCGCGGTCATCGGCGCCGGCAGCACCATCACCGAGGACGTCCCGGCTGGCGCCCTGGCCCTGAGCCGGACGGCCCAGGTGGCCAGGGAGGACGGTGCCGGGCGATTGAGGGCCAAGCTGCGGGCCAAGCTGGGTTAGACTTGGGATTCTTCGTTCGGGATCCCATGACGCCAGGCCAACCATGCTGACCGCGCTGCTCGACCGGACCGGCGCGACCGTGCTGGGAGCCATGGAGGAGGCCGGGGACTTCGCGGTCCTGTCCGGCCGCACCCTGCGGAACATCTTCCGCCGGCCCTTCGACGGGGGCAACCTGCTCCACCAGTTCGGGGCGGTGGGCGTGAATTCGATTCCGGTGGTGGTGCTGACCAGCCTGGCGGTGAGCATGGTGTTCGCCGTCCAGCTCTCCTTCGGCTTCAAGCAGTTCCAGGCGGAGGGGCTCGCCTCCCAGGTCGAGGGGCTCGCCGTGGTCCGGGAGCTGGCCCCGGTGATCACGGGACTGATGATGAGCGGCCGGGTCGGCTCCGCCATGGCCGCCGAGCTGGGCACCATGCAGGTGACGGAACAGATCGACGCCCTGGAGTGCCTGGCCACGGACCCGATCCACTACCTGTTCGTGCCCCGCCTCCTCGCCGCCCTGCTGATGCTCCCCCTCCTCACGTCCATCGCGATCTACGTGGGCTACTGGGGCGGCTACCTGCTGCTGGTCACCACCCAGGGCCAGAGCCCCATCGTCTTCTCCACCGAGTTCTACAAGCTGGTGGAGCTCCGGGACCTGCGCATCGCCCTCACCAAGGCCCTGGTCTTCGGCGCCATCATCGCCCTCGTGGGCTGCTGGAAGGGCTACCGGACCCGGGGCGGCGCCGAGGGCGTCGGCAACGCGCCCACCAGCAGCGTGGTGACGTCGAGCTTGTGGATCCTCATCGCGGACTTCTTCCTCACGAAAATGCTTCTCGTATGAAAGACTGCGCGGCTCCGCCGACCACCCCCCGATCGCGCGTGACATCTAGTCACGCGCTCCCGCTCCCCGCTGCGCGGATCGCGGAGGGGGCCCCGTGGATCCTCATTGCGGACTTCTTCCTCACCAAGATGCTCCTGGTCTAGGCCGGCCGATCCCATGAGCGTCCCAGTCATCGAAGTGGTGAACCTGTCCAAGGCATTCGGCCCGAAGGTCGTGCTCTCGAACGTGAATCTCGCCGTGGAGCAGGGCGAGAGCCTGGTCGTCCTGGGCGGCTCGGGCACCGGCAAGACCGTGCTCCTGCGAAACATCATGGGCCTCCTGGTGCCCGATTCTGGCCACGTGGCGGTGGACGGCAAGGTCGTCCACGAGATGAGCCACGAGGAGCTCTTCGAGACCCGCAAGCGGATCGGGATGTGCTTCCAGATGGCGGCCCTCTTCGATTCCATGACGGTCTTCGAGAACGTGGCCTTCGCCCTGCGGCGGCACAGCCACATGAAAGAGAAGGAGGTCCAGGCCCGGGTGGAGGAGTGCCTCTCCATGGTGGGCATGAAGGGCACGGAACAGCTCAAGCCCGCGGAGCTCTCGGGGGGCATGAAGCGCCGGGTCGGCTTCGCCCGGGCCATCGCCCTCAAGCCCAAGATCCTCCTCTTCGACGAGCCCACCACCGGCCTGGACCCGGTGATGACGGACGTGATCGGCCGGGTGATCCTGGACCTCAAGCACGAGCTGGGGGTCACCACGATCACCATCACCCACGACCTGAAATCAGCCTTCGAGATCGGCGACCGGATCGCCCTGCTCTTCCGCGGCGAATGCCTGGCCGTCCAGCCTCCGGACGAGTTCAAGGCGAATCCCAATCCCGTGATCCAGCAATTCCTCCGCGGGGACGCGGACGGACCGTTCCTGCTTGACCCGCCGCCTCCCAAGCGCGCTCCGAAAGGGGACCCCGCATGAAACTCGAAACCAAAGTCGGCGCATTCTTCATCGGAGCCCTCGCGGTGCTCGGCATCCTGGTCTTCCGCATGGACAAGCTGGAGTTCGGCAGCCGCAAGGACGTGAAGACCTACTCCACCAGCTTCGACCAGGTGGCCGGCCTGAACGAGCAGGGCCCGGTCCGCGTGGCGGGGGTCAAGGTGGGCAGCGTCCATCGCATCCAGCTCGAGAACGGGAGGGCGAGGGTCTACATCACCGTGCCCAAGGACTTCCAAGTGAACCGGGACGCCACCGCCAGCCTGGCGGCCATCGGTATCCTCGGCGAGAAGTACATTGACCTGGACGTGGGCCACGCGGAGCGGGGACCCCACGAGGAGGACCAGCCCATCAAGAGCAAGACCTCCGTCAGCCTCGACCAGCTCATGGAAACCATGGGAGCCATCGGCCAGGACGTGAAGGGCATCACCTACTCCCTCAACCAGAGCATCGGCGGCGAGGCCGGCCGCTCGAAGCTGGACGAGATCGTGGACAACGTCCGGATGCTCACCGCGGAGATCCGGACCATGGCCCAGGAGAACCATGGCTCCATCAACCGGACCATGGCCAACGTCGAGGCCATGAGCGGGGACCTGCGGGAGCGCCTGCCCCGGCTGGCCTCCCAGTTCGAGGAGCTGGGGAAGAACCTCAACGGCCTGATCGCGGAGAACCGCCCCGAGTTGAAGGGGGCGATGCAGGACGTCCGGAGGCTGGCCAACAGCTTCCAGGAGACCTCCGCCAACCTGAAGTCCATCACCGCGAAGCTGGACCGGGGCGAAGGCACCATCGGCAAGCTGCTCACGGACGAGACCACCATCAAGAAGATCAACACGGCGGTGGACAACGTGAACGAGATGCTTAGCGGCTACAAGGCCATGGACCTGCGCCTGGACCTCAGCGCCAACCGCTGGACCAGCCGGGGCGACAGCCAGACGGGCCTGGGCATCGATCTCGTGCCCCGGAAGGACTACTGGTACAGCCTCCAGCTCAACTCCACCCCCGATGGCAAGATCGCCGATTCCACCCGCACCATCACGAAGATAGATCCCTTCACCGGCCTGCCGGTGGAGGTGGTGGAAAAGACCCGGAACATCACCTCCGACCAGGCCCTCACGGTCTCCGCCCAGTTCGCCAAGCGACTCGGCGACAACTGGGTCCTGAGCGCGGGCATCGTGGAGGGCAAGGGCGGCGGCGGCGCGGAGTTCCGGACCCTGGACGACCGCTTCCGGCTGGGGGCCCTCGCCTACGATTTCACCAAGCGGGACGGCAAGGAGAAGCCCCGCTACCGGGTCACCGGCAGCTACCAGCTCTGGAAGAACCTCTACCTGAGCGCCGGCTGGCAGGATCTCGCCAACAAGGACCTCCGCACCTTCTTCTTCGGCGGCGGCATCCGCTGGAAGGACGACGACCTCAAGAAGCTCGTGGGCCTGGCCAGCGCCGCCAAGTGAACCGGAACCCGGCCTTGCGATTTCAGCTCCGCGACGCCCGCATTCGACCCAAAATGAAGCCATGACCCCCGCCACCCTCCCGGCCGAGCGCTACGGACCCTTCCTGTGGGTGCGCCGGGGCATGCCGCTGCTCGGGATGGGCCTCTGCGTCGCCGCGGCCTTGGCCCAGCCCAGGCTCTTCGGGTGGTGGAGCCTGAGCGCCATCGCCTGCCTGGCGGTGGCCTGGCCCACCTTCAAGTCCGGGGACAGCTACCTGCGGAACCGGGGCAGCATCGTGCGCTGGGACGGCCTGTGGGTGCGTCTCTTCAGGCCCCTGGCCCGCCTGATGGGCAAGGAGGACGCCTGGATCCTGGCCTTCTGCGGCTGGAACAACTTCCGCATCCGCCAGGCCTTCGCGGGGCGGAAGGCCCAGCGCTCCCTGGTCCTGCTGCCACATTGCATCCAGCTGGCCAAGTGCAAGGCCGAGATCTTCGAGGACCTCAAGAACTGCTACGACTGCGGCCTCTGTCCCGTGGGCGACTACATGAACGCCATGATCGAAGGGCGCTGGGAGAGCCGGATCACGAACCGGAGCCACAAGGCCTACCGGGAGGCCCGGGAATACCGGCCCGACCTCATCGTGGCGGTGAGCTGCACGGACCGACTGCTGAAGGGCCTCACCAAGATCGCCGAGGTCCCCGCCTACGTAATCCCCCTCGCCCTGCCCCACGGCATGTGCGTGGACACACAATTCAGCGTGCCCCACCTCCAGGCGGCCATGACGGAGCTGGTGGAGCCCCGGCTCGGCCCCCGTCCCGCTGCCGGCCAGGACGCGAGCAGCGCCGCCTGATGAAGGCCCTCTGCTTCAGGGGCTTCGGCGGCCCGGAGGTGCTGCGCCTGGAAGAGCGGCCGGATCCGGAGCCTGGGCCTGGCGAAGCCCTCGTCCGCACGAAGGGCATCGGCCTCAACTTCGCCGATGTCTACCGCCGCAAGGGCAGCTACCACCTGGCCGGGGAGCCGCCCTGGATCGCGGGCTACGAGGCCGCGGGCGTCGTGGAAGCGGCGAACGGCTGTGACCTTCCGCCGGGGACCCGCGTCGCCTTCGCCGACAGCCCTCACGCCAACGCGGAACTCGTGGCGGTGCCCTTCGACAAACTGATCCCCCTGCCGGACGACATCCCCTTCGAGACCGGGGCGGCCCTGCTCCTCCAGGGCCTCACGGCCCAGTACCTGGTGCGGGACAGCCATCCCCTGAGGGCCGGTGAATCGGTCCTGGTGCATGCCGCCGCCGGGGGCGTGGGCCTGTTCCTGATGCATTTCGCGAAGGTTCTCGGGGCGCGGGTCTTCGCCCTGGTGTCGAGCGAGGCCAAGGCGGAGGCGGCTCGGGAGGCCGGTGCGGACCGGGTGGCCCTCTATGGCGGGGACTGGGTCTCCGAAGCCCTGGACTGGTCCGGGGGTGGCGTGGACGTGGCCTACGACTCGGTGGGTTCAACCCTGATGCAGAGTTTCGGCGCCGTGCGGACCGGCGGCCGCGTGGTCTTCTTCGGCATGGCCGGCGGCGATCCGGAGAAGGTGGACCCCCGCATGCTCATGGACACCTCGAAATCCCTCACCGGGGGCGACCTCTGGAACGTCCTCACGAGCCGGGAGGAGCGGGTCTCCCGGGCCAAGGAGCTCTTCGCCTGGGTCCGCTCCGGCGATCTGAAGGTGCGCATCGCCCGGACCTTCCCCCTCGCCGACGGAGCCGCCGCCCATGCCTTCCTGGAGGGGCGCGGGGCCATCGGGAAGATCCTGCTGATCCCATGAGAATGCCGAAATTCGCCCTGAGAATCCTTTTCGAGAAAGTCCTCGGCCGGGAGCTGATGGCCTACCTGCTGCACCTGCGGCCCCTGGAATGGCCCATCATGACGGCCCACCTGCTGCTGGGGACGATGTGGGCGGCCGGATTCCGGGCCTTCGGCGCGGGCGGCTGGAAGGCCACCCTCCTGGGCTGGTTCGTCTTCGTGGTGCTCCTCAACGGCGGAACCCTCGCCATCAACAGCGCCTTCGACCAGGACGAGGGGGACATCGGCTATCTGAAGGCGCCCCCGAAGCCGCCGAAGTACCTGCTGCATTTCTCGATCCTGCTGCTGGTCGCCAGCCTCGCCCTCAGCCTCTGGTTCCTCAGGGTCCCGCCCAAGGGGAAGTACTTCTTCGAGATCGTGCTGACCTGCGCACTCATGAGCGTGCTCTACAGCGTGCCGCCCATCCGCCTCAAGGCCCGGGCGGGCTGGGACATGGCCATCAACTGCGTGGGCTTCGGCTTCTTCACCCCGATGGCGGGCTGGGCCATCACGGGCCGGCCCCTCACCGCCCCGGTGGTGGACGCCTGCGTGGGCTTCGGCTTCCTCTTCGCGAGCCTCTATCCCATGACCCAGATCTACCAGGTGGCGGAGGACAGCGCCCGGGGGGACCAGACCCTGGTGATCCGCATGGGCGTGGCCCGCAGCCTGAACTATGCCCTGGGGGCCCTCGTCGTGGCGCACCTCTGGTTCGCCTGGGCGGTCCTGAGGCAGGGGGCCAATCCCCTCTTTCTGGGAATCTCCCTGCTGGCCTGGCTGGCCGTGCTGGTTCCCTGGCGCCTCCAGTGGGCGCGGTGGACCGACTCGCAGCACGAGGCCGGGATGTACCGCGGTCTGCTGGCCTGGGCCATCACGGACGTGAGCCTGCTGCTCCTGCTCTGGCCCCGGGGCTGAGGCATGCTGACCCCGCAGATCGCCCCGCCCTTTCCGCTCCGCTGGGGTTTCTCCACCCGGTTGGACGCCCCCCACGACCTGCTCCCCATGCGGCTCTCCCAGGTCCATGGTTGCGGCGTCGTCGAGGCCGCCGACGCGGTGGTGGAAGGGGACGGGCTCTGGACGATGCAGCCGGGCCTGCCCATCGGCGTGCGGGTCGCGGACTGTGTGCCCATCCTGCTGGCGGGCGCGACGCCCCACGGCCCGTGGATCGCCGCCCTGCACGCGGGCTGGCGCGGCGCCGTGGCGGGGATCCTCCGGAAGGGCGTGGCCCGCTTTTCGGAACTCGGCGGCGAGGCTTCGGACCTCGTGTGGGCCCTCGGCCCCGCCATCCAGCGCTGCCACTTCGAGGTAGGGCCGGAGGTGGTGGAGGCCGCCGCGGTGGATCCGGCCTGGCACGACCTGCTGGTCTCGGAAGGCGCACGGGGAAGGCCGCATCTGGACCTGCACGGCTTCCTGGGCGCCCAGGCCATGGACCTCGGCCTGGATCCCGCCCGGGATGGTTCCCTCAACCTCTGCACGGTCTGCCAGGCTGACCTGCTCTGGTCCTACCGCCGCGGGGACCGCGAGGGGCGCCAGTGGGGCTGGATCGAGCTGCTGTGAGCCCCAGGCGCTACAATGAAGCCATGCTGAACATCTTCGCCCCTTCGGGGCTCAGGCCCATCACGATTGATGGCTCGATGTTCCGAAGACATTGACCCGCGGTCTTTTTCGAGGATTGGCCTTGCTCAATATCACCGAGGTGCGCATCAACCGGATCGAGGGCGATGAGAAGCTGCGCGCCTTCGCCTCCATCGTCATCGACGAGTGCTTCCTGGTGGGGGACCTGCGCGTCGTGGAAGGGGAGGACGGCTATTTCGTGTCCATGCCCAGCAAGCGCAAGCGGGACGGCAGCTTCAAGGACATCGCCTTCCCCATGAACAACGAGACCCGGGAGCAGATCGAGCAGAAGGTGCTGCTGGCCTACGAAAGCACCACCGGCGCCCGCGCCATAAGCCGCCTGGAGCAGGGGGAGGCCAGCGTCATCCGCCCCGACCTGCTCAGCGTGGAGGAGTTCGGGTACACGCCGAAGTCGAATCCATAGGCCTTTTCGGCCCTCCCCGGAAAGCGGCCCCTCGCGGGGCCGGCGTTCTGGTTGGGGAGGAAGGATTCGAACCCTCGATAGGCAGGATCAAAACCTGCTGCCTTACCACTTGGCGACTCCCCAGGGGAACCCCAATCCTAGCATTGGCGCGGGTTTGCGTCCAAGCTCAGCACCGTTCCAGCACCATGGCCACCCCCATGCCCCCGCCAACGCAGAGGGAGGCGAGGCCCCAGCGCTTGTTCTCCGCCCGCAGGCGGTAGCCGAGGTGGAGGGCGAGGCGCGCGCCGCTGGCGCCCAGGGGATGCCCGAGGGCGATGGCGCCGCCGTGCACGTTCGTCTTGGCCGGATCCAGCTCCAGGTCGTGCATCACCGCCAGGCACTGGGCCGCGAAGGCCTCGTTCACCTCGACCAGGTCCATGTCGGCGACGGTGCGCCCCGCCAGGGCCAGGGCCTTGCGGATGGCGGGCACGGGCCCGAGGCCCATGCGGTCGGGCTCGACCCCCACCGCGGCGTAGGCCGCGATCCGGGCCAGGGGCTTCCAGCCCCGCGCCTCGGCTTCCCCCGCCGAGGTCACCACCAGGGCCGCAGCGCCGTCCACGATGCCGGAGGCATTCCCGCCGGTGACGGTGCCGTCCCGGCCGAAGGCCGGCGCCAGACGCGCCAGGACTTCCACGGTGGTGCCCGGCTTCAGGTGGTCGTCCCGGTCCACCCGGAGGACCTTGCGGCCCTGGCTCACCTCCATGGGCAACACCTCTTCCGCGAAAATCCCGGCCTCCCAGGCCGCGACGGCCCGGCGCTGGCTTTCGGCGGCGAAGGCGTCCTGGGCTTCCCGCCCCAGGTGCCGGTCCCGGGCGATGTTCTCGGCGGTCTGGGCCATGAAGAGGCCGCACTGGGGGTCGTAGAGGCCCTGCATCAGGCTGTCCTCCAGCTTTCCGCCGCCGAGGCGCAGCCCGGTGCGCAGGTCCCCCCGCAGGACGAAGGGAGCCTGGCTCATCGCTTCCATGCCGCCCGCCAGCACCACCGAGGCCTCCCCCTGACGAACCAGCCGCGCGCCCTCCTGGATGGCCTCGAGCCCCGAACCGCAGAGCCGGTTGACGATCAGGGCCGGGGTCCCCACCGGGCAGCCCGCGCCGAGCCCCACGTGCCGGGCGGCGTAGAGGCCGTCGGCGGTGGTCTGGAGGACCATCCCCATCACGACATGGTCCACAAGGGCCGCCTCCACCCCTGCGGTCTGGAGGGCGCCCGCTGCCGCATGGATGCCCAGATCCTGGGCCCGCAGGTGCCGGAAGGCGCCGTTGTATTCCACGAAGGGCGTCCGGCGCCCCGGGAGGAGGACGATGTCCTGGGTGTTCATGCCGGCCTCCCGGAAGGATTCCTCTGGCTAGACTGGACGCTCTTCCCCACCTTTTCCACTCCTCCCCGAGCCGGGCATGCCCGAACCCTCCCCCTTCGACACCGGAAAATTCACCCCCGCCGAGATCCTGGCCCGCCTGGAGCACGGCCGTCTGCGGGTCGAGCCCACGGAGGAGGGCTCCCGGCTGGTGGTCGCCCACGAGAACGCGCCCCCCGTCGAACGGCGCAAGCGGGGCCGCGCGCCGGGTGAGGGCAGCCCGGAGGACCGGCGGAACTTCGTGCCCCTCGACATCCCGACCATCTTCCCGGAGAAGGGGCCCATCCTGCTGCTGCTCCTGGGCGGCTTCGCCGACGATCGTGCCCTCCTCCAGCCCGCGCCCTTCTGGGAGGACAGCCACAACGGCGGCCACCTCCTCTGGCAGGCCCTGCAGCGGGCGGGCCTGCTGCACAAGCGGGACACGGACTTCATCCTGGGGCGGGGAGGCTTCTGGGACGAATCGCCCCCGCGCACCAGCAGCCTGGCCATGACCTATGCCGGCTACGTCCTGCGCAACGAGCCGGCGGACTTCGGCAAGGTGACAAGGCCCTGGAACATCCACCGCCTGCAGACCCTGATCCAGGCCTGCGCGGATCGCTCCATGGGCCGCCTGAAGATCGTCACGGTGGGGGATGCCGCCCGGTTCATGGCCTGCGCCTGCGTCTACGGCCTGGGTCAGATCCCGGTCCTCAGCATCACCGAGCCGTCGCCGGGCACCCTGGACGCGCTGCAGTACGACAAGGACACCCCCGCCGAGTTCTGGACCGAATGGGCGGCGAACACGCTGATGATCGGGCGGACTTGATGTCCGCCGTTCCGATCGGGCGGACTTGATGTCCGCCGTTCCGATCGGGAACCTGCGGGGCTGGGACCGCCCTCAGATCTTGCCCTCGGCCACCAGCTTCCGGATGGTGGCGAGGCTCAGATCGATGGCCTGGGCGTAATTGGCCGCGAGGACGGAGCCCAGCTTCTGCTCCTCCTCGGAACCCGGCCACACCCCCGGAAAGCTGATGGCGATGGTGTAGGTGAGCAGGAGGCCGTGGGGGCCCTCGCTGAGGGTGTTCGTGATCCAGCCGCTCTCGTTGCCCTCGATGCGGTCGAACCGGATCTGCACGGGTGGCAGCAGGGTGATCCGCTCCCGGAAGGTCTCCCCGCGCACCACCACCTCCCGGATGAAGCCGTCCTCCGTGCGCTCCACCACGCGGCTCGACTCCATGCCCGGCACGAAGATCACCGGATCCTCGGCCTTGGTCTCGATGCCCTTCCAGAGCTGCTCCTTGTTGAGGATCGGGCTGGTACCGAAGGGGTTGACGTCCACGGAGATGGATCGGGCAAACATGGCTACCTCGCAGGGGTCTGCCGGGATGCTACCCGAAGCGGCGGGAAAGAGAAGCAGCCGGGGCGGCTGCGGCGCCTTTTCCCGCTCCGGCGGAGCCCCCGGACCGACGGGAATCCCCTTGGCGCCCGGAAGCCCACTGCTGCCCCAGGATCGGTGGGAGCATGGGGGTCTGTACCGGGAACGCCCATGCACTCTCGCCACCTCGAACGCCACCGCACTGCCCGCATCGGCTGGCTCCGGGCCTCGGTGCTGGGAGCCAACGACGGGATCGTGTCCACCGCGAGCCTGATCCTCGGCGTGGCGGCCTCCCACGCCACCCGCTCCGCCATCCTCGTGGCCGGGGTCGCGGGCCTCGTGGCCGGCGCCATGTCCATGGCGGCGGGGGAATACGTTTCCGTGCACTCCCAGGCCGATACGGAAAAGGCCGACATCGAGCGGGAGCGGGAGGAACTGCGGACCGACGACGCCGGCGAACGGCGCGAGCTGGCGGCCATCTACAAGGCCCGGGGCCTGGATGCGGACCTGGCCAGCCAGGTGGCGGAGCAGCTCATGGCCCACGACGCCCTGGGGGCCCACGCCCAGGACGAGCTGGGCATCACCCACGCCCTGCGCGCCCGGCCCGTGCAGGCAGCCCTCTCCTCCGCCGGCAGCTTCGCCGTGGGCGCCGCCCTCCCCCTCCTGATCGCGGCCCTCGTCCCCCCTTCCCTGGTCCTGGGGCTGGTGTCCACGACGTCCCTGGTCTTCCTGGCCCTCCTCGGCGGCGTGGCGGCGAAGGCCGGTGGCGCCGGCGTGGCCGCCGGGGCCTGGCGGGTCACCTTCTGGGGGGCCCTGGCCATGGGCATCACCGCCGGTGTGGGAGCCCTGTTCGGCGTGGCGGCCTAGGATCAGCCCGCCGCGGCCTTGGCGTGGATGTCCATGACGGCTGCCAGGAGGGCCAGGGCCTCCGCCTTCGGACGCTGGAAGGCATTTCTTCCCATGATGCTGCCGAAGCCGCCGCCAGCGGCGATCTCCGCCACCTCCTTCAGCACCTCCTCGGCGCCCTTCGCCTCGCCGCCGCTGAAGATGACGATGCGGCGGCCGTTGAAGGCACTGCGGACGACCTCGCGGACCCGGTCGGCGAGGGTGGCCACGGGAATGCCGGCCTTCTCAAAGGCGGCGGCGGCCTCTTTCTGTTCCAGGTGGGCCTTGGGCGGCTTCACCTTGATGATGTGGGCGCCGAGCTGGGCGGCCAGCTGGGCCGCGTAGGCCACCACGTCCACGGCGGTCTCGCCCTCCTTGCTCAGCCCCGCGCCCCGGGGATAGGACCAGACCACCGTGGGCAGGCCGGCGGCCTTGGCCTCCAAGATCAGCTCGCCGAGGGCTTCGAACTGGGCGTTCCGCTCGCCGCTGCCGGGGTAGATGGTGTAACCGATGGCGGCGCAGCCCAGGCGCAGGGCGTCCTCCACGCTGCCGGTGACGGCCGAGCAGGGCTCGAGGCCCTTGGCGAGGCTGTCGCTGTTGTTGAGCTTGAGGATCAGGGGGATGTCCCCGGCGTAGTCCGAGGCGATAGCCTCCAGGAAGCCCAGGGGCGCCGCGTAGGCGTTGCAGCCGGCCTCCATGGCCAGCTCCACGTGGTAGCGGGGGTCGTAGCCCGGCGGGTTGGGGGCGAAGCTGCGGGCGGGCCCGTGCTCGAAACCCTGATCCACCGGCAGGATCACGAACTTCCCCGTGCCCGCCAGGCGGCCGTGATTCATCAGCCTCGCGAGGTTGGCCTTCACCCCCGGGTTCTCGGAGCCGTACCAGGACAGGATCTCTTTCACGCGCGGGGTGGACATCGGGCCTCCGGAAGTGCCTCGATCCCATCACACCGCGGGTCGATGCAGGTCACAAGGGGCAGGACCGGGGTCCCCCGCGGCTCCCGCCCCGGAATGACTGGCAATGCGCCGGCTTCCCTTGCAAATTGGTACGAGCCCGAGGCTGGACCATGCTTCTCTTTCCCCATCGAAAGGCCCAGGAGGCGCGGATCGCGGCGCTGGAGGCCGAAGTCGCGGCGCAGCGGCGGGACGTGGGGGACCTGCGGGAACTGGGCCTGCACCTGGAGGCGGACCTCGCCTTGGTGCGGGCGGCGGCGGCCTGCCTGAAGCCCGGAGACACCCCGGTGGCCCTGGCGGAGGCCCTGCACGGGCTCTGCTTCAAGCCCCTCAACCTGGCCTGCTTCTACCTGGCGATGCTGGACCGGTCTTCGGGACTTCTTTCCTTCCCCTTCTATTTCGAGGGCGGCCGGGCCCGGAACCACCCCTCCCGCCCCTATGATGAGCCGCGGGGGCTCACGGAACGGGCCATGGACGCGGGCGAGCCCCTCTACATCCGCACCGTGGAAGAAGGTGCCACGGTGGGCAACGTGCTCACCGCGGCGGAGAAGGCGACGGGCCTCACGCCCCCGAGCTGGTACGGCATTCCCCTCGGCGTGGGGGAGGGCTGGGGCACCAGGCCCTTCGGGCTCCTGAGTTTCCAGAGCTTCGACCGGGACGCCTTCCCCGAAGCCAGGCGGCAGCTCATGGACACCCTGGCGGCCATCCTGGGCCTGGCCCTGGGGGGCGGGCGGTGATTGGCACCTGTTCGGCCCCGGCTTCCGGTGACCCCCGCCATGGTCCGGCCTCCCTGGCGGACCTACGTTCTGCCCATCCCCGGAGGAAACCGTGAACACCCGCCCTGCCCGCACCACCCTCGGCCTGCTCCTGCTGGCCCTCACGGCCGGGGCCCAGGGGGACCCCCGTCCCCCGAGGCCTGAACGACCATCCCGGCCCGAGCGGCCCTCCCGGGAGTCCAAGCCCGCGGATCCCTACCGGGATCCCGAACCCCTGAAGCCCGCGGATCCCTATCCCCAGTCCGGGGAGCGGCAGCGCCGGGAAGACCGGAGGGAGGATCGCAGGGAGGATCGCCGTGACCCTGGCGGCTGGCCGGACGGCCGGATCCCGCCCCGGGGCCGGGACGTCCGCCCCCCCACCGTCCACGACCAGCCCGGATCCACCACCTTCACCCCCGCTCCCACTCACGGGAGCCGCTACTTGCCCCCGTCCCGGAACCGGGAGCAGGCCCGGGCCTGGGAACGCAGCCACGGCTGGCGCGTCGAGGGCGCCTGGGACCAGCACCGCACCTGGCAGGAGCACCGGGCCCGCCGCTGGGAGGCCGAGCACCGCACCTGGTCCCAGCGGGGAGGCTACGGCGGCTACTACATCCCCGAAGCCCACTACCGGACCCATTACGGTCCTGCCCACTGGTTCCGGATCCGCACGCGGCCGGTGATCCACGGCGGCTATCCCCGCTTCCGCTACGGCAACTACTGGTTCCTCCTGGTGGATCCCTGGCCCGAGATCTGGTCCGAGACCTGGTATGCCGACGACGACGTCTACATCGACTTCAACGGCGACGGCTACTACCTGTACAACCGGCGCCACCCGGGCTTCTCCGTCGCCGTCAGCGTCTCCTTCTGAAGCCCGCCCCCCGCGGCCCGTCCGGTTCGACCGGGTATGCTGCGGTACATGGCCTCCAGGACCTCCCTCCGGCAGCGCCCGGGCCCGCCGGGCGACGACCTCGGCCTGGGCCTGAAGACCGGTCCCCGCCGGGGCGTGAACAAGGACGGCAGCTTCAACGTGCGCCGGGTGGGCGCCCCGGCCTTCCGGCCCTACGAGCTCTACCACCAGCTCATCGCCATGTCGCTACTCCGGTTCATCGGGATGCTGCTGGCGGGCTACCTGTTGGCCAACCTCTGCTTCGGGAGCCTCTACACCCTCATCGGCCTTGAGCATTTCGCGAAGGCCTCCGGCGCGCCCATGGGCTTCCTGGACGCCTTCTTCTTCAGCGCCCAGACCCTCACCACCGTGGGCTATGGCCACATCTATCCTATCGGCACCCTCTCCAGCGTCGTCGCCGCCGTGGAGTCCCTGGTGGGCCTGCTGGCCTTCGCCGTGGCCACGGGCCTCCTCTACGGCCGCTTCTCCCGGCCCCATGCCCGGGTCCTGTTCAGCAGGCACGCCGTGGTCGCCCCCTTTCGGGGCGGGCGGGCCTTCATGTTCCGCATCGTGAACGAGCGCAGCAACCAGCTCATCGAGGTGGAGGCGAACGTCACCCTCAGCCTCCTGGAGCCCGAAACCGGCAACCGCCATTTCTCCGCCCTGAAGCTGGAGCGCACGCGCATCAACCTGTTCCCCTCCAACTGGACCCTCGTGCACCCCATGGACGCCGAGAGCCCGCTGGCGGGGCTGGGGGAGGCGGAGCTGCGCGCCGCGGACGCCGAGTTCATCGTGCTCATCAAGGCCTTCGACGACACCTTCGCCCAGACGGTCTACGCCCGCAGCTCCTACAAGGCCGAGGAGGTCGCCTGGGCGCGGCGCTTCCTCCCCATGGTGGAAGGCCGGGAGGGCGCCATGACGGTGGTGGACCTGGCCCTCCTGGACGCCACTGAGCCCGCGGCCCTGCCGGAACCAGCCTAGGATCCGAACCAGGCCGGGCGCGAGGCGGGCGGCACGAAGGTCCACGCCAGGATGCGGCTGCGCTTCTGCCCCTGGGCCATGGGCAGGATGCGGACCTCCAAGGCGCCGGCCTGCCGGAGGGCGCGGCGCAGGGCTGGCAGGTTCTCCGCCTTGGAGACCAGGCTCGTGTACCAGAGGACGCGGTCCCGCAACTCCCCACTCTCGGCGATCAGGCGGCCGACGAAGGCGGCCTCGCCGCCCGGGCACCAGAGTTCGCCGCCCTGCCCGCCAAAGTTGAGGACGGGCCCC
Source organism: Holophagaceae bacterium (assembly GCA_044229575.1). GTDB lineage: Bacteria > Acidobacteriota > Holophagae > Holophagales > Holophagaceae > JADJVL01. Next base: position 63,863 of record JBGAST010000003.1, on the reverse strand, counting down.
GTGGCCCGGCTGCCCTTCAGGTTCCGCCACTTCCGCGCGCTGCCGGCCCGGGCCTCCTCCGGGGAGGCGTGAAAGGGCGGATTGCAGAGGCTGAGGGCGAAGCTTTCCCCGGGCTTGAGCAGGCCCTGCAGGATGTGCCCCGGCTGGCGCTGCCGCCGCAGCTCGATGCGCCGCGCGGCGTCCGGATTGGCCGCGAGGATGGCGGCGGCGGCGGCGAGAGCCCGAGGCTCCGACTCGGAGCCCACGAAGCTCCAGCCGTATTCTGCGTGCCCCAGAAGGGCATAGACGGCGCTGGCGCCCGTCCCGATGTCAAGGACCCGCAGGCTCTCGCCACAGGGGATGCGGCCCCCATGGTCCCCGGCGAGGAGGTCCGCGGCGTGGTGCAGGTAGTCCGCCCGGCCGGGGATGGGCGGGCAGAGGAAGCCGGGCGGAAGCTCCCAGCCTTGGACTCCGTAGTGGTGGCGGAGGAGGGCGCGGTTGAGGGCCCGGACCGCGCCGGGGTCCGCGAAGTCCACGGTGGTGCCGCCAGCGGGGTTCTTGGTCAGGAAGGCGGCGAGGCCAGGGTCGGCCTGCACCAGGGCGGGAAAGTCGTAGCCCTCCCGGTGCCGGTTCCGGGGGTGCAGGCCCGGCTTGGCCGTGGAGGGTCCGTCCGGCCGGGGAGCCGGGGGTGGGGGCTTGGCTGAAGGACGGGGCATGGGGTTCCAGAGCAGGGCGGCGGGACCCAGGATAGCCCGCCCGGATTGCGGTCCCGCGCCCCGGCGCCCCACTCTGGAAGCATGACCCTCCGCCTCCTCGCCATCTCCGGCAGCCTTCGCGCCACCTCCTCCAACACCGCCCTCCTGCGGGCCCTGGCGGCCATGGCGCCGGAGGGCGTGTCCATCGACCTCTACGACGGGCTCGGGGAGCTGCCCTTCTTTGATCCCGGCCTGGACCTGGATCCCCACGACTACCGGGCGCCGGCGCCCGTGCTGGACCTCCGGGCCCGCATCGCCGGCGCCGAAGGGCTCGTCTTCTGCACGCCGGAATACGCCTTCGGCATGCCCGGCGTCCTGAAGAACGCCCTGGACTGGGTGGTCTCCATGGGCGTCATCGAAGGCAAGCCCGTGATGGCCCTGGCGGCCAGCCCTTCCAACACCGGTGGCGACAAGGCCCACCAGGGCCTGCTCTGGGTCCTGACGGCTCTGGGGACCCGGCTGGTCCGGGAGGCCTCCTTCCCCCTGCCCCGCATCCGCCACAAGCTCAATCCCTCCGGCGAGGTCACCGATCCGGCCACGGACCGGGCCCTGCGCATGGCCCTGGACGCGCTCATCGACGCCGTCGAGGCCAGACGGACGCCCCAGTGATCCGCCTCTTCGTGGACGCCGACGCCTGCCCGGTGAAGGACGAGGTCTACCGCGTGGCGGGCCGCTACGGGTTTCCGGTCTTTGTCGTGGCCAACCGCCGCATGAACGTGCCGCGCCTTCCCCTCGTCGAGCTGAAGATCGTGAGCGGGCGCTTCGACGCCGCCGACGACTGGATCGTGGAGCAGGCGACGGCCTGGGACATTGCCATCACTTCCGACATCCCCCTGGCCGCCCGTGTGCTGGCGAAGGGGGCGCGGGCCCTGGATCCCAAGGGCCGGATCTTTTCGCCGGCGTCCATCGGCGACGCCCTCGCGGCCCGCGAGTTCAGCGCCTTCCTGCGGGACATGGGGGAATTGGGCGGCGGCCCGGCCCCCTTCACGCCAAAGGACCGCTCCCGGTTCCTTCAATCCCTGGATACTGAGATCCAGTCCCTGCTGAAGGCCCAGCGAGCCCATCGGCCCATCGATCCGGAGCCCGCATGACCCTGCCCATCTCAGCCGTCCGCCTCGCCCTCCTCCAGCTCATCGCCAAGCACCCCGGCGTGCCCCGGGAGAAGCTGCTGACCATCAAGGGCATCAGCGAGGCGGATCTCGCCTACCTGAGCTCCCTGGACCTGATCCAGGAGCGGGAGGCGGGGCGCTACCGGGCCACCCACCGGGGCGACATGGTGGTGAAGCGGGGGCTCTAGCGACCTGCCGCGGGGTGGCCGGCGCCCTGGGGTGGTAGCCTGAACCCCTACAACTTGGCGCGCTGCCGCGTCTGGGCAGCGAAGGAAGGCGACATGGTGATGGACTCCGCTCCGCCCGACCGCATCGCCTTTCTGGGGGGCTACCTCCCCCGGCTCTGCGGCATCGCCACCTTCACCCACGACCTCTGCGAGGCGGTGGCTTCGGCGGTGCCCGGGGCGCAGTGCTTTGCGGGCGCCGTCAACGACCGGCTCGAGCACTACGCCTACCCGCCCCGGGTGCGCTTCGAGATCGACGAAAAGGACCTGGATTCCTACCGCCGGGCGGCGGACTTCCTGAACTTCAACAACGCGGAGGTGCTCTGCGTGCAGCACGAGTTCGGCATCTACGGCGGGCCGGCCGGGAGCCACCTGCTGGCCCTCCTCAAGGAAGTCCGGATGCCGGTGGTGACCACCCTGCACACCGTGCTGCGCGAGCCCAACCCGGACCAGCGCAGGGTGATGGAGGAGCTGGTGCGGCGCAGCGACCGCCTGGTGGTGATGGCCCGCAAGGGGGCCGAGATCCTCCGCGACACCTGGGGGGTTCCGGATTCCAAGCTGGACCTCATTCCCCACGGCATTCCCAACATGCCCTTCATGGACTCCAGCTTCTACAAGGCCCAGTTCGGCGTGGAAGGCCGCACCGTGCTGCTCACCTTCGGACTCCTCGGGCCGGGCAAGGGCATCGAGTACGTCATCGAGGCGCTGCCGGAGATCGTGCGCCGGCATCCGGACGCGGTCTACCTCGTGCTGGGGGCCACCCATCCCCACCTCGTCGCCCGGGAAGGCGAAAGCTACCGCCTCGGGCTGGAAAGGCTGGCGGAGGACCGCGGCGTGAAGGACCACGTCATCTTCTACAACCGCTTCGTCTCCCTGGAGGACCTGAAGGAGTTCATCGGCGCGACGGACATCTACCTCACCCCCTACCTCAACGAGGCCCAGATCACCTCGGGCACCCTGGCCTACGTCTTCGGCGCCGGCAAGGCGGTGGTCTCCACGCCCTACTGGCACGCCCAGGAGCTGCTCGCCGAAGGGCGGGGCAGCCTCGTCCCCTTCCGCGATCCCCAAGCCATCGCCGAAGCGGTCTGCGCCTTCCTCGACGATCCGGGCCGCCTCCTGGAGACCCGGACGAACGCCTACCGGCTCGGCCGCGAGATGGTGTGGCCGGCGGTGGCCCAGCGCTTCCTCCAGTCCTTCCAGCGGGCCCGCACCGAGCGGCGGGCCTCCCCCCGGGCGGCCTTCGCCGGCTGGACGCTGGCGAGCCGGCCCTACGAGCTGCCCCCGCTTCGGCTCCAGCACGTGGTGCGCATGAGCGACGGCACCGGCATCTTCCAGCACGCGCTCTTCAACGTCCCCAACTACGCCGAGGGCTACTGCACCGACGACAACGCACGGGCCTTCATCCTGTGCAACCTCCTGGACGACCTCGGGGGCCTCCCCCCTTCGGAGAACCTGGACCGCCTCGCCACGATCTACCTCGCCTTCCTGTCCGCGGCGCGGAACCGGGAGACCGGCCGCTTCCGCAACTTCATGAGCCATGGCCGGCACTGGCTGGAGGACTCCGGGAGCGAGGACAGCCACGCCCGGGCCCTCTGGGCGGTGGGAACGGGAGCCGGCCGCTCCCGCAACGAGGGACACCGCAAGCTGTGCGTCCAGATCTTCGAGGGCAAGCTGTCCGTGGTGGCCGCCTTCTCCTCCCCCCGCGCCTGGGCCTTCACCCTGCTGGGCGTTCACGAATTCCTGCTGCAGCACCCTGGCAGCGCCCTCGCGAGGGAATCCCGGGAAGCGCTCACCGCCAAGCTCATCGGCCTGTGGAAGGGCTGCGCGAGCGATCGATGGCCCTGGTTCGAGCCCCGGGCAACCTACGACAACGCCCGCCTCTGCCAGGCCCTCCTCCTGGCCGGGCAATGGATGCCCCACCCCGAGGCGCTGGAGATCGGGCTCCGGTCCCTGGGCTGGCTGGCCTCGGTGCAGAAGACCCCGGCGGGCCACTTCCGGCCCATCGGGAGCAACGGATTCTATTCCCGGGACGGCGCCCACGCGGACTACGACCAGCAGCCCGTGGAGGCCCAGGCGATGGTCTCGGCCTGCCTCGAGGCCTTCCGGGCCACCCGCGACGAGGCCTGGCTGCGCCAGGCCCGGCGGGCCTTCGAGTGGTTCCTGGGCCGCAACGACCTGGGCCTGCCCCTCTACGATTCCAGCAGCGGCGGCTGCGGCGACGGGCTCCACGAGGACCGCGTCAACGAGAACCAGGGCGCCGAATCCACCCTCGCCTTCCACCTGGCCCTCGCCGAGATGAACCACGCCGAATTCCTCACCGCCACCCCGCCAGGCCTGGCCCCATGACCCCCATCCCACTCCGCCGCCACGACACGACCCTCGCGCCGGAGAGCGCCCGGGTCATCCTCCGGCCCTTCATCCCCTCCAGCACCCACCGCATCACCACCATCATCGGGCGCGCCCTTGCCCTGAGCGAGGAGGAGACCGCCCGGGACCTGGCCGCCGTGCTGAAGGAATTCGAAGCCCGGCACCTGGACATCGAGGCGCCCCTGATGGCGAACTACGAGCGGGTGGTGCCCAGCCTGTTCACCCAGCGGCCCCTCTCCCGGGAACGGAAGCTCCTCATCGGCGCCCTCTTTTCCGGGGAGTACGCCCTGGAATCCGCCGCCCTCTTCAACCCTTCCATCGTGCCCCATCCAGACCAGGCCGGCGTCCCGGCCGGCGGGCTGCGCTTCGTGATGAGCCTGCGCGCCACCGGCGAGGGGCACATCTCCTCCATCGAGTTCCGCACCGGCCTCATCGCGCCCGGCGGCGCCATCAGCCTGGATCCCGTCTCGCGGTACGTCACCGTGCCGGCCATCGACCCCAACCCCACCTACAAGAAGGCCCCCTTCGTCCTCAAGCTGCACGAGATGGGCTTCGACAACGTTCACACCGCCGCCGTGATGGAACAGCTCGGGGAGGGCTTCACCCGCAGCGACCTGAACCGGAGCATCGCCCACGTGCGGCGGGAGACCCGGCCGGCGACCCAGGACCTCAAGGGCACCCTCAACTCCGTCCAGTGGCTCGCCGACTCCAACTACGAGATGGCCTTCTCGCCGGGCCTGGCTATGAGCGAGCGGATCATCTTCCCCGTCTCCTCCAACGAGAGCAATGGCATCGAGGACGCCCGGTTCGTCCGCTTCCTCGGGGACGACGGCGCGGCGACCTACTACGCCACCTACACGGCCTACAACGGCCACGCCATCCTGCCCCAGCTCATCGAGACCCAGGACTTCCTGCGCTTCCGGGTGCTCACCCTCACCGGCACCGCCGTGCAGAACAAGGGCATGGCCCTCTTCCCCCGGCGCATCGACGGCAGCTACGCCATGCTCAGTCGCCAGGACGACGAGAACCTCTTCATCATGTTCTCGGACAACCCCCACTACTGGAGCGATTCGGCGGTGCTGCTGCGCCCGGTGGAGATGTGGGAGTCGGTGAAGATCGGGAACTGCGGCTCCCCCATCGAGACACCGGAGGGCTGGCTCGTGATCACCCATGGCGTCGGTCCCATGCGCAAGTACTGCATCGGCGCGGCCCTGCTCGACCTGAAGGATCCGACCCGGGTGCTCGGCCGCCTGCGGGAGCCGCTGATCGCGCCGGAGGGCAGCGGGCGGGAGGGCTACGTGCCCAACGTGGTCTACAGCTGCGGGTCCCTGATCCACGGTCCCGACCTCATCCTGCCCTTCGCCATGAGCGACCGGGCCACCGCCATCGCCAGCGTGCCCCTGGCCGACCTTCTGGCCGCCCTGCGGGGCTGAGCCTAGAGGGCCCTGCCGGCGCTCCGCCCTGCGCAGCGGAGGTCCTCGCAGGCCCGCTTCACGCGTTCCGCCATGCTGCTCTCGGCCTTCTTGAGGTAGGGCCGCGGATCGTAGGCCTTCTTGTCCCCCACGTCGCCGTCCACCTTGAGGACGCCGTCGTAGTTCTTGAACATGTGGTGGGCGATGGCCCGGGTGAAGGCGTACTGGGTGTCCGTGTCGATGTTCATCTTGATCACCCCGTAGTCCAGGGTCTCGTGGATCTCCGCGAGGCTCGATCCCGAGCCGCCGTGGAAGACCAGCATGGCCGAGGCGCCGGGGAAGGCCGCCGCGATGGCGGCCTGGCCCTCCCGCAGGATGGACGGCTTCAGCTGGACGTTGCCGGGCTTGTAGACCCCGTGCACGTTGCCGAAGGTCGCCGCCAGCATGTAGGGGCCGAGGGGCGAGAGGGCCTTGTGGATGGCCACCATGTCCTCGGGAGTCGTGTAGAGCTTCTCCTTGCCATGGCCGCTGGTGTCGTGGCCGTCCTCCTCGCCGCCGACGATGCCGGTCTCGACTTCGAGGAGGACCTCGCTGGCGGCGCAGCGATGCAGCAGGTCCGAGGAGATGCGGATGTTCTCTTCGAGGGGCAGCTCAGAGCCGTCGAACATGTGGGCGTTGAAGAGATTCGGCAGGCCCGCCGCGCGCCGGGCCTCGGTCTCGGCGAGGAGGGGCAGGACGAAGCCCTCCAGGTGCTTCGGGTGGCAGTGGTCGGTGTGGAGGGCCACGTTCACGTCGTACTCGGCGGCCATGAAGCGCGTGTAGTCCGCCATCGCGGTGGCCCCCTTGGCCATGGATTTCACGCCCTGCCCCGAGAAGAATTCCGCGCCGCCGGTGCTGATCTGGACGATGCCGTCGGCGTTGGCCAGCTTCAACCCCAGCAGCACCGCGTTCACCGTCTCCGTGGACGTCACGTTGAAGGCTGGATAGGCGAACCGCCCCTCCTTCGCGCGCTGGAGCATGGAACGGTACTGGGCGGCGTTCACCACGGGCATGGGCGTCCTCGGAGCAAGACGCCGAGTCTATCAGGGGAAGGGCCCTCAGCCGATGGAGGAGAGGCCCTGCCTCAGGTCCTCGCCGTTCATCACCGGCGTGAAGTCCACCCTGGCATCGAAGGCCATGAAGAAGGGCTCGGCGATGACGGGGATCTGCTCCACCCCCTTCAGGTCGAAGACGAAGAGGGCGGTGCGCTCGCCGTCCCGGGTGGTGAAATAGGCGGCCTCCGGCTGGAGGCGGGCCAGGGTGGCCTCCATGACCTTCGGCAGGGTGCCGTTCTTGATGGCGGCGTTGCCCTGGGCTACGGGAATGCGGACGGTCATCAGGGTTCGCAAGGTGGCTCCTTTCGGGAGGGTCTGGAGTCCTCGGATGCCGGTCCCGGGGACTCCGTTACGGGCCCTTTGGCGGGGCGCGGTACGGGCGCCGCGACCGCCCTCAGACCGCCGGCCCGAAGCGCCGCACCAGGGCCTTCCGGAGCTCCTCCGCCGCCACCATGCCCAGCAGGAAAGGGACCATCGCGATCCAGGCCTCCCCGGGGATGGCCAGGCCCGAAAGGATCCCGGACCCCCGGTTGATGGCCAGGAGCACCAGGATCTCCGCCCCCACTCCCGCCCAGATCAGCCGGCTCGGGGTGAAGGGACGCCGGAACATCGAGAGACGCTCGCTGCGGCAGAGGAAGACCGCCACCATCTGCCCGGCGATGATCCCGCTGAGGCAGGCGGCGCTGGCCTGGAGGGCCAAGGGGTGGGTGATGGCCAGAGCCTCGCCCCAGGACCAGCCGCCATGCCGGAGGGTGGCCAGGAAGGCCGCCATGCCGGCGAAGCCTTCGAAGAGCCCGATGACCGGATAGGCCCGCAGGAACACCCTCCCCGTCAGCAGGCGTTCGGCGCGGGGCCTGGGCGGCCGGGCCATGATGCCCTCCTCCGGCTTCTCGGCCCCCAGGGCCAGGGCGGGCAGTTGGTCCGTCCCCAGATCGATGATGAGCACCTGCAGCACCGTCAGGGGCAGCGGCACCCCGAGCAGCACGAAGGCGATGAAGGCCAGCAGCTCCGCGCAGTTGCTGGTCATGTGGTAGGTGAGGAACTTCCGCAGGTTGTCGAAGATGGCCCGGCCCTCCTCGACCGCGGCGACGATGCTGGCGAAATTGTCGTCGGCCAGGACCATGTCCGAGGCCTCCCGGGCCACGTCGGTGCCGCTGAGGCCCATGGCCACGCCGATGTCCGCCGCCTTCAGGGCCGGCGCGTCGTTCACGCCGTCCCCGGTCACCGCCACCACCTCGCCCTTGCGCTGCAGGGCGGCCACGATGCGCGTTTTCTGGTCCGGGTCGAGCCGGGCGAAGACCAGCTCGGGATTGTCCAGGGCCAGCTGGAGTTCCGTGTCCGTGAGGCGGCGCAGGGCCTCGCCGGTTATGACCCGCACCGCGTCCCCCTCCACCAGCCCGATCTGGCGGGCGATGGCTTCCGCGGTGCGGGGGTGGTCGCCGGTGACCATCAGGATGCGGATGCGCGCCTGCCGGCAGGTGCGGATGGCGGCCGCCGCTTCGGGCCGGGGCGGGTCCTCCAGGGCCGCGAGGCCGGTGAAGGTGAGGTCCTCCTCGAGGCGGTCCCGCTGATAGGTCTCGTCCAGCTCGCGGGTGGCGAAGGCGATCACCCTCAGCCCGTCGTCCGCGGCCGCCGCCAGGGCCTGGAGGATGCGCGCCCGGAGCGCCTCGTCTAGGGGCACGGTGGAACCGTCCAGGAGGGCCCTGGAGCAGAGGGGCAGCAGGAATTCCGGGGCGCCCTTGGTGTGCAGGCGCAGGCCCGCCGGAAGGCGGTGGAGGACCGAGATGCGCCGCCGCACCGCGTCGAAGGGCAGCAGATCCACCCGAGGCGGCTCCGCGCCGCCGACCCCGGCCCGCTGGGCCATCTCCACCAGGGCGATCTCCATGGGATCCCCGAGCCAGGCGTCCCTAGGCTCGCCAGGCTTCCCGCCCTGCTTCGGCTTCAGGCTGTGGCAGTGGGCTTCCGTCAGCAGGAAGGCCTCATGCCCCACGGCCTGGACCGCCCCGGCCTCGATCCAGGCGCCGTCGAGCCAGGCCCGCCGGACCTCCATGCGGTTCTGCGTGAGGGTGCCGGTCTTGTCGGAGCAGATCACCGTGGCCTCGCCCAGGGTCTCCACGGCCTGGAGGCGGCGCACCAGGGCGTTCCGCCGCGACATGCGCTGGGCCGCCATGGACAGGGCCAGGGTGACCGTGGGCAGCAGTCCCTCCGGCACGTTGGCGACGATGATGCCGATGGCGAAGATCAGGTTCTGCCAGAGGGTCAGCTCCAGGTGCTGGCCAACCAGGAAGAAGACCAGGCCGAGCCCCGTGGCGAGGAGGGCGATGATGCGGCTGACGTGGGCGATCTCCCGCTGGAGGGGCGAGACCTGCGCCCGGGGGGCCTGGGTGAGGGCGGCGATCTTCCCCAGCTGGGTGCGCATGCCGGTGGCGAAGACGACGGCCCGGGCCTCGCCCTCCACCAGGGAGGTGCCCGCCAGCAGCAGGTTCACGGCATGGACCGGGTCGCCCTCCGCCATCTCCGCCGCCTCCCGCGCCACCGGGACGGATTCCCCGGTGAGGGTGGCGGCGCTCACGGTGACCCCGAAGGCCTGGAGCAGCCGGCAGTCCGCCGGGACCGCATCCCCGGCTTCCAGCAGGACCACGTCCCCGGGCACCAGGAGCCCGGCGGGCAGCTCCGCCACTTGCCCGTCCCGCAGGGCCTTCACCCGGTCCGGCAGCAGCTTCTCCAGGGCCTGGATCGCCCGCTCCGCCCGGGCCTCCTGCCAGAAGGAGAAGAAGCCGTTGATGAAGATCACCGCCAGGATGGCCCAGCCCATGCCGGCCATGCCGCCTTCAGGATCCCGCCAGCCGGCATAGAACGCGAGGCCCGCAGCGACCCAGAGGATGAGGGCGAAGAAGTGGATGAACTCCTTGCCCAGCTTGCGGAACCGGGACTCGTCCCGCACCCGCTCCACCTCGTTGCGGCCGAACTCCACGAGGCGGCGCCGGGCTTCGGTCCCGGCCAGCCCGCCCGAGACCGCCCGCAGGCTTTCCAGAGCCTGGGACAGGGGAATCTGGTGGATCTGCATGTTTGCTCGTTCGAGGGACTAAGATGAGCGACCCGGAGGGTGTGAGGTACAGCATGCGCATCGCCGCAATTGATGTGGGCTCCAATTCCATCCACCTCATGGTGGTGGAGAGCGACGCCATGGGCGGCCAGAGGGTGCTGGCGCGGGAGAAGGCCATGGTCCGCCTGGCCCGGGGGGGGGCGAAATCCGGCCGCATCGAGCCCGAGGCCTTCCAGGCCGGCCTGGAAGCCCTGGCCTCCATGGCGCGGACCATCCAGTCCCTGGAATGCGGCACGGTCATGGCGTGCGGCACGGCGGCCCTCCGGGACGCGAAGAACGCCGAGGCCTTCCTGGAGGAAGCCGCGGCTCTGGGCCTCGACATCCAGGTGATCTCCGGCGAGGAGGAGGCCCGGCTCATCCATCTGGCCGTCAGCCATGCCATCCCCTTTCCGGTGACGCCGGTGGCCCTGGTGGACATCGGGGGCGGCAGCACCGAGATCACCTGGGTTCGCGGTGGTTCGGCCCTGGCCTCCATCTCCCTGCCCTGGGGCCTCCAGCGCCTGGCGGACGCGGCCCCCACGGCCAACCCGCCCACCGCCGAGGATCTTAAGAAGCTGAAGAAATTCATCGCCAAGGTGCTCCGGAAGGCGCGGAAGGGCCTGCCGAAGGATCTGCCCACGGCCCCCCTGGTCCTGGGAACGTCCGGCACCCTGGAGGATCTCGCGAAGGGCTCCGGGGGCAGCGGCGGCTTCACCCTGGCCCAGCTCGAGCTCTGCAAGCGGCGCCTCTGGCACGCCGACGCCCGGACCCGGATCGAGAAGCTGGGGGTGGATCCGAAGCGGGCCGACGTGCTGCACGTCGGCGCCACCTGGGCCTCGGCCCTGTTGAAATGGCTCGGCGCCACGGAGGTCCGCTGCGTGCCCGTGGGGCTGCGGGAGGGCATGATCTGGGAGGCCCTGAACCACGGGGGCGTGGCCATCCCGCCCCTCTCGGACCGACGCCGGGCCTCCATCGAAGCCTTCGCGGGCCGCCTGGATCCCGATCCTGGTCACAGCTTACACGTGCAGGCCCTCTGCGACCAGCTCTTCGACGGCCTCATGCCCCACTTCGAGCTGGGGGACACGGAACGGGAGTGGCTGGCCTGCGCGGCCCGGCTGCACGACATCGGCTTCTCGGTGAGCGAGAAGGGCCATCACAAGCACGGGGCCTACCTCATCCGCAATGCGGCCCTGCAGGGCTTCTGGCCCGAGGAGATCGAGATCATGGCCCAGGTGGTGCGCCACCACCGGGGCAAGGCGCCGGACCCGGCCCGGCACGAGGCCTTCCGGCACCTGGCCCCCTGGCACCAGACCACGGTGGCGAAGCTGACCGGCATCCTTAGGGCCGCGGACGCCCTCGACCGGCGCCGGCGGCAGTCGGTACAGCGCGTCCGGGTGGACGAGGACGGGGAGTCCCTGTGCCTGGTGATCGAGGGCAGCGGCGACATGAGCTCCGAGGCCGAGGCCTTCCACGAGAAAGGCCGGCTCCTCCTGAAGCTCCTGGACCGGCCCCTGGGCCTGGTGCTGAGCTGAGGCGGTAGAATCCCTGACCTTCAACGGGACGCCCATGGCATTCAATGAACTCATCCATGACTGGAACGCCAAGGGCTGCGTCCAGGGCGACGCCCGCCCGAACCGCGTGCCCCTCCTGGACGACGAGACCCTCCGGGACGGCCTGCAGAGCCCCTCGGTCCGGGATCCCGACATCCCCGCCAAGCGGGATCTCCTGCACCGGCTGGCGAAGCTCGGCATCCACAGCGTGGACCTGGGCATGCCCGGCGCCGGCCCCAAGGCCATGGCCTCGGTGAAGGCCCTCATGGCGGAGATCCGGGACTACCGCCTGCCCATCCATCCCAACGTGGCCGTGCGGACCCTGGAGGCGGACCTCATCCCGGTGGCGGAGATCCAGCAGAAGACCGGCATGGCCCTGGAGGTCGGCGCCTTCCTGGGCTCCAGCCCGGTGCGCATGGACGTGGAGGACTGGGACTTGGAGTTCCTCCTCGTGACCGTTCGCAAGGCCATGGCCTTCTGCCGGCGCAACCACATCCCGGCCATGATGGTCACCGAGGACACCACCCGCTCCAAGCCCGAGGTGCTGCGGGCCATCTACCGCACGGCCCTGGACGAGGGCGCGCAGGCCGTCTGCCTCAGCGACACCTGCGGCCACGCCACCCCGGCCGGGGCCCGGAACCTGGTGAAGTTCATGCGGGAGGACGTCCTGGAGGGCCGGGACATCCGCATCGACTGGCACGGCCACAACGACCGGGGCCTCGGCGTGGCCAACGCCATCGCGGCCTTCGAGGCCGGGGCGGACCGGCTTCACGGGTCGATCCTCGGCATCGGCGAGCGCTGCGGCAACGTGGCCCTGGACCAGCTGATGATGAACCTCATCCTCATGGACTACTGGCAGGGGGACCTGACGGACCTGCCGGCCCTCGCGGAGCGGGTGGCGGAGCTGTGCGGCTTCGAGATCCCGGCGAACTATCCGGTCCTGGGCCGGGACGCCTTCCGCACGGGCACCGGGGTCCACGCCGCCGCCATCATCAAGGCCCTGCACCGGGGCGACGCGGCCCTGGCGGACGCGGTCTACTCCGGCGTGCCGGCCTCCCTGGTGAACCGCCGCCAGGAGATCGAGATCGGGCCCGTGGCGGGCCACAGCAACGTGACCTACTGGCTGGAGCTGAACGGCTTCGATTCGAGCACCGACCGCATCGAGCGCATCCTCAAGCTGGCCAAGCAGAGCGCCCGGATCCTCACCGACGACGAGATCCGCGCGGCCCTGTAGCGGTATCGTGACGTCGGATCCACACCCGCCCGGGATACCCTGGAGCGTTTGCCCTTCCGGAGCCCAGCTTGGACCACAGCCGCCAGTACCGCCAGCGCCGCTTCCTGAACTGGTTCCCCCTGGGCCTGACCTACGCGGCCATGTACATGGGCCGCTACAACTTCAACATCGTGAAGGACGACATCGGCCGCTGGTACCACCTGGACAAGGCGGAGATGGGCCTCATCGCCACCGCCGGGTTCTGGACCTACGGCCTCAGCGTGGCCCTGAACGGCCCGCTGGCGGACCGCTTCGGGGGCCGGAAGGCCATCCTCCTGGGATCCCTGGGCGCCGCCCTGCTGAACCTGGTCATTGGCCTCATGTTCCTCAACGGGATGACCACGAAGCTGCTGGTCTCCATGAGCCTGCTCTGGTCCCTGAACATGTACTTCCAGAGCTTCGGCGCGCTGTCCGTGGTGAAGGTGAACAGCACGTGGTTCCACGTGAAGGAGCGCGGAGTCTTCGGGGGCATCTTCGGGATCATGATCTCCTCGGGCTACTTCCTCGCCACCACCGTGGGCGCCTGGCTCCTGGCCACCTTCACCAACTGGACGGTCATCTGGACCGTGCCCGCGGCCGCCATCTTCCTCATGTTCCTGGTGGACCTGTTCCTGGTGCAGAACCGCCCCAGCCACGCGGGCCACGCGGACTTCGACACCGGCGACGGCTCCAACGCCCACCATGCCGAGGACCAGCCCCTGCCGGTGCGCGAACTGATCAGGAAGGTGATCCATAACCCGGTGATCGTGGCGCTGGTCTTCGCGGAGTTTTGCACCGGGTTCGTCCGCCAGGGCGTGATGCTCTACTTCACCGAGTACCTGTCGGAGGTTTACGGCGTCACGAAGACCCTCCCCGGCGTGAACCTGTTCGGGAAGGCCCTCACGCTGTTCGGAAAGCCGGTCGGGCTCTACTGGTTCACGGGGATCGCCTTCATGCTCGGGGGCATCTTCGGGGGCCTGCTCTGCGGCTGGATGAGCGACAAGCTCTTCCAGTCCCGGCGGCCCCCGGTGGCCTTCGTGTTCTACCTGGTGCAGGTGGTCATGCTGCTGCTCCTGGGCGCGACGCTGGGCCAGGGCAGCTTCGGCGGCCAGGTCTGGGCCATCGTGCTGCTGGGCCTCACCGCCATGTTCATCTTCGGCGTCCACGGGATGCTCAGCGGCACGGCCTCCATGGACTTCGGAGGCCGCAAGGCCGCCGCCACCGTGGCCGGCGCCCTGGACGGCATCCAGTACATCGGCAGCGGCCTCACGGGCTTCGGCCTGGGCTGGGTCCTCAAGACCTACGGCTGGGACGGCATCCCCGTCCTCGCGGGGGCGGCCCACGGCCACCAGCCGGCCCACGCCTGGATCTGGGTGGGCTGCATCATCCCCTTCAGCCTCGTCGGCGCCTTCATCATGACCCGCATTTGGAGCGCCAAGGCCGGCTCCGGAGCCCACTGATCCCATGACTCGGGTTGCCGCCCTCGGGGCTGCGCCCCGGCCATGGGCTGGCCCATGCCGTCCAATTCTCCCTCCGCTCTGCTACGGTCGAATGGTGCAACACCAGCCCATCCTCGACACCCTGCAGCGGCTGAAGTCGCGTCCACCGGGCGCCCGCCGGCCCATCGCCGTCTACGACCTGGATTCCACCCTCTTCTGCACGGGCCCCCGGAACCTGGCCATCGCCCACGATTTCGCCGCCATCCGGCCCCGCATCCAGCCCTTCGTGGACAAGCTGCGGGCCGAGGAGATGGGCTGGAACGTCATGGCGGACCTGGAGGCCCTCGGCTTCGACGACCAGGCCGTCCTGGCGGAGCTGCGGGCCTTCTGGCGGGCCACCTTCTTCACGGACCACTATGTGGCCAAGGATTGGGCCTACCCCGGCGCCGTGGATCTGGTGAAGACCGTCGCCGCCGCCGGCTGCCTCACCTACTACCTCACCGGCCGGGACGAGCCCGGCATGCGGACCGGCACCCTGCGCTCCCTGGCGGAGTGCGGTTTCCCCCTGCCGGGCCCGGACGTGCTGCTGCACATGAAGCCCACCTGGGAGGACGAGGACCTGGCCTTCAAGCTGGCCTCCTTCCAGGAACTGCACGCCCTCGGCGACGTCATGCTGGCCTTCGAGAACGAGCCCGCCAACGCCAACCGCTTCCACCGGGAGTTCCCCGGCGCCACCGTCGTGCTCCACGCCACCATCCACGCCCCGGAGCCGGAGCCGCTGGATCCCGGCGTGCATCGGGTGGACACCCTGGCGGTCCTCGGGCTGGAGATCCGGTGACGGAATGAAGGACCGGGAGCTCGTCGAGCGGGTCAAGGACGCCACGGACCTGGTGGCCCTCGTGGGCCAGGCGGTGAAGCTGCGGAAGCAGGGCTCGGCCTACGTGGGCCTCTGCCCCTTCCACAGCGAGCGCTCCCCCAGCTTCCAGGTGGTGCCCGCCCGGGGCTTCTTCCACTGCTTCGGCTGCGGGAAGAGCGGCGACGCCTTCCACTGGCTCATGGAGCGGGAGGGCATGACCTTTCCCGAAGCCCTGGAACAGCTGGCCCGGGCGGCAGGCATCGAGGTGCCGAAATACCGGGAGCGACCGGCGGCGGAGGTGGACCAGGAGGAGCGCCTGCGGGGGGTGCTGGAGGCCGCCCAGGCCTGGTACGCCCGGCAGCTCGACGGGGATCCCGGGGCCCAGGACTACCTGCGGCGGCGGGGCATCACCGAGGCCTTCGCCCGGGACGCCGGGTTCGGCCTCGCGCCGGACCGCTGGGAGGGATTGGTGGGGCACCTCCGGGGCCTTGGGATCTCGCCGGAGCTGGCGGAACAGGCGGGACTGGCCTCCCGCAGCGAACGGGGCTCGGTCATCGACTTCCTCCGGGGTCGCCTGACCATTCCCATCCACGACGGCCGCGGGCGCCTGGTGGCCTTTGGCGGCCGCATCCTCGGCGAGGGCCAGCCCAAGTACATGAACACCCGGGAGACCGCCCTCTTCCGCAAGGGGGAGGTCCTCTTCGGCTTCCAGCGGGCCAAGGGCGCGCTCAAGGACGGGATCCTCGTGGTGGAGGGCTACTTCGACGTGCTGCAGCTGCACCAGGTGGGCATCCACCCGGCGGTGGCGCCCCTGGGCACGGCCCTGACGGAGGACCACCTGCGGCTGGCGGGCCGCTTCACGAAGCGGCTCACCCTTTGCTTCGACGGCGACGCCGCGGGTCGGCGGGCCATGGAGAAGAGCCTCCGCCTGGCCCTGCCCCTGGGCTTCGACGTCCGCCTGCTGGAGCTGCCCCAGGGCGAGGATCCGGACACCTGGTGCCTGGCGGTGGGGGCGGAGGCCTTCCGGGACCTCATCCGGCAGGCGCCGGACTGGACCTCCTTCGTGCTGGGGCACGCCATGGAGGGCAAGGACCTGCGCCGGGTCCCCGACCGCATGGCCGCCCTGAAGGAGCTGCTGGAGTTCCTCCCGTATCTGCCGGACACCCCCGAGCGGCGGGAGCTGTTCGCGAGCCTGGGCCACCAGCTCCAGCTGCCCCGCGCCGAGGTCGAGCGGGCCGTCCGGGAGAAGCGGTCGGCCCATCGGGGCCCCGTGGACACCCTCCCCGGGCCGGACCGGCCCGACCCCCTGGATGACCTCCTCCGTCCCCTGGTGCTGCTGGCCTGGGATCCGCTCCACCGGTCCGCGGTGGCCGACCTGCCCCATGCCTGGTGGGAAGGGCTGGAGGGGGCGGCCCTGCTGCAGGCGGTCCTGGACGCCGAACTGGATGAAGGCCTCCTGCCTCCGGAGGCCCTGGCCCGGGTCCGGGGCCTGGAGGCGGAACGGGCCCTGCGGGACGAGACCCTGCTCACCCCCGGACGGGCCTTTTCCAGGCTGGAGAGTGCTTTCGTGCACCGGGAACTCCAAGCGGTGAATCGGCAGCTGATCGACCCCCGGGTCCTGGGGGACGAGGCCCTGAAACGGCGGCTGGAGGACCGGCAAGTAGGACTTTTACGGCGCAAGAGTGATTTGGCCCGGCAATTGCGGGTGGCATCCGGCATTACCCCGAACACAACTTGAACCATTTTTCACCTTGCGAGCTGGAGTGCGCCTTCTATACTGGAGGATTCCGGGCGCCCGGAAGACTGGGCTTTCTGTACCCACCAGCGCCCCGAACATCGCCGATCCACTGAATCGCTCTTTGAGGTCCGAATGGTCCAGACGCCCTCCCGCGAAAGCTACTTTGAACTCACCAAGGCCCTCATCTCCCTCGCGCGGAACCGCGGCATCCTCCTCATTGATGAACTGAACGCCTTCCTCCCTGAGGACGCGGGAACCCCCGAAGACCTGGAAACGGTCATGGGCATGTTCAACCGCCTGGGCGTCGGCATCGGCCGAACCGAGGCGGAGGCCAAGCAGAACCGGGACAACCTGGAGCCCGAGGTCTTCGCGGTGGAAGCCCCGGCCCGGCTCGACAAGGAGCTGGATGTCGACATCGACGGTCCCGACAGCGACAAATTCAACGACCCGGTCCGCATGTACCTGAAGGAGATGGGCACCGTCCCCCTCCTCAAGCGCGAGGACGAAGTCGAGATCGCCAAGCGCATCGAGGTGGGCGTGCGCAGCGTCATGCGCGCCCTCTCCCGCAGCCGCCTGGCCGCCAGCCTCCTCATCGACATCGGCAAGATGCTGAAGGAGAACCCCGGCAAGATCCGCGAAGTGGTGGGCCTGTCCGACGAAGTGGACGAGGACGAGGACGCCGAGAGCACGTCGGCCACCCAGCACGTGCACCACCAGTTCGAGAAGCTCCTGGTCTTCGACCAGCAGCTCCAGGACCTGCTGGACCTCAAGAAGCTGGTGGACGCGGGCGAGAAGACCCTGCCCAAGAAGCGCAAGATCGAGAAGGAGATCCTGCGCGCCCGGGCCCGGGTCAGCCGCCAGGTGCGCAAGCTGGGCTTGAACAGCCTCGCCGTGACCCGCCTCATCGACAAGATCACCCACCACCACAGCCAGGTGATGGCCGGCGAGCGCAAGCTGCGCGAGATGAAGGACCGCATCAAGAATCCGGCCTTCGCCAAGCTCAAGGACAAGTACGCGAAGGAGTCCCAGGCCATCAAGGGCGAACTGGACCGCTTCTTCGTCAAGTACGAGACCAACTCGGACCGGTTCCACACGGACTACAACGTCCTCAAGCAGGCCGAGTCCATCGCCCGGGCCGCCAAGGCCGAGCTCATCGAGGCCAACCTGCGCCTCGTGGTCTCCATCGCCAAGCGCTACACGAACCGCGGCCTGCAGTTCCTGGACCTCATCCAGGAGGGCAACATCGGCCTCATGAAGGCCGTGGACAAGTTCGAATACTCCCGCGGCTTCAAGTTCTCGACCTACGCCACCTGGTGGATCCGCCAGGCCATCACCCGCGCCATCGCCGACCAGGCCCGCACCATCCGCATCCCCGTGCACATGATCGAGACCATCAACAAGCTCATCCGCACCCAGCGCGAGCTGGTGCAGAAGCTGGGCCGCGAACCCTCCAGCGAGGAGATCGCCAACGCCATGGACATGCCGGTCTCCAAGGTCCGCAAGGTGATGAAGATCGCCCAGGAGCCCATCTCCCTGGAGACCCCCATCGGCGAGGAGGAGGATTCCCACCTCGGCGACTTCATCGAGGACAAGACCGTCGTCTCCCCCGTGGAGCAGGTGGTCAACCAGCGCCTCAAGGAGACCGTCAATTCCGTCCTCCACACCCTCACCGAGCGGGAGGAGAAGGTGCTGCGCATGCGCTTCGGCGTGGGCGAGGAAGCCAGCGAGCACACCCTGGAGGAGGTCGGCAGCGAGTTCGCCGTCACCCGCGAGCGCATCCGCCAGATCGAGTCCAAGGCCCTGCGTAAAATCCGCCACCCGCGGTATTCCAAGACGCTCAAGGCCTTCCTGGGCTGACGAGCGCGACCGAAAAGGCCCCGCGTCGCGGGGCCTTTTTCAAGTCCGCAGGGGGCGCCAGGCGATGGCGGAAGCCCATAGAAGCCTCGACGCCGCTGGTGAGAAAAAGGCGCCGACTCATCAGGGCTTGAAAGGCGTTGGCAAGCGATCAAGCTGGGGGCTCCCACCCCGCCCCATGCGATTCCCATCCCGAGCCGGCCCGTTCCTCCTGCGCATGGCCCTTTTCGCCGCGGCGGCCGCCTGCCTGGCCGGGATCTCCCAGCCCCGCCCCCCCGCCAAGCCTGCGATCCAGGTCTTCGATGCCAGCGAGGGCCTCCCCAGCACCACCGTTCATGACATCCAGCTCGATCAGGCCGGCCGCTTGTGGATCGCCACCGGGGACGGGGCCGCGGTGTACAACGGGCGCCATTGGACCCCCGTGGCGCTGCCCGGGGCCTCTGGCTCCAAGTGGGTGCGCGTGGTCCGTCAGACCCGCGACGGGGACCTCTGGTTCGGCACCGACGACGGCGGCCTGTGGCGCAAGGCCGGCGAGACCTGGACCCATTTCGGCCCGGACGTCCTCGGCAGCGTGCGGGTGAACACGCTCCTGGAAGTGAAGACGCCGGGCCGACCCTCCGCCCTGTGGGTCGGCACCGGAGGCGGGGGCCTGGCGAAACTGGAAGGCGGAGTGTGGAGCCGGGTGACCCCGGAAAGCGGGTTCCCCGATTCCTGGGTGTGGAACCTCGCCGAGACCACCGACCAGGAAGGCCGTCCGGTGGTCTGGGCCTGCACCCGCAAGGGGCTGGCGCGGCTCGAAGGAGGCCGCTGGAAGACCCATACGACGGCGGACGGGCTGCCGGGGAATGAGACCAACGCGGCGGTGGCCTGGCGGGACGGCTCCGGCGCCTGGTCCGTGGTGGTCTCCTGCTGGGGCCAGGGGCTCGCGCGCTTCGATGGCACCCGCTGGACAGCCCTGGGGGCGAAGCCGGGGCTGACGAGCCGCTACATCGCTAGCCTCGCCGTCACTCGGTCCCAGCGGGGCGACACGGCCCTCTGGGCGGGCAGCTTCGATGAAGGCCTGTACCGCTGGGACGGCCGGGACTGGACTCGCCTGACCGTCTCCGAGGGCCTGCCCAGCAATGCGATCTACGGACTCTTTCCCGATCCCTCACGGCGCCCGGCCCTCTGGATCGGCACCCGCGGCGGCGGGCTGGCCACCCTCGACCTGTCCGGGTGGCGCTCCGTCGATCGCAGCGGCGGCCTGCCTTCCGATGACGTGACGGCCTTCCTCGAAGCCCACGACACCGCCGGCCGGCCTGCCTTCCTGGTGGGCACCGCCAAGGGGATCGTGGCCTGGGACGGAAGGACCTGGGCTTCCCAGGGCCCCCCTCCTGGGAGCATCCATCCCCACGTCTACTCCCTCCACGAGACGGCGGACGGCCGGCTCTTCATGGGCAGCATCAGCGGCCTGGCGATCCGCGAACGGGGCCGCTGGACCCTGAAGACGAAGGCCGACGGGCTGCCGACCACCCACGTGAACTGCATCCTCCCCTCCCAGGAAGGTGGCCTTCTCATCGGCACCGGCGGGGGCATCGGCCGTTTCCAGGAAGGACGCATCGAGACCCTGTCCATGCCCGCTGGAATCCCCCAGCCTTCCATCTACGCGCTGCTGGAAACCCGGGATCCTGCGGGCGGCATCTCCCTCTGGGCCGGAACCCGCGGGGATGGCCTACTCCGGTACTCGCGGGGAGGCTGGACCCAGTTCGGGCCGCCGGAAGGCTTCCCTTCCAAGTCCATCCACGCCCTCTTCGAGACCACCGGGCGTGGCGGCCACCGGCTCTGGGCCGGAACCTCCGGCGCCGGGCTCATGCGCCTGGACCTGGACCGGCCCGGCGCGCGCTGGGAACGCTTCGACCAGGAAACCCTGCCCGGCTTTCCCAGCAACACGGTGGCGAGCCTGCGGATGGATGGGATGGGCCGCCTCATCGTGGGCACCAAGCGGGGCGTGGCGCGCCTCACCCTGGAGCAGGAGCCGCCCCGGGTCGAGACCTTCGCGTCCGGCGACGGCCTCCCCAGCCTCAGCTGCAACACCGCCGCGGGGATCGTGGACGGCGAGGGCCACGTCTGGATCGGGACGCCCCGGGGCGCGGCCCTGCTGGATCCCGCCACCGAGGAACCCATGCCGCCCCTGCCCCGCCCCTACCTGGACCAGGTCCGGGTGCAGGGCGAGCCGACGCCCCTTTCCTCCGGCGCTGTGCTGAACCACCGGCAGAACCATCTCGCGTTCACCCTCGGGATCGCCCGCTTCCAGCGGGAGGAGTCCCTCCGCTTCCGGACCCAGCTGGAAGGGCTGGAAAGCGCGCCGGGCGCCTGGACCGCAGACGAGGTGCGGGAGTTCGCCGCCCTCCCCAAGGGCCGCTACCGCCTCGTGGCCTGGGCCCAGGACCACCTCGGCCACGTCTCCGAGCCCGCCGTCTTCGCCTTCGAAGTGAAGGCCGCGCCCTGGCGCACGCCCCTCGCCTACCTCGGCTACATCGCCGCAGCCGCCGCCGTGCTGCTGGGGCTGCACCGGCTGCGGGTGCGGATGCTCAAGGAGCAGAACCGGTTCATGGCCGCCCGGATCCAGGAATCCACGGCCCGGCTGCGGCAGAACAAGGTGGAGCTCGAACATCTGAACGCCCAGCTGCTGGAGCTGAACCAGGCCAAGAACACCTTCCTGGGGATCGCGGCCCACGACCTCAAGAGCCCTCTCACCGCCCTCGCCCTCGAAGGGGAGCTGCTGGCCTGCGGCGATCTCACGCCGGAGGAAGTCGCCGTCCGGGGCGGCCAGATCCAGGAGGCCGCCTCGCGGATGTCCCAGCTGGTGACCAAGCTGCTGGACGTGCATGCCATCGAATCCCAGCGCCTGGACCTGGACCTCGCGCCGGTGGATCTCGCGCAGGTGGTCCAGGAGCTGCGGATCTCCTACGAGAGCATGGCCCGGGCGAAATCCATCCAGATCGAGCTGGAGGTGCCCCGGGAGGGGCTGCCCGCCATGGCGGACGCCACGCACCTCCGGGAGATCCTGGAGAACCTCGTGTCCAACGCCATCAAGTTCACGCCCCCGGGGCCGCCGGTCCGGCGGCTCTGGATCCGGGCCCGACGGGAGGAGGCGCGCGCGGTGCTGGAAGTGCAGGACCAGGGCCCCGGCTTCACTGACGCGGACAAGCGGCAGGCCTTCGAGAGCTTCGCCCGCCTGAGCGCGCGTCCCACCGGCGGCGAAGACAGCACGGGCCTGGGCCTCTCCATCGTCAAACGGCTCGTGGAAGCCATGGGCGGCACCATCCTTCTCGCCAGCGAAGCGGGCCAGGGCGCGACGTTCCGCATCGAGCTGCCCCTGCCCGAATCCTGAACTTCCATTCCGCCCAGGACCCGGCATCCTGATGGAAACGGATCGGGTGGGACGTGCTCTCGAAGGATCAGACGCTTGGGAAATACCAGATCATCGACCGCCTCGGGGCGGGGGGCTTCGGCACGGTGTACCTGGCCCTGGACACCTGGGTGAACCGCAAGGTGGCCCTGAAAGTCCCCCACCAGCAGCAGGACGAGATCGTGGACCTGCTCAAGGAGCCGCGCATCATGGCGGCCCTCAAGCATCCCAACATCGTCGAGCTCATCACCGTGGAGCGGAAGAACGACACCTTCTTCATGGTGCTGGAATACGTCGAGGGCGAAAGCCTCGACAAGCACATCCGCCGCGAGCGCACCCTGGACCCCGCGCGGGCCCTGCAAATCGGCATCGACGTGGGCAGCGCCATCGCCTTCGCCCACAGCCAGCAGATCCTGCACCGGGACCTGCGCCCCGCCAACATCCTCATGACCCGGGACGGCGTGGCCAAAGTCACGGACTTCGGCACCAGCCGCATCCTCGAGCTGCAGAAGGACGGCTTCGCCCGCACCCGCATCGGCTCGCCGCCCTACATGGCGCCGGAACACTTCCGCGGGCGGGCGGTCTTCCAGAGCGACCTCTGGTCCCTGGGCATCACCATGTACGAGATGCTCACCGGCACCGTGCCCTTCTATGACGCGGACCCGCTGAAGATCGCCCAGGCCCTGATGAACCAGCCCATCGTGCCGCCCCACCTGAAGAACCAGGCGGTGCCCAAGGCCCTGTCCGAGGCCGTGATGAAGGCCCTGGCGGTGAACCTCGGCGAACGCTACCTCTCCGCCCAGCAGATGCTGGAGACCCTGAAGCAGCTCCGGGACGTGGTGGCGAAGGAATCCCGGCCCCTGGGCTCCGCGGTGATCTCGGCCCACACCTCCGGGCCCCACGCGAACCTCGCCCGGCAGGCCGGCGCCACCCAGCAGCGGCTCTGCCGCTTCTGCTACAAGCCCCTGCCGCGCCTCGCCACCACCTGTCCCAGCTGCGGCGAGAAGAACTGAGATGGAGCCCCGGGAGCCCGTGTCTCCGCCCGGGCCGGAAGTGGCGCCGGCGGCGCCGCGGCGGGCCGCGCGCCGATGGGGCCGGCGGCTGGTCTGGGCCCTGGCTTCGGGAACCGCCATCCTGGCGGTGGGTTCCTGGACCCTGGGCCGGCCCCGGGTCCAGCAGGCGATCCTGGGCGCCCTGGATGGCGAAGTGCGCGCGGCCACCGGCCTCTCCCTCCAGGCCGAAGGCTTCGAGCTTTCCCCCTTCCGGGGCCGGCTCGTGGTCCGGGGCCTCTCCCTGGGCGGGGACCTCGCCCAGGCTGCGCGGCTGGAGATCCGGGCGGATGTCTTCTCCCTTCTCGGTTCCCGTCCCCACATCCGCTTCCTCGAGGTGGACGGCCTCGTCCTGAAGCTGGACAAGGGCCGTCTCGCCCGGCTCCGGCTGCGGGAACGGCCGCCGAAATCCGACACGCCGAAGTTGAGGCTGGACGACCTGCGCCTTCGGGGCGCCAGCGTGGAGGTCCGCGAGCCAGCCTGGGGGCTGGCCGACGCCCGGATGGCCTTCGACGCCGACGGTCGCGGCGA
Source organism: Holophagaceae bacterium (assembly GCA_044229575.1). Lineage (GTDB taxonomy): Bacteria > Acidobacteriota > Holophagae > Holophagales > Holophagaceae > JADJVL01. Next base: position 40,178 of record JBGAST010000003.1, on the reverse strand, counting down.
GGGGCTGAACCAGCTGCGCCTCGACCTGCGTTCGAAGGCCATGTCCGTGCAGGTCCAGGGGGAATCCCGCAGGCAGGAGGGCTCCCTCCTGCTCAGTGCGCGCGCCTCCGAGGAGCGCCTGGGGGTGGAGCAGGGCCAGCTGCGCCTCGGCTCCCACCAGCTCCACTTCCACGGGGCCTACGGTATTGCCAGGCGGACCCTGGAAGCCGCGGTGGACGGCCGGCTCGACCTGGCGGAACTGCCCCTCCGGGAGGCCGGGCTTTCCGGGAAGGCCTCCTTCCACGCCACCGCCGCCGGCACCCTGCCCGCACCCCGGTGGACGCTGGCCTTCGAGGGCCGGGCCCTGCAGAGCTCACGGGTGCCGATGCAGCCGGGCTCCCTGGGGCTCAAGGCCTCCGGGAGCCTGGACCGGGCCGAGCTCCAGGACCTCACGTGGGCTTCCGCCGACGGGCTGCTGGAACTGTCCGGGGCCTGGCGGAAGGGGCTGCGGACCCAGCTCTCCTATGCGGCGAAGGATCTGGACCTGGGCGGGCTGGCGGACCGCCTGCGGATCCCGGACCTGAAGGGGCTGCGCGGCGCATCGGAGGGCGAGGTGGACCTCCCGGGGGATCCCTGGACGAGGCCGCGTCTCAACGCCGCCAAGGTCCAGGCCTCCGCCCGGTTCACCCGGGGAGGCGAATCCGTCGGTGGGCTGGAACTGAGCCTCGACGGGGGCAGGATCGCCCTGCCCGTCCTCAAGCTGCGCCTGCCGGATCTGGTCATCGACGCCAGCGCCTCCGGCGTGGCCGGGGCGCGGAGCCTCGAGGCCCTCCAGGCGAAGGGCGACGTCGAGGCTGATGTCGGCAAGGTGGCCCGCGCCCTCCAGGCCTGGAAGATCGTGGACCTGGACATGGCCGGCAGGGTCCACAGCTCCGCCACCCTGGACTGGAACCGGGCCAAGGGCCTCACCCTCGACGGCGGCGGGCTCGTGGCCGCCCCCCGGTGGCACGGCGCCTCCGCCGAACAGATCACCGCCACGGTGCAGATCCGCGGCGACGAGCTCTACATCTTCGACATCCGCGCCGACAAGGGGGAAGGCCGGGGCGTCGGGGACATCTGGCTCACCTGGGCCGATCTGCCGAAGGGCAGCACCCAGATGGACATGTGCTTCCGCGCCTTCCGCCTCCCGGTCAAGGAGGGCCTGAAGGCCGCGGACCTCGGCGACCTCCCCATCGAAGGCACCGCCAGCGGCTGGGCCCGCCTCGGCGGACCCTTCTCCCACCTGCTCCTCACCGGCGATGTCCGGGTGGAGGACGCCCTGGTCTATGGCCTGAAGCTGCCCGCCGCCGCGTCGAACCTGGAGCTGGACCTGATCAGCAACCATCTCCGGCTGCCGGAATTCCGGATCTCCGAAAGCCAGGCCCTGCTCTACGCCGGCGATCCGGGCCCCCTGGGCCTCCTGGCGCTCCGGGGCAGCCTCGACATGGATCTGGACCGCGGCACCTGGACCGGCGGCCTGCAGGGCCAGGTGGACTCGGCGCGGCTGGGCCTGCCGGGGCCCCGCTTCCTGGGCAGGGTGGACGCCAGCCTCCACGGGCCCTGGACCCATCCCTTCGGGCCCGTGGACCTGCCTTCCGGACGCCTGGAGCTGACGGGCCTCCGGGCCTTCCTGGGCCAGCAGAGCCTCGAAGGCCTGCGGGCCCAGGTGCGCCTGGAGCAGGGCGAACTGGAAGCCACCCTCACCCAGGAAGGCACCGGGGAACCCCTCCTGCGCGCCCTGGCCTGGGACGCCGGGGGCAAGGTGGTCGGGTCCGCGCGGTTCCGGCTCAGCCCGGAGACCACGGGCACCTCCCGGCTGGCCCGGCGCCTGAGCTCCGACGTGCTCGAAGACGTGGACCTGGACGTGGCGGGATCCGGGGTCTGGGACCGGGAAGGGCTCCGCTGGGAGGCCCATTCCGACCGGCTGGAGGCCCACTTCAGCGCCTTCTCGGTGAAGCAGACGCAGCCCGGCACTCTCCAGGGCACCGAAGCCGGCGCGGCCCTGGACCTGAAGCTGGAGGCCCGGGACTACGCGGTGAACGCCGGGAGCGCGGGGATCGTCGCCCTCAGCGGCACCCTGCCCTTCAGCCTCACGGCGCCGGTGCGCCTGAAGGCGGTGGGCACCAGCGAGATCTCGGAGGTGAAGGAGGTCATGGACAAGCTGCTGGACCTGGATCCCTACAGCCTCCTCGCGGACATGCGGCCCGAGGGCCTGGCCTCCATGGACCTCACCCTCGGCGGCACCCTGGCCAAGCCGACCCTGGACGGCTTCCTGAAGCTCGACAAGGGCCGCCTCCAGGTGAAGAGCTACCCCCAGAGCATCGAGGACCTCAGCTTCTCCCTGCGCTTCGAGGGACGGGACATCTGGCTGAAGGAGGAGGCGCCGCTGACCGGCCGCCTCGCCCAGGGCGCCCTGAAGGCCTGGGGCAAGGCGACCTGGACCCCCGGGGACGAGAACGTGCCCGGCGGACTGTCGGCCTACAACGTCGACGCCCGCCTCGAGGACTTCCAGCTCCGCGATCTGCCCGAAGGCTTCGAGATGCAGGGGGACCTGGAAGCCAACCTCCGGGGGGACGACGAGAACGGGGGCCTGCTCAAGGGCGTGCTGACGGCGGAACGCACCCTCTACCGCGCGGACATCAACCTCGCGGACCTGCTGCTCAGCAACACCCTGGGCTCCACCCCGGATCTCAGCGCCCTGGATCCCGACGACCTGCTCAGCCGCATCGAGTTGGACCTCGATCTCCGCCTCAACCAGCCCTGGCAGTTCGACACCAACCTGCTGAAGCTGCAGGGCAACGCCGAGGGCCCCTTCCGGGTGCGGGGAACCCTCGCGCGGCCCGGCCTGAAGGGGAAGATGGTGCTGGTGCCCGGTGGCCGGCTGACCAACCTGCTCCCCGCCGGCGACATCGTCATCGAGCAGGGCACCCTGGACTTCGTGGATCCCAACACCCTGGACCCGGTGCTGAACATCCAGGGGCGGGTGGACGTGCCGCCCTACCTCGTGAACCTCTCCCTCACGGGGAACCTGAACCAGCTGAGCGTCTCGCCCACCTCCACTCCCAGCCTCCGGCAGGAGGAGATCGTTTCCCTGCTCATCGATCCCGCCACCGCCCAGACCGTCGGCAGCGGCACCTCCACCTCCCAGAGCAGCCTCAACAGCGGCCTGGCCTCCGCCAGCTACGGCCTCATCAGCACCCTGGCCTTCGCCCGCTTCCAGGAGAACCTGCGGAAGACCCTCGGCCTGGACCGGGTGAGCTTCGCCATCCGCACGGGCTCGGCGGGAACCCTGGAATCCAACCTCATCCTCGGCAAGACCTTCAACATCCTCGACCGCCGCATTCCCCTGCTCTATGGCTACCGCCTGGCGGGGGAGGCGGTCACCCACAGCGGCCAGGCCGAATGGCGGATCGGCAACCTCGTGCTGCAGCTGGGCCTCAGCCGCACGGGCACCGATCCGGTGAACCCCACCGGGGAGATCCGCTACACCTGGAGTCCCCGCTGGTAGGCCCGCGGTCCCTCCGAGATCCGCTTCAGGGCCGCAGTCCGATGAAGGCCGGATCCTTCTTCGCCACCTGGGCTTTCCCCGGATTGAGGGCGTCCGAAACCGCGAGGATCTCGCCGGCCGAGGAGTCCTTCCGCAGGGCCAGCACCCTGGCCATGTGATAGAGGTTCACCGATGCCGCCCGCCGGTCGGAAGCGGGCTTGTTCCGCCAATTCGCGGCCTTCGCCTCCCTCGCCTTCGCGAGGAAGAGCTGCCGGGCCTTCGGATGGCGCCCTTCGAGATCCGCGGCCAGGCCGGCAAGCAGCGTCTGGATGAGGTGCCCTTCCGGCCAGGCCTTCGCGAGGCCCTCGCGGATACGGGTGAAGGTCGCCGCCTCCTGGCCCGCATGGGCGCAGAGCGCCAGGTTCAGCTTCAGCAGCTTGCTCCCCGGGACCTGTTGAAGGCCCTTCTCCAGCCGGTCCCGGGCCTCCTGGGTGCGGCCGAGCCAGTAGAGGGAGACCGCGGCGGTCACGTAGCTGTACTCCGCAGTGGGCTGGAGGGCCGAGGCGCGATCCGCCTCCTGGATGGAGGATTCCAGGTCTCCCTCGTTCTGCAGGAGCACCGCGTAGCGGGTGTGCGCATACCAGTAGGCCGGAGCGATTTCCAGGGCCTGCGCGTAGCGGCGGCGGGCCTCCGCGCGGTCCTCTTTCAGGTCGCTGTAGGCGCAGATGTCGGCCAGCCCCACCAGGACGTGGAGGTCCACCGGATCGAGGCTCACCGCCCTGGCGGCCAGCTGCCGGGCCTCGTCGAACCGGTACTGGTGGATGAGGGCCGCTCCCAGGGCCCGGTACCCCAGGGCGGATTTCGGATCCAGCCCGATGGCCTTTCGCGCGGCGATCTCCGCCTCCTTGAAATGGGCCAGGGCGCTGGCCTGCCGTCCCAGGTGCGCCTCGGCGGCCCCCATCTCCCGCAAGGCCCAGGCGAGCCCGGCATGGGCCGGCGCGTACCCGGGCTCCTTCTCGATGGCCTCCTGGAACAACCCGCGCGCGGAATCGTAGGCGTCGAGGTTGCCCCGCTCCACGAGCTCGAGGGCCCGGGCGTGCAGTTCCCGCGTCCGGAGGTTGTGGGCCTTCTGGTGCGGGTCGGGGGCGGGGGACAAGGCAGCCACCGGGCGCGTGGCGTTCAGTCCCAGGATCGAGGGGAGCCGCAGGGCCAGGTCGTCCTCCAGGGCGAGGAGGCCTGTCAGGGTGCCCTCCACCTGGAATTCGCCGAGGGGCTTGGCCGTCGCGGTCCCCACGAGGCGCACGGTGACGTGGAGGCGGTCACCGTCCATCCGGCACGTCCCCACGAGGAGTCGGCCCGCCCTGAGCTCCTGCCCGAGGGCCTGGATGGAGGTGACGTCCGCGGCGGGTTTCCAACCCTTCCGGCGGGCCGCCTCCGCCACCCATTGCCGGTCGAGCACCCTCAGGTCCCCTCGCCGGAGCAGGCTGGTGTTCATGGCGTCCGCCAGGCTGGTGGCGACCCAGGAACGATTCGGATCGGCGGGTTCGAGGTCGACGGGCAGCACGGCGACCACGGTTTCCGTGGCGGGTTCGGGGCGCGGTGCGGGCCGGCGACGGAGGAGGAACGATCCCAGTGCGACGGCCGCGGCAGCCCCGGCCACGAAGGCCCAAGGGCGCCAACGGGGCTTGGACGGGGCCCGCGCAGGCGCGGGAAGCGCGGGGTGGGGGGCCGCCTGGACCGCGGCGGTCCTCGGGGCGTCCGGCAAGGCCTCGAGGAAGGCCGCCATATCGGGAAACCGCTCGCCGGGCTTCTTGCGGATCATCCGGTCGAGGGTGCCGCAGAGCCCCGGCGACAGGTCGGGACGCAGATCCTGCAGTCGCCAGGGATCATCCTTCACCACCGCGTGCAGGGTCTCCAGCATGCTGTCGCGGCGGAAGGTCGGCTCGCCGGTGGCGAGCTCCCTCAGCACGACCCCGAGGCTGAACTGGTCCGAAGCGGGCCCCACGACCTGGCCGTAGGCCTGCTCGGGGCTCATGTAGGCCGGCGTGCCCATGCTCACCCCGGGCTGGGTGAGATGCACCATGGTCGGCGCGGAGCTGCCCGCCTCCGCCTCGGTGATGGAACGCTTCGCGATCCCGAAATCCAGGATCTCCAGGTGCCCGCCTTCCGTGAGCACCAGGTTGTCGGGCTTGATATCCCGGTGGACCACGCCCTTCTGGTGGGCGTGGAGCAGCGCGGCCCCGGCCTGGCGGGCGATGGCAAGAATCTCGCCCTCGCCCAGCCGCTCGCCGAGGCGCTGCATGAGCGTCTGCCCGTGCACGTACTCCATGGCGATGAAAGGGATCCCGCCCTCCTCGCCGGCTTCGAAGATCACGGCGATGTTGGGGTGGGTCAGCTGGGAGGCGGTCTTGGCCTCACGGATGAGGGACTTCCGCACGGCCTCGTCCCGGCCCTTCATGAGCTTCAGGGCGACGACGCGCTCCAGCCGCGTGTCGATGGCCTTCCAGACTTCGCCCATGCCGCCCTCCCCCACGGGCTCGAGGAGGGTGTAGGGGCCGAAGCGCTCGCCCTCCGCCGCCATCTCAGCGGCCTCCGGGAACGGTTAGCCTGGTTATGGCAGGCAGGGGGCGGCGGGCGAAGGACGTCATGGCCGTCCAGGGTAGCGCAGAGCCCCGGCGGGCTTGCGGGGCTCAGGGATGGAAGGCCGGATCCTTCGCCGCCACCTTGCGCTTGCCCGCGGCGAGGGCCTCGGCCGCCGCGAGGAGGCTCTCGGCGGCCGCCGGATCCTTGGCGAGGGCGGTGGACCGGGCCATGAAGTAGAGGTTCACGGAAGCGCCCCGGCGCTCGCTCGCGCTGCGGGCCTCCCAGGACTTGTCGCGGGAGTCCTCCGCCGCGGCCAGGAAGGTCCGCTTCATCCCCTCCCGGTCACCCCGGATGCCCCGTTCAAGCCCCTGGAGCAGGACGGCGGTGAAGTTCGACTCCGGCCAGGCCTCCCGCAGGTCCGCGTAGACGGCCTGGAAGGCCGCCTTGTCCTCTCGGGCGAAGGCGATGACGGCCAGGGCCAGCTTCAGCAGCTTGGCGGAGGGGACCTGTTGGAGCCCGGCCCGCAGTTCCTTCTCCGCCTCGTCGTAGCGGCCCAGCCAGATGAGGGAATTGCCGGCGGCCAGGTGGGCGGATTCGGAACTGGGCTGCAGTTCGGAGGCCCGGCGGGCCTCCGCCACGGAGTGCTCCATCTCGCCGTCATTCTGGAGGAGGACCGCGTAGCGGTAGTGGGCGAACCAGGAATCCGGCGCGAGCTCCAGGGCCTTCTGGTAGTGGGCCCGCGCGGTGGCGACGGCGGCCGGACCCTCCTCGTACGCAAAGGCGTCCGCCAGGAAGGTGTGGGCCTGGGCGTCCGTCGGATCGAGGGCGACGGCCCGCTCCGCGGCGCTCTTCGCCTCGGTCTGCTTGCCCAGGCGGTTGTAGGCCGCGGCGAGGGCCCGGTGGGCGAAGGCGAGCCGGGGGTCCAGTGACACGGCCTTGGAGGCTTCGGTCTCCGCGTCCCGGAAGCGCGCCTTCGCGCTGTCGGAGCGGCCCAGGTGGCTTTCGGCGGAGCCCAGCCCCTGCAGGGACCAGGCGAGGCCCGCCCGGGCGGGCGCGTAGTCCGGCTCCAGCTCGAGGGCCCGGCGGTAGAGGCCCACGGCGGCCTCGAAGGAGTCGGCGTTGCCCTGGGAGGCGAGGTCGCTCGCCTTGGCGAAGAGTTCGCGGGTCTGCGGATTCCGGGCCTTGGAATGGGGATCCAGGGCCTGGGCCTCCCCCTTCATCCCCAGCATGCCCGGGAGCCGCATCTGCAGCTCGTCCTCCAGGGCCAGCAGGTCCTTCGTGGCGCCGTTCAGGACCAGCTGGGCGCCGACCGAGCCTTTGGTCGCGTCCAGGGAGCGGATGGTCACCCGCACCTGTTCCCCCTGCACCTGATAGGTGCCGAGGAGCCAGATGTCGGCCTTCAGCTCCCTGCTCAGCTTCTGGATGGAGGTCGGCACCTGGCCGGGCTTCTCCCCCAGCCGGTGCAGCACTTCGCCGACCCAGACGCGGTCCAACACCATCACGTCGCTCCGCCGGGACAGGGCCATGCTCATGGCGTCCGCGAGGCTGGTTCCCATCCAGGCTTCCCCCGGACTCGGCACCACCTGCTCCAGGGGCAGCACGGCGATGGTCCGTTTCGCGGTTCCCGGCAGGGCCTGGGAACGGCGAAAGAGGAGCCAGCCGCCGGCCAGGCCCACTACGAGAGCGCCGACGGCGGCCCCCGCCAGCAGGGCGTTCCGGCGTTTCCCCGCGGGCAGCGGCGGCGCCGGGGGCGGATCCGGGAGCCGGGACTCCGGCACGCTCCCGAAGGAGCCGCTGACCTGGATGGACTGGTTCGCCTGGCTCGTGGAATCGAAGGAGGCGATGAAGGCCTGCAGGTCCGGGAAGCGGTCCTGGACGCGCTTGGACATGGACCGGTCCACCGCGGCGGCCAGGGCGGGCGCGAGGTCGGGCCGCGCCTGCCGCAGGGGTTCCTGGACCTCCTTCAGGATCGCGTGCATGGTCTCGACCACGGATTCCCGCTTGAAGGGGTTGAGGCCGGTGGCGAGCTCGTAGAGGACGAGCCCGAGGCTGAACTGGTCGGAGGCCGGGCTGGCCTGCTGGCCGACGACCTGCTCGGGGCTCATGTAGGCCGGCGTCCCCACGGACAGGCCCGGCGCGGTGACCCGCACGAGGGTCGCCGCGTCCCCCGGCTCCGTCGGCTTCGCGTCGCGCTTGGCGATCCCGAAGTCCAGGATCTCGAGGCGCCCCTGGGGCGTGACCATGAGGTTGGAGGGCTTGATGTCCCGGTGCACCACGCCGCGCTCGTGGGCGTGCGCCAGGCCTTCGGCGGCCTGCAGGGCCACCCGGGTGAGGTTCGCGTCCGTCCAGGCGCGGTCCATCATGCTTTGCAGGGTGCGGCCCTCCACATGCTCCATGGCGATGTAGGGGACGCCGTCGATCTCGCCGGCGTCGTAGACCACGGCGATGTTGGGATGGGTGAGGCGGCTCGCGGTCTTGGCCTCGGCGATGAGGGCCTGGCGCACCTCCTCGCTGGCGTCCGCCACCACCTTCAAGGCGACGGTGCGCTCCAGGCGCAGGTCGTGGGCCTTCCAGACGTGGCCCATGCCGCCCTGCCCGATGGATTCCAACAGGAGGTAGGAGCCGAAATGGTCGCCCGCCTTCAGGTCCATTCAGTCCGCTCCCGGCGCGGCGTCGACGACGCCGTAGACGTTGTCCCGCTGCCAGGGGGAATGGCCCGCGCCCCGGATCATGCGGAGCATCTCGCCCTTGTTGACGCTGTGGCAGGTGCCCGCCGCGCTCACGACATTCTCCTCCAGCATGAGGCTCCCCATGTCGTCGCAGCCGTAGTCCAGGGCGAGCTGGCCGGTCTTGCGGCCCATGGTCACCCAGGAGCTCTGGATGTGGGGGACGTTGTCCAGATAGATGCGGGCCACGGCGATGGTGCGCAAGTATTCCACGTCCGTGGGCTTCTCGACCTTGCCTTCCCAAGGAGTGTGTCCGCTCTGGAAGGGCCAGGCCACGAAGGCCGTGTAGCCGCCGCCGTTGGCCCGGGCCAGGGCGCGGTCCTGCTGCTCGCGGATGACGCGGAAGTGCTCCACGCGCTCGGCGAGGGTCTCGGTGATGCCGTACATCATGGTGGCGGTGGTCTTCAGTCCCGCCTCGTGGGCGGCCTCCATGACCTCCAGCCACTTCTCAGGACCGCCCTTGAGGGGGGCGATCTTCTTCCGGATGCGGGCCACGAGCACTTCCGCCCCGCCGCCGGGGATGGAGCCGAGGCCGGCGTCCCGGAGGTCCTCGATGGTCTTGCGCAGCCCCTGGCCCGAGAGCTTCGCCATCATCTGGATCTCCACCGGCGAGAAGCCGTGCACCCAGATGCCGAGGTCCTTCGAGAGGTAGCGCACCAGGTCGAGGTAGTACTCCCAAGGCAGATCGGGATTCACGCCCCCCTGCAGGAGGAAGCCGGTGCCCCCCAGAGCCTTGGTCTCCTCGGCCTTCTGCCGCAGCTGCTCCTTCGTCAGCACGTACCCGCGGGGATCCCCGGGCTTGTGGTAGAAGGCGCAGAAGGTGCAGTAGACGTTGCAGACGTCGGTGTAGTTGACGTTGCGGTCGATGATGAAGCTGACCCGGGCGGGATCGTTGTGGCGGTTACGCACCGCCGTCGCGGCGGCCGCCAGGTCCAGGAGGTCGGCCCCTTCCAGCAGGCGCAGGGCCTCCGCCTCGCTGATCCTGCCGCCGGCGGACACCTTGTCCAGGACGGCGCCGGCGTGGTCCGGCGCGGCGGCGGCGTGGGCGGTCACGCGTCGTAGCCCATGACCTGCAGGCAGCGGCGGCACACGGCCTCCTGGCCCTCGATCCCGTGGCTGAAGTGCTGGAGGGTGTACTTGCACCGGCACTTCTCGCAGAACTGCGTGGCTTCCGTGGTGTCCTTGGGCGCGTAGAGGTGGGTCGGATCCGGCATGAATGACTCCTGGGATCCAGCCTATCGCGACGGGGTCCCGCCTGGAACGCCGAAGGGCCCCGCGAGGGGCCCTTCGGCGCGAGAAAAACCTGGATCAATCCGCCGGGGCTTGCGCCAGGACCAGCTCCTTGGCGGAGCTGCGGTCGCGGCTCACCTTCCGGTCATGGACCTTGTGGGCCTGGGCGTCCAGCTTGTCCAGGGCCTCGGCGATGCTCTTGTACATGTCCGCGGTCTTGCTGCTGGCCACGAAGGCGCCCCGCCGGGTCTTGAGGGTCACTTCGGCGAGGTGCTGGTGGTGGCTGTCCACGCTGAAGATCACGTGGACGTCGATGATGTCGTCAAGGTAGGTGGTCATCTTCTGGAGCCGCTCTTTGGCCGTGGCCTTGAGGGGTTCGGAAACGTCGATGTGGCGGCCGGTGAAGTGCACCTTCATCGCGGACTCCTTGGAAAGAGGGCCGGGCGGCCCGTGGACACTAGGTATGCGCCGGGGCGGTCGGGATCATCGCCGCCGGCGCCTGGAGGCGGGAGGGATCTTCAGTTCCTCCCGGTACTTGTTCACCGTCCGGCGCGCGACCTGGATGCCGTCGTTGCCGAGGATCTGGGCGATGGACTCGTCGGAGAGGGGCTTGGCCGGATCCTCGGCCGATACCAGGGCCTTGATCTTGTGCTTCACCACCGTGGCGCTCACGTCCACTCCGCTGTCGGAGCCCAGCGAGGCGCTGAAGAAGTAGTTCAGGTCGAAGAGGCCCTGGGGGGAGTGGATGGTCTTGGCCTTCACCACCCGGCTGATGGTGCTTTCGTGGAAGCCCGTCGCCTCCGCGACGTCCCGCAGGACCATGGGGCGCAGCTTCTCGATGCCGTGCTCCAGGAACTCCTGTTGGAGATCCACGATGCTGGCGGCCACCCGCAGCACGGTGCGGTTGCGGTCCTCGACGCCCCGGATGAAGTCCCGGGCCGAGCGGTAGCGCTCGCGGATGAAATCCTTGTCCTGCTTGCCGTCCGCGGAGGCCAGGAAGCCCCGGTACCCGGAATTGACCTTCAGCCGCGGAATGCCTTCGTCGTTGAGGTAGACCCGCCAGCTGCCGTCCTCCCCCCGCAGCACGACCACGTCGGGTTTCACGGTCCGCTCCCCTTCCGGATCGAAGGCCCGTCCCGGGGCGGGATGGAGGTGCCGCAGGACGTTGAGGGCGTCCAGGAGCTCCTCCTCGGTGCAGTTCAGGGCCTTGCGCAGCTTGCCGTTGTCCCGCTGCTCCAGGATGTCCGAGTGGTCCCGGACCATGCGGACCGCGGGATCGTCGGGCTCGAAGCCCGCGTGGCTCAGCTGGAGCAGGAGGCTCTCCTGGACCGTGAAGCAGCCGATCCCGGAGGGGTCGAATTCCTGCAGCAGCTCGATCAGCTCCCGCAGGTTTTCCGGATCGAGCTTCAGCTCCTCGGACAGGGCCTGCAGGTTCGTCTCCTCCTGGCCGTCGGGATCCAGGCGCAGGAAGCCCTTGGGGTCCACAAGGTCGATGAGGCGCTCCAGCATCGGCGCCTTGGGGTCCGTGGGATCCAGGGACTGGTAGAGCTGGGACAGCAGGTGCTCCTGGAGGGTCTCGCTGCTGGAGAGGCGCTCCTCCCAGGAACCCTTCTCCTCGTCCGGCAGGTTGGAGGTCCGGGGGATGTCGGTGTCCCAGGAGTTCTCCGCCCCCATCTCGGTCTCCTGCACCTGGGAGACCCCTTCCTCGGTGAAGTGCTCCAGGTCCTCCCCGGGGTTCATCTCCTCCGCCGCATCCATGAGGGGGCCCAGGTCCACGGTGTCCAGTCCCTCCGGCACCTCGCCGGCCTCAAGGCCCTCCGCCGGCGCGTCCTGGCTCACTTCCGAATCCCGGCCCTCCTCGAGGGCCTCCAGGGTGGGGATCTCGTCCCCCTCCTCCGCCAGCTCCAGGAGCGGGTTCTCCTCGAGCTCCCGCTCGATGGTCTGCCCCAGTTCCAGCAGGTTCATCTGCCAGAGCTTCAGCTTGAGCTGCATCGCGGGGGTGAGCGCCAGGGTCTGAGTCTGGGCGAGCCGCTGAGTGAGATTCGGTCCGAAGGCCATGGTCCCCTATTTTTTCAGTCGAGACGGAACCTGTCGCCCAAGTAAACCCTTCGAATATCAGGGTCTTGCGCGATCTCCGATGGGGAGCCGTGTTTCATGATCATTCCATCGGCCAAGATATAGGCCCGGTCGGAGATCTGCAAGGTCTCCCGGACGTTGTGGTCCGTGATGAGCACGCCGATGCCCCGTGCCTTGAGGTGTTCGACCAGGTTCTGGATCTCCCCCACGGACTTGGGATCCACCCCGGCGAAAGGTTCGTCCAGCAGCAGGATCCGGGGATCCGTGACCAGGGCACGCGCCAGTTCGCAGCGGCGCCGTTCCCCGCCGGAAAGGCTGAGCCCGAGCGTGTTGCGGACCTTTTCCAGGTGAAACTCCCCCAGGAGGTTCTCGCAGCGGGCGACCTGCTCGTCCCGGGGGAGGGGCTGCAGCTCCCCCAGGGCCATGAGGTTCTCCCAGACCGTCAGGCCCCGGAAGACGGAGGATTCCTGGGGCAGGTACCCGATTCCCATCCGGGCCCGGCGGTGCATGGGCAACGTGGTGATGTCTGCCCCGTTCCAGTGGATGGTCCCCTGGTCCGGCGCCTCCACGCCCACCACCATGTAGAAGGTCGTCGTCTTGCCGGCGCCGTTGGGCCCCAGGAGGCCCACGACCTCCCCCGGGGAGATCTCCAGACTGACGCCCCGGACCACCGGCCGGCCCCCGAAGGACTTGCGGATGTCGCGGGTTTCCAGTTTCGAGACGGGGGCCATGGGGTCTTCCAGCCTACCGCATCGCTCCGGCCCGCCGGTCCCCTCCCCCTCGGGCACTCACTTGGCCAGATCTTCCGAGAGTCCCTTCACGCGCCCCTGCCACCGCACCTCCTGGCTCGCGGGATCCACGTCGAGAGCCTCCCCTCGGCCCTCGCCCATGCGGCCCCGGAGGGTCACGCCGCCCCGCGCCTGGATCCGCTTCATCACCCGGCCGGCGCCGAAGTGGACCGTCAGGGTCTCCGCTCCCACCTGCCAGCCCAGGCCTTCGCAGGACACATGGCCCCGCAGGAGGATCCGGTCGCCCTGGCTTTCCCCCCAGTCCGCCCGGAGGGCGATATCCCCTTCCGCCGCCTGGAGCTGCCCCGCCAGGCCATCCGGGAACTCCACCCGCTCGCCCTTGCGCAGGACCCGGGCACCGCTCAACCGTTCCCGGAACCGGGTCCAGACCACGGGCCGGCCGGTGAGAAGCCAGGACTCCTCGTCCCACACGAGCCGCTGCCCCTGCAGGCGGCCGCCGTTGGTCAGGGAGGCCTGCACCGGTCCTTCGAAGATCCAGCCCCGGCCCTCGCCCCGCCCGGCGCCGGCGCTGAAGGTGCCCTCCTCCCCCCGGCCCAGGACCGGCGCGTCCAGGTTCCAGGCCTTCCGGTTCCGGTCCACCCGGATCCGCGGGCTGCTCAGGCTGCGCCTTCCCCAGGTGAGGAGGGCTTCGCCTTCAGCCCAGGCCTGGCCGACGCCAAGGCCTTCGGGCAGCCCGCCCCCCGGGGCGCTTCTCATCAAAAGCCGTGGTGCTACAAGTCTTGCGTTGATTCCTTGAAGAGGTTGCTCCCAACTGACGCTCCCCTCCAGCAGCAGTCCCTCTGGAGTCCAGCGGGCGCCCAGGGCCCTCAGGCGTTCGGAGCCTTCGGCCAGGCTCCGCTCCGCTTCAAAATTCCGCAGCTCCAGGAGCTGAAGGCCCTGTCCCCCCTGGGGCCGGGGCGTCCGCCCCCCGGAGGCCCGCCCCTTCCAGCCGTCGGACCGCTCGAAGCTGAGGGCCTCCGGCCAGCGGATCCAGTGGGGGTCGAGGATCGAGTGCCGGGCCTGGATGGTCCCGTCCTCGAAGGTGGCGAGCACGTCGTCCAGGGTGCCGGCCTGGAAGCCCGGCGTGGCGCGGAGGAAGCGGGCCTCCACCCCCAGCAGGGCTCCGCGCTCGTGGGGCGACCAGCGGACGGGCCCCCGGGCGGCCAGTTCGCCCTCGGGATTCCGCGACCAGCCCGCCGGAATGGACCAGGTCCCCTGGCCGGCGAGATCCGTCCATTCCAGGGGGCTCAGACCCTGCCAGGTCCCGGCGGACCAGCGGAGGGCGGGCCCGGGGCTCGGCATCGTGCCGGTTCCCAGGGGCGCGTCGCCCTTCCCCTGGGCCTCGAGGGTCAGGGGACCGGAAAGGGTCCAGTTCTCGCCCTTGCGGTCGGCCCGGGGTGCGTTCACCAGCCACAGGGCGGCATCCTCCTCCAGCCGGCCCTGGATCGCTTCCAGGCGCAGATCCTCCCGCTGCCCCTGGATGGAGCCGTAGGCCAGGACGAGCCGGCCCTTCCCGAAGGATTCGGTGAGGGTGCCCCGCAGGCCCCGGGGGCCGGAATCGAAGAGGCTGCGGTCCCGGCTGGCCTTGAGGGGGCTGGAGCCCCGGCCCACGAACAAGACGGTGAGGCCGAGGGTGGCGAGGATGAGGGCGGCGCCGGCGAAGCGCCACGCGGGGGACTGGTTGGAGGGCCAAGAGGCACTCATGGGAGGCCCGCCTCCTCCCCCACGGCTCCGTTCACGATCCAGCTCCGGCCCCACCGGGCGTGGTCCTGGGGGGTGGCGGCCAGCCGGAGCCGGTCCGGGGCAGCCAGGCGCAGGCCCTGCTCCGCGGCGAAGAACCAAGTGAGGGGATCCGTCTCCCCCTCCAGGCGCAGCTTGAGATGGCCCTGGCCGAAAGCTTGGGGCGGCTTCGCCAGGATCCCCTCGAGGACCAGCAGCACGGGCGGAAAACCCTGGCCGTAGGGTTCCAGACCGTCCAGGCCGGCGGAGTCCGGGGCCCAGCCGGACCCGTGCCCGTCCACGGGCACCTCCACCGGTCCGCGATGCCGGGCCTGCTCCGCGGCGCCCTGGAGGAAGGCCTGCCGCACGAAGGGCAGGCGGACGAGGTCGAAGGTCATCCCCGCGGCGGCCCGGTGGCCGCCCCCGCTGGCCAGGAAGGGGCCGGCCTGCTCCAGGAGGAGGCTCAGATCGAAGCCTTCGGGCGCCCGCAGGGAGCACTGGGCCACGCCGTCCAGCACCGTGCAGACCGCCGTGGGCCGGCCGCTCTCCCGCATGCGGTGGCCCGCCACGATGCCAAGCACGCCCTTGTGGGCGCTGGGTTCCACCACCAGGTCGAAGGCCGCGCCGTCCGGCGGGTCCAGGGCCGCCTCCAGCTCCCGCTGGATGCCGCGGCGTTCGGCGTTCAGGGCCTCCACCCGCGCCATCAGGGGGGCGGCTTCCGCCGCATCCCGGGCGAGCAGGAGCCGCACCGCGTCCTCCGCGCCCCCCATGCGGCCCACGGCGTTCAGCCGCGGGGCCACGCCGAAGGCGATGTCCTGGGCCCGCACCACCGGACCCTCGATCCGGGCCGCCTTGAGGAGCGCCGCCAGGCCCGGGGCATTCGCCCCCGCCAGCGCCCGCAGGCCTCGCTTCACCAGGAGGGCGTTCTCGCCGGTGAGGGGCATCATGTCGGCGATGGTGCCGATGGCCACCAGTTTGAGGAGCCCGTCCAGGAAGGCCTCTTCCGCCTCCTTCGGACCAGGAGCCGCGCCGAGCAGGGCTTGGGCCAGCTTGAAGGCCACGCCCACCCCCGCGAGGCCGCGGTTCGGGTAGTCCCCGAGGTGGGGATGCACCACCGCGCAGGCCTCCGGGAGACCCGGACGGAGGGCGTGGTGGTCGGTGATCACCCAGTCGAGGCCCAGTTCCCGGGAGGCCCGGACCTCTTCGACGCTGCGCACGCCGCAGTCCACGGAGACCAGCAGCTTCGGATGGCGGGTCTCCCTGAGCTCCCGGATGCACTCCAGGTGCAGGCCATAGCCATCGGAGAAGCGGTTGGGGATGAAGGAACTGGCGCGGGCCCCCAGGCGCTCCAGCACCCGGATCAGCAGGGCCGTGGCGGTGACACCGTCCACATCGTAGTCGCCGTAGACGACGATCTCCTCCCCCGCCTCGATGGCGGCGCGGATTCGCGCGACCGCCCCGTCCACGCCGGGGAGCAGGTGGGGATCGGTGGCGCGCGCCCATGCGGGATCCAGCCGCCAGGCGAGCTCCTCCGCCGTGTCCGCGCCCCGCAGCCAGGCCAGGCGGGCGGCCAGGGGCTGGAGGCCCGTCTCCCGCGCCAATCGGTTCCAGGGTTCCGGCCCCGGCGGGATGGGCCGCCGCAACCGCCAGGGCTTCATCAGCCCACGCTGCCCATGGCCGCGAACTTCTGGTAGCGGGATTCCACGAGCTCGTCGGCACCCAGGTCCGCCAGCTCGGAGAAGGCGTTGACCACCGCCTCCTTCAGGTTCTGGGCCGCCCCGTCCCAGTCCGCGTGAGCGCCCCCCAGGGGCTCCGGCACGATGCCGTCGATGACGCCCAGCTCTTTCAGGTTCGGGGCCGTGAGTTTGAGGGCCTCCGCGGCCTTCGGAGCCATGGAGGCGTCCTTCCAGAGGATGGACGCGCAGCCTTCCGGCGAGATCACCGAGTAGACCGCGTACTCCATCATGAGCACCCGGTCCGCCACCCCCAGGGCCAGGGCGCCGCCGGAGCCGCCCTCGCCAAGGACCACCGCCACGATGGGCACCCGCAGCTTGGCCATCTCCAGGAGGTTGCGGGCGATGGCCTCCGCCTGCCCGCGCTCCTCCGCCTCGATGCCCGGATAGGCGCCCATGGTGTCGATGAGGCAGAGCACGGGCCGCTTGAACTTCTCCGCGAGCTTCATGAGGCGCAGGG
This sequence comes from Holophagaceae bacterium, assembly GCA_044229575.1. Classification (GTDB taxonomy): domain Bacteria; phylum Acidobacteriota; class Holophagae; order Holophagales; family Holophagaceae; genus JADJVL01. Next base: position 23,358 of record JBGAST010000003.1, on the reverse strand, counting down.
CCTTCCGGTAGCCCTCGGGCTTGGGCATGCCGAAGTTGCGGAGGATCTTCTGCTTGGTGTCCCGGCCCTTCTCCTGGCCGATGACCATGAGGGGATTGCCGTCGATCCAGCCCAGCCCTCCCACGATGGCCGGGTCGTCCCCGAAGGCGCGGTCCCCGTGGATCTCCTCGAAGCGCTCGCAGATGCGCTCCAGGTAGTCGAGGGTGTAGGGGCGCTTGGGATGCCGCGCGAGCTGGCTGCGCTGCCAGTCGGTGATGTTGGCGAACACCTCGCCGCGCAGCTTCTCGAGCTTCCTGGCCAGCTTCTCCCGCTCCTTGACCTTGGCGGGATCCATGTCCAGGGCCCGGAGCTGGGCTTCCAGCTCAAGGATGGGCTTCTCCAGCTCGGCCAGGTCCTGGGTGTCGTTGCTCATGGGTCCTCGGTTCGCAGTCGCCCAGTGTAGCGCGCCGGCCGGGGCGCTCCGACCGGCCCGCGCCGGCCGCCCCCCGGGATCCTTGTCCCTCCGCGGAGGGCGCGCATATTGGACACGGAGGTTTTATGCGGATCCTGGCCCTGCTGTTCGCGAGCGCCCTCTTTTCCCAAGCCCCGGAAATCCCCGAAGTGGAGGGCAGGACCCTGCCCTCGGTCCCAGGCCCGCTCACGGACCGCTACCCGGACCCCTCCCGGGGCCTCCAGCCCCGGGACCTGGAAGCGCGGATCCGCCATCAGGCGCGGCACTCCATGTCCATTCCGGCGGTGGCCCTCCCCAAGGGCTCCGTCGCCGTCAAGGACCGCATCGCGGATCCCGCAGGCTGGCGCGCCTACCGGGTGGAGGTGCCCCCCAAGGGCGTGCTCCACGCGCGCCTGACGGGCCCCCATGAAGCCTGGTTCCTGGTGCGCACGGTGAACAAGTGGGGCCAGCTGGAGGCCGGCATGCTCCAGAACCGCATCCCCACGGGCAACCCGGAGGCCTCGTACCGGAATCCCAAGGACGCGGTCTCGACGGTCTTCTTCGTCGTGGACACCACCGAACTGGGCACCCAGGGCGAGGAGTTCAAGATCACCTTCACGGCGAAGTGAAGGGGTGGCTCAGAACCGGAACTTCAGGCCCAGGCGCAGCTGCCGCGGCTCCACGGGATGGGTGTGGACGTCCGCAACACCTTCCGGCCCTTCGCCGGGGAGCCGGGAAGCGTAGAAGTAATCGATGTCCGAAGCCTTCGAATCCAGGATGTTGAAAACCGCCGCGGCGACCTGAAGGCGGTCCGTGGCCTGCCAGCGGAGCTCTCCCTGGAGCAGGTTGGACGCCTTCGAGCGTATCCCGCCGTCCTCCACGAGGGCCCGGGACCCGACGTGCCGGAAGGCGAGGCTGGCCTGCCGGCCCTCGGAGCCCCGGAAGGCGAGGCCTACGGTGGCCACCTGGGCGACGGAGCCGGGGATGCGGTTCCCCGCCGGAGCCTCATCGCGAAAGCGGGCGCGGGACCAGGCCAGGTCGGCATCCAAGAAGAGCCGGGGCGTGACCTGCACCTCGTTGGACCATTCCACCCCCGAGCGCCGGCTCGGCCGGCTGGCTTCCGTGCCGCCCGCGTCGCCGATGAAGACCAGTTCGCTGCCGAGGTCCAGGCGCCACAGGGCCAGGGTCGCCTGCCAGGCCGGCAGGAAGGCGCTGCGCAGGCCGAATTCGCAGCCCCGCGCCCGCGCGATGGGGGTGGCCCGCCGCGCCGGGTCGCCGGTCTTCGGATCCACCCTGAGGGTGGCGCCCCGCGCGTCGTTGCTGTGGAAACCCCACCCGGCGGACAGGTACAGCTCCGTGTCCCGCCAGGGCCCGAAGACGAGGCCGGCCTTGGGGCTCAGCAGGCTCGCGGTCTCGGTGCCGCTGTTCGAAGGCGTGCGGGAGCGCACGTCGAAACGGTAGCGGTCGGCCCGCAGCCCCAGCGTCGTGCGGACCTGCTCGGACCATTGGACCTTGTTCTGCAGGTAGAGGGCCGTGGCGGACTGCCGCGCCGCGTCGTCGCGGACGGTTTCCAGCACCCGCCGCGCCTGGGTGTGGAAGAGGCCCACCTGGGCGATGTCGTCCTCGCGGAACTGGAGGCCGATTTCCGTATCGCTGAGGGCCGCGCCGAAGGACCCCGACCACCGGCGGGATGCGCGCAGGCCCCAGACCGTCCGCCGGTCCCGTTGCTGGAACTGGTCGCCGCGCACCGGATCGTCCAGGAAGAAGGTGAAGTTCGAGGACAGGTCCAGGCTGTACCGCAGGACGTAGGCTTCGATGCGGGTGCTTCCGGAATCCTCGGACCGCTGCCAGGAACCTGAGAGCGAGGCCCGGCGGGAGGCGCCGCCGTCCGTGGGGTCGAGGGAACCGAAGCGTCCGATGAGCCCGTGCTCCACCGCCCGCCGAGGTACCTGGTCCGTGGCGTTCCACCGGCCCGAGTAGGCCATGGCGGTGAGGTCGAAGCGATCCTCCCCTGCGGCCCAGGCGAAGCTCGCCACCCCGTTGGCCTTGCGGAAGGCGTCCGGCCGGACCCAGGGGCCCTCGTTCCCCAGGACTTCCACCGCCCCCAGGATATCGCCGCCGGCGGCCTTCACCGACCCCGCGAAGAGCCCGCGCCGGTAGCCCCCGCTCCCCCCCTGCAGTTCGACGAAGGGCCGGTCGAGGGCATGGACGTAGGCCAGCCGCGCGGAGCCCGCGGCGGAGAAATCCCCATCCTCCGCCGCGTAGGGCCCCTTGCGGAACTGGAGGCTCCGCACCAGCTCGGGGATGAGGAAAGCCAGGTCGCTGTAGCCCTGGCCGTGGGCGTGGCTGGGCAGGTTCACCGGAACGCCGGCCACCCAGATGCTGAAGTCCGTGCCGTGATCCAGGTTGAAGCCGCGCAGGTAGTACTGGTTGGCCTTGCCTTCCCCGCTGTGCTGGCTCGTGACGAGACCTGGGATGTTTTCCAGCACGGTCCCCGGTCGCTGGGCGGGCCGGCGGACCAGCCTGGCCGGGGTGACGATCCCTTCGGAGGCGCTGTCCGCGACCCCCAGGAGGTGGTTCAGGGGCTCGTCCAGCTCCGACAGGTTCACCGGGCCCAGTCTTCCGGTGATCTCCACCGTGGCGCTGGAAGCGTTCAGGATGAATTCGAGGGTCGCGGCGTGGACGTCCTCCGTGGAGATCGTGCGCTGGGCACCGAGGCCTCCCGGGTGCTTCACCTGGACCAGGTAGCGCCCCTTGGCCAGGCCCCTGAAGCCGAAGCTCCCGTCCGCGCCTGTGACCGTCCGCAGCACGGCCTTCAGATCCGCGCCGGAGATTTCCACGACCGCGCCGGAAAGGGGCGAGCCGGTGGGATCCTTCACCCGCCCCTGGAGGGTGCCCGGCTCATGGGCCAAGGCGGCCTGGCAGACCAGGGCCCCGAGCCCAAGCCTCCACATCCAGCGAACCGACAAGCCTGCACCAGGCGCCAATGCAAGCCTCCCCGAAGCGCCCTACGACCCGGCTGAACCTTTGGATGGCCTGGACGCAGGCTCCGGCGGCGGTGTCAGGGCGCCTCCCGACGCGCCCTTCAAGCCGGGGAAAACCGCCACCGATGGGCCGCGGTGGCTGAATGAAGCACACTGGAGGGCGCCGCCACGGCTTTATCGAACTTCAAGCATCCCCGGCAGGTTCCGCCCTTGATCCCCTCCCGCTTCTCCGAACCGCCCTTCCCCCTCCTCGGCCTCAGCGGCGGCATCGCCGCCGGGAAGACCCACGTGGCGGGACTGCTGGCGGCGCGGGGCTGGGCGGTGATCGACGCCGACCGCCTGGCCCGGGAGGTCGTGGCCCCGGGCACGGCGGGCCTGGGGGAGGTGGTCGAGGCTTTCGGGGAAGCGGTCCTCGGGGCGGACGGCAGCCTGGACCGGGAGGCCCTCGGCGGCCTCATCTTCGCCGACGCCGCGGCCCGCGCCCGGCTGAACGCCCTGCTCCATCCCCGGATCGAGGCCCTGCGGGAGGCGATGCTCGCGGCGCTGCCCGCGGACACCCGGGGCGCGGTGCTGGACGCGGCCCTCTTCGTGGAGCGGGGGAAGGCACACCATTGCGACGCCTTCTGGGTGGTGGACGCGCCGGAGGAACTCCGCCTCGCCCGGCTCATGGACCGCAACCGCCTGGAGTGGCCGGACGCGCGGGCGCGACTGCGGGCCCAGGCCTCCCCGGCGGAGCGGGCCCTGCACGCGGACCTCGTGATCACCAACGATGGCCGTGACCTCGCGGACCTTCTCGACCGGGCGGAGGCCCGCCTTCTGGCAGACTGGAGCGTCCGGCGCGCCCGCCGGTGGAGACCGACCATGGAAGCTCCCTTCAGCCCCGGCCAGCTCCGGGACGTCCTCCAGGCCCTCCTGTCGAAGGGCGGCGACTACGCCGAGGCCTTCGTGGAGAAGCGCCGGGCCGCGGCCCTGGGCATGGACGACGGACGCATGGAGGACGTGCTGGCCTCCGAGACCTTCGGCGTGGGCCTGCGGCTGGTGGACGGCGGCACGACGCGGTTCTCCGACCTCATCTCCCCGACCATCCAGGAGCTCTTCGACGCGGCCCTCACCCTCGCGGCGCCGGGCCAGGGCCAGCCCGTTCCGGTGCCGGGCCTCCAGGAGATCGCCCCTCCCACCCCCAGCCCCATCCAGACGGATCCCGCCGCCGTGCCCCTGCCTGCAGCCCGGCGCCGTGCGGCAGGTCGCCGTCGGCTACGGGGATTCCACCCAGTCAGTCTGGGTGGCCTCGGCGGAGGTTCTGGAGGGGGCCGGCACGGCCAGGCTCACCGCCGATTCCCGCGTGCAGGGCGTCCTGCGCGTCAGCGTCACCAGCGGGAAGGGCGAACTGCTGCAGACCGGCTACCAGGCCCTGGGCGAGACCCGCGGCTTCGACCTCTTCACCGAAGAGGCGGTGGCACGGACCGTGAAGGAGGCCGTGCGGCTCTCCATCCAGGCCCTCACCGCCCAGCCCGCGCCGGCTGGCACCTTCCCCGTGGTGCTGTCCAGCAGCGCCGGCGGCACCATGATCCACGAAGCCTGCGGCCACGGGCTGGAAGCCGACCTGGCCCTCGCCGGCATGTCCGCCTTCGCGGGGAAGCTGGGCCAGAAGGTGGCGGCGGAGGGCGTGACGATCATCGACGACGGCACCCTGCCCCACAAGCGCGGCAGCCAGGCCATGGACGACGAGGGCAACCCCACCCAGCGAGTGGTCCTCATCGAGAATGGCATCCTCGTGAACTACCTCCAGAGCCGCAAGACCGCCCGCCAGATGGGGGTGGAACCCACGGGCAACGGCCGCCGGGAGAGCTACCGCCACCTCCCCATCCCCCGCATGCGGAACACCTTCCTGGCCGCGGGGAGCGAAGCGCCGGAGGCGATCCTCAAGGACCTCGACCGGGGCCTCTTCGTGAAGCACATGGGCGGCGGCCAGGTGGACACGGTCACCGGCAACTTCGTCTTCGAGGTGAAGGAGGGCTTCTGGGTGGAGCAGGGCGAGGCGAGGTACGCGGTGAAGAACGCCACCCTCGTCGGCTGCGGACCGGAGGTCCTGAAGTCCCTGACCCGCATCGGCAGCGACCTCGCCCACTTCGACATCGGCACCTGCGGCAAGGACGGCCAGGGGGTGCCCGTCAGCGACGCCCTCCCCACCATCCTCGTGCCTTCCCTGGTGGTCGGCGGCACCGCGGAACCCCTGCCCAGCGTGATCTAGACCGACCATGACCGACGAGACCACCCAGCATTTCATCCCCCTCCGGCCTCCCAGCCCGTCGCGCCTCAAGCTGATCCTCGGCGACATCACCACCCTGGAGGCGGACGCCATCGTCAACCCCTGCCAGGCCTCCCTCCTGGAGGGCGGCCGCGTCCACACCCAGATCCACGCGGTGGCGGGGCCCGAGCTCATGCTGGCGGCCTTCCTGGAGGGCAACTGCGACATCGGCGAGGCCCGCCTGACCCCGGGCTTCAACCTCCTGGCCCGGCACGTCATCCACGCGGTCGGACCCCTGTGGCGCGGGGGGAAGCGCATGGAGGACAAGTTCCTCGCCGCCACCTACCGGAACTGCCTCCTGCTGGCGGAGGAGCACGGCCTGCGCAGCCTGGCCTTCCCGGCCATCTCCACGGGCACGAAGGGCTACCCGATGGACCGCGCCGCCCACATCGCCCTGCGCACCATCCTGCACTTCCTCCACGACTTCACCCTGCCGGAGCGGGTCCACCTCGTCTGCTTCGACCCCGAGGCCTTTTCCATCCACCAGCAGGCCTTGAAGGAAGCCCAGCCCACATGAGCACCGACAGCAGCGTATTCAGGACCTTCATCTCCCCCCAGCTCGAGGAGGCCCTGCAGAAGGGACTGCGCCACGCCCTGGACCTCGGCGCCGCCGGGGCCGAGGCCTTCGTCTCCGTATCCCGCAGCCGCAAGGCCAAGGTGAAGAACGGCGTCCTCGACGACCTCACCGCCAGCAAGCGAGGCGGCCTCGGAGTGCGGGTCCTGCGGGAGGACGGGCGAGGCCTCCGCTGCGGCCTCGCCACCACCACCGACCTTTCCCGGACCGATTTCCGCGACCTTTTCGCCACGGCCTTCGAGCTGGCGGACCTGGGGGACGGCGATCCCTGGATCCGCCAGGGGGAGGCTTCCGGCGGCGATGACCTGCCGGGCCGCTTCCGCCCTGAGGTGGAAAGCCTCACGCCGGAATTCCGGATCGAACGCGCCCTGGCCCTGGAGGCCGAGGCCCGCAAGGCTTCCCCGAAGGTGGCCGCGGTGCGGGAAAGCGCCTGGACCGACGGCTCCGGGGCCTCCCTGCTCCTCACCCAGAAGGGCGTGCGGGCCTTCGACCTGGCCAGCACCTGCAGCGCCGCCATCGAGCTGGCGGTGGAGGAGGCCGGGGACCGGCAGGCCGCCTGGCACTGGGACGTGGCCCGCCTGCCCGGCGACCTGGACCTCGCGCGGATCGGCCGCCTCGCGGCCCTCAAGGGGGAACGCAAGCTGCGTCCCGCCAGCCTGCCCGCGGGGCGCTACCGGGTGGTGCTGGATCCCGAGGTCTCCGTGGACCTCCTGGGCCTCATCGCCGACATGCTCAGCGCGGAATCGGTGCTGAAGGGGCGCAGCCTCTTCAAGGGCCGGCTCGGGGAGGCCATCGCCTCCCCCCTGCTCTCCCTCATCGACGACGGGCGCCTCCCGGAAGGGCTGGCCAGCGAGCCCTGGGACGCCGAGGGGCTGCCCACGCGCCGCAACGTGCTCATCGAGGACGGCGTGCTGACGAGCTACCTGCACACCCTCAAGACCGCGGCGGAGATGGGCGTTCCGCCCACCGCCAGCGCCGGCCGGGGCCTCGGCAGCAACCCCGCCGTCACCACCTTCAACCTCTTCCCCAGGGCCGGGGACCACAGCGCAGAGCAGATCCTCGCCGACGCCGGGGACGGCGTCCTCATCACGGAAATCATGGGCCTCCACACCGTCGATCCCGTGAGCGGCGACCTCAGCGTGGGCGCCAGCGGCGTGCGCATCCGCGGCGGCCAGCTCGCCGAAAGCGTGGACAAGCTCACCCTCGCCGGCAATCTCAGGGACCTGCTGAACCGAATCGTGGCGGTGGGCGACGACCTCACCTGGTACGGCACCAGCGCGGGTCTTAGCCTCCTGCTGGACGACATCGCCCTGGGCGGGGCGTGACGGCCCGCCCTTAAGCCTTCCCGCCAACCCGCGTACCCTGGCGGAAGCCCTTTCCCGGAAATCCCATGACCCTCGAAGCCGCCCGCCAGTACCTCGCCTCCCCCCACCTGGAGCCGGAGCTCCGCACGGAGCTCGAGGCCCTCCTCCGCGCGGCGGAGGGCGGCGACGCGCCGTCCGGGGAAGAGCTCGACGACCGCTTCTCCGAGCCCCTCGCCTTCGGCACCGGCGGCCTGCGGGGCATCATGGCCGCGGGCCTCCGGCGCATGAACAAGCCCAACATCCGCCGCACGACCCTGGCGCTGGCCACGGTGGCCATGCGGCGCGCCCGGGGCCGCTCCGTCGCCCTGGTGGGTTTCGACACACGCATCCACAGCGCCGCCTTCGCCCGGGAGGCGGCACGGGTGCTGGCTTCCGCGGGCTACACCGTATTCCTCGGCAACCGGCCCCTGCCCACGCCCTTCCTCTGTTTCGCCATGCGGCGCCTGCGGGCTGCCTGCGGCGTGATCATCACCGCCTCCCACAATCCCAAGGCCTACAATGGCTACAAGGCCTACGACGACCGCGGCGCCCAGGTGGTGGCCCCCTGGGACGCGGAGATCGAGGACGCCATGAACGCCGAGCACCTCGTGCCCTCCGTCCCGACCGCCGACATGGACGCCTTCATCTTCCCCATCCCCGCGGAGATCGAGGAGGCCTACCTGCGCATGGGCCTCACGCTGCTGGCCCATCCGGCCCCCTTCGAGAAGCCCAGGCTGCTCTTCACCCCCTTCCATGGCACGGGCTCCGCCTTCGTGCCCGAGCTCTTCCGCCGGGCGGACCTGCCCCTGGACATCTGCGAAGCCCAGAGCATTCCCGACGGCACCTTCCCCACGGCGCCGAGGCCCAACCCCGAGGAGATCGAGGCCTACGCCGCGCCCCTGGAGGACGCCCGCCGCCTCGACTGCGACGCCATCCTGGCCAATGATCCCGACGCGGACCGCATCGGCGTGGTGGCGAAGCGGCGGGGGACCGAGTGGGAGCTCATGAGCGGCAACGATCTCGCCGCCCTCACCCTGGACTACGTCTGCCGCTTCCGGCAGGTGAAGGGGGTCTGCGTCAGCACGGTGGTGACCTCCGACTTCCTCGCGGAAGTGGCCCGCCAGCACGGCCTTTCCGTCATGTGGACCCTCACCGGCTTCAAGAACATCGCCACCTGCATGGACCGCCTCGAAGAGGTCGGCGAAGCCTACGCCTTCGGCGCCGAGGAGAGCTTCGGGATGCTGCTCAGCCCCGAGCTGCGGGACAAGGACGGCGTCACCGCGGCCCTGGTGGTGGGGGAGATGATCGGCCACTACCAGGCCCTGTCCCTGGGCCCCTTCGAGGCCGTGGACGCCCTTCAGGCCCGCATCGGCACTTTCCACAACCGCCTGGTGAATCTGGAGGATCCCCGCCCCGGCGGCGCCGCACGCTTCGCGGAGGCCATGACGCGCATCCGCCAGGCCGGCCTCGCGAGCCTCGGCGGCGACAAGGTGGTCAGCTGGGAGGATTTCCAGACCGGGGCCTGGCATGGCCCGGAAGGCCACGTGGAGCCCATCCTGGACCGCCCGGACCGCCGCAACGTGGCCCAGCCGATCCCCCGCTCCAATGTGCTCAAGTTCCGCCTCGAGAGCGGCGCCTTCGCCGCCTTCCGCCCCAGCGGCACCGAGCCCAAGCTCAAGGTCTACCTCCAGAGCCGCACGGACGCGGCGCTCCTGGACGCGCTGGAGGCCCAGGCCCGCACCCTCCTGGGGCTGTGATCCGGGTTCTGCCGGCGCCCCTCAGGGGGTGAGGTTCAACTGCCGGGTGGCGTAGAAGTATTCCGGGGGCGCGGCGGCCTGCAGCACGCCCGGTACCCGGCGCACCTGGAAGGCCCGGCCCCGGGAGGGCGCGGCCTCCCCTCCCTCGGCAGCTGGCGCCCGGGAGGCCTTCGCGAAGCCCTGGAGCAGGGGCTCCGGCAGGCCCAGGGCCGCCTGGCTGCCGGACTGGCTCATGCTCACCTGCATGCCGACGGCGGGACGGAAGTAGAAATGGGAATCGAAGCCCGGGATGGCCGTGAGGTCCGGCGGCACCCACGCGAAGCGGCCCATCTCGCCCAGCCAGCGCCGGGAGAAGGACGCGTACCAGTAGGCTTCTTCCAGACCGGAACGCTGGACGAGGGTGGCCTGGTGGAGTTCCGGAGTGGGCGCGATGGCGTCCCAGGTCAGGCCCAGGCGCAGCCGCCCTGGACCCGAGGAAGGCGCCGCGGAGGTCACGGAAAAGGGCGCGAAGGGGGAGGGCAGCCTCGGCGTCAGGGGCCCCGGAGAAGCGGTCGTGGAGCCCACCACCGTGCGGGAGGCGCTGCCGGCGCTGGCCTGGAACCCGTAGACGTAGCTGTCGCCGGGCACCGCCGCCGCCGGCGGGAAGGGCGCGTATTCCGCGAGGTCGACGCCGTTGCCGAGGAAGACCGTCTGGCCCCCGGCGGTCTGGTACTGGACGGAGCCCCGGAGGGTCTCCCCGCTTTCCAGGGCGGGCAGGAAGATGGGCTGGCGGGGGAGCGGATCCTGGCCTTCCGCGCTGAAGTCCAGGTCCCGGGTGTCGGCGCCCTGGGTGTCCCGCCGGCGCTCCACGATGAGGCGCGAGGGGATATAGGTCTGCAGGTCCGGATAGGTGGCGGCGACGAAGTCCCCCAGGCCGCGGTAGAGCCGGAGATCGTAGCGGGGCGCCCCCGCATCGAAGGACCAGAGGCCGCTGTTGGCGCTGATGAGGCCGGAAAGGCCGCCGGTGTTCCTGAGGAGGCCGCCGAGGGCGAAGGTGTCCGCTGGCGGGCCGGGCTGGGGGTCGCAGAGGAAGGCTACATAGAGGGCCGAGGTGTCGAAGGTCGTTTCGAAGAAGCCGTTGACGTCCCAGGACGTGAAGTCGCCCACCCGGCAGATGGCGCCATAGACCAGGCCGAAGCGGCCCGCCCCGTCGGTGATGGGCAGCTTGTAGAGACCCCCCTGCCCCTCCACGGAAATCCAGGGGCCGTTGCCGTCCTGGTAGGCCAGGAAGGTCAGGTTGGCCTGGTCCTGGTTCAGGAAGGTGGTCACGGGAAAGATCTTCGCCGCGGGGATGTCCAGGTGCAGCTCCGCCGTGCGGAGGTCGCCCCCGGCGCTGCCCCGCACGGTGACCACCCGCTGGGCCGCCGCCGCCGTGTCCGCCGCCTGCACCGTCAGCACCGCCTGGACGCTGCCGCCCCTGGGTACTTCCACCCGGCCGGGCTGGAACTGCGCCGTGAGATCGCCCCCCAGGCCCTGGGCGTCCAGGTCCACGGAGCCCGCGAAGCCCGGTTCCGCCGTCACCACCACCGTCGTGGTGACCCGGGCGGAGGGGAGGAGGCGCGCGGAGGCCGGGGACAGCGAAAGGGTGAAAGCCGGGGGCGGGGCGGAGGTCCCGCCGCCTCCGCAGGCCAGGGCCAGCAGGACCAGGAAGGCGCAGAGGCCGGCCCGCATCACCGGGCCTCGAAGGCGGCGCCGGCCACCGCGGAGATGCGCCCCTTGCGCAGCAGCAGGGTGCGCAGGCGCTCCTGCTTCTCCAGGATGGCCGCCTTCCGCGCCTTTTCGTCCGCGATGGCCTTCGGGCCGGCCACGGGGTCCGTCAGGGTGTCGAGTTCTCGGCGCACCTGGTCCAGGGCCTCCCTGATCCGGATGACCCGGATCTCCCGTTTGTTCCCGCCTTTGGCCTCCCGCCAGTTGTTCTCCACCCAGAGGGGCTCGTAGCGCACCTCGCCAAGGATGACCTTCACGGTGCCGTCGGGCATGCGGACCTTGGAGAAGGTGGCCAGGAAGGCCGCGCCGTCGCGGGAGTCCCCGGCGGCCACGGGAAAGAGGTCCGCCCGGTACATTCGGTCCATGTTGCTGATGAAGTTGCCCAGGGAATAGGCGACGATGCCCTGCCGCTTCGCGGCCGGCCACTCCGGCGTGGGCACGTCCACCAGCTCCATGGGCTGGAGGACGTGGGGGTGGTGGCCGAGGACCAGATCGGCGCCGGCGGCCACCAGGGCCTCGGCGATCCGGCGGTGCCGCTTGGTGGGCAGGTGGTGGTACTCGTCGCCCCAGTGGACGCTGACGATGACGGCGTCGGCCTGGCCCCGCAGCGCCTTCACCGCCGCCACCGCGGCCTCCAGCTCCAGGGGCCGCACCCAGGGCTCGTCGGCCTTCTTGTTCAGGTCCAGGTTGAAGAGGTCCGTGTAGCCCAGCAGCGCCAGCTTCACGCCGTTGGCCTCGAAGAAGCGCGGCGCCTCGGCGTCGGCCTTCGTGGCCCCGGCGCCGAGACCGATGAGCTTGGCCTCCTTGAGGCGCTCGGCGGTCTCCTTCACGCCCTTCTTCCCCTGGTCGAAGGCGTGGTTGTTGGCGACGCTCAGCACCGTCAGGCCGCTGGCCCGCAGGGCCGCCGGGAGGCTTTCCGGGGCGTTGAACTGGAAGGGCCGCCCGGGCCGACCCGTGGCGGGGGCCACCGGAGTCTCCAGGTTGGCGAAGGCCAGGTCGGCGCCCTTGAAGAGGGGCGCCACGTCCGCCCAGAGGGCCTCGAAGCTCCCCTGGTCCTCCGCAGCCTTCTTCACATCGGCATGCATCATCACGTCGCCCACGGCCACGAGGCGCAGCTCGCCGAGCACCACGGGCAGGTGGGCGGAGATGGGGGTCTTGTAGGGCTCCTTCGGTTCCTGGGCCTTGGAGAAGTGGCAGCCGGAAAGGCCAAAACAGAGGAGTGCGGGCAGCCAGAAGCCCCGGCCCTTCCGGCGACCCTGGACCGGCTCCTGCATCCTGTCCCGCCGTGCCTCAGGCTTCATGGGCGTTCTTCTCCGGCCAGGCCTCGGGCCCGTAGAAGACCTCCACCGCCAGGTCCGGCAGGGCCGCCCGCACCTGCTCGGCGATGGCGTCCAGCTGGCCAGCCTTCAGGGGCCGTGCTTCCGCTTCGGGAGTGGGCCGCGCCACGGTGTACAGCTGGATCCCTTGGAGCTGGCCGCCCATGCGCTGGATGAAGGCCAGGCGCTCGGCGTAGGCGGCGATCTCGGCCTTGGAAGGCGGTTCCCCCTGCCAGCTCAGGAAGAGGCTCTGGATGGTGAGGGGCCGCAGGCGGGCGGTGGTCTCGATGGCCTCCAGCACCTTGGTGAAGGGGATCGCCGTGCGGTTGATGGCCTTGTAATAGGCTTCGGTGCCCGCGTCGAGCTTGGCCCAGATCTCGCCGTTGTTGGCCATCAGCACGTCCAGGCCCCGCACCACGTCCCGGGCGGTGAGGCGGCTGGAATCGGTGATGAGCACCAGCTTCACGTCCTCCAGGCCCCGCTGCCATTTGAGGTGGGCGACAAGGTCCACGGCGTCGGCGAACTCCGGCGCGGTGGTGGGTTCGCCGTCGCCGCTGAAGGCGATGTCGTTGAGGCGCCGCTGCTCGGGCCTGGCGCTGTCGAAGGGGGCGACCTGGAACAGCGTCCCGTCCAGGGTGAGGTCCAGGAGGGCCGCCATCTCCCGCTCCAGCTGGCCCAGGTCGATGTCCTTGCGCTTCGCCGGCGTGACCCGGTCCACCTCGCAGTAGACGCAGTCGAAGTTGCAGGCCTTGTCCGGGTTCAGGTTCACCCCGAGGCTCACGCCCTTGGAGCGGCGGGAGAGCACCGGGTAGCAGTAGTCGAAGTCCGCCCAGAGGCGGCGGTGATCCAAGTGGGCTGGGACGAGGTCGGACATGGCGGAAGGCCCAGTTTAAGCCCTCAACCCTTCCGGGGCCTGGCCTTCTTCTGGCCCGCGGTCCGGGCCTCGTGCTCGTCCTTGGCATGCTTCAGCATGTCGGGCTTCCAGAGCACCGGTTCGGGGTGGAGGCTGTTGTCCACGGCCACCATGGTGAACTCGCCGCTGGTGACGTCCTTGCGGGCGTTGCTCACGGGGTTGTAGACCTTGACTTCGATCTGCACGGTCACCGAGGTGTTGCCGGCCCGGGTGGTGGTGGCGTAGAACTCGATGATGTCCCCGGCCCGCACGGGGCTGTGGAAGATCAGTTCGGAGACCTTCACGGTGACGAAGACGCGGTTGTGGGACACCAGGGCCGAGGTGATGCCCGCCACCTTGTCCATGCGGGACATCATGTCGCCGCCGAAGAGGGTCTCGTTCAGGCCGATGTTCTGGTCCAGGACCATTTCGCGAGAGATGAGCATGCGCGTTCCTCGGGGACCAGTGTAGCGGGTGGGTCCGGCCGCCCTCAGCCTTCCCGGAGCAGGTCCGCGCCGTGGTCTGCGAAGCGTCGCGCGGCGGCGAGGGGATCCCCTTCCCTGCCTTCCTCCGCAGACCACGCGGCCTGCTTCAGGAGCAGGGCCAGCTCCAGGCTCCGGGCCAGGGTGAGGGCGAAGCGCCGGGCGCCGGCCTCGTCGGCGCCTGTCCACCAGCGCCCGGCGTGGCCCAGAGCACCCCGCACCCCTTCCGCGAGCGGTTCCAGGCCAGCCGGAAGGCCCGCCAGGAGCTCTTCGACGTGGGCCGCGAAGGCGTCGATCCCCAGGGCCTGCAGGGCCTTCATGGCCTCCAGGGAGAGCACGTCGGTGGTGCCTTCCCAGATGCTGAAGACCTGGGCATCCCGCAGCAGCACCGGCAGGCCCGTATCCTCCACGTAGCCCGCGCCGCCGAAGCACTCCAGCAGCTCGGAGATCCCCGCCACCGCCTGTTTGCCTGTGCAGAGCTTGGCCAGGGGCGTGAGGACCCGCAGCAGGGCCGGGTCCAGCTGGCCGGCCTCTTCGAGCCCCAGGCAGGCGGCGGCGTGGAAGGCCAGGTGGAAGGCGCCCTGGGCTTCCGCCTCCACGCCCGCCACCGTGTCCTGGTGCAGAGGCTTCTCCGCCAAGGGCGCCCCGAAGGCCACCCGTTTCCCTCCGTAGTCGCGCAGCAGCATGAGGCCCCGGCGCAGGGTGGCGGCCGCGCAGATGGAATTCCAGGTGCGGGTCACCGTGAGCATGGGAGCCATCGCCTTCACGCCTTCGGCGAGCTCGCCCACGGGCGTGGCCACCATGCCCTCCAGGTCCAGCTCCGCCGTGGGCAGCTTGCGGGTACCCAGCTTGTCCTTGAGGCGGTTGACCCTGAAGCCGTTGAGGCCGCCCGCGGCGTCCCGGGTCTCCACGTAGAACATGGCCAGGCCCTTGCCGCCTTCGGGATTCCCGACCGGTCGCGCGAGGGTGAGGGCCATCGGGGAGGCCGCCGCGGAGGTGAACCACTTGCGGCCGTGGAGGCGCCACACGCCGTCCTCGCCCCGCCGCGCCACGGTGGAGGAGAGCCCCACGTCGCTGCCCCCGGCGCTTTCGGTCATCCACTGGCCGCTGGTCCAGAAGGTGGCCGGATCCCGGCTGGTGAGGTGCGGAACCGCCCGGTCGATGAGGGCCTGATTCCCGCTGCGCAGCAGGGTGCGCACGGCGCCGTCGGTCATGGCGAGGGGGCAGGAGTAGATGTCGCTGGAGGGGTGGAAGAGGTGGATGAGCGCCGCCTGGTGGATCCGCGAAAGCGCGCCGTGGCGGGCCTCGTAGGCGGTGGCCACCAGGCCCTCCTCCGCCGCCACCCGCTCGGCCTGCTTCCAGAGCTCCGTGACGTCGATGCGGTCGATGCGACGGCCCCAGGGGTCGAAGGGCACGTGGCGGGGCTCGTTCAGCCGGTCGGCGAGGGAGAGGGCGTGGAGGCGCTGGGCCTGGTCGCCCATCTCCACGAGGCTGGGCTCGATGTCCCGCAACACCGGCTCAGGCAGGGCCATGGCCAGGAAATCCCGCAGCACCCGATCCGCGAAGTAGGGCTGGGGCAGTTCGGGTCCGGGCTGGAGGAAGGGTTCCATGCCTCAGCCCCCCGTCGGGCCGGCAGGGACGATGGGGCGCGGCGTCACACCCTTGGAGCCTTCGGGGATGGGCCAAGCCGCCATGAAAGCTCCTGGGAGGAGAGCCCCACACTAGCCGAGGCGGGCCGCACGGGAAAGGGGCCGCTCGCGCGGCCCCTTTCCCGGATCCAAGGAGAAGCGCCTCAGGCCTTGACGCCCATCCGTTCCGCCATGGCGCGCCCCATGTCCGCGGGGCTCTGCACCACGGTGATGCCCGCGGCGGTGAGGGCTTTCATTTTCTCCTCGGCGGTGCCCTTGCCCCCGGAGATGATGGCCCCGGCGTGGCCCATGCGCCGGCCCGGAGGGGCGGTCTGGCCGGCGATGAAGGCCACGACCGGCTTCTTCATGTTGGCCTTCACCCACGCGGCGGCGTCCTCCTCGGCGGAACCGCCGATCTCGCCGATCATGATCACCGCGTGGGTGTCCGGGTCCTCGTTGAAGAGCTTCAGGGCGTCGATGTGGCTGGTGCCGTTGACCGGATCGCCGCCGATGCCGATGCAGGTGCTCTGCCCGATGCCCAGCGTAGTCAGCTGGCCAACGGCCTCGTAGGTCAGGGTGCCGGAGCGGGAGACCACGCCCACGTGCCCCGCCTTGTGGATGCGGCCCGGCATGATGCCGATCTTTGCCTGGCCGGGGGTGATGATGCCCGGGCAGTTGGGCCCGATGAGGCGGCTCTTGGGGTAGTCGGGGAGGACCCGCTTCACCTTCACCATGTCGAGGACGGGAATGCCCTCGGTGATGCAGACGATGAGCTCGATGCCCGCGTCCAGGGCCTCGAGGATGGCGTCCGCGGCGCCCACCGGGGGCACGAAGATCATGGTGGCGTTGGCGCCGGTCTTCGCGACCGCCTCCTTCACCGTGTTGAAGACGGGAAAGCCTTCGATCTCCGTGCCGCCCTTGCCCGGGGTCACGCCGCCCACGACGTTCGTGCCGTAGTCCTTGCAGCCCTTGGCGTGGAAGAGGCCTTCGCGGCCCGTGATGCCCTGGACGATGAGCTTGGTGTGGTTGCCGACGAGGACGGCCATGGGTGCTCCTGGGTTAGGTCTGCGGTCTTGGGTCTTGGGTTCAATCGTTGAATTCGTCCACGTCCGGTTCATGGACGGTCCGGACGGGTTCCGCGGGCAGCTGGGCCCGCAGGGAGCGCAGCCGGGCGAGGTAGTCCTGCTTCACTTCGTCCAGGTCCAGATTCTGCCGGTAGAGCCTGAAGACGAGGAGGACCACGATGCCGAGGTTGAGCGGCGGCGCCAGCCACATGAGCTTCGGCGCGTGGAAGAAGGTGCGCTCCCAGCCCTGGGGCCCCACCAGCCAGACGAAGAGGTACATCATGGGCAGCAGGCCCACCAGCACGAAGAAGAAGCGCCAGCCCAAGCGCCAGGCACCCTTGTGCATGGTGTCCTGGTACTCCGCGTAGAGCGCGTCGTAGCGGGCCTTCAGCTCTTCGGCGGACATGGCTGTCTTTTCGCCTTCCATGGAATCGGGGATGGCCTACTTCGCCGCCGCGACGACCTTCTCCGCGGCGTCCTTGAGGTCGTTGGCGACGATGAGGTTGTAGCCGCTTTCCGCCAGGATCTTCTTGCCCTCCTCGACGTTGGTGCCCTCCAGTCGGACCACCACGGGCACGCTGATGCCGATCTCCTTGGCCGCCTTCACGATGCCGCCGGCGACGATGTCGCAGCGCATGATGCCGCCGAAGATGTTCACCAGCACGGCCTTCACGGCCTTGTCCTGGAGGATGATGCGGAAGGCGTTCTTCACCGCGTCCTCGGTGGCGCCGCCGCCCACGTCCAGGAAGTTGGCGGGCGAGCCGCCGTGGTACTTGATGATGTCCATGGTGCCCATGGCCAGGCCCGCGCCGTTCACCATGCAGCCGATGGTCCCGTCCAGCTTGATGAAGTTGAGGTTGAACTTGCTGGCTTCGGTCTCCTCGGCGGCCTCCTCGTTGAGGTCCCGCATGGCCATGACATCCGGATGGCGGAAGAGGCCGTTGTCGTCGAAGCCGATCTTGGCGTCCAGGGCGATGACGTCCCCCTGCTTGGTGACGACGAGGGGATTGACCTCCACCATGGAGCAGTCCTTCTCCACGAAGAGACGGTAGAGGTTCAGCAGGAAGGTGACGCCCTTCTTGAAGGAATCGCCGGCCAGGCCAAGGCCGAAGGCGATCTGGCGGGCCTGGAAGCCCGTGAGGCCCAGGGCCGGATCCACGGTCACTTTCAGGATCTTCTCCGGGGTCTTCTCGGCGACCTCCTCGATCTCGACCCCACCCTCGGTGGAGGCCATGAGGGTGACCCGGCTGGTGACGCGGTCCACCAGGAAGGCGAGGTAGAGCTCCCGGTCGATGTCCACGGGGTCGCTGATGAAGACCGTGTGCACCTTCCGGCCTTCGGCCCCGGTCTGCTTGGTGACCAGGTTCATGCCCAGCAGCTGCTTGAAGAGCTCCGCGGCCTTGTCGGGATCGGAGGCGAACTTGACGCCGCCCCCCTTGCCCCGCCCGCCGGCGTGGATCTGGGCCTTCACGACGGACTTCCCGCCGTATTCCTTGGTGATCATGCGGGCGTCCTCGGCGTCCTGGGCCACCCGCCCGTTGGGCGTCGCGACCTTGTACAGCCGGAGCAGTTCCTTGGCCTGGTACTCGTGGATGTTCATCCGGGGCTCCCAATAGACGGAAGGGCCAGTTTATCCGGGAAGGCGGGCCCAGTCGCTCACGAAGAAGGCCGCGCAGCCTGGGCTTGAAGGCCATCGTGACCCGGTCCACAATGGCGCACCCTGCCCACACCCGCGAGGACGCCGCCATGGCCCAGCTCGACCGTCTGCTCGCCCATATCGTTCCCCGGAACGCCAAGTCCCTGCGCATGGAGCCCGGCCAGCCGCCCCACCTGGAGATGAAGACCGGGCAGAGCGCCCCCCTGCTGCCTGAGCCCCTGCCTTCGGTGCTCATCGAGAACCTGGCCCAGGAGGTCCTTCCGGCCTCCCACCGGGAGGCCTGGACCCGCACCGGGGAAACCAGCTTCGACTACAGCGCCGGCGGGCAGGCCTTCATCATCCGCTTCGTCCGCATCCAGTCCGGCATCCGGATCTACGCCGAACTCATCGAGAGCATCCGCTCCGGCAGCTTCCCCGTCTTCCGGACCCCGCCCTCCGGCGTCCCCCTTCCCAAGGCCCAGGAGGAATCCGGGGTCACCATCGAGCCGAATTCCGTCGCGGACCTGACGGTGGACCTGGACGAAGACCCCTCCCCGGCGCCGGCCCGCCTGCCCATGGCGCCCTCCGGCCTCGCCCTCGCGCCTTCGCCCGGCCCGGCGCCGGTCCCTTCCCCGGTCCCGGCCCCCGGTCGGGCCCCGATCCAGGCCGCCGTCCAGCCCGGCCATCGCCGCATGGGCCAGGGCACCCATCCCCTGGCGACCCGCCTCTTCCAGACCCTGCTGGTCCACAAGGGTTCGGACATCCACCTCACCTCCGGCTACCCCCCCATGATCCGGGTCAACGGGGAGCTGGAGGAGCTGCCGGGCATCGCCCCAATCGATCCGCCCCAGATGCTGGAGATGATGGAAGGCTTCTCCACGGGAGACGCCTGGGCGAAGTTCCAGGAAACCAGCGACGCCGACTTCGCCTACTCCTTCGACCAGGGCGGCTGCCGCCTACGGGTGAACTTCTTCATGGACCGCTTCGGCCCCGGCATCGTGGCCCGGGTCATCCCGAACCAGATCCCCGACCCCGACAAGCTGGGCCTCAGCGAGCCCATCCGCCGCCTGGCCTACCTCTCCAAGGGCCTGGTGCTGGTGACGGGGCCCACGGGCTCCGGCAAGTCCACCACCCTCGCGGCCATCATCGACCTGGCCAACCAGAAGCGCACGGACCACATCCTCACCATCGAGGATCCCATCGAGTTCGTCCACCCCCGCAAGAAATGCCTGGTGAACCAGCGGGAGGTGAAGACCCACACCGACAGCTTCAAGACCGGCCTCCGGGCCGCCCTGCGGGAGGATCCAGACATCGTCCTCGTCGGGGAGATGCGGGATCTCGAGACCATCGCCATCGCCCTGGAGACCGCCATTACGGGCCACCTCGTCTTCGGGACCCTCCACACCAGCAGCGCCATCGGCACCATCGACCGCATCGTGGACCAGTTCCCCGCGGACCGCCAGCAGCAGATCCGGGTGATGCTCGCCGACTCCCTGAAGGCCTGCATCTCCCAGACCCTGCTGAAGAAGAAGACCGGGGGACGCGTGGCGGCCATCGAAAGCCTCTTCATCACCCCCGCCATCGCGAACCTGATCCGGGAAGGCAAGAACTTCCAGATAACCTCCGCCATGCAGACGGGCCGGGCCTACGGGCAGCGGCTGATGAACGACGCCCTCACCGACCTCATCAAGGCCCACGTCATCGACGAGATGGAGGCCTACTCCCGCTGCCCAGACAAAGAGAGCTTCATCCAGGCCTGCAAGCGCGCCGGCATCAATTTCGATCCCAGGGGCGAGCGCGAGACGGAGACCTAGGCTCCGGCCCGGGAACGCGCATGGGGAAGGGCTGCGCCATCGTGACGGGGGCCGCTTCCGGCCTGGGCCTGGCCGCGGCCCGGCTCCTCTCGGCGAGGGGCTGGGTGGTGATCCTCGTGGACCGGGACGCCGGGGGGCTCCAAGGGGCCATGTCGGCCCTCGAGGAGGACGACGGCCGGGCCATCGAGGTGGCGGCGGACATCTCCACCCTGGGCGGCTGGCAGCAGGTCCTGAGCGCCTTCCAGAGCCTGGGCCTGGAACTGGGCTGGCTGGTGAACGCCGCCGGAGTGGCGGTGGCCGGCAGCGTCTCCGAGATCCCCGTGGAGGACTGGCGCCGGGCCATCGAGGTGAACCTGCTCGGCCCCGTCTGGGGCTGCCACACCTTCCTGCCCATCCTGCTGAAGCAGACCCGGGGCCGCATCCTCAACGTGGCCTCCCGCGCCGCCTTCACCGCCCCGCCCCAGATGGGCCCCTACGCCGCCTCCAAGGCCGGCCTCGTGGCCTTCACGGAAACCTTGGCCTCGGAACTGAGGGGCACCGGCATCACCGCCACCGTCGCCTGCCCCGGCTTCTTCCGCAGCGGCCTCGCCGGGCGCATGCGGGCCCATCCCCCGGGGTTGGCCGCCCTGGCGGAACGGATGATGGCGGCGAGCGGGCGGGACGCGGAGGCGGTGGCGGCCTTCAGCCTGCGCTGCGCCGAGGCCGGCCGGCTCTACGCCATTCCGCCCGGCCAGGACCGGGCGTTGTGGCGCTTCAAGCGCGCGGCCCCGGGCGCGTGCCTGCGCCTGGTCGCGAGGAAGTACTACGAAGCCCTGGCGGGAATGCAGGCCCGCCGCCGGACCTAGACGTTCCCGGCGCAGCCCGGGCCGGTCGCGGAGAAGAGTCGCCCGCTCAAAGCCGCCGCAGGTACTCCAGCCCGCGCCGCAGTTCGCCCCGGGCCTCGTCGGCGTCCCGGAAGCGCTTCGACGGCCCGTGCCCCGGCAGCACCCAGCGGAACTCGAACTCCAGCAGCCGCTCCAGGGAGCTCAGCTGTTCGGGCCAGCTGTGCCAGTTGAAGCGCTTGCTGGCGCTCAGCATCCCCCGGTCCGGGTTCCACCACAGGTGGTCGCCGGTGAAGAGGAAGGTGTTCCGGTAGAGCAGGCACAGGCTCCCGGGCGTGTGGCCGGGGACCGGGATCAGCAACAGGTCCGCGTCGAGGGCCACAGGGTCCGGGCCAGCGAGCTCCCGCTCCATGCCCCGCAGTCCGTCGGCGCGGTGCATGACGCGCTCGCAGCCGAAGCGCTCCCGGAAGGCAGCGTGGTCGGCGACGTCATCCCGGTGGCTCAGCACCATCCACCGCAGCCCCCCCAGCTCCCCGAGGCGCTTCAGCAGCGGCGCCGCGGCCCTGGGGCTGTCCACCAGGACATTGCCGCCGGGGCGCCGGATGAACCAGCTCCAGGCGCCGAAGCTCTGCTCCGAGGTATAGCCGCAGAAATGCACCTCCTCCTCGACCTGGACCGGGAAGGCCGACGAGGCCTGGGCCAGGGCGGTCTTGTCGGCGGTGCCGATGCTGGCCGTCGGGCAGGCGAGGAGCGCCATGGAGGCGCGGAGCCGCTGGCCGTCGCCGTCCGGCTGGCGCGCCACGACGCTGTGTCCGTCCGCGTCCCGGTAGACTTCCGGCGCGAAGGTGTAGCAGGTTCCGCAGTCGATGCAGCTGCGGTCCACGAAGAAGGCGCCGGGGGCGTTGTCCGGAAAGGCCTCCGCCCGTTTCGCCATCGGGCCGTGGACCTCAATCCACCGGCACGAAGGTGACGGTGCCCGCCGCCATGTCCGGGATGGCCAGGATCTTCCGGTCCTTGTCCAGGCCCATGTCGGCGGCGGCCATGAAGCCCGACTTCCAGAGGGACTGGCTGCCGTCCTCCGCGACCTTGAACACCTTGCCCGCCTTGTAGTCGCTCACGTAGTAGTGGGCGCCGAACTTCACCAGGCCGTCGAGATTGCCCAGCTTCTGGGGCGTGATGGCGGAGATGTGCTTGGACCGCAGGTCCACCCGCAGCAGCCGGCCCGGGACCTTGGTGGCGAAGTTGTCGCCGGTGATCGCGCCCCAGGCCGCCACGATCAGGCTGTCGGGCTCCGTCCAGAGGCCGTTGGGGCACTCCAGCTTCTTGTCGGACACGAAGACTTCCGGCCGGCTGTTGGGGCCGATGCGGTAGATGACGCTGCGCTCCATGTCGGAAACAAAGATCTCGCCCCGGGCGCTCACGGCGACATCGTTCAGGAACTTCGCCCCCTGCACCGGGATCCGCCGCACGAACTGGCCCTTCTGGATATCGATGACGCTGACGTGGTCCACGTCTGCGATGTAGAGCATCCGGCCCGAAAGCCCCATGCCCTTGGGGGCGTCCAGCCCCTTCACCCATTCCTTTTCCAGCACCTTCCCGTCCGCGTCCAGCCTGGAGATGAAGGCCCTGGAATCCCGGGCGGTGGAGCCCCCGGCGAGGTTCGAGACGTACCAGCATTTTCCGGTGGCGTCCCAGATGACGCATTCGGGATTGGTGAGGCCCCGGGTGACGTGGGTGCCCGGGGACGGAGCGGGCGCCGCCTTCGGCGCCTGGGCCTGGACCATCGCGGAAAGGAGGAACAGCAGGGGCAGGGCGCGCATGGGAGTCTCCGGGTTCGCGGCTCCATTCTGGGCGCAAACCCGGCGCTGTCCAGTTCCGGGAGTCCTCAGCCCTGGAAGGCAGCGAGCTCCTCCTGCAGGAAGGCCTCCAGGGTGCGGGCGGGGCGCCCCGTGACGAGTTCCGTGGTGCCCAGGACCCGGTCGGCCTCTCCGTGGCGCACGCCCTGGTTGAGGACCACCAGGCCCAGGGCGTACCAGGCGTCCATACCCATGCCCCGGATGGCCTGGAAGGCCGCGGCGTCCGGCACGGGGACATGCTGGACCTCCCGCCCCAGGAGCGCTGTCAAGTGGGCCGCGACGTCGCCGTAGGAGAGCGAGGCCGGGCCCGTGAGTTCGTAGACGAGGCCTTCGTGGCCGGGCTCCGCGAGGACCGTGGCGGCCACGTCGGCGATGTCCCGGGCGTCGATCCAGGCGACGCGGCCGTCGCCGGTGTTGGCGTAGACGGGCTGGCCGGCCGCGATGGCGTGGGCGAAGAAAGCCACCCAGTTCTGCATGAAGAAGTTCGGCCGCAGGATGGTCCAGGGCAGGCCCGAGGCTTCCAGGGCCCGCTCCACCCGGCCGTGCTCCCGCAGCAGGGGGTTCGCGGAATCGCCGCCCGCGCCCCAGGCGGAGAGCTTCACCACGTGCCGCACGCCCGCGGCCTTGGGGGGGCGCCGGGGGGCCGGCGCCCGGGGCCCGCCCTGGGGGGGGGGGGGGGGGTGGGGGTGAGTGTAGCCCCGCTGGTG
>JBGAST010000039.1:0-33216 GCA_044229575.1 Holophagaceae bacterium | reverse complement strand
GCCCCCGCCGCCGCCCATCCAGAGAAGCCCCTGGAGGTGGAGGAGCTCTCCGCCGGGGAAGTGCTGGAGGAGATCGAGGATCTGGCTTCCGCCGACGAGGCCCCGGGCCACGCCCACGCCGCCCAGCCCTCCCACACTCCCACCGTGAGCAGCGTGGAGGTGCCCATCGTCCTGGACCGCAGCCTCTTCACCGGGGAGGCCCCGGTGGAGATCAAGCTGAAGCTCTACATCAAGTAGGCGGGCCCCGAATCCTCCGCGCTGGGCGCCGCCTGGAAGGGCGCGTGGGACAGCCCTTCCAGTTGAGGCACACTGGAGTTTTGGATTCGAGGCCCCATGTCCAGGAACGTCGTCACGCGCTTCGCCCCAAGCCCGACGGGCATGCTCCACATCGGCGGCGTGCGCACGGCCCTCTTCTGCTGGCTCTTCGCCCGGCAACACGGCGGTTCCTTCATCCTGCGCATTGAGGACACGGACCTCTCCCGCAGCACCGACGACAACATCCGCATCATCGAGGAGGGCATGGCCTGGTGCGGCCTGGACTGGGACGAGGGTCCGGTGGCGGGGGATCCGTCGAAGTGGGTCGGCCCCCACGGCCCCTACCGGCAGATGATGCGCATGGAGAGCCACTACAAGCCCGCCGTGCAGCGCCTGCTGGACGAAGGCAAGGCGTACTACTGCCGCTGCTCGAGGGAGGACCTGGACGCGCGCCGGGCCGAGGTGGAGGCCGCCGGGAAGGTGTTCACCTACAACCGCGGCAAGGACGCGGGCCGGGGCTGCCGGGACAGAGGCCACGACGCGTCGGTGCCGGCGGCCGTGCGCCTGAAGATGCCCGAGGACGGCGACATCGTGGTCCATGACCTCATCAAGGGCGACATCGCCTTCCCGGCGGACAGCCTGGACGACTGGATCATCGCCCGCACGCCGGACGCGGCCGGTGAGCTGGGCGTGCCCACCTACAACTTCTGCGTGGTGGTGGACGATGTTGACATGGAGGTCACCCACGTCATCCGCGGCGACGACCACGTGAACAACACCCCCAAGCAGATCGCGCTGTACGCAGCCTTCGGCCACGACCTTCCGGCCTTCGCCCACGTGCCCATGATCCTCGGCGCCGACGGCGCCAAGCTCAGCAAGCGCCACGGGGCCACCAGCATCACGGAGTACCAGGCCATGGGCTTCCTGCCCTCCGCCATCCGTCTGGCTCTGGCGCGCCTCTCCTGGACGCCCAAGATCGACGGCCGCGCCGTGGAGACCGCGGAGGAGGAACTCCTCACCGACGACGAGATGATCCGGCTCTTCGACCTCAGCGACGTGCAGAAGAGCGCCGCCCGCTTCGACATGGCCAAGCTCGAGTGGATGAACCAGAAGCTCATCCAGCGGGCCAGCTGGCAGGAGCTCGAGCCCCACCTCGCCGCCTTCATGCCCGAGGCCTGGAAGACGAAGCCCGACGACTGGAAGGCGAAGGCCATCCAGTGCACCCAGAAGGGGAAGAACCTGAAGGAGATGGCGGGCTTCCTGGAGTTCTGCTGGACGCGGCCCGAAGCCTTCGACGAGAAGGCCGTGGAGAAGTTCATGACCGAGGCCATCAAGCCCGTCCTGCGGGAAGTCGTCGCGCTGGAGGACTACGCCCACGACGCCCTCGAAGCCGCCTTCAACCGCACCCTCGAGGCGCACGGCCTGAAGCTCAAGGACCTCGCCCAGGCCCTGCGCGTCGCCCTCTGCGGCAAGCCCGTCAGTCCGCCGATCTTCGACACCCTGGCGCTGCTGGGGAGGGCGGAAGTGGCCGCGCGAGTCGGGAAGTGGGTGTGAACTCACTTGCCCGGGTAGCGTGGGCCACGGCCTTCGGTTCGATGGCAGCGTACTGTCAGCCGGCACCACAGCGAACCCCCGACTTAGCAGCCCGTTGGATCGCCTTTAAGGGCAAGTGTTGGGGAGGGGAAGTAGGGGTCCTTTCGCCTAGATCAGAAGCCCTTGAACTCAATCAAGGCGCACCATGGCGATGGAAAGTCTATTGGCTCAATACGAGGATGACGAGGGCCGTGTCATACGAGGAATTGCTTCAGCTCTCAGCGGACCCGAATGCCCAGGATTTCCCGACCGTCTTCGCGCGCCGAGGCTCGTGGCTGCTTGTGCGCGGGCTCGGGAAACGGGGCTGGGGATGGATCCAGCTCGATCCTGAGCGGATGGAGTTTCATTCGAAGTCGGAGTCCCAGGATTGGACAAACACCATGAGGGGCACTGGCCCTGGGAACATGTTCTTACAACTGGATGACCGAGCAGGCCCCCTGCATCAACGGCCTGATCCAAGGTCCCCCGTGGTGTTCGATCTTCGGAAAAAGCCTTGGCGCCGTTACTCAGAGCACCGTTCCTACACGTGGCGGTCAGCCGGGACCTGGGTTCGAGTCCTTGAACAGCGCGATGACTGGGTGCGCGTGATGCTGCCCAGCAGTGAAGAGAAAATACCCGGCACGGAAGAGGAAACATACACCTTGACCGTCACATGGGATGAGAACCGTTTTGGTTGGGTCCGTTGGCGTCGGCCCGGGCCCGTCAGGGGATCGTGGGATTCCTGGTTGGCCTGGGTTGATGTGGGCTATTACGACTAGCGTGGAATAGACGGCACAATCGAACCTCATGGACACTGCCTAGTCCGGCTCTCGCTCCTTTTCCGGGAATACCAATGTCAGAACCCGCCACCACCCCCGAGCCCCGCGCCCTCAACTTCATCGAGGACATCATCGAAGCCGACCGGGTGACGGAGAAGCACCAGGGGCGCGTGCTCACGCGCTTTCCGCCGGAGCCCAACGGCTACCTGCACATCGGCCACGCGAAGAGCATCTGCCTCAACTTCGGGCTGGGCATCCGTTACGGGGGCGCGACGAACCTGCGCTTCGACGACACGAACCCCACGAAGGAGGAGCAGGAGTACGTGGATTCCATCAAGGCCGACGTGGCATGGCTGGGCTTCGAATGGAAGGCCGAGTTCTACGCGTCGGACTACTTCCAGACCCTCTATGACTACGCCGAGCACCTGATCCAGATCGGCAAGGCCTACGTGGACGACCAGAGCGACGAGCAGATCAAGGAGCACCGCGGCAATTTCTTCAAGCCGGGGAAGGACAGCCCCTACCGGGACCGCGACGCCGCCGAGAACCTGGACCTCTTCCGCCGCATGAAGGCCGGCGAGTTCCCCGACGGGTCCCGGGTCCTGCGGGCCAGGATCGACATGCAGAGCGGCAACATGAACCTGCGCGATCCCCTCATGTACCGCATCCGCCGGGCCCACCACCACCGCACCGGCGACGCCTGGTGCATCTACCCGCTCTACGATTACGCCCACGGCGTGTCCGACGCCATCGAAGGCATCACCCACTCCATCTGCACCCTGGAGTTCGAGGACCACCGACCCCTCTACGACTGGTTCCTGGAGCAGGACACGGAGGCGAAGTTCTTCCAGCGCCCCCTGCCGCGGCAGATCGAGTTCGCCCGGCTCAACCTCACCTACACGGTGATGAGCAAGCGGCGCCTCCTGCTCCTGGTCCAGGAGGGCCACGTGCAGGGCTGGGACGATCCCCGCATGTCCACCATCTCCGGGCTGCGCCGCCGGGGCTACACCCCCGCCAGCCTCCGCACCTTCGCCGAGCGCGTGGGCGTCGCCAAGCGGGACAGCCTCACGGACGTGGCCCTCCTGGAGCACGCCGTCCGGGAGGACCTGGAGAAGGCCGCGCCGCGGCGCCTGGCGGTGCTGCGGCCCCTCAAGGTGGTGCTCACCAATATGGACGCGGGCGAGACCCACTGGCTGGAGCTGGCCAACCATCCCGACCCCGCCCAGGGCACGCGCAAGGTGGCCCTCACCCGGGAAGTCTGGATCGAGGCCGAGGACTTCATGGAGGTGCCGGCGAAGAAGTGGTTCCGCCTGGCCCCCGGCGCCGAGGTGCGCCTCAAGGGCGCCTGCCTGATCCGCTGCGAGGATGTGATCAAGGACACGAATGGCCACGTGGTCGAGCTGCGGTGTTCCTGGGACCCCGCCAGCCTGGGGGGCGACGCCCCCGACGGGAGGAAGGTGAAGGGCACCCTGCACTGGGTTTCCGCGGCCCACGCGGTGCCGGCGGAAGTCCGCCTCTACGACCGCCTCTTCACCGCCGAGGACCCCATGGACGTGGCGGAAGGCGGCGACTGGCGGGACACCCTGAATCCCCATTCCCTGGAGGTTCTTCATGACGCGAAGCTCGAGGCCGGCCTGGCCCAGGCCCAGCCCGGCGAGCGCTTCCAGTTCGAGCGCCTGGGCTACTTCTGCGCGGACCTGGATTCGAAGCCTGGCGCGCCGGTCTTCAACCGCACCGTGGCCCTGAAGGATTCCTGGGCCCGGGCCGAAGGGCAGGGGAAGTAGGCCCCGGCCGCGGTGAAGCCCTGGGGAGGCTTCGCCGCGGCGGACCGCCCTACTTGGAGCCCACGAAGTAGCCGTAGGCGTAGACCGTGTTGACCGTCGAAGCCTGGTCCATGTTGGTCGAGAGCACCGGGCGCATGGGGGCGGTGAAGGCG
This sequence comes from Holophagaceae bacterium, assembly GCA_044229575.1. GTDB lineage: Bacteria > Acidobacteriota > Holophagae > Holophagales > Holophagaceae > JADJVL01. The sequence goes on along the minus strand of JBGAST010000039.1, from coordinate 28,674 downwards.
AGGCCCGCGGTGAGGGTGGACTGGTGGACGCCGGCGAGGTTCGTCTGGGGCAGGGACAGCTGCCACTTCACCTGGCCGATGGCGTTGGTGTTCCCGTTGAGCTCGGCGAGTTCGTACGCGGCATTGGGGTAGGGGAAACCCTGGTGGGTCACCCTCAGGTCGGTGATCACCATGCTCATGCCCGGGGGGATGCCCACCGAGTTGCCCGCGCTGTCGAAGATGGCGAGGCCGCTGTACTGGGTGCCCCCCACGGGATCGGAGGGAGCGCGGTAGAACCGCAGGTGGAACAGCTGGCGCTGGGGCACGCCGAGATGGGTGGGCGTCTGGGCGGGCAGGGCGGAGACGGCGCCGAGGGCGAGGAGGGCGGACAGGGCGAGGCCAGGCAGGCGGATCACGGATGCTCCAGAGCTGAGGGGCGCGGGGCCCGGGGGTGGAGCCTCAGCTTCGGGCCGGAGTGGTCCAGGCATAAGGGCCGGTTTTCCGATTTGGGCCTGGACCAGCGAGGGAGCTCCCCGGCCGGGGCCGCGCACTGTCCCCGGTCCGCCCCCTCTGCTAAGTTCTAAAGGTTCGCCGTCCCGCGGAATTCCTCCCCAAAGCCCTGCCTTTCCGGCTCACTGGTAAAAGCTGCCCATGGATACCCTTGCCCACCTGACCGGAATGTCCGTGGCGACCCTGTGGATGCTGGCCAAGGTCCTCATCGTCATCACCATCCTGATGGGCCTGGCCTCCCCCCTCACCTGGGTGGAGCGCCGGGGTTCCGCCATGCTCCAGGATCGCATCGGCCCGAACCGGGCGGCCCTCTTCGGGAAGTGGCGCATCCTCGGCCTGGCCCACGTGGTGGCGGACGGCATCAAGTTCTTCTTCAAGGAGGACCTGGTCCCCCCCCACGCCACCAAGCGCCTCTTCTGGCTGGCGCCGCTGCTGGCCTTCGTGCCCGCCATGATGGGCTTCGCGGTCATCCCCATCGGCCGCACCTTCACCGCCGGCGGCCACACCTACCACCTCAGCCTGCTGGAGCCCGGCAACGGCATGGGCATGCTCTACCCCATGGCCATCGGCGGCCTGGCGGTCTATGGCATCCTGGTGGCCGCGTGGTCCAGCAACAACAAGTGGTCCATCCTCGGCGGCATGCGGGCCTCCGCCCAGATGGTGAGCTACGAGATCGGCCTCAGCCTCGCGATCCTCGCCGTGTTCATGGTGGTGGGCGGCTACGACCCCCACCAGATCATCGCGGACCAGGGCTCGAAGGGCTGGCTGATCTGGCGCCAGCCCCTGGGCTTCCTGGTCTTCTTCACCTGCATGTTCGCGGAGACCAACCGGCTGCCCTTCGACTTCGCCGAGGGTGAATCGGAGATCGTGGCGGGCTTCCACACCGAGTACGGCTCCATGAAGTTCGCCATCATGGCCCTGGCGGAGTACTTCCACATCATCACGGCCTCGGCGCTGATCACCACCATGTTCCTGGGGGGCTGGCAGGTGCCCTTCCTGCCGGACGCGTCGGCCCTCCTGACCGTGGTGGCCTTCGCCACGAAGGTGGTCTTCCTCTGCTGGGTCTTCATCTGGGTGCGCTGGACCCTGCCGCGCTTCCGCTACGACCAGCTCATGTTCATGGGCTGGAAGGTGATGCTGCCCCTGTCCATGGTGAACCTCCTCGTCAACGCCTACTGGATGCGGAGCCACTGATGGCCGTCATCGTCAAGCAGGTCGAACTCTCCTGGCTGGACCGCACCTACGTGTGGCCGGTGATGAAGGGCATGGCGGTCACCTTCGGCCACCTCCTGCGGCAGATCACCACGCCCTCCGCCAAGCGCTTCACCATCCAGTACCCGGAGATGAAGAAGACCATGCCCAAGGGCTACCGGGGCCTCCACGAGCTGAAGCGCTTCGAGGACGGGGCCATCAAGTGCGTGGCCTGCTTCATGTGCGCCGAGGCCTGCCCGGCCCGCTGCATCACCATCGAGGCCGAGGAGTTCAGCGACCTGAACTTCACCCAGGGCTTCGAGGAGAAGCGGCCGAAGGTCTTCCGCATCGACATGCTGCGCTGCATCTACTGCGGCATGTGCGAGGAGGCCTGCCCCAAGGACGCCGTCTGGCTCCGCAACACCTATGAGCTGGCGGCCTACGACCGCCTCAGCATGAACTACGGCAAGTGGGACCTCATGAACACCTACGCCGCGGCGGACGGCAAGGCGGAGATCCAGGAAGACCTCCTCCCCGCGGTGGCCCGCGGCGCCCATGCCAACCCTGGCGCCCTGTAGGAGCGGAGCATGTTCATCCTGTTCGCCCTCATCACCCTCCTCGGCGCCGGCGCCATGATCCTGCAGAAGAACGTCATCACCGCCGGCCTGTGCATGGTGCTCTGCTTCTTCGGCGTGGCGGGCCTCTTCCTGCTGCTGGCGAACCCGGTGGCGGCGGCCCTGCAGCTCATCGTCTACAGCGGCGCCATCATGGTGCTGGTGCTCTTCGTCATCATGCTGCTCAACAGCCACGAGGAGGAGCCCGCGGTGGTGGCCCGGCCCCTCCAGCGCTGGGGCGGCCTCGCCCTCTGCCTCGTCCTCGGCGCTGGTGCCCTGCGCCTGGCCCTGAAGAGCCCTGGGGCCGCCGAGCTGGGCGGCGCGGCCGGAGCGGCGGACCTGCAGATCAACGCCATGACCCTGGAACGGGTGGGCAAGGCGGTCTTCACGTCCCACCTGCTGGCCTTCGAAGTGGTGGGCCTGCTGCTGCTGGCCACCATGATTGCGGCCGTCGCGCTGACAAAGAAGGAGCTCTGATGGACGGCCTCGTCACCGGCAACCTCCAGGGCTACCTCGCCGTCGGCCTCCTGCTCTTCGTGGCGGGCCTCTGCACGGTGCTGGTGCGCCGCACCCTGCTGATGCAGTTCATGGGCATCGAGCTCATGCTCAACGCCGCCAACATCGTGCTGCTCGCCTTCGCCCGCGCCCGGGGCAACGACGTCCAGGGCACGGTCTTCTACCTCTTCATCATCGGCGTGGCCGCCTGTGAAGCCGCCGTGGGCCTGGCCCTGGTCATCGCCTTCCACCGCCACCGCCAGACCACCGACGCCGACCGCGCCGACTTGCTGAAGCAGTGAGGCATCGATGACCACCCTCTGGCTCATCCCCGTCCTGCCCCTGCTGGGCTCCGCCTTCAACGGCCTTCTTGGCAAGCGCGCCGGCAAGGGCGTCGTGTCCGCCGTGGGCGTGGGCACCGTCGCGATTTCCTTCGTGCTGGCCCTCATCGCCTTCTTCGCGATGCAGGGGAAGGCCGACCATCGCCTGGACATCACCTACTTCGAGTGGATGGCCACCGGTGGCCTCAGCGTCCCCTTCGGGCTGGTGGTGGATCCCCTGAGCGGCACCATGATGCTGGTCATCACGGGCATCGGCGCGCTGATCCACCTCTATTCCGTGGGCTACATGCACGAGGACGAGGGCTACGCGCGGTTCTTCTGCTACATGAACCTCTTCGTGTTCTTCATGCTCATGCTGGTGATGGGCAGCTCCCTGCCCCTGCTCTTCGTGGGCTGGGAGGGCGTGGGCCTCTGCTCCTACCTGCTCATCGGCTACTACTTCGAGACGGACTACGCGCCGGCGGCGGGGCTGAAGGCCTTCCTCTTCAACCGCGTCGGCGATCTGGGCATGGCCATCGGCATGATGGCCCTCTTCGGCATCTTCGGCACCCTCACCGTGTCCGGCATCCTCACCCAGGCCGGCCACCTCTCCCCGGAGCTGGGCTGGGGCCTCCTCACCTTCGCGACGGTGATGCTCTTCGTGGGCGCCACCGGCAAGAGCGCCCAGCTCCCCCTCTACCTCTGGCTGCCGGACGCCATGGCGGGCCCCACCCCCGTGTCGGCCCTCATCCACGCCGCCACCATGGTGACCTCGGGCATCTACCTGGTCTGCCGCCTCGCGCCCCTGTTCACCCTGACGCCCAACACCCTGACCGTCATCGCCTGGGTGGGGGGCGCCACGGCCCTCTTCGCCGCCACCATCGGCCTCGTGCAGCGCGACATCAAGAAGGTGCTGGCCTACTCCACCGTCTCCCAGCTGGGCTACATGTTCCTGGGCCTGGGCTCCGCCGGCTACGCCGCGGGCTTCTTCCACGTCTTCACCCACGCCTGGTTCAAGGCCCTCCTCTTCCTCGGCGCCGGCTCGGTCATCCTCGCCCTGCACCACGAGCAGGACCTCTTCCGCATGGGCGGGCTGAAGGCCAAGCTGCCCATCACCTTCTGGACCATGCTGCTGGCGACCTTCGCCATCATGGGCCTGCCGCCCTTCTCGGGATTTTTCAGCAAGGACGAGATCCTCTACCTGGCCTACCTGAAGAACCCGGCCCTCTGGGCCATCGGGGTCCTCGGCGCCTGCTGCACCAGCTTCTACATGTGGCGCCTCATGGCCCTCACCTTCTGGGGCGAGCCCCGGGACCACCATGCCTATGAGCACGCCCACGAAAGCCCCTGGACCATGACCGCCCCCCTGGCCGTGCTGGCGGTGGGCGCGGTCTTCGCGGGCTTCTGGGGCATTCCGAAAGCCTTCGGCGGCACGTTCGCCATCGAGCCTTTCCTCCAGCCCGCCCTCTCCTTCGGGCACGCCGCCGCGGAACATGGCGGCGAACATGGCGGGAATCCGGTGCTGCTGGCGGCCATCAGCACCAGCCTGGGCCTCGGTTCGGGCTTCCTGGGCTGGTGGATGTACAAGGACGGCCTGGCCCGGGGCGAGGCCCTGGGCGCGAAGCTGCCGGGCCTGCACGTGGTGCTGCTGAACAAGTACTTCGTGGACGAGGGCGTGGAGGGCTACCTCCTGCGCCCCGTGCGCTGGTTCGGCAACCTGATGTGGAAGCTCGTGGACGTGATCCTCATCGACGGCATCGGCGTGAACCTGCCGGGCGCCCTGACCCGGGTCGCCGGGGACTTCACCGCCCTCTTCCAGACCGGCCGCGTGCGGAACTACACCCTGACCATGGGCCTCGGCGCCCTCCTGCTCCTCTACGTCTTTCTCAAGTAGGCCGCCGTGTACGCCTGGATGAACTCCCACCTCCTCAGCTTCCTGGTCTTCGCCCCGGCGATCCTGGGCCTCCTGCTCCTCGCCTTTCCCGAGCGCCAGTCGCCGGTGGTGAAGTGGCTGTCCCTGGCGGGCTCCATCGGCTTCTTCGTCATCAGCCTGGCCCGCCTGCTCGTGCTGCCGGTGGACGCCGCGGGCCAGCTCTTCGTGGAACGCAGCGCCTGGTTCACCGTGGTGGGCCTGCCGGTGGACTACCACCTGGCGGCGGACGGCCTGAACCTCTGGCTCGTGCTGCTCACCACCTTCCTGGTGCCCCTCACCATGCTGGGCACCTGGGAGAGCATCAAGTCCCGCGCCGGCGCCTTCTTCGCGCTGTTCCTGCTGCTGGAGAGCGCCATGCTCGGCGCCCTGCTGGCCCAGGACCTGCTGTTCTTCTACCTGTTCTGGGAAGCGATGCTGATCCCCATGTACTTCATGATCGGCGTCTGGGGCGGCGACGAGCGGCGCTACGCCGCCAACAAATTCTTCCTCTACACCCTGGCGGGCTCGCTGCTCTGGCTGGTGGCCCTGCTCTACCTGGCCTCCGCCGCCGGCTCCTTCGCGCCGGCCCTCATGGCCCAGGCCGCCCTGGCCATGCCCTTCAAGACCCAGTGCTGGCTCTTCCTGGCCTTCACCCTGGCCTTCGCCGTCAAGGTGCCCCTCTTCCCCCTGCACACCTGGCTGCCGGACGCCCACGTCCAGGCCCCCACCGCGGGCTCGGTGATCCTGGCGGGCGTGCTGCTGAAGCTGGGCGGATACGGCATCCTGCGCTTCGCGATCCCCATCTTCCCCGCCGCGGCCCTCCACTACGCCAAGCCCCTCGCCGTGCTCAGCGTCATCGCCATCATCTACGGCGCCCTGGTGGCCATGGTGCAGCGGGACGTGAAGAAGCTGGTGGCCTACAGCTCGGTCTCCCACATGGGCTTCGTGATCCTCGGCATCGTGAGCTTCACCACCCTGGGCGCCCAGGGGGCCATGCTCCAGATGCTCAACCACGGCATCAGCACCGGCGCCCTCTTCCTCCTGGTGGGCATGCTCTACGACCGCGCCCACACCCGCATGATCGCGGACTTCGGCGGCGTGGCCTCCCGGATGCCCGTCTTCACGGCCTTCTTCCTGGTGATCACCCTCAGCAGCATCGGCCTGCCCCTCACCAATGGCTTCATCGGCGAATTCCTCATCCTCAACGGCACCTGGGTCTCGGGCTTCGGCTGGGGCCGGGCCGCCGCGGGCCTCGCCTCCCTGGGGGTCCTGCTGGGCGCCGTGTACATGCTCTGGATGGTGAAGCGGGTCTTCTGGGGCCCCGAGAATCCGGACGAGAAGAGCGGCACCCGCCACCTCGAGACCGACCTGAACGGCCGAGAGATCGCCGTGCTCGTGCCTCTCGTGGTCCTGGTGTTCTGGATCGGCCTCCACTCCCGGACCTTCCTGGCCGCGAGCGAGGCGCCCATCGCCCAGCTCCTCCAGGCCGCCGGCGCCCCGCCCCCGGCCTTCAAGCCGCCTCCTCCGGAGCCCGCGGCCGCGGCGGGACACGCGGCTGAAGGCCAGGCCGTCCAGGGCCACGCCGCACCGGAGGCCGCGCGATGAACATCAACGCCCAAGAGTTCGCGGCCCTCCTGCCCCTGATGATCCCCGCCGCGGCGGCCTGCCTCCTGCCCATCGCCGCGCTCGACCGGGACCAGGCCTCGGAGAAGTGGATCCGCGGCGCCATGTTCGGCATCGCCCTCCTCGCCCTGGGGGCCAGCTTCTACTGCCTCACCCAGCTCTGGTCCACGGGCCTGCAGCCGGCCTACGGCCAGCTGCGCATGGACCGGCTCGCCCAGTTCGCCGGCATCTTCGTGACGGTCTGCGGCTCCCTGGCGGTCCTCCAGTGCTGGGACCACCTGCACCAGGAGGGCTTCTTCAAGGGCGAGACCCTCAGCCTGCTGCTCTTCTCCGCCACGGGGATGATGCTCTTCGCGTCCACCACGAACCTGCTGGTGATGTTCCTGGGCCTCGAGCTCCTGAGCCTCCCCCTCTACGCCCTCACCGCGACGGTGCGCGAGCGGCCGGAGGCGGTGGAAGGCGGCATGAAGTACTTCATCACCGGCGCCGTGGCCGCGGCCTGCTTCCTGATGGGCAGCGCCCTGCTCTACGGGATGACGGGCAGCCTGGACCTCAACGAGATCGGCGCCCAGGCCCTGGCCATGGCCTCCCGCTCCGGCGGCCCGGATCCCCTGCTGCTGGCGGGGGCGGCGCTGCTCCTGCTGGGCTTCCTCTTCAAGGTCAGCGCGGCGCCCTTCCACCAGTGGACCCCGGACGCCTACGAGGGCGCGCCCCATCCCATCGCGGCCTTCATGTCCGTGGCCACCAAGGGCGTGGCCATCATCGCCCTCCTGCGGGCCTTCCCCATCGGCCTCGGCCAGGTGCCCCTCCTGGGCGCCAAGCTCCAGTCGGTCCTCGCGATCCTCGCGGCCCTCACCATGGTGGTGGGCAACCTCACCGCCCTCAGCCAGAGCTCGGTGAAGCGCATGCTGGCCTACTCCAGCATCAGCCACGCGGGCTACCTGCTCCTGGGCTTCGTCGCGGGCACGGAGCAGGCCTACAACGCCATGCTCTTCTACCTGGTGGTCTACCTGGCCATGAACATGGGCGCCTTCGGCCTGCTCACCGCCCTGGGCCTCGTGGGCGAGCGCACCACCTACGCCGATCTGCGGGGGGCGGGCTGGAAGCGGCCGAGCCTCGGCATCGCGGCGGCCCTCTGCTTCCTGAGCCTCGCGGGCATCCCGCCCACCGGCGGCTTCTACGGCAAGTACATGCTCTTCAAGGAGCTCATCGCCACGGGCCACGTGGGCCTGGCCATCCTCGGCGTGCTGGCCAGCCTCGCCTCCGTGTACTACTACCTGCGGGTGCTGGTGGCCCTCTTTCTGGAGAAGCCCAGCGAGCGGCAGGAGCGGGAGGCGGCGGAGCGGCCGGCGGTGGAGGCGCCCCTGGCGGGGGCCACGGTGCTGGTCTGCGCGGTGCTGGTGCTGGCGGGGGGCTTCCTGCAGGGGCCCCTCATGGAGAAGTTCGTCCAGCCCGCCATGGTGAGCGCCCGGGCCCTGCTGAAGTAGGAATATTTCAACAGGCGTTAAACCCCGCCTTGGAATCCTGAGCCTCGTATGCAAAGGTAGATGGTTCCGGGGCAAGGCCCGGCGGGGAAGGACGGCGCATGAAGCGAAACACGTGGATCCTGGGTGGCGCGGCGGTCGTCCTGGTGGCGGGGGGCGGCTACGCGCTGCTCCGGCCCAAGAAGAGCGACGTGAAATGGCGCATGGCCCCCCTCCAGCGGGGCCCCCTGCAGCAGCGCATCAGCGCCACCGGCACCCTTTCGGCCCTGGTCCAGGTGACCGTGGGCTCCCAGGTGAGCGGCACCATCGCGGCCATCTTCGTGGACTACAACTCGGAGGTGAAGAAGGGCCAGACCATCGCCCAGATCGATCCCACCCTGCTGCAGGCGGCCCTCTCCGACGCCCAGGCCGGGATGGAACGCGCGAACACGAACCTCGACGACGCCCGCCGGCAGCTGGCCCGCACCAGGCGGCTGGCCCAGGAGAAGCTCGTGAGCGACCAGGATCTGGAGGCCCGCCAGGTGGCCTTCGAGACCGCCACCGCCAACCTCCAGACCGCCAAGGCCGCCCTCGAGCGCGCGAAGACCAACCTCGCCTACGCCACCATCACCGCCCCCGTGAGCGGCGTGGTGGTGAGCCGCAACGTGGACGTGGGCCAGACGGTGGCCGCCAGCTTCAGCACGCCCACCCTCTTCCTCATCGCCCAGGACCTCACCAAGATGAAGCTCGAGGCGAGCATCGACGAGGCCGACATCGGCCAGGTGAAGGCGGGTCAGATGGGCTTCTTCACCGTGGATTCCTACCCGGACACCCAGTTCAAGGGCATGGTGAGCCAGGTCCGCCTGGAGCCCATCACCCAGCAGAACGTGGTGACCTACAAGGTGGTGATGGACGTGGACAACGGCGACCTCAAGCTGCGCCCCGGCATGACGGCCAACGTGGCCATCCAGACCCAGAGCCGCGACAGCGTCCTGAAGGTGCCCAGCGCCGCCCTGCGCTTCAATCCCCTCGCCTTCCTGCCGGCCGCGGACACCAAGGCCGCGGGCGACAAGGGCGCGGCCAAGGGCGGCGGCCAGTCCCGGGGCGGTGGCCAGGCCGGCGCCGGCCGGCCGGGCGGCCAGGGGGGGGGCCAGGGTTCCCCCGGCGCGAGCCGCATGGGCGCCATGGCCGGCGGCGCGCCGGGCGGGCTGCCGATGAAAGGCATGGTGGCCCGTCGGGACGACCGCATCTGGGTGCTGGAGAACGGCAAGCCCAAGGCCATCCCCGTGAAGGTGGGCATCAGCGACGGCCAGTTCAGCGAAGTGAGCGGCGAGGGCCTCGTCGAGGGGATGCAGATCCTGACGGGCGTCGAGGACAGCACCAAGCGCGCCGGCACGACCCAGCCCCTGGGCGGCGGCATGGGCCCCGGCGGAGGCCGCCGCTAGGGCGGGAGGCAGCCATGAGATTCCTCGAGTTCCTCAAGCTGGCGTTGTTCGCCATCACGCGGAACAAGACCCGCGCCTTCCTCACCATGCTCGGCATCATCATCGGCGTCGGCGCCGTGATCGCCATGATCGGCATCGGCGAAGGCTCCAAGCGGGCCTCTCAGGCCATCATCCAGAGCATGGGCACCAACATGATCATGATCTTCCCCGGCTCCAGCTCGAAGACGGGCATGGGGCCCGTGGGCCTGGGGGGCATGGACACCCTCACCGATGAGGATTCCAACGCCATCCAGCACGAGCTGCAGGGCACCGTGGCCGCGGCGACCCCCTTCGTGCGCACCTCCAAGCCCGCCATCTACGGCAACAACAACTGGCTGGTGGGGCAGGTGGCCGGCGCCGATCCGGACTACCTCCAGATCAAGAGCTGGAACCTGGAGAAGGGCCGCTACTTCAACGAGCAGGAGGTGCGCAGCCAGGCCAAGGTCTGCGTCATCGGCAAGACCGTCCAGGAGAACCTCTTTCCGGGCGGTGAGGATCCCATCGGCCAGACCATCCGGATCGGCAAGCTGCCCTTCGAGATCATCGGCGTCCTCGAGCGCAAGGGCGGCGGCCCCATGGGGGACCAGGACGACACCATCCACGCCCCCTACACCACGGTCATGCGCAAGATCCAGGGCCGCGACCACATCCAGTTCATCATCGCCTCCGCGACCACCGAGGACCGCACCGACCAGGCGGACGCGGAGATCACCGCCCTCCTGCGCCAGCGCCACAAGCTGGGCCCGGGCCAGGACAACGACTTCACCCTGCGCAAGCAGAACGACTGGCTCCAGGCCTCCGCCCAGCAGAGCGCGGTGATCACCACCCTGCTGGCCGTCGCCGCCTGTATCAGCCTCATCGTCGGCGGTATCGGCATCTCCAACATCATGCTGGTGAGCGTCACCGAGCGGACCCGCGAGATCGGCGTGCGCCGGGCCATGGGCGCCACCCAGCGCAGCGTCATGCTGCAGTTCCTGGTGGAGGCCGTCGTCCTCTCCATCTTCGGCGGCCTCATCGGCGTCGGGCTCGCCGCCGGGGTGATCGGGATCCTGAAGTCCTTCCAGGTGCCCGCGGTCACCGAGACCTGGGCCGTGCTCCTGGGCCTCGGCTTCTCCGCCCTCGTGGGCATCACCGCCGGCTTCCTCCCCGCCATCAAGGCCGCCAAGCTCGACGTCATCGAGGCGCTGCGGTATGAGTGACGGGGAGGCCGAGGCGGAGCCCGCGCCCGCCCCCGGTCCGGAGCCCGGCCGCCACGATCCCCTCCAGTCCCTGCGCCATCCCGAATACCGCTGGTTCCTCCTGGGGAACCTGGCCCTCACCATGGCCACCCAGATCCAGACCGTGGTGCTGGGCTGGCAGGTCTACGAGCTCACCGGCGATCCGCTGTCCCTGGGCCTGGTGGGCCTGGCGGAGGCCATCCCCTTCCTCCTCCTCACCCTCTACGGCGGGCACCTGGCGGACATCCGGGACCGCCGGGGCATCTGCATGGCCAGCCAGGCGGTGCTCACAGCGGCGGCCCTGGGCCTCTTCGCCCTGAACCTCTACGGTCCCGTGCGCGCCACCTTCTGGCTCTACGGGGCCCAGGTGGTGGGCGGCATCGCCCGGGCCTTCCTCCGCCCCGCCTACCAGGCCCTGGCCGCCGACCTGGTGCCCCGGGAGGCCTACGCCAACGCCTCCACCTGGCGCAGCGGCATGTTCCACATCGCCATGGTGGCCGGTCCGGCCCTCGGCGGCCTCCTGATCCGCCACGGCTACCCCGTGTCCTACGGCGTGGAGGCGGCCCTGATGCTGCTCGGCTCCCTCTACTTCCTGGCGGTGAAGCCCCGGCCCGCCGCCGCGGTGGAGGCGGCCAGCGTGGTGGCGCGGCTGCGGGAAGGCATCGTCTTCGTGTTCAAGGAGAAGGTGGTCCTGGGCGCCCTCAGCCTGGACCTCTTCGCCGTCCTTTTCGGCGGCGCCCCGGCCCTCCTGCCCATCTTCGCCAGGGACATCCTCAAGGTGGGCGAGGTGGGCTACGGCTGGCTCCGCGCCGCGCCAGCGGTGGGCTCCATCCTCATGTCCGCCAGCCTCGCCTTCCTGCCGCCCATGCGCCGCGCGGGGCGCAACCTGCTGGTCTGCGTGGCCCTCTTCGGCGCCTGCTGGATCGCCTTCGCCCTCTCCCGCAGCTTCGTCCTCAGCCTGGTCCTGCTGGCCCTCAGCGGCGCCTTCGACAACGTCTCCGTGGTGCTGCGGGCCACCCTGGTCCAGAGCTTCACGCCCCGGGAGCTCATGGGCCGCGTCTCGGCGGTGAACAGCTTCTTCATCGGCAGCAGCAACGAGGTGGGCGCCTTCGAGAGCGGCGCCGCCGCGAAGCTGCTGGGCACCGTGCCCAGCGTCTTCTTCGGCGGAGTGATGACCCTGGTGGTGGTGGCGATGACCGCCTGGCGGGTCCCGGCCCTGCGGAAGCTGCGGCAGATCCGCTAGGCCTCGGCTTATTCCGGGCTGCCCTGGTCCTCCTCCAGGGAGGCGCTGTGGCGCATCTTCAGGGCCTCCAGGGCGGCATCGTAGTCGGGCCCGTTGGCGATCTCCCCCACCAGCTCCCGGTGGATCACCGTGCCGTCCTCGTCCAGCACCAGCACGGCGCGGGCCAGGAGGCCCCGCAGTCCCCCGTCCTGGATGGTGACGCCGTAGGCGGGGCCGAAACCCGGATGGCGGAAGGTGGACATCGGGATCACCGCCCCCAGCCCCTCCGCCCCGCAGAAGCGCTTCTGGGCGAAGGGCAGGTCCGCGGAGATGCACAGGATGGCCGTGTTGGGCACTTCGGAGGCCCGTGTGTTGAAGGTCTTCACGCTCATGGCGCAGGTGGGCGTGTCGAGGCTGGGGAAGATGTTCAGGACCACCCGCTGGCCTTCGAAGTCCTCCAGGGCGGCTTCGCTCAGGTCGGTCTTCGTGAGGGTGAAGGGAGGCGCCTGCTCTCCGACTTCCGGGAGCTCGCCGGAGGTGTTCACGGGCATGCCTTTGAGGGTGATCCGGGCCATGGTCGCCTCCACGCTGGGCCGCCAGGATAGACCCAATCGCCCAACCGCCGGAGGCATTCCGGAGCAGGATGGCTTGCCCCCCCCGGCCGCTGCGCCTACCCTGCCGGAACGGCAGTCCATGTCTCCAGACCCCACCATCATCGGGCGGTACCAGGTCCAGAGCCTTCTCGGGCGGGGAGGCATGGGGGCGGTGTACCTGGCCATGGACCCCCTGCTGAAGCGGCAGGTGGTCATCAAGGTGGTCCACGAGAAGGGCGCCAGCTACGACCACGCCCTGGAGCGGTTCCAGCGGGAGGCGGAGATCTCCGCCAAGCTCAACCACCCCAATGTCATCACCATCCACGACGTGGGCACGGACGCCGCCATGGGCCCCTTCATCGCCATGGAGTACGTGAAGGGCCAGAGCCTGGCGGCCATGATCCGGAGCCAGGGGCCGCCCCCGGTGGAGCAGGTGCTGCGGATCATCGCCCAGGCCTCCCGGGCCCTCCACGCGGCGGCGGGGGAAGGCATCGTCCACCGGGACGTGAAGCCGGAGAACATCCTTGTCACCCCGGAGGGCCGGGTGAAGCTCACGGACTTCGGCATCGCCAAGCTGGGGGATTCCAGGCTCACCACCGTGGGGGGCGTGGTGGGCACGCCGAGCTACATGGCGCCGGAGCTGCTCCGGGACGCCATCGCCACCCCGGTGACGGACTGCTACGCCCTGGCGGTGACGGCCTTCGAATCCATCACCGGGGACCTCCCCTTCAAGGGGGAGAGCGTCGCCAGCATGCTGCTGCGGATCGTGCACGATCCGCCGGCCATCCCGAAAACCCTCTCCCCGGCCCTGGCCTCGGTCTTCTACAAGGCCTTCGAGAAGGCCCCGGAACTGCGGTTCCCGGACGTCAACGCCTTCACCAGCGCGCTGATCCACGCCGTGCCCCTCGGAAGCAGCCTCCGCACCAAGCTTCTGCTCATGCTCGCCGGGGAGGACGTCTCCCTCCACGGCTTCGTCGCCCTGAGCACCAACCAGTGGGCCCTCCCCGAAGGATCGGGAACGCCGCCCCCGGTCTCGACGCAGGTGCCGGCCCCCGTGCCTCCGCCCCCGGCCCCGCCTCCGGTCTCCGTCCCAGCGATGCCTCCCCCCGCGGCTCCGACCCGCCTCCATACCCCCGCGCCGACCCCCCTGGCGGGCCGGACCCGGGAGCCGGACACCTCGGCGCCCACCGCCTTGAAACCGCCCTCCCGGCCGGCCCTCGGGCCCCTGCCGCCCCGTCCGCCCTCCTCCCTGGCGGAAGCCGCGGAGAGCGCGCCGCCCCGGCCCTCGGGACCCGCGCGGGGGCTCCTGATCGCCGGCCTGCTGGGCACCCTCACGGTGGGCATGGTGACCGCCGGCGCGTGGGCCCTGAAGCGCCGGCAGGCCGCCGCGGCCCCCGCGGCGGAAACGGTCTCCGTGGAAACCGAGCCCAGCGGCGCCACGCTGAAGCTCGACGGGGAGGTGAAAGGCCAGTCCCCCCTCCTGGATCTGCGGCCCAAGCCCGGCGGCCAGATGCTGCGGGTGGAGAAGGCCGGCTACCTGCCCCAGGAGCTGCCGGTGAAGCCCGGGGACGGCGAGGTGCGCCTGACCCTCAAGGCGGAGAACGCGGCCTCGCCCGGGACGGAAGCGGTCCCGGGGAAGGAGCCCGCCAACGAAACCGAGCGCCTGCAGCAGGAGCTGCGCCGGCTCCAGGAGGCCAATGCCCGGGAGGAGGCGCGCCTGCGCCAGGCGGGCCGGAGCGCCCAGGGCAAGGCCGGGACGCCGCCGCCTCCGGCGCCCGTCAACCCCGCTCCGGCCCCGGGACCCGCCGCCGCCCCGGCGCCCCCCACGGCCCCGGCCCCCGCTCCCCTGCCCGCCAACCGCGCCGTCCGGGTCGTCGCGCAGGCGCCCGCCGCCTATCCGTCCCAGGCCCTGGGCAACCCCCTCTACACCCTGCGGGAACAGCGGGTCCGGCTCCAGGTTTTCGTGAACGAGAACGGCGTCCCCCTGCAGATGTCGGTGATCGACGGCGTGGGGAAGCTGGGCTTCGACGAGGCCGCCATGGCCGCGGCCCGGCGCTCGACCTACGCGCCCGCGGTGCAGAACGGCAAGGCGGTCGGCGCCTGGCTCGACCTGACCTACGTGTTCCGCGCGCCGCGCTGAGCAGGGGTAGGACGGGGAGGACCGACCTCACCGGGGCGGGAACTTCTCCAGCAGGTCGGCGACGGCCCGGGCCACCTGCTCCTGGGCGTCCTCGGGGTTGTCGAGGTTCGTGAGGGCGCCCACCGCGGCGCCCTGCCAGACCAGCTGGTTGCTCTTGCCGTCGACGATCTCCACCACGATGGTGCCCTCCTTGTAGTGGTGGACTTCGGAGAAGCGCGTTCCAACCCCGTAGCCATATCGGTGGTAGCGGAAGCCGCCGCCCACGCCCACGGTGGTGGTGGTCCGGTACCTCCGGTCCCGGTACACCGGGTAGTAGGTCACGAGGAAGTCCGGCTCCGCCGTCGCGGCGGCGTAGCCCTTGGCCTTGAGCTGCTGCTCCACCGCCGCCTGCACCCGCCGGTCCATGATGGGGCTGCTGCCGTTGCTCTGACCCTTGGCGCGCTTGCTGCTCGCGTACCACTCGAAGGTGCGGTAGGCCCGGAAGTTCGCGCCGGGATCGAAGTCGTACTTGACGGAGTAGGTGGCGCAGCCCGACAGGAGGAGCAGCGCGGCCGGGAAGAGGTGGATGGAACGCATGGAAGCCCCCGCAGGTGATGACAAGACTATGGAGCCGCTTCCGGGGCGGAGGTTGAGGCGGGCTCCAGGGGTTCCGCCCGCCCGCCGCGCCACACCCAGAACTCCCCGTCGTAGGCCCAGGGCAGGGCGATGCCGTTGACGGCCCGTTCGAGCGTGTGGAAGTGTCCCGTGAGGAAGGTCCGGCCGCCGGAGGCCCGGGCGGCGGCTTCGAAGGCTTCCCGGGGGAAGGCCAGCTTGTAGGCGCGGTTGGTGGTCCGCAGCCGGCGCTCCAGGCCCGCGGCGAGGCGCCGGGCCAGGAAGCCCGGCAGCATGCGGAAGAAGAGCCACATGGGCCCGGAACGGGACAGGACGTTCCACAGGCGGTAGCGCCAGTCCCGGTGATTGATCCAGTCACCGTGCTCGAAGGCGAGGCCCTCCTCCGGGAGGCCGCCGCCGGTCCCCTCCCCCAGGAGGTCGAAGGCCCCGGCCAGACCATCCAGGAAGTATTCCCGGTTGCCCAGCCACAGCCCCACCCAGCGCCCCGCCTCCCGCCGGGCGCGGACCCAGGCCAGGAAGGCCTGGTGGCCTGCGGTGTCCATGCCGGGCAGGCCCACCCACACGTCGAAGACATCGCCGAGGAAGAGCCAGTCCGCCTCCGGGTGCTCGCCGGTGGCCCGGGCCAGGCCCACCAGCTCGTCGCGCCAGTGCGGGTCCGCCACCAGGATCAGCGGGCGGGAGGGATCCTCCCGCCGGGCCTGGCCCCGGAACCAGGAGAAGGCCTCCAGCTTCCGCCCGCGGAGCCGCCCGGCGACGCTGAGGGTGAGGCCGAGGACGGCGCCGAGGCCGCCGCCCGCGGGGATGAGGAGGTCGTAGCTGCCGGACCGCGCGCCCCCGAGGGCCGCGGCCCCCAGCCCGAGCAGGCCCACGGCGAGATGGCGCCGGTAGAGGGGCAGGTCCCGGCGGCTCCGCCGGAGCAGGGCATCCAGCGCCAGCGCCAGCGCGGCCACCCCCAGGAGGGCGGCGCACAGGCGCAGTCCGGGGGAGGACAGGCGGGCGGTGGACCACGCCAGGCAGAGCCCCGCGGGGAGGATCAGGAGGACGAGCCGGCCGTGGGGCATCCACCCATCCTAGGTCCCGACTGACACAAGCGGGACTAACGGATCAGCCAGAAGGGCGCTGGCCGCTCCCCAGTCCCGCTAGGGGACCCGGCTTTCAACGCCGAAGGGGGCCCGGCGGGCCCCCTTCGGCGGGAACGGGAAGGCTCACTTCTTCGGGGCCGCAGAGACCTTGCGGTTCTCGGGATCGAGGGCCTGCAGGGCCTTGGCGTAGCGGGGATTCTGGCCCCACTCCTTCGCCAGGTCGGCGTGGAGGGCGGCGGCCTCCTTCAGGTCGCCCCGGTCGAGGGCGGTCTCGAGGGCATCCAGCCGCACGTCCCGGCGCACGGCGGCGTCGCCGTTCTTGGCCATGAGCTCCGCGAGGAAGGCCCGGCCCTCCTCCGGGTCCGCCGCCTTCGCCAGCTTGGCGGGCAGGGAGGGGTAGAGGGACCAGACGGGGCTGAGGGCGCCGATGGTGACGATGACGTCGTGGGCGAGGTCCTTGGGCATGGGCTGGCCGCCGAGCTCCGTGATGGCCGCTTCGTTGATCATGAAGATGGGCCGGGTGATGGCGGTGGCCTTCTTCGCGGCCTCCCGCAGGGCCTTGAGGGTCGGGGCGAGGTCCGGCTTGAGGGACCCCGGCTTGCGCGCGGCCTCCCGCAGGGCGAGCAGCAGGGGCGACGTGAGCCTCTGGGATTCCTCCATGGCCTTGAAGAGCACCCGCACTTCGGGAGCCTCGTCCTCGGGGATGATCTGGCCTTCCATGGACCCGGAAGCGTAGGCCCTGGGATCCGCGACGATCCGGATTTTCCCGCCCTCGGCCTTCACCACCGCCAGGAGGCCGGAACCCGCCACGCGGGTCTCGTCCACCTTGCTGGGCAGGATCGAACCTTCGGGGCCCCGCAGGGCGCCGACCCAAGTCTCGCCCTCCTTCGCCTCCACCTCGTAGGCCCAGGTCCCGTCCTCGCGCCGGGCCAGGGCCGCGTCCTTCGCCATGGCCTTGCCGGCGATGCGGCCCAGCACGCGGTAGGCCGCGCCTTCGGTGAAGGGGAAGGGCGCGAGAGTGACGGTGAGGTCGACGGGCTTGCCCCCGTTGAGCAGAACGGGGGTTTCGATCCCCTTGTGGGCGGGACTCAGCAGAACCACGCGGAAGATGCCCCGCTCCCGGGTCTCCATGAGGAAGTAGCCATCGGCGCCGGTCCTGGCCTGGACCACCGGCGTCTCGTCGCTGGCGGCGCGGAGCAGCAGGACCTCGACGCCGGGCATGGGCTCGCCCTTGGGGTTGGAGGCGATGCCCCGGATCAGCATGGGGCTCTGGGCGGCGAGGGCGAAGCAGACGGGCAGGGCGAGGAGAAGACGGGAACGCATCGGGACTCCATGAAAGGCAACATTCCAGAATGCCCAGGAATGGGCTTTCGTTTCCAGGGCGGAGGACGGAAGAGCCGCGGGGCGCAGGCGCGTCTTCGATGCGCTTCCCGGTGGATCCGGAAAGAAGCGCGGCCCGCTTTCGCGGGCCGCTTTGGTAGTCCCTAGGGGAATCGAACCCCTGCTGCCGCCGTGAGAGGGCGGTGTCCTAACCGCTAGACGAAGGGACCAAGCTGAATCGGGTGTTACGGGGTCTTGCTGATGGTTGGGGAGGAAGGATTCGAACCCTCACCTGACAGAATCAGAATCTGTTGTCCTACCATTAGACCACTCCCCAGTGGCGCCCCATAGAATAGCAGCCGGGCCGCTTTCCGCAAGGGTGATCTTGGCGGAGGAGGGGTGCTGGGCGGCTCCGCAGGCGCTAAGCTGGTGGACTCCCCCACGCCGGTCCACACCCTCATGCACTCCCGCACCCCTGAACCCAAGCCCGCCGGTCGACTCCCCAGGAGCCTGCCATGACGGAGCCCCGCAAGCCGGTCCGTCCGGAGGACGCCATGCGGACGGTGGCGGTGCCGCTGACCCAGGGCTGGCTCGACGATCCCACCCTTTCCGTGGCCCGGGACGGCGCCGACGGCGAGGCGCCGGCGCCCACCTTCGCGCTGGTGGCCTACGCGGGCTCGGCCCTGGGGCGCGTGTACAACCTGGTGCCGGGGCGGAACCTCCTGGGCCGTTCCGCGGATGCCCACGTGCCCCTCGTGGATGGCGAGGTGAGCCGCCTCCACGCCCAGGTGATCGTCACGCCGGGCCTGCCCGGCGATCTGATCGTGGAGGACCTCGGCTCGACGAACGGCACGCGGCTCAACGGCGTCCGCCTCAGCGGCAAGCGCTCCTGCGGACCCGGGGACCGCATCGGCCTCGGCGGGCACGTCTTCAAGGTGGTCGCCCTGGATCCGCTGGAGCGGGCCTTCCATGAATCCCTGCAGGACATGTCCATGCGGGATCCCCTCACGGGCCTCGCGAACCGCCGCAACACGCTGGCGGTGCTGGAGGAGCGCTTCACCCTCGGGCGGGAGGCGGGGCAGATCCTGAGCCTGGTGGCCATCGACGTGGACCACTTCAAGCGCGTCAACGACACCCATGGCCACCCCGCCGGCGACGAGGTGCTGCGGGGCATTGGGCGCCTCCTGGGAGCCGCGGTCTCCGGCACGGAGGTGGCCGGGCGCATCGGCGGCGAGGAGTTCCTCCTCATCCTCCCCGGGGCCGACCTGGCGCAGGCCCTGGCGAAGGCCGAGCAGGTGCGGGCCACCGCCGAAGCCACCACCCACTCGATCCCCGGCGCCCAGCTCGCGGCCACCCTGAGCCTGGGCGTGGCGGCCTTCGATCCCCGGGACGAGACCGCCGGCGACCTGCTGGGGCGGGCGGACCGGGCCCTCTACCTGGCCAAGGGAGAAGGCCGCAACTGCGTGCGGAGCGGCGTCGTGGATGCCTGAGGGATCAGGGCTTTCCTGAGGGCCGGGGCTGCTAACCTGGAACCCACTTCCAGGTCCCATGCCCCATACCCGTCCTCCCTCCGACGAGACCCTTTCCCGGGATCCCGCCACCCTCGTGGGCTCCGTGAGCGGATCCCGCCCGGCCCTGCCCCACGACGAGTGGGCCCTGATCCGCTACGTGGGCAACCCCATCGGCGAAGTCATCCCCCTGCGGGAGCGCGGCCTGCGCATCGGCCGCACCGCCGACAACGACCTCAGCCTCCCCGAGCCCGAGGTGAGCCGCCGGCATGCGGTGCTGGAGATGGTGGTCCAGGACGATGGCGCCGTGTCGGTCCTCCTCCACGATCAGGGCAGCACCAACGGCACCTACGTGAATGGCCGGCGGGTCGAGTCCAACTCCACCCAGCGGCTGGAGAACGGGGACGTGATCCGCGTCGGCCCCCACGCCTTCAAGGCCAAGCGGCTGGACGAGCTGGAGCGCCACTACCACCAGGCGGTGCTGGCCCAGACCACCGTGGACGCCCTCACCGGCGTCAGCAACCGGGCCACGGTCCTCACCTACCTGGAAAAGCACTTCGATCTGGCCCGGCGCCACGGCCGGCCCCTGACGGTCCTGCTCTGCGACCTCGACCACTTCAAGCGCGTCAACGACACTTACGGCCACGCGGCGGGGGACCGGGTGCTGCAGGTCTTCGGCGGCCTCGTGATGGGGCGCCTCCGGGGCAGCGACCAGGTGGGCCGCATCGGCGGCGAGGAGTTCCTGGTGGTGCTGCCGGAGACCCAGTCCGGGGAGGCTTTCACCGTGGCGGACAACCTGCGCGGCGCCCTCTGCTCCGAGCCGGTGCAGATTCCCGGCAGCGCCCCCATCCTGGTCTCCTGCAGCCTCGGCGTGGCCCAGGTGAACGAGAACGATCCCGACGCCGGCTCCCTGCTGGCCCGGGCGGACGCGGCCCTGTACCGCGCCAAGGCCGAGGGGCGCAACCGCGTGGTGCTGGACGGGCCCCGGGGCTGAGGGGGCGCCCTCCGCCCTTTCCCTTCGGCGACCGCTTCCCTGGAGTCCGGTCCTGCCCAGGCGGCCCTACCCGGGTCCTGGGCCCCAGAAGCCCCGGAAGGGTTCCGGATCGAAGGGCGGCGGCTGGCCCTTCCCGCTGAACCAGCCCCGCCGGGCCGGCCCCTCCGGCACCAGCCTCGCGTGGGCGCCGGCATAGAGCGCGCTCCACAGGGCCGCCCGGCCCCCCGGCGTGGCGCTGGCGTCGAGGGGGAGGCGCAGCTCGTGGTCGTGGTCCCAGCCGAGCCGGACGTTCAGCCGCGCGAGGCGGCGGAGCACCTCGCCCTGGCTCAGGCCGCCGTGGAAGGCCTGGTCCGCGCCCACGGCCTGCTCCCGGTCGTGGTAGGGGCCGCGGCCCTCCTCGTCATTGAAGCCCGGTCCGCCCAGGATCGCGTTGCCGATTTCCTCGCCGCCGGGTTCCCAGCGCAGTCCGCAGCAGGCCGCCGCCACCTCCGCCGCCCAGGTCCAGGGGCCGGAGCCCGGCCGGAAGACGGCGCTGCCGGGCGCGCGGGGCGTGGCGAGGAGGCCCAGGGCCACGCCCTCCACCCGGTTGCGGAACTGGCCGTAGCTGAGGGTTCCCCAGTCCGGCGTGGAAAGGGCGGGTCGCTCCTGCAGGCGCGCGGCCCGCTGGATGAGCAGCTGGCGGAGGGTGGAGGCCATCAGGCCTCGGCGCTCAGGGCCCCGACGTAGAAGGTCGGGTAGGCCGCCATCAGGGCGCGGGTGTCCGGGAAGCGGCGCACGGCCTTGAAGCCCGCGTGGCGCAGGGCCTTGTCCCAGGCCTCGGGGGTGAGGAAGCCCGGCACGGGCCGGAATTCCGGATCCAGCTTCACCTCGGTGAAGCTCTTGACGAACTTGAAGAAGAACTCGAGGTAGATGGGCCGCGCGAGGTCCGGCTTCAGGCATTCGCCGAGGATGAGCCGGCCGCCGGGCGCCAGGAGGGCCCGCAGGCGCCGAAGCGTGTCCTCGAGATCCTGGGCCACGTGCACCACGTTGATGCCCACGATGGCGTCCAGGCCGCCGGGCGCGAGGCCCTGGTCCTCGAAGGACCCGTTCAGGTCCAGGGCCTGGAAGCTCAGCGGCAGGCCCGGCGCCCGGGACCTGAGCTCCCGCTGGGCCTTGCGCAGGAAGGTGGGCGTCACGTCGGTGAATCGGTACTCCGCGATCCGGGCCAGCCAGCCCTCCCGGGCGGCCTCGGCGGCGAGCAGCTCCGCGAAGCTGCCGGCCCCGCCGCCCAGCTCCAGCACCCGGGCACCCTCCGGGAGGCCGTCCCACAGGGCCAGCAGCGCGAAGAGGTTGTTGGGGTGGTATTCCGGATTGCGGTTGCTGAAGTAGCTGAGCCAGAGCGGGAGGGTGGTCAAGTCGAAGAGCAGCTGCTCGCCGGGCCGGCCTTCCCGGAAGAAGGGGAGGACCTGCCGCCGGATGGAATCCAGGAGGTCGAGGTTCAGGCCCTGCCCCGGGCAGGCCGCCTCCGCCGCGGCCCGGAGCTCCTCCAGCACGCAGGGCGGCGGGCCGTCGAGGTGGTAGCGGTCCTCCTCCCGGCGCAGCAGGCCTTCCTCCGCGAGGAACTGCAGCATCCACTCCCCGGGGACGCGGGACTGGGGATGCAGGCCTTCCAGGCAGGCCTCCAGGGTGGCGCCGGACCGGAGGAGGGGATGCCAGCCGAGGTCCCCCGCGAGGTCGTAGGCGACCCGGGCGGCGTAGAGCTCGCAGATGGCGTGGAGGACCCTGAAGGGCCGGCTGAAGATCTCCTCGCACCGGGCCTGCGCCCAGGGGCCGAGGGCCAGGTCGGGAAGGGCGCCGCAGCGCGCGAGGCGCGCCTCGACCTCCTTCATCGGCGCCCGCCCCGGCGCGTGCCCGTTGCGTCCGCGTTCAATCCATCATCTCGCTGATGCTGCGTCCGCCGTGGATGCGCAGGATGGCGTCCCCGAACATGGCGGAGGTGGAAAGCACCTTGAGGTTGCGGATGGCCTCGGCCTTCGCGGCGGGTACGGGAATGGTGTCGGTGACCACCAGCTCGTCGAGCTCGGCCTCGTTGAGCCGCTCCACCGCGGGCCCGCTGAAGACCGGATGGGTGACGCCCACGCGCACCTTCTTCGCGCCGAACTGGCGGAGCATTTTCGAGGCCTCGGCGATGGAGCCGCCGGTGGCGATCTCGTCGTCGTAGATGATGGCGTCCTTGCCCTCCACGTCGCCGATGAGGGCCACGCTCTGGGCCTTCTCGCTGTCGTCGGAGCGGCGCTTGTCGATGAGGGCGAGGGGCAGCCGGAGGCGCTTGGCGAAGTGTCCCGCGAACTTGGCGGCGCCGGCGTCGGTGGCCACCACCACGCTGTTGGAGATGTCCGTGCGCATGAAGTGCTGGGCCAGGATGGGGGTGGCGAAGAGCTGGTCCGCCGGGGTGTGGAAGAAGCCCAGGATCTGCGGGGCGTGCAGGGTCATGGTGAGCACGCGGTCGGCGCCGGCGGTCTGCAGCAGGTCCGCCACAAGGCGGGCGGTGATGGAGATGCGCGCTTCGTCCTTCTTGTCGCTGCGGGCGTAGGGGAAGTAGGGCAGGACGGCGGTGATGCGCGCCGCGCTGGAGAACTTCAGGGCGTCGATGAGGATGAGCAGCTCGATGAGATGGTCGCTCACCGGCGGGCAGCTGGACTGGATCACGAAGACGTCCGCCTCGCGCACGTTCTCGTCGATCTTCACCTTGATGTTCTCGTTGCTGAAGCGGGTGAACTTCACCTTGCCCAGGGGCATGCCGATGTGGGCGGCGATGCCCCCAGCGAGAGCCTGGTGGCTCGTCCCCGAAAAGACCTTCATCTCACCGAACATGGCGGCCCCGTTCCCTGCGACGCGTGGATGGGGCAGTGTACCGGAGGGAGGGAACCCGCGCGCCCCCTGGAGCATGAAGTCCCTGCCGGCCTCCGCTCCGCCGGGACGAGCCTTGCCCGGCCCCCGGCGGCGTGAGACAAGGAAAGGTTAGGTCTTTCTTTAGGTGACACCGTGAAGCTGTTCCGCCCCTTCCTGGCCCTGGTTCCCCTGATCGCATCGGCGCAGGGCCCGGATCTCGCCGTGGCCTTCCAGCGCAAGCAGCTGCCCAACGGCCTGACCGCCATCCTGGTCCACCGTCCCGGCGCCGCCGGCGTGGCGGTGCGGCTGGCGGCGAAGGTGGGCAGCGCCGAGGACCCCGCGGGCCAGAGCGGCCTCCTCGCGGTCTGCGCCCGCTCCCTGGCCCCCGGGCCGGCCCCGGCACCCGCGGACCCGGCCCTCCTGGAGGAGCTGGACCGGAACTGGGAGGCCCTGCTGGCGGAGCGGCGCTTCCGGAGCCTGGAGGAGGCGCGCGCCGCCTACACCCTCTCCAAGCCCACCGCGGACCCGGCCCGGGAGGCGGCCCTGCGGAGCGCCTACGGGGCCGCCCTCGCCCGCGCCCAGGCGACGGCGGAAGCCGGGCCCGCCGCCCTGCTGGAGATCGGCCGCGACCACACCCTGTGGGGCCGCGACCTGGCGCGGGAGGAGCTCGAAGCCTGGTGCGAAGCCATGGCCGGCGGCCTCCGCGGCCTGGAGCTGCCAGGCTTCCACCCGCTCCGGGACGCGCTGGCGGCGGCGCCGCCGGCGCCGGGCCTCGAGCGGCTGGAGGACCTCCTGCGCCAGGAGGCCTATCCCGCCAGCCCCACCGCCCGGCCCGCCCTGGGCTGGAGCGCGGAAACCGCCCTCCTCCGCCGGGCCGACGCCCGGGCCTTCGCCGCGCGGGCCTTCGCCCCCGGCAACCTCGCGCTCCTCATCGTCGGCGACGTGCCCTGGAGCGAGGTGGACCGGATCCTCGCCGCCACCTTCGCCGGGCTGGAAGCCCGGGAGGTCCTGGAACCCGCCCTATGCCTCCAGCCCCTGGGCCCGGCGGACCGGCGCGTCTTCCACGACATGGACGACACCGCGGCCTACATGGTGGCCTGGCGGGTGCCGGGCCTGGGCCATCCCGACCATCCCGCCCTGGAGGTGGCCGCTGGCCTGCTCGGCGGCGGCCGCACGGGCCGGCTGGTGA
Organism: Holophagaceae bacterium; assembly: GCA_044229575.1. GTDB lineage: Bacteria > Acidobacteriota > Holophagae > Holophagales > Holophagaceae > JADJVL01. The sequence goes on along the minus strand of JBGAST010000039.1, from coordinate 4,335 downwards.
CCCACCTCCTGGAGGGACCGGGGCTGGCCCGCGCCGTGGGCGTGCGCCTGGGCCGTTCGGGGCGGGCGGACGGAAACCTCTTCACCGCCTGGGCGGAGGCCCGGGGCGAGCGGACGCCCAGCGAGCTGGCCCAGCCCCTGGGCGGCGACATCGACCGCCTGCGCTCCCAGGCGCCGGGAGCGGACCAGGTCGCGCGGGTGGTGGCCCGCGCCCGCGCGGAACGGGCCCTGGAGCTGGAGGATCCCTCGCGCCTCGCCACCGCCTTCGCCCGCGCCTGGGCCGCCACCGGGGACGAGGCCAGCTACGTGCTCGCCCTCGAGCGCCTCGCCGCGGTGAAGCCCGAGGACGTGCAGCGGGCGGTGAAGGCGCACCTGCGGGAGAAGGGGGGCGTGCAGGCCATCGGCCTGCGGCCCAGGCGCGCCGCCCTGGGGGACGACACCCTGGAGGGCGACATCGCCGAGCTGCTCACGAAGCTGGTGCAGCGCCAGCATCCCAACGACAACCTGAAGGTCGGCGACGAAGTCCGCGGCCAGCTGGACCAGATCCTGACCTTGAGCGTGGAGCAGCAGCGGCAGATCCGGGACGAGCTGCGAAGAAAGGTCAACGAACTCCCGCCTTCCAAGGAGAAGCAGCCGTGATCCGCACGATCCCCTGCCGCCCCATGGCGCCGGCCCTGGTCCTCGCCGCCGCGGCCTCCCTGGCGGCCCAGCCCCCGGCGGCCGCCGTGCCCTTCACCCTCCCCAACGGCCTGAAGGTGGAATTCCGGCCCGCCCCCTCCGCCCGGGCCCTCACCGCGGTCTTGATAATGCCGACGGCGACCCGCGACGGCCTCACCGCCCTCGCCCCCCACGCGCTGCGCCTGGGCGGCGGCGGGCCCTACGGCTACCGCGACGTGGACGAGCAGCTCGAAGCCGTGGGGGCCTCCCTGGAGGCCGAAGCCGGTACGGATTTCACGGCCCTGCGGCTGCGGGTGTTCCCCCAGGACCTGCGCGCCGCGCTCGCGATCCTGGGAGCCCTCCTGAGCGACCCGGTCTATCCGGACCTCCGGGCGAATTTCGCCCGGGGCCGGCGGGAGGCCGTCCAGGACGCGCCGACCCTGGCCTTCTCCGCCCTCATGGGCTCCGAGGGGGCCGGGGACTGGCGCAGGGCCGGCACGGCGGAGCTGAAGGCCTGGCACCGGGCCCACTGGCTTCCCGCCCGGACGCGGCTGCTGGTGTCCGGCCCCCTGGACGTGGAGACCCTCAAGGCCAACCTGGGCGCCGGTCTCGGCGCCTGGAAGGCGGAGGCCGCCACGCCGGCGCCGGCCGCGCCAAAGACCCTCCCCGTCCGGGGCGGGACCTACCTCCGCCGGGATCCGGGCCTCAAGCCCGCCGTGGTGCTCGCGGGGGTGCCCGTCGCCGGCGAGGCCGAGGAGACGGCCCTCGAGCTCGCGCTGGATTCGCTCCCGTCGGGGGTGGAACTCAAGGGAGGACCCGGCTGGCGGGCCCTGCGGGCCACCGCCCCCCACGCCGGGCTCGCGGCGGAGGCCCGGCGGCTGCGGGAGGCGCTGCTCCGCCTGGGCCAGCAGGGGCTGGCTCCCTCGCAATTCATGGGGCTGCTGGCCCGCCACCGGGAACGGCGGCGGGTGGAAGGCATGGATCCCGAGCGGTCGCTGCTCCGCGCCGCCCGCGCCGCCCTCTCGGGGCCCGTGGCCGAACCGACCCTCGAGGGCGTCAACGCCCTCCTCAAGCGCCTGCTGAAGCCTGACGAGATCCGGGTCCTCGTGGTGGGCGAGCCCCCGGCGCCCCTGCCCGGGGCGACGGTCCTCAAGGACTGAACCGGGTCCTCGGATTCAGACCGATCCGCCGCTGACGCGCTCGACGCGGGCGCCGACGCCCTGGAGCTTCCGGTCGATGCCGGCATAGCCACGGGCCCCCCTCCGCGATCGAGCGAAGCGAGGAGCGGGAGGACGCCACTAGATGTGGCGTCCGATCGGGGGGTAGTCGGGGGGCGTCAAACCGATCCGCCGCTGACGCGCTCGATGCGGGCACCGACGCCCTGGAGCTTCCGGTCGATGCCGGCATAGCCCCGGTCCAGGTGGTAGATGCGGTCCACGGTCGTCTCGCCGCTGGCCACGAGGCCGGCGATGATCAGGGCCGCGGAAGCCCGCAGGTCCGTGGCCATCACGGTGCAGCCGGTGAGGGGGGCCGGGCCCGCGACGATGGCGGTGCTGCCGTCGATGCGGAGGTTGGCGCCGAGGCGCTCCAGCTCCATGGCGTGCTGGAAGCGGTTCTCGAAGATGGTCTCCTTGATGACACTGATGCCGCTGGCCTGGGTGAGCACCGCCATGACCTGGGCCTGGAGGTCCGTGGGGAAGGCGGGATGGGGCGCGGTGGTGACGTCCTTGGCCCGCAGCTTCTGGCCGGGCTCGCGCTGGATGCGGAGCTGGGGCCCGTCCTGGCCCATGCGTTCCGTCAGCACGCAGCCCGTGCGCTCCAGCAGGTCGATGAGGGCCCGCACGTCGTCGGGGCGCACCCGGTCCAGCACCACGTCCCCGCCGGCGGCGGCCACGGCGCAGAGGTAGGTGCCGGCCTCGATGCGGTCGGCGATGACGGCGTGCTCGGCGCCGTGGAGCCGGGCCACGCCCTGGATGGCGAGGGTCGGCGTGCCGAGGCCTTCGATGGTCGCGCCCATGGCTTGCAGCAGGCGGGCCAGGTCGCCGATCTCGGGTTCCACCGCGGCGTTGCGCAGGTAGGTGGTGCCTTCCGCGAGCGCCGCCGCCATCAGCAGGTTCTCCGTGGCGCCCACGCTCACCTTGTCGAAGGTGTGGTCGATGGCCTTCAGGCGGCCGCCGGGCACGCTGGCCTCCACGTAGCCCTTGTCGATCTGGATCACCGCGCCCATGCGCTCCAGGCCTTCCAGGTGCATGTTCACGGGCCGGGCGCCGATGGCGCAGCCGCCGGGCAGGGAGACCGAGGCCCTGCCGAAGCGCGCCAGCAGCGGCCCCAGCACGAGGATGCTGGCGCGCATGGTCTTCACCAGGTCGTAGGGGGCGCGGAGGCCGCCGTCGCCCACGCCCTTCGCGGTGATCACCGCGGAGAGCTCGAACCCGTCCTCGTCGGCTTCGCGTTCCACCGCGCAGCCCAGGGCTTCTAGGACCCTCAGCATGGTCCGGATATCCGCCACCGCCGGCAGGTTGCGCAGGGTGAGGGGTTCGTCGGTCAGCAGGGCGGCGGCGATGCAGGGCAGGGACGCGTTCTTCGCCCCGGAGACGCGGATGCGTCCCCGCAGCGGGGTTCCACCGGTGATGACGAGACGGTCCATGCGCGCTCCGAATCCTCCAGCCTAGCATTCAGGCCGGGCTTCACCGTCCGAGGACGCGCCCTTCGAAGGCCGCCGCGGGCAGGGGGCCCCACACGCGGCCGTCCCGGCTTTCGGGCCGGTTGTCGCCCAGCAGCAGGTACTGGCCCGGGCCGCAGCGCCAGGGCCCGCCGCCGCCCCGGTCGAAGGCCGAGGCGTAGGGTTCGTCGAGGCGCCGCTCCGGAAACCACATCTCGCCGTCCACCTGGGCGAGGACCTCGCCGGGCAGGCCAACGACGCGCTTGATCGCCGGTCCTTCCGGCGCCGCGACGAGCCAGACCTGGCCCCGCTTCGGGGCGCCGGCGGCCCAGGTCCGCAGCGCCCAGGCGAGCTGGCCGTCCCGCAGGGCGGGCTCCATGCTGCGGCCCTGCACCCGCACCGGGTGGAGGACCGCCAGGGGCGCGAGGGCCAGGGCCACGGCGGCGAGAGGGATCCAGGGCTTCATGGCTCGGGGTCCTTGCCGGCGCCGGTGGCCACGAGGTGCAGGGCGAGCAGGGCCAGGGCGAGGTCCCGGGCGATGGCGAGGCGCATGTCCCCCAGCCGCTCCTCGGCGCTGCGGGGCTTCGCGGCGCCGAAGCAGCCGCAGTCCACGGGATTGCCCCGGGCCAGGTTGACGGCGAGGGCGCCGGAGAAGACCGCCAGCAGCACCAGGGCGGCCAGGGCGGCGCTGCGCCGGGCGAGGCCCGAGATCAGGGCGAGGGCGAGGAGCCCTTCCAGCCAGGGCAGCAGCAGCGCCAGCGGCGCGAGGGCGGCGTCCGGCAGCAGCCGGTAGGCGTGCAGGGCCTGGGCGAAGGCCGGCGGATCCGCGAGCTTGGGCCAGGCGGCGGCGAGGAAGGTGCCGCCGAGGATCCACGCGGAGAGGCGCAGGACCCAGGGATTCCGCAGCCGCCCGGTCATGGCGTGTCCCCCTTGGCCACGGGCCAGCCCCTGGCTTCCCACTCGGGAAAGCCGCCGGCGTAGATGCGGAGGTTCTTGAAGCCCGCCAGCCACAGCTTC
>JBGAST010000038.1:0-33248 GCA_044229575.1 Holophagaceae bacterium | reverse complement strand
GACCGCCTGCAGGATGGGGTCGCAGTACTTCTACATGTACTGGAAGTCGGCGTACATCACCTGGCTTTTCAACTCGTCCACCTCGGTCATCCAGTCCAACGTCGTCGGGGGGCAGGCCTTCAACCAGGGGAAGAACGCCAGCGCCGCCATCGCCCGGGCCATGATCCCCGCCCGCACCCGGACCCAGGGCGTAAAGGACGCGGCCCTGCGCACATGGGCCAAGTACCACAACCAGGTCTTCTGGGCCTACCGCTTCCTGAAATACACCGCCCCCGACAGCGGCTCTACCCAGACCGAAAGCGCCACCTATCCTTCCAACGACAGCCGCAACAACAACAACACCGCCAACCCCACCGTTTCGCCTCGATACGGCGCCAGCGACCGCGGATGGGTGTTGCTGAACACCGATTCGGACACGGGGCTTCGGCGCCTGGCCGCGCTGATGGCCAATGCGAGCACGACGCTGAATTCGGCCCTGGCTAACACCTATGCCCAGCTGAACGACCCCAACTGCATCTTCAACGACATCGAGGTGGGGGCCGACAGGCCGGTGGAATGCCGCAACACCTACGTGATGCTCTTCACCGATGGCGTGCCCAACACGGATCCCGGCACCCCCGAAAACACCAACACGCCCTATGTGGGCTCCGAACCTGCCCCCGCCACGGCCACTCAGGGCACCGCCAAGACCGGCAACCTGTTCTTCGCCGCCGACAAGACGCGCATTGATACCGGCAACGCCACGCCCTACTACAACGTGATCAACCTGGCGGGCATCGCCGCCCATGGCGGCGATCTGGCCAATGGCGGATGGGCGACGCCCGCCTATCCTGCCGTCACCCAGACCTTCCCGGCCCCGGGTTCCAGCACCCTGACCTCCGCCTGGATCCCCTTCTGGATCAAGCAGCGAGGCACCGGCGCCACCCTGACGGTCTTCTCCAAGCCCCGGGCCATCACCACCATGACCATCGGCGTGAGCCTGACCGGCTCGGAGCTGAATGCCGGCCACCCCAAGCGCCGTCTCTTCCTGGCTGCCGTCGTGGGCGAGCCCGCCCGCACCACGTGGGACGTATCAACCCTCACCGAATACACGCTCGCGGATCCCAACGATCCCTCGAAGGGACGGACTCCCAATTCCGTCTTCTACTTCGACGCCACGGACCCCAACAAGCTGACCCGGGCCCTGGACGCTGCCTTCGACGCGGCGTCAGGATCCTCCAACATCAACGTCACCTCGAACCCGAACCTGCCCTTCATCGGCGCGGCCTTCGGCAAGCAGGTCTACCTGGGCAAGTTCCAGCCCCCGTCCAACGGCGGCGTGATCTGGCCCGGCAACCTCTACATGTTCGCCACCAAGGAAGTGAACAACCAGACCATCTTCCTGGACAAGGTCGGCAATCCGACGACCACCCTCAATGACACCACGGCCCAGTGGTCCGCCGCCGCGACCTTCCTGGACGCGCCCTCGCCAGCCGCACCCAAGTGGCAGGGCCGGAGCCTGTACACCCGGATTCCGGGCACTGCGGGAGTTCCGGAGCCCGGCCTCACCTACTTCTCCGACGTAGGCTTCGTGTCACCCTCGGGCCCCCACGCCGCGCCCTTCTCCGTGCTCAAGCCCGTCGTGGCCACCGCCCAGGCCGCGGATGTGGACCGCCGCAAGGCCGTGCAGTTCGCCATGGGCGGGGACATCACCGGCACCCTGGACGCCGGGGGCCGGCCCACCAAGACCCGCACCACCCTCATGGGCGACATCATCGATTCGGCCCCCAACGTCATCGAGTACAACTGGAACGACGTCAAGGCCACGGTCGCCACCATCCCCGCCCTCGCCGCGGTGGGCGCCACGCGCTTCCGCCTCGTCCTGGTGGGCACGAACCAGGGCTGGCTCCACGCCTTCGGCGAAGTCAGCATGACCGACGGCGACATCGACACCTTCACCAACACCGTCTACCACGGTCCCAACAAGGGCGCGATCCAGGAGCTCTGGGCCTTCATGCCCACGGACTTCCTCTCCCGGCTGGACTACCTCACGGTCCCCGCCAACGCCCACCGCTTCATGGTGGACGGCACCCCGGTCATCTATCATCTCGACCTGCCGCCCGCCACCGGCGGATCGGGGAACGGCGTGGTGGACGTCTCCACCGAGCGGGCCATCGCCATCTTCGGCCTCCGCAAGGGCGGGCGCAGCTACTACGCCCTGGACATCCACAACCCCTTCGTCCCCACCATGAAGTGGTCCGTCGTTCCTGACGAATCCGCGGTCTTCCCCAGCACGCGCACCGTCGCCGGCGGCCCCAACCAGGCCACGGTGAAGGCGATCCTCGGCACCATGGGCTTCTCCAGCACGACCCCGGCCCTGGCCAGGGTCAAGTACCAGGGCGGCCTCCGGGACGCGGTCTTCCTGGGCGGCGGCTTCAGCCTCCCCGAGATCGAGGCCAACTACGCGGGCGTCAAGCTTGGCCGCTCGGTCATGGCGCTGGACGTCTACACCGGCGAAGTGATCGCCGCCAAGGACCTCACCGCCGTCAGCGCCAGCATCGGCCCCATCGCCGCCGGCGTGGTGCCCTTCGAATTCTTCCTCAACTCCGGCATGGCCCAGCGCGCCTACTTCACCGATTTCTATGGCGGGCTGTGGGCCTGGGGCTCCAAGAAGGTCTCCAACGGAGGCGCGACGGATCCCTTCGACGGCTACCGCATCGACACCTCGGACCTGGCCGAATGGACCACCGACGGCAACGTCGGCTCCCAGGCCGGCATCCGAAAGGTGGCCCAGGACGGCACCGCCGCCAGCGCCCTCTACACGACTCTGCCGGCCCCCTTCCGGGTGGGCAGCTTCCCCGGGGCCCCCAAGGTCGCCGGCTCCCCCACCCCCGCCGCCGTCGGTGTCGCCATCGTGAGCGGGGACCGCAACAATCCACTGAGCAACGGCGCCTTCACCACCTACGTCGGAAACAACCCGCCTCCACCGACCCAGGAACGGGTGACGGTCGTCTTCGATCGTCAGGACAGCCGCCTCTGGGGCCTGGATTCGGCCGGCGGACCCGATACGGGCATCGTCGACTCGCAGTTGAAGAACTTCTCCGCCCAGAACAACCCCGCCGCGCCGGAGATCCAGCCCGGGAACGCGAATTTCTACCTCGCCCCCAGCAGCGGGAACCCCTTCTTCGGCTACTACCTGAACCTTCCCGGCATCTCGGGCGGCTTCGTGCCGAAGGGGATCACCGAACCCATGGTGGTCGCGGGCTCGCTCTTCTATTCCTACTTCTTCCCCGGCGCCGCGGACCCCTGCATCGGCGGCACCGGATCCACGTACACCCGCAAGGTCTGCGACGTCATCTACCCGATCTTCGATGACGCGCGGCTGACGGTCGCCTGCAAGAGCGGCCAGTCCGGTTCACCCTTCGTGGGCGTCGCCTCCTCCTTCGCGACCTATTCCACCCGGGGCGTCCTGCAGGCCGGCGCCACCGCGGTGCCCAATCCCCAGCCCGGCGAATCCGCGACGACCCCGGTCATCAACACGACCCTCGGCCGGCAGCAGGAGCGCTTCCCCAAGGTCCGCGTCTGGCGCACGGTCCGCTGACCGGGATCGGTACAAACCCCAAGGCACCGGCTCTGCCGGTGCCCTAAAGTTTGGTGGGTTCCTTCCCGGGCGCGTCTTCAAACCAGGGGGGGTCGAGAAGCCGAAGAACCAAAAACGCGGAATGGGTCCCGGTACCCATTCCGCGTTTTTCTGCCCCAACGAGTTGTGATGGACCCCTTAGGAAGTCCAGAGAGACCCCGCGGGTGGGTCTTCATAGCTCGGAATGGGGTATCGAGGGACATGACAGGTCTCTTAGGTGGTTCTGACCTCAACATCGGACCAATCGGCATATGCTCCCGCAGCCCCAAACGAGGGGCTGATCGGGGATCAATGCTGTACTCAGGCCGCGGTGTGGAGTTCGCGTCGCCCGAGAACCCAGCCCTTGGGCTTCACCACCTTTGCAGTGAAGAACCCCGTCAGGGTGAGGCCATTGCGGAAGGCGCACATCAGGTCATGCGTGCTGAGCCGCGTAGGCGGCTTGCTTCGCCGCCATGCGTTCAACTCCGGGAACCCACCCGTGCGCTCACCGCCGTAAACCCGGAGACCCGCGACCAGGAGCATTGAGTAGGCTGCCACGGTGGCGGTGTGGACGCGCTCATTGGATTCCTCACCATGGGCTTGAACGTCCCCGACGCCGACGCCACTCTTCAGGTCTTTGTGGAGGCACTCGATCATCCAACGATTGAAATAGCTTTGGATAAGAACCGTTGCAGGTGTTGAGAGATCATTCGTGAGGAGATAGGCCGGCTGGGTGTAGCCGCGGTGTTTCCGCAGGCCCTTGAGCTTCGGCATCGGCATCACGATGAGCAACCGCATCGGCGTCCCGTGGGTCCCCTTCCAGAGCACCCGCTTGATTTCCTTGTAGCGGGCATCCCGCAAGGCACCGCCGAAGTGGAAGCTACCGGAGCGGAAATGGATCTTGCGATTCATGCGGATCTGTTCGGGCGTGGGCAGTTCGTCGCCGTAGATGCGCTTGCCTTCCTTTTTCTTCAGGGGCGCGAAGAGGCTGGCGTTCTTCCTGAAGCGACCAATGATGATCGTCCGCTCCGGGAGTCCTTCCACCACCTTGCCGTTCATGTAGCTGCCATCCACCACGAGCACCATGGTGCGGTCGGCATGGCCCAGGTCATCCATGACCTGGCGCAGCCGACCGATGAGTTTGACCGCGCGCTCCGGCAACGACGCATCAGCTTGGTATGCCTCGTAGGCCTTCTGCTCCTCCTCGGTGAGTGCCTCACCAGGCTTCAACTTGGGAGCCGCAGGGACTGGCTCAAAAGCGATACTGATGGCATAGGGACGGTGCCCAATATACCGGGGCAGCACGACCGCAGCGTGGATCATCCGGATGCCCCACCGGATGGGCAGGGGGCTGAACTTGGGAGCCATGGCGTCATGGCACCACCGGCCTTGAGGGATTTTCTTCCCGGTCTTGGGCAAGCAGGTGTCGTCCAGAGCCACCTCGACGGGCGCTCCCGGGGGCAACTCTTCGAGCGCAGCCCTGATGGCGGGAACAAAGAGGTCCGGTGCGTCCCAGGCGGGCTCCGAAAAGACGCGGTAGTCCTGGCTCCAGTCCTTGCTGAACTCCCCCCGAAACATGATCGAGTTGGTCAGGGTCGCCCTGCCGAAACAGCCCAGAAGCCCCGTGACCACCTTGGCCACGCGCTCGAACGTCTCCAACCGCCTGTACAGCGGTCGGGTCTGGCTCAGCAGCCGGAAATATTCCTGGGCCAGGGCCACTGTATTGGCGGCAGCTTGCTCCAGGCCTTTCTTGAGGGTAGATTTCTCCCGTGTCGTGCCCATACGACATCTCCTTTGCCGGTGCAACGGCATCTGAGGGGGCGGGCTTTATTGCCCGCCCTTTTTTTCTGTTAAAGTGGTGACTTGAAAGAATAATTACTGGGACGTGGCAAAGATCTCCGGTTGATGCATCCTGGTTGTAGGTCGAACACGAATTGATTAGCTATCGCTAATCTTCCCCTGGAGGATCGGACCTTGGCCGTTCGGCGTCAAGAGGTACCTATAGAAAAAGTGTCGGAAGGGATTGGCCCCCGAATCCGGGAGGCTCGCAAGCTCCTCGGGCTCACCCAGCAAAAGCTCTCGGATCTCTGCGGTCACAGCAAAGGCCAGATCGCCCAGTGGGAAATCGGGGTGCGCACACCCGGGATCGACGGTGTCTTTGTCCTTGCTTCGACGATGAAAATCTCATTCCTTTGGCTCGCCACGGGTCAAGGCGAGGCTCGGCCCGGCCATGTCGAGGAGGGGCAGCCCCGGTGGTCCGCCGCGCTCTTCGAGGCAAGCGTCAGGTTCGCGTCCCACTACATTTCGGAGAACGATCTCCCTGCCGTCCTCGACGTGGCCGAGTTCGCAAAGCAGGTCTACATGGCTGGAGCGAAGGAGGGATTCGACTCTCCGGGGAAGAGCATCGAAGAATGCATGGAGTTCCTCCGCGGAGCCGTGCCACGAATCCGGGTGTTGGTGGAGTTTCCAACCACCCCGTGAATCGAGCCGCTCCGCGGAGGACATGGATCTACTCCCGGTCCCAGATCTTCAGGCCCCACGTCCCCGCGTCGGGACGGGTGAAAACCCCGGTCTTCTTGCGCATGGCCTGGTAGAGAAAGCCCCTGATATTATTGGACTTCGTTTCGAACCCGTGGGATTCCAAGGCGACGGCGATTTCAGCGGTCTTGGCAGCCTTCCCGCGCATGAGCAGAAACTTTTCGCACGCCTCCCAGGCATTAAGGTCCTTGAAGGTATCAGCACGAAGCTGGCTGCCCTTGAGCTTGAGGGCGGGAGCGGGCTCCGCTGCCCGAGCCGAAGGTTGAGACAAGGGCTTCAGGGGTGCCAGAGGCTCAACGACCGTCCTGAAGGTGATAGGGGGTGGGGGCGAGTCTGGAGGTGTCTCCCCAGACAGAAAAAGAGAGCAAATACCGATCATCACTTGGTCAATCTGGCCCCGGAGGCTCGCTAGATCCTCCACCAGGGCGCGGGGATTCCGACGCATGGTTGATTCCTTTCGGGAAATTGGCTATGATTTCCCAAGGGATTCCAAGCTCCGCGGCTGAACACCTGGTCTTGGATCCCCTGAGGGTGCTGAACTGCTTTTTTCCTGAGTCCTCCCTTCTGACCTGCCCCATCGACGGAGTCGCCACTCTTTCTATGGGGCAGTGCTTTGTTGGGGAAACCGATGCCGGTGACCTCGGTTTCTAGGTGATGGGGTACCCCAGGGGTCTCCTGGGGGTCGCGTCAGCCTTCCGAATGACGTTGTCAGAACATTACCGAATGGTAGTCATGGCGGCAAGAAAAAATTCGGCTTAATGGTGGGGGTAACCTTCCGGCCGAGGATCCACTAGCGCATCCAGTAGCTCTTATTCTTAGACCACTTACTGGATTCCTGGAAAATTTTTCAGACGAGTGGATGGCCAGCGCAGGGACAGGCTACTGAGCCACGGCGCAATTGCGATGCGCGCCTTATGATCAGGATTGGTGCGGGTTCGCACTGATTTTGAAGAGGTCTGGAATCGTCCTATACCGTTTCTCATGATGGTCACCACTCTTAAATCCAGAGCTATCGATTTCCCCCATTGGGGGTGAAGCAGGTGCTCCTCCGACCCCGAGATTGGAGCATCATCCTTATTTATTTGTTGTTTTGAAGATAGGTGGTGATGTGAAGTGCGCCTATCGACTCTTCATGTTTTTTAACACAATTCCCGGATGTCAACGATCAACTCACCAGTTCCTATGAACAGTTCTATACCACTTACCAGGTTGATGACCCGGATTGGGTATTTCTGAGATCTCCCGCGCCTCGCTCAGGCGAACCCTTGGGCTGGAATCCCGCGTGGCACGCTCGACCATCGAGGGCGGTCGCCATGGAACCTAAACGGTCATGCGGGCCAGGTCGCGTGGAGCTTCCGGGCGTTCTTGGCAATCGCTTTTCGCTCCTCTCAGAGATCTACACAGGGATGGCTCCCAGTGGCGACTGGCGCGGTGCGGCGGGACACCCACTCGATCCAAACCTACCGATCAAAGCTGCATCGTGCCGTAGATGATCTTCCCAGCCCTCTGCACCTGATCGACCGTGTCCTCCATCTCCTGGAGCAGATCCCGGGCCTTGATCAATTCAATGGGACTGGTGGGTTGGTTGAAGAGCCGTTCCAACGCCTCACGGAACAGGGTGTCCGCGGTGGTCTCGATGCGCTGCAGGCGCTCCATGCACTGACCTGCCTCCAGTAAGAATTTGTCGTCGGGCAGGCCATGTAGCAGGGCCGCGAGTTCCCGCATGCCCATCACCATGGACTCGGACAATTCGCGAAGGGTTCCGGCCTCGCCCGAGAGTCCGTGCAGTGAGAGCAGCTCGGTGGTCTGGTCCAGGTGGTCCTGGACGCGGCGGGTGGCGTGCAGCACTGTCTCCACGGCCTCCCCTTCGATAGCCGGCATAAATCGATGGCTGAGGGCTTCCACCAGCCGTACACCGCGGAGGCTCGCCCGTTCTTTCCGCGCGTTCATGCCTTGGCGAAGGCGCTCAAAGGCGGGCGCATCGCCGGCTTGAATGGCGTCTACGATTTCCTGGGCTCCCGCCTGGAGATCCGCCCCGGTTTCGTTCAGCAGGTCGTAGACCTCGTGTTCATGCGGCCTCAACCAATCGAGCAGCGTCTTGAACATCATGGCGGCCTCCTTCCAGGAGCCCTGGCTTACTCCCAGCCTCGTGCACGGAGCAGGGTCCCGACCCGTTCACGGACCTCATCCCGGATCTCCCGAACCCGTTCCACCGGCTTCCCTTTCGGGTCTTCCAGGGGCCAGTCGTCACGATTCAGGCCGGGCACCACCGGACACTGGTCTCCGCAACCCATGGTGATGAGAGTGTCGGCGCCGGCTGCCAGGTCGTGCGTCAGGAGCTGGGGCTTCGCACGGGACAGATCAATGCCCACCTCGCCCATGGCTTCCAACACCTCCGGGTGCACGCTCGTCCCGGGATTGGTGCCGGCCGAAACAGCCCTGGCCTTTGAGGGATCGGCCAGTGCGTTGAAAAAGGCCGCCGCCATCTGGGAGCGGCCGGCGTTGTGCACGCAGGCGAAGATGACAGTCTTCATGCCGACTCCCTGGAATCGAGGGCGAGGGGATCTTCGGGCACTTCATGCACCGCCATCTCACCCGGAACCAGCCAGCGGAAGAGGAGCGTCGCAAGGGTGGCGCCAATGGCCTGCGCGAGGATGAAGCCGGATACATCCCTTGGGCGGATGCCGGCGAAGGTGTCGGTCACGCTGCGCGCGAGGGTCACTGCTGGGTTGGCGAAGGAGGTGGAGGCCGTGAACCAGTAGGCGGCGGTGATGTAGGCACCCACGGCGAAGGGCGTGGATTCCGCGCGACGCCGGGAGCAACCCCAGATGACTGCCAGGAGACCGAAGGTCGCGACGCCCTCACTGAACACCTGGGCGCCACCGGATCGGACATGCTGCGACGCGGCATAGATCGGGAGGCCGAACATCAGATGGGCCATGGCCACACCCAGGAAGGCGCCGGAAACCTGAGCCACGAGGTAGGCGGGCACCGCTTTCCAGGGAAGCCCACCCTGGCTGGCATCGGCTACGGTCACGGCCGGGTTGAAGTGGGCGCCCGAAACAGGACCGAAGGTGAGGATCAGTGCCACGAGGCCGCCCCCAGTGGCCAGGGTGTTGGCAAGGAGCGCGAGGGCCACATTCCCGGCCGCGAGGCGCTCCGCCATGATGCCGGACCCTACAACGGTTGCGAGAAGGAGGGCCGTGCCGACGAATTCCGCGGTGGCGCGCCTCAGGAGGACGGACGGGCCTTGGGAGGTCATGAGTTCACCAGCACATCCAGGCCAGCCTGGCCTATGCCGTGCAATTCCCGTTGCAGGCTCATGCGATCCAATTTTTCGAGGGGCAGGACGAGGAAGAGACTGATGCGGTTCTGTAGCAGCAGGAAGGCCTGGTGGAAGGCCCGGTGCTTCTCGGCGTCGGTGCCCTGGATCGACGCAGGGTCGGGGATGCTCCAATGGGCCGTCACCGGCTGGCCCGGCCAGACCGGGCAGCTTTCCCCCGCGGCCCGGTCGCAGACCGTGAAGACAAAATCCATGGCCGGCGCGTCCGAGTTTCCGAACTCGCTCCAGCTCTTGCTGCGAAGCCCCTCGATGGACATGCCCGCAGCGGAGAGTTGATCGAGCACCAGGGGATTCACTACACCCGTGGGCTGGCTCCCTGCGCTGTAGGCCTGGAAGCGGCCCGCGCCCAGCCGGTCCAGGATGGCCTCGGCGAGGATGCTGCGCGCGGAGTTCCCTGTGCAGAGGAAGAGGACGTTGTAGCGCTTGGCGTTCATGCAATCACCCTCGGGGGGACGAGTTAGGTTGGTGGCTAGTGGAGAATGGCTGCGGCTTGTCATTCGTTAACTCCCGATGATTCTAACCGCCAGGAGTGACTTTGGTCATAGCCAGCGCCAAGTCATTTGGGAATCACTTAAATAGTTATCTAATTCATTTATAATTAGTTGCGTACTTGATGGACCAATGTCACACCCGAATTGACGTTCACAACCAGTGCGCGATCCTTGGGGTGCGCCATCGCAAGTCAACGGTGATCGCCATGCACGACCTCCAACCATCCAGCATCCACGGGCCTTCGGGTGGTTCGTGGATCCACGATGGACGAAGGTTGGCGATTGCCCCTGAGGGCGAGCGTTCGCTTTCCGCGCATTGATCCCTTCGCGGTAGCCCACTCGAACATTGCACCCGAGACCACCCCACCCCTCATCGGGGCAGGGAATTCATGCCCCATTCCGGGCTAGGAGAGACCATGTCCAAGGACATCCTGGTGCTCATGCGGGAGGAAGCAGAACGCGCCCTCACCCGATCCGCCAAGGGGCGACGGTGGGCCATGCTCATCGACCTCCGGAAATGCGTGGGCTGCCACGGCTGCACCGTGGCGTGCATGTCGGAGAACAAGCTGCCGCCGGGCGTGGTCTACCGCCCGGTCAAGGAGTTCCAGCGCGGGGCCTACCCGAATCCCAGGCGCATCTTCGTGCCCCGTCCCTGCATGCACTGCGACAACCCGGCCTGCGTGGCCGAGTGCCCCAAGCCCGGCAAGGGCGGCGCCACCTGGAAGGAGACCGAAGGCGTCGGCGCCGGGCTGGTCCTGATCGACTACAAGGAGTGCATCGGCTGCGGCGCCTGCGTGCCAGCCTGCCCCTACGAGGCCCGCACCATCGACGAGGGGACCTACCACACGGACGGCACCCCCGAGCGCCAGAAATACGAATCCATGCCCTCCTTCGAGTACGGGGCCGCCGCCCGGCGCACGAAAGACACGCCCCCCATGGAGAAGGCAAGGAAGTGCCATTTCTGCCTTCACCGGCTGGAGAACGGCATGCTGCCCGAGTGCGTGACCACCTGCGTGGGCCGCGCCACCTACTTCGGCGACGTGAACGATCCGGACTCCGAGATCTCGAAGGTCATCAAGGCCAACAAGGTGCAGTTCCTGAAGCCCAAGAAGGGCACGAAACCCCGCGTGTACTACATCTCGGACGAGAACCTGGAGGTGATCTATGCCTGAGCGGAAGAATCAGGGCGGCGACTCGCGCCGGAACTTCCTGAAGGTCAGCGCGGCCGTGGGCGGCGGCGCCCTGGCCGCCAGCCAGACCGCCTGGGCCCGTGGCCTCGTCAACCAGGTCGAGAAGGGTGAACTCAGCGCCGCGGCCACCTACGAGCTGATGAAACCAGAGAACACCCTCTACACCACCTGCCTCAACTGCAACACCGGCTGCGGCCTCAAGGTGAAGGTCCTGGAGGGCGTGGCCGTGAAGATCGACGGCAGCCCCTACAACCCCTTCACGCTCCATCCGCACCTGCCCATGAGCCTGGACCTGACTTCGGCCGCCAAGATCGACGGCTGCCTCTGCCCCAAGGGACAGGCCGGCCACACCGGTGCCTACGACCCCTACCGCATCCGAAAGGTCCTGAAGCGTGCCGGCAAGCGCGGCGAGGGCAAGTGGATCAGCGTGCCCTTCGACCAGGCCATCGGCGAGATCGTGAACGGCGGCAAGCTCTTCGCACATGTGCCGGGCGAAGAGGGCCGGTCCGTCACGGGCCTCAAGGACCTCTGGGTCATGAAGGACCCCAAGGTCATGGCCGCCATGGCCGACGACATCGCTCTCCTCCGTAAGAAGAAAATGACCGTGGCCGAGTTCAAGAAGAAGCACGCGGCCAACCTCGACGGGTTGATCGACCCAGACCATCCGGACTTCGGCCCCAAGAACAACCAGTTCGTCTACATGTGGGGACGCAAGAAGGCCGGCCGCGCCGAGTTCGACAAGCGCTTCACGGATGCCTTCGGCACCGCCAACACCCACGGCCACACCACCGTCTGCCAAGGCTCCCTCTACTTCGCCTCAAAGGCCCTGAGCGAGCAGTACGACGGCACCACCTTCAAGGACGGCCAGAAGTTCTACTGGCAGGTGGACCAGGAGAACGCCGAGTACATCCTCTTCGTCGGGGCGAACCTCTTCGACGCCAACTACGGGCCCACGAACCGGACCGCTCGCATGACGGACCGCCTGGTGGAAGGCAAGCTGAAGTTCACGGTGCTAGATCCCCGCTACACCAAGCTCGCCTCCAAGGGCGCGCGTTGGGTCCCGGTGAAGCCCGGCACGGACGCCGCCTTCGCCATGGGCATGGCCCGCTGGATTTTCGAGAACAAGCGCTACGACGCGAAGTACCTGGAGAACGCCAACAAGGCCGCCGCGGCGGCGGACAAGGAAACCACCTGGTCTAACGGACCCTGCCTTATCAAGCTCGGCAAGGACGGCGAACCCACCACGTTCCTCCGGGCTCATGAGATCGGCCTCAAGCCGAAGGAGACCCGGAAGGGCGCTGATGGCAAGGAGAGCGAGTACGAATGGCTCGTGGTCATGAAGGATGGCAAGGCCGTCCCCGTGGATCCCAATGACGACAAGAACCCGGTCGAGGGTGATCTCTTCATCACCACCGAGTTCAAGGACGAGAAGGGCACTGCGATCAAGGCCAAGTCCAGTCTGCAGGTCATGCTGGAGGCGACCCAGGCCAAGACCATCGCCGAATGGGCCAAGGAATGCGGCACCACCGCCAAGGTCATCTCCGAGGTGGCGAAGGAGTTCACCAGCCACGGCAAGAAGGCCGGGGTGGACATGCACCGCGGGCCTGCCCAGCACACCAATGGCTTCTACAACATCAGCGCGCTGATGAACCTGAACACCCTCATCGGCAACTACGACTGGGCCGGCGGGATGATCATCGCCTCCGCCTTCAACGTGGATGGCACCAAGACCGACCGCCAGCCCTTCCCCCTGAGCAAGATCACGCCAAAGACGGGCAAGCCCTTCGGGCTGTCCATCATCCGCCACGATGCCAAGTACGAAGAATCCACCGTCTTTGCCGAGTACCCCGCGAAGCGCAACTGGTGGCCTCTGGCCTCGGACGTCTACGAAGAGATCCTGCCCTCCATGCAGGACGCCTACCCCTATGCCACGAAGGTGCTCTTCAGCTATATGGGGACGCCGGGCTACGCCCTTCCCGCCGGCCATACCCAGATCGCGGCGCTGCTGGACCTGGAGAAGATCCCGCTCTACTTCGCCAGCGACATCACGGTGGGCACCACCAGCCTCTATGCGGACTACATCTTCCCGGACCTTCACTACCTGGAGCGCTGGGAGTTCCAGGGCAGCCATCCAAACATGCCGGTGAAGATCATGCCGGTTCGCCAGCCCGTGATCGCGAGCCCCAACGAAGTGGTGAAGGTCTTCGGGGAAGATCAGCCCATCTCCATCGAAACCGTCTGGCTGGCCCTGGCGGAGAAACTCGGCCTGCCCGGTTTCGGCAAGGACGCCTTTGGACCCGGAAAGGACCTCGCCCGGCCCGACGATTTCTACCTCCGGTTTGTGGCGAATCTCGCCCACGACGGCAAGGAGAGCGTCCCAGATGCGACTCCCGAGGAACTGGCGATCTTCCAGAAATCCCGACGCCACTTGCCGCGGAGCGTATTCGATGCCGCCCGCTGGGCTTCGATCTGCGGGGAGAGCTGGAAGAAGGCCGTCTTCGTGCTGACCCGCGGCGGGCGCTTCGATTCCCAGGAGAACAGCTACAAGGGCGACCACGTCGCCAACAAGTACGCCAAGCAGGTGAACCTGTACCAGGAGAAGACCTACAAGGTGAAGGACGCCTTCACGGGCAAGCACTTTCTGGGTCTCGCCACCTTCGTGCCCATCGCCGACACCCTCGGCCATGCTCCGGATGCGCTGGCGAAGGGGCATGACCTGCACCTGGTCACCCAGCGCGACGTGCGGATGACGAAGTCCCGCACCATCACCAACAGCTACCTGACGGCCCTGTACCCCGAGAACGCCATCCTCATCCACACGAGCGACGCCAAGCGGCTGGGCTTCAAGAAGGGCCAGAAGGTGAAGGTGGTCTCCGCCACCAATCCCGAGGGCACCTGGAACCTGGGCAATGGCCGGAAGAAGCCCATGATCGGCAAGATCGAGATCACGGAAACCATCCGCCCCGGGGTCATCACCTTCACCCTGGGCCACGGCCATTGGGCCACCGGCGCCATGGACCTGGTCCTCGACGGCCAGCTCGTCAAGGCCGATGCCCATCGCCAGGGCGGCCTCCACGCCAATGCCGCCATGTGGGTGGATCCCTACCTCAAGAACACCTGCATGATCGACAAGGTCGGCGGCAGCGTGAGCTTCTACGACACCAAGGTCCGTCTCGTCAAAGCCTGAACCCATGCCCGGGGCGGCTCCGCCGAGGGCCGCCCCGCCATTGCTCTTCAACCCGTTCCACCCGGAACCTAGGAGTTTCCATGCGTCGATCCCTTCCCACCGCTCTGTGCCTGGCCCTGACCGGAGGTCTCCTGCAGGCCCAGGCGCCCACTATCAGCGGCCTCGTCCAGGTCTGGTACTCGCAGATGATGGACCACAACCTGCGCCTCGATGACACCGCCAAATACTTCAACGGCGCCCGCGCGGAGTACAAGGAGAACGGGTTCTCCATCCGCCGCACGGAGATCAAGTTCGCCGGGAAGATCACGGATGAGGTGTCCTGGGAGGTCATGGCCGATCCAAGCATCAGCCCTTCCGCGACGAACAGCATCCTGCAGGACGCGGCCATCATCTGGAAGCCGGCCAAGAATTTCGAGTTCAAGCTCGGGCAGTTCAAGAACCTGCAGACCCTCGAAGGCGTGGCCTCCTCCTCCGAGCTGCAGTTCATCGACCGCTCCCAGATGGGCAATGCCTTCGGCGATGTGAGGGACCGCGGTGCCGTCGCTTCCTACCTGTTCGGCGACTCGAAGGGCCTGAGCGGGAAAGCTTCTGTCGCGTTCTTCAATGGCGCCGGCAAGAGCAACGATTCGAATGCCCAGAAAGACTTCGTGGGCCGTCTCGACTTCGGCTACAGCAAGGAACACAAATTCGGTTTCTACACCCTGATGGGGTCCACGGATCAGGCCGACAAGGGTGCCCTGGCCGCCAAGACGTTCACCGGCACCGGCGCACCGACAGCAGCGGCCGTGCTCGACAACAAGGACAAGACGAACCAATACGGCGGCTTCTATCAGTTCCAAAATGCCACGTGGTACTTCGCCGGGGAGGCGATCACGGGACTCCTGGGTCGTAGGGCCGCCGCAGTGGGAACCGCTGGAGCCGCTGGCCGGGAGCATCTCGACCAGAAGTTCCTCGGCCTCGTGCTCACGGGGGCCTACACCAAGGGCGCGCACACGCTGCATCTGCGCTACGACAAGCTGAACTGGAACCAGGGTGATGACTTCTACGGCACCACCAATCCCTACAAGACCGCCACCGCCGACTTCACACCGGACTTCACCGTGATCACGGCGGGCTACACCTACGCCTTCAATCCAGCCAAGGTGAAGGCCGCCAACCTCAAGCTCAACTACATCGCCCGCAGCAAGAACTTCCTGAAGCCGCGGACGGGCCAGACCGGCGAACAGGGCGGCGACACGCTGCTGGCCCAGTTCCAGGTCGCATTCTAAAGGAGCCATCCAATGGGCAATCTCGGCATGACGGAAATCCTGCTGGTCGGCGCAGCGCTGCTGCTCTTCTTCGGGCCGGCGAAGCTGCCCCAGCTCGGCAAGTCGCTCGGCCAGGGCATAGGCGAATTCAAGAAGGCGGCCAAGGCCATCACGGACGAGGGCTCCTGACCGTCAATTGAAGGGCCACCCGAAACGGGGTGAGAGTCGGGCCCGGGTGGGTGGGGTCCATGGGTGCCGTCAGCCCATGGACCCCACGATCCCGGAGCACGGCTCGGGTCAGCCCCGATATTCGTCACAACCCCTCTGATCACACGTCTGAATCCTTGTGAGATGGGCCTTTCGGCAGGATCATTTCGTTGAGTGACGAAGAGGTGGACCATGAATCAGACGGCCTTGATCGCCTGCGGCTGTGAGCCCGAGTTCCAGGAGTCCCTGCTCCGACTCGATGATCCCGACGACACCCTCGCAGAACTCGCCAAGGCCCTAGCCCACCCGATCCGGGTCCGTATCCTTCGCATCCTCGCCCAGAAGCAGGTCTGCATCCACGGCGACCTCGCCGGTGTCTTTCACCTGGCTCCCTCCACCATCTCCCAGCACCTGAAGGTCCTCAAAGAGGCCGGCCTTTTGAAGGGCACGGCCGAGGGCGCCCGAATGGTCTATTGCATCAATCCGTCGGCCCTTCGGACCCTCAGGGCCCTCATCGCCGAACTCTGAACCGGAGGCGACATGCCCCACCTCGAAGTCTTCGATCCCCCCATGTGCTGCAGCACCGGCGTCTGCGGGCCCGCGGTGGATCCCGTGCTCCCGCGTTTCGCCGGCGACCTGGAATTCCTAGTTTCCCAGGGCGTCGCCGTCACCCGGCACAACTTGGCCCAGGAGCCCGGCGCCTTCGCCTCGGCGGACGCCGTGCGGACGATCCTGAAGGAGAAGGGAAACGACTCCCTGCCCATCCTGGTAGTGGACGGGAAGGTCGTCAGCGAGAGCCGGTATCCCGAGCGCGAGGAACTCCTGGAACTGGTGGTCCCGGCCTCCGCTCCCGCCCCGGAACCGACCCAGATCACGCCCCTCGTCCAGGAATTGATGGCGGTGGCCGCCGCCGTGGCCTCCCACAGCGACCAGGCCTTCCGCTTCCATCTGGAAAAGGCAAAGGAGCACGGCGCCAGCCGCGCGGACCTCACCCGCGCGGTGGAAACGGCCCTCATGGTCCAGGACGGCGCGACCCGCACGGTCCTCCGGCTGGCGGGCCGCCACCTCGGGATCGGAGCTGAAGGCGGCTGCGATCCCGAATCGGGCTGCTGCTGAGGATGGCCACGGTGGAAATCCCCACGCGGACCCGCAACCTGCTCTTCACCGGCAAGGGTGGTGTCGGGAAGACCTCCACGGCCTGTGCGACCGCCATCCGCCTGGCGGATGCTGGAAAGAAGGTTTTACTGGTCAGCACGGACCCCGCCTCGAACCTTGAGGAGGTGCTCGGATGCGGGCTAGGACCGGAGCCTCGCCCGGTGCCAGGCGTGCCGGGCCTCAGCGCGCTGAACATCAACCCCGAAGCGGCGGCCCACGCCTATCGTGAGCGGGTGGTGGGACCCTACCGGGACCTTCTCCCCACCGCCGCCGTGGCCAGCATCGAGGAGCAGTTGTCGGGCGCCTGCACCGTGGAGATTGCGGCCTTCGACGAGTTTTCGAAGCTGCTCACCAATTCCGGCGAAGGCAGCGCCTTCGACCACGTGGTGTTCGACACGGCTCCCACGGGGCATACGCTGCGCCTCCTCGAACTCCCGGCGGCATGGAGCGGTTTCCTCGAGGAGAACCGCAGCGGGACGAGCTGCCTCGGCCCCTTGTCCGGCCTGAAGACTCAGCAGCAGCTCTATGGCGACGCGAGGGCGGCCCTGGGCGATCCTGGGCGCACGCTCGTCGTGCTGGTTTCCCGCCCCGAGCCTTCGGCGCTCCAGGAAGCGGAACGGACCCGCCAGGAACTCGCCGCCCTGGGCATCGAGAACCACCACCTGGTGATCAATGGTCTGTTCACGGCCCAGGGCAGTTCGGATGAGATTGCCCTCGCGCTGGACACCCGGGGCCGGCAGGCGTTGGACGCCATTCCGCCCTCCCTGGGAGCCCTGCCGAGGACCGAAGTCCCGCTCAAGGCGCACAGTCTCCTGGGGGCCCATGCCCTCCGGGCCCTGTTCCAACCTTTCCCCGAGGAACACGACTCCTCGTCGTCAGAAGCATCGGAGATCCACCCCGAAGCGACATCCTGGGACGCCCTTCTGGGCGACCTGATCGGGTCCGAAGGGGGCGTGATCCTGACAATGGGGAAAGGTGGCGTGGGGAAGACCACCGTGGCCTGGCGCCTGGCCCTGGCCCTCTCCGCCGCGGGCCGGAAGGTCCACCTCACCACCACGGACCCCGCCGGGCAGGCGGACATCCTGACCTCGTCCCACGCAACCCCGAACCTCACCCTCAGCCACATCGATCCCGAGCGGGAGACCGCGGCCTACACCCGCGACGTGCTTGAGAGCGCCGGCTCGGCCCTGGACCCGGCTGCCCGGGCATTGCTGGAGGAGGATCTCCGCTCGCCCTGCACCGCCGAGATCGCCGTGTTCCGCGCCTTTGCCAAGGAAGTGGCCAAAGGTACCGAAGGCTTCGTCGTCATCGACACGGCGCCCACGGGCCACACCTTGCTCCTCCTGGATGCGGCCGAGGCCTACCACCGGGACGTGGCTCGCAATGCCCTGGAGCTGCCCGAGGAAGTCCGGACCCTGCTCCCGCGCCTGCGGGACCCGGACTTCACGAAGGTTCTCCTGGTGGCCCTCCCCGAGGCGACGCCCGTCCACGAGGCCCAGGGACTGGAGGCGGACCTGCGGCGCGCGGGCATCCGCCCCAATGCCTGGGTGCTCAATCAGGCCCTGAGTCCGCTTTCGCTCAAGGACCCCGTCCTCCGCGCCCGGGCCCGACAGGAACGGACGCACCTCCAGGAGGTCGCGTCCACGGGCCTTCCCTGGATCGTCCTGCCCTGGATGCTCGAACCCCTTGGCCCTCTTCCCGCGGGGGTGAACGAGCGGCAGCCGATCTCGACAGATCCCCTCGGAGCCTTCCCATGACCCCGCCCTTCCCGGTTCCCCCTGGCGCCTACACCGACTTCATCGCCCGCTTCCCGAAGCTCGGGGAGGCCTGGGAATCCATCCACGACGCCGGCAGCCAGGGACCGCTGGACGAACGCACCCAGCGCCTGGTCAAGCTCGCCATCGCCATCGGCGCCATGAGGCAGGGCGCCGTCCATTCCAGCGTCCGGAAGGCGCGCGCGATGGGCATCCCCATGGAAGAGTTGGAGCAAGTGGTGGCGCTGGCGGCGGGAACCCTGGGGATGCCTTCGACCGTGGCGGCCTTCACTTGGCTGAGGGACAAGCAGGACTAGCTTGTATAGAGACCCGGGTCATCGATCCGCGGGCTTCGAGTTCGCTTGTGTCCCGTCAAGTGGTGTACAGCCTGGCGTCCTCAGAAGCAGTGGTACCCGCCCTCAAGCATCGAGCCCACGCCGTAATTCAGCCCATTCGAAATCAGAGCTTCTCCGAGTACGAAGTTCGGTGGACACATCCTTCCACATATCAAGGTGTTTCGCTTTGAACGATGACTTGAAGGAGATGCCGTGGGGTTCCAGTTCCTCCAACAGCTTCAATTGTTCATTCATCTGACGAACAGCTTCCTCGTTTCTCGAACTGAGGCATGGGATGGCTGAGAGATGTGTAATGGCATTGGCCCATGCTGTAAGCATGTGCTTATGGCTCTGCTCCAGGTCCCACGGCTTGAAAGGTTGGCCGGGTTGAATGGCAGGCGAGTAGTCCGTTGGCACAAGGATCTTCGAGTGAAAGGAGCTTGGGAGTGTAAGTACGGATTCAACTTCTGTGGTGTAGATGAGGCGCTGCCACAGCGAACTCGAGAAGAAATGGGGGATCTGTTTCTTCCCTCCTCCGCCTTTCTTTAATTCGGCCTTGGCCTGCTCAGAATCGTCGTCCTCGAACCGTCGTCTAAGAAACTGCCACAAGGTCTTTTGGTGGCCGATCCCGGCACCTGCTGCTCCCCAAGCCATCACGGGAAGTGAGAGGTGGCCTCCATACCCGAAGATCAAATTTGGTCGGACCGCTGCGAGTCCGATACATGCATTGGCACAGCGAATGACCTCCGCTTTCTTCCTTGGGTAGTTCTCTCCCGAGAACTCGAAGACCACGTACCATCCGTCCGCAGGAAGCGAGGTCGCGGCATTGAGGACGGCGGTAATTCCAGAATCATCAACGCATGTCGAATGTCCGAACGGGATGGACGCAAGGGTTGGGACCCCGATTGCGTCCCCAGCACGCTTGGCGCACGCGAAGAGCATCCGGTTCACGGCCTGAATCTTGGTCGAACCGGCCTGGTAGAGCAGGGCCGGAGCAAGGACGGCCCTGCAGTGGAGATCTCGATTGACCTGTTCCAGAGCTGAGCTGAGAGTGCTCTTCCCTGTTTCACTCAGTCCTATCAGTTCCTCTTCGGTGCACCTGAATTCTTGGGTGGGGTAGGTCAGCGAGTGTTTCGGCTTATGCTCGGGATCAAAAAACTGCGGGTCCCACAACACGCCCTTCCCGAGGGTGTTGATGCCATGGGCGCTGCCACGGGCGAGTCGGAACTCGAGGTCTTTGTGGCTGAAGATGGCGCCCTCTCCGATGTTGTCCTGGAGAAGTTCATAAGCGATCTCGTGGGTCCCAGCACCCAATTGGTGCCATGCGCCTCCGAGGTTCACGCTGCACCTCCGATTCTGCGAAGAATCGTTGAAGCCTCCATGGGGGATGCCGGGCGACGATGAAGGTCCCGCTCCAGCAGGCGGCCCAGCAGGACCCTCCACGGATGAGGCAAGGCCTTGAATCCTTCGGCTTCGAGGTGCTCTGTCGAATGAAGGACGATGTCCTCCAGCTCGTCCGTTCTCTGGAATCCGATGAGGAAGGGGTGCCTGCCAACCACCACGTTGTAGAGGATGATGCCGAACGCGAAGAGGTCCGTCCTTGGATCAATCAGCGCCTTCTCGCGCTTCCATTGCTCAGGCGCGAAGTGAGCGAGATTCCCACGCTGGGATTCGCCGGTCTTCGTCAAGTCGGGCAGTGAAAGGTGCCTGGCGAGGCCAAAGTCGATAATGACGGGGTAACCATCCCGATGGATTCGGATATTGCTGGGCTTCAAGTCCCGATGAACCAGGTTGTGGGATGCGAGGTGGGAAAGTCCATCCAGCATATTCGCGAAGAAGGTCGAAGCCTCTTCAAGGCTCCAGGCGTGGTGGGGCGGCATTCTCGAGGATAAGTCCACGCCTGGGATGAAGTGTTCGATGATGATGGGTTGCCGCGGCGAACCTTCATCCAGCGGTGGGGCGTCGTAGTGGTGGTAAAGCCTCGCGACATTTGGGTGGTCGAGCTTCCGCAACGCTTCAATTTCTCGGCCGACGTAGTGAAGATCCGAGTAGGGATCGACGAGCTTCAGGCAGAGGTCCAGACCTTCGCGATTCCGGACGTGGAACGCAGCCTTTTGAACGCTGGGAGTCAGAGCCTGAATGAAGGTGAATTCAGGGAGTCGTCGCTGGGCCTCGTCGAGAGGAACCGTGTAGTAAGGCATGGATCCCCCTGCAGCATGGACCGAGCTGCCTTTGACGCTAATTCAAAGTAGTGGTGCCAAGCAACCGGGCGGGCGCTTGGAGCCGCAAGCAAGATGTCAACGAGTCCGACCTCATCAATCCCGAGCAGCCCGAGATGATGGATCTGGAACAACGGGTCCATCGACACCTTCGCCGCCAATGCCCAGGGCAGCGCGACATAGCTCCGATGCGAGAACTGCCGGTTCTTTGCAGCTTGGCGGACGGCCTCCTTCCACCGGGAGACCTTTGCCTCGATTGCTACCACCTCCACAAGGGGTTCCCTGGATGACTCAGTCAGGCTGAAATACCCATCGCTGCTTAGCCGGACCAGACCCAGATGTACTAGACCCGAAAGAACACGTTCAGCACGCGACTGCTTCGAGCCCAAGTGCTCCGCCATTCGAGCCGACGTGCAGCCAGGCACCTGTTGGAGCAGGGCGAGGGCCCACCAGTGGGGTTCCTCAATGGCTTCAAACTGAAGCAGCGCTGGCGTGTGGCTAGCGATCAAGTAGTCCGGATCGCCGGGACCAATGGTCATCCCTCTTCCGACCCAGCACGCTGAGAGGTCACCGAAGAAGCCAGACCGAATCCCAGTCGAGAGGGCCTCCATCAAGGTTTCTTCTGGCCCGGGCTGGACGCGCTCAAACACTCTGACAATCGGCCCAGATTGCGCGGCTGAAGCCGCCCCACCTTCATGGAAGCCTTCGAGGTGTCGGGAGAAGGCTGGCGTGGTCGCGCTACGCATGATTTTTCCGCGCGGTTGGGATGGTCTCGGCATGTTGTGCCAATTCCATGGCGTTCCGGGATGTGGTGGAAGGGCGAGCCAACTCGGAAGGAGCGGCTGTACCTGCAGACGATGACGTTGGGCACCGGGACGACCGGGAATCGTCATCTTGACGACACCAGTCCCCGGTTGCCTCGCACGGTTCCTGCCAGCAGCTTCCTACAGGCATGGGCCCCGGCGTCAGGAGGGGCGGATGGATCAAGGATAGCGAACAATTAGCGAAATTCAAGGTCCCCTCCCGACAATTTTCGCTTTGTAGCGATCCTGCGGCACCAACCCCCCCATGAACCCCTCAAGCCCAAGTCGGGATTTCGCGGTTAGGTGGAAGCCCAGCTCGGCTGTTCGGTCAAGGAAGGACCCGGGGTGGGCGCGCCGGTTGCCGGAGGACTCTGACCACGCGGTTAGGCCGGATTTCACATGCTGCAGGTCTCTTGTCTTTCCCCAGGGCACGGCACTCAGCCGGTCTACGAATTCGCGGATGAGAGGCGCGCACGAGCGCGCGGCGCTCAATCGAGGCACGGCTGCTCGGATACGAGTACCCAGGTCACCCCTGCCCGTCGGTTCCTTCCCGAAAAGGCGTCCCGCGTTCTGCCGGAGTTTCCTCAACCAGGTCCAAGCGGTCTGATAGCTCCCGAGGTCCAGCAGGTGTTTGAGGTCAGCGGCGGTGAGGTCTCCCCGCGAGTCCAGGAACAACCTGATTGCGAGGAACCAGGTCACCAATGGTTTCTTGGATTTTTCGAAGATCGTCCCCTTCAGAATTGGTACCCGCTTCGCGCAGCTCCTACAGGTCCAGATTCGCCGCGTGTAATTGATCTCCCCGACGGAGCGCTGGCAATCGCCACAGAGCGCTCCTTTCGTCCGTCGCTGATCGACCAAATACAGCAAGCAAGCCTCTTCAGTGGAGAAGCGTCGTTGGAAGGCTGTGATGGTCTCTGGACCCATGGCTCGATTGAACATCGACACTATATTAGATTCTTTTAACAAGTATTCAAGGGCTTCTATGCATGGTTCGAATTACAGCTAGCCCCCGGGTCAAGCCTGGGGAGTGAGACCGGATTCCATCACTAGGCCACCATCGGTGCCCAGGGCTTCGCCAAACCTTGACTCTGTACTTAGGTATAGACACTACCCTTGGGACGGGGAGGACCCATGGCAGATCAGGGCCTCATGAAAATGGCCGACCTCACGAAGGCATGCGAGGTCAGTGATCAGGCGGTCCGCCTCTACGAGCGGGAAGGGCTGCTGAAGCCCGCCTCGCGCACCGACAAGGGATACCGGTTATTCAGCTCCAGCGCAATCGCCACCATCCGCTTCATCAAGCACGCGCAACGCTGCGGGTTCACCCTGGCGGAGATCCGGGGCCTGCTCACCGCGAATGTGGCGAACTCAAAAGCCTGTGATACCACCAAGGCCTTGTTGGATCAGAAGCTCGAACATGTCGAAGCGCAACTGGCGGATCTAAATTCCATGAAGGAGGTCCTCGCGAGCCTGAGGGGAGCCTGCGAGGGCGCCCCCGGCCCCGCCTGTCCCGCTTTCATCCGCCTGTGCGCTTCCGACGCCGCACCCTCTCAGCCCAAGCGAAAGCCAAGGTGATTGTCCATGAAGACCGAGCCTCTCGTCGTTAAAGGCTGTCCGAACATCGAGCCTAGCCAGAGCCTTCTGAAAGACGGCATGGCCGAACCCCGGGTGGCGGCCTCATGCCCGGCCTGTGGGACGGAGGGAAAGCCCGTGAAGCCTGTGACGCTCCGATCACTCCTCCAGCTCCATCTGCGCGCCCAGGTGCGCGACGAGGCGTATCGCTTCTGCGCCAGCCCCGACTGCGCGTTGGTGTACTTCAGCGACGATGGCAGCCAGGCCTTCGCCCGCTCCGACCTCACGGTGCGGGTGGGGGTGAAGGAGCGCAGCGCACCGCGCCCCCTCTGCTACTGCTTCGACCACAGCGCGGAGGACATCCGCGAGGAATGGGACCGCACGGGGAAGAGCGCGATCCTGGAGGACATCAAGGCCAAGGTGAAGGCCGGAACCTGCTCCTGCGAGGTGACCAATCCCGGGGGCGGCTGCTGTCTGGGGGACATCACGAAGGAACTGAAGGCACCCATGGCGGCCCCCGAAGCGCAGGCCCCGGCCTTCGACTGCTGCGCGAGCCGGCTTCCTGCGGCTGAAAAGAGAGGCTTCTGATGAGCGCCCAAAGCCCCGATTGCTGCGAAGTCCCCGAAGGGAAGGGACCGACGCAGCCGCCGGATCTCGGCGAAAAGGCCGGACGGCGAACGGTCCTGTCCGCCGTGGTGCTGGGGGTTGTGGCCTCCGCCTGCTGCTGGGTGCCCCTTGCCCTCGCGGGCGCCGGCGTGGCCACGGGGACCCTGGGCGCCCGGATCGCCTGGATCCGCCCCTGGGCCTTGAGCGGCCTCCTGCTCCTGCTCATCGGTGTCCTCGCGTGGTGGGCCCGAAAGCGGGTCGCCGCATCCGGAGCTGCGGGGGGCTGCTGCCGGGTGGCCCCCAAGTTCCCCACGCTGGCGGTGGCGATCCTTGTGGGTTTCTTCGCGCTGGCCTGGGCCTCCCCGCGGATCCTTCATCCAGGGAGGAACGCGACGCTCACGGCCCTGGCGCCTCCCGCGCCAGCCGGGGGCACGCTCCTCGTGCTCTCCACCCCGCAGTTCGATTGCCCACCTTGCGCCGGCACCCTTCCCCGGACCATGGCGGGCACCCCAGGAGTGGCCTCGGTCCAGATGGATTTCAACAAGCGCGAGACCCGCATCGCCTTCCAGCCTGGCGCAGCGGTGGACGCGACCCTGGCCCGGTGGAAGAAGGAATTGGGGTTCGAAGGGAAGGAAGTCCGGCGCGAAACCGCGCCAGCTTCGACGCATGGGAAGACTGGACCTCATGATCAGTTTCCAGCAAGCTCTCGCTGAGCCTGGCGGGTAACACCACTTCGCCCCTTTCGTCCTCTCCCGATGAACGCTGCCTCATGCGACCCCAACCCTAGGGAGCCACGACTTAGCTATTGGCCAAAACCCCAGGTTTTATTCGGGTCTTGGAGGGAACCCACCAAACTTTAGGGCACCGGCTCTGCCGGTGCCTTTTTCTTGGACGCGGCTGGGGGCGGCGTGGCGCCGCGGCCTGCTAGGGTTGGAAGGATGGATGCCGCGCCCGCCGGACTGAGGCCAAAAAAGTCCCTTGGCCAGAACTTCCTGGTGAACCCCGGCGCGGTGCGCCGGATCCTGGAAGCGGCCCTCGCCTGCCCCGCGGAGGGGTTGCTGGAGATCGGCCCCGGGGAGGGCGCCCTGACGGATGGACTGTCGAAGGATGGCCGGCCCCTGCTCGCGGTGGATCTGGACCCGGAGGCCATCGGGCTCCTGCGGTCCCGGTTCGGGCACCTCCCGCAGGTGGAGTTCCGCCTGGGGGACGCGGTGAGCGCGCCGTTGCCCGGGGACCGCACCCTCAGCGTGGTGGGCAACCTCCCCTACAACGCCGCCACCGCCATCCTGACGCGGCTGCTGGTGGAAGACCTGCCCTGGCGGCGGATGGTGCTCATGTTCCAGCTGGAGGTGGGCCAGAAGATTCTCGGCCTGCCTGGAACCAAGGCCTACGGGCCCCTCTCCATCCTGGCCCAGGCCTGCAGCCGGCCTTCCCGGCTCCTGAAGCTGGGGCCGGGCTCCTTCGCTCCGCCCCCCAAGGTGGACAGCGCCGTGCTGCTTTTCGAGCCGCACCCGGTGGCTCTGCCGGCGGGGGAGCGGGCGGGCTTTCTCGCCTTCCTGCATCGCAGCTTCGCCCACCGCCGCAAGACCCTGGTGAACAACTGGCAGGGGTGGCTGGAGGGACCCGAGGCCCGGGGGCTTCTCGAGGCTGAGGGCCTGAATTTCGCCATCCGGCCGGAGGCGGTGACGGTGGCCCAGTGGCGGGCCCTCTGGCGGTCTCTTTCGGAGCGTGGATGCTGAACCTTCCTTCGGTGCCATTCGCGGGCTGGGAGCAGGGCCCCGAGGCCGGCGAGCTGCGCCTCATCCCCATCGGCGGCCTCGGCGAATTCGGCATGAACGCCCTGGTGGTGCATTTCGGCGAGGACCTGTGGGTGGTGGACTGCGGCCAGCTCTTCCCCTCCGAGGACCAGCCGGGCATCGACCGCATCGTGCCGGACTTCGCCTACCTGGAGCCCTTCCGCGACCAGGTGCGGGGCGTGCTGCTCACCCACGGCCACGAGGACCACATCGGCGCGCTGCCCCACTTCCTGCGCCAGTGGGACGTGCCTGTCTGGGGTTCCCGGTTCACCATGGGCCTGCTGGAAGGCAAGCTGCGGGAGGACAACCTCTGGAAGGGCTCCCGCATGCACGTGGTCGCGGACTTCCAGCGGGTGGAGCTGGGGCCGGGCTTCGCCGCCGAATGGATCCCCGTCACCCACAGCATCCCCGATGCCTGCTCCATCGCCCTGCACACGCCCGTGGGCACCATCGTCCACACCGGCGACTTCAAGCTCGATCCCACCCCTGTGGACGGGCGCCTGACGGGGCTGGCGCGCCTGGCGGCGCTGGGGGACGCCGGCGTGCGGGTGCTGCTTTCGGATTCCACCAACGTCCTCGCCCCCGGGGCCACGCCCTCCGAGGCTCGCTGCGCGGAGGGGCTCGAGGACGCCTTCGACCTCACCCAGGGCGCCCTCTTCGTGGCCACCTTCAGCTCCAACGTGCACCGCATCCAGAAACTGGTGGACCTGGCCTACGCCAAGGGCCGGCAGGTGGTGCTGCTGGGCCGTTCCCTGGAGCGCAACGTCGCCATGGCCCGGGAACTGGGCGCCTTCAAGCTGCCCGACGACATCCTGATGAAGCCGGGCGACGCCTCCCACTACAACCCGCGGGAGGTCCTGGTCCTTTGCACCGGCAGCCAGGGCGAGGAACAAAGCGGCCTGGCGCGTGTCCTCAAGGGCGAGGTGAAGGGCCTGAGGATGAAGGCCGGCGATCGCCTGGTGCTGAGTTCAAGGCCCATCCCGGGCAACGAGGTGGCCATCTCGCGCATCCTCGACGCCGCCGCCCGGCTGGGGGCCGAGACCACCCTGGACGGCATGCGCACTGTCCATGTGACCGGCCACGCCCACCGGGAGGACCTCGCCACCATGATGAAGACCGTGCGGCCCACCCAGATGGTGCCCGTGCACGGCGCCTACCGGAACCTGCGGGAACACGGGAAGCTGGCGGCCACCCTCGGCTGGCCGAAGGAGCGCATCTCCCTCCTGGACGGCGGCCAGTGCCTGCGCGTCTTCAAGGACGGCCACGCGGAGCTGGCGGGCTCGGTGCCCGTGGGCAAGTGCTACGTGGACGAAGGGGTCGAGCACATGGTGGACGCCCGCATCATCCAGGACCGCCTCATCCTCCAGGAGGACGGCGTGATCTTCGCGACCCTGCTGGTGGATCCCGATACCCGCGAACTGTCCGGCGAGCCCAGCATCCTCAGCCGCGGCTTCGTGATGCTGAGCGACGACGAGGCCTACGGCGGGCTGCTGCGGGGCGTGGCCCGGCAGGCCTGGGAGGAGGCGCCCTTCGTCCTCCGCCAGGACCGCGAGGCCATGCGGGAGCTGCTGCGGCAGGCCCTGCGCCGCATCATCCGCAAGACGACCCAGACGCGTCCCCTGGTGGTGCCGGTGATCCTCGACGCGCCGGGGGCCGCCGACGAAGGCTGATCACTCCGGCCGGTTGAGGCCCCGGCCGCCGCCCAGGGATTCCTTCAGGGCCTCGCGGATGCGCTGTTGGAGCTCGTCCACCAGGATGATGAGGCGCACCTGCTGGGCGGGGGAGAGCTGGGCGCGGATGTCGTCCTCGAAGCCCTTCTTGAGGTCCACCTGCTGGCGGCGCAGGTCCATGAACTGGTCGAGGAGGGGCCTGACCTTCGCGTTCTTCTCGTCCTCGCTGCCCGGGCCGATGAGGATCTGGTTGAAGCGGCCCCGGATGTCGCCCAGGCGGCGTGCCCGGTCCATGAAGTCCCGGTCGTAGCGCTCCCACCGCTCGGCGATGGCCCGGGCCCGGTCCTCCGGGAGGCCCAGAACCTCCTGGATGCGGGTCATGCGCAGGTGCAGGAGGCGCTGCCCGAGCACGCCGTTCTCCTGCATCCGCTCGAGGCGCCGCTGCCGGAAGGCCTGGCCGCCGCCGGGCCCGAAGCCGCCGGCCCCGGGCTGTTGCCGGGCGGGCCGGACCGGCTGGGCGGCCAGGAGCGGGGCGAGGGCGAGGATCAGGAGGGTGCGCATGGGGACCTGGTTTCAGGGGCGTTTCGCCGGATTTTCCAGGCGCTTCAGGAGGGCCTGGACCTCTGCGGGGCTGAGCTGGTCCGCCTGGACCAGGAGGTCATCCTTCTCCTGGAAGGGCGAATCCCCCACGGCGTAGGCGGGGGCTTCGGGCTTGGTGGAGGCTTCCACCACCGGCGTGCGGTTGGCGCGGCCCGCCAGAAAACCGCCGGCGCCGATGGCCAGGAGGGCCGCGGCGGCGGCGGACCAGAGCAGGGGCGACAGGCGGGAGCCCAGGCGCCGGGGCTGGCCCGGCAGCTTGCCGGCGATGCGGCCGGGCAGGCGCTCGAAGTAGCCCGCGGGGGCCAGGGGCATGGGGGCTTCGTCCAGGGCCAGCCACTGGACCCGCAGCTCCGCCAGGGCGGGGTCCCGGCGGACCAGTTCCGCCACATCGGCGGGCAGGTTCAGGGGATCGGCCTCCAGGGCCTGGAGGACCCGTGCGTATTCGGGGGAGTCGGGCTTCAGGGCGTTCATTTGGCCCCCTTAATGTAGCGGGTGAGGTTCTGGATGGCGTGGAAGATGTGGGCCTTCACGCTGCCCACGGAGGTGCCCATCTCGGCGGCGATCTGCTCGTACTTCCAGTCCTTCTCGAGCTTGAGGGTGAGGGCCTGCTTCTGCCGCTTGGGCAGTCTGGGCAGGGCCTCGCGGAGCAGCCGCCGATGCTCGCCGTCGAGGAAGGCGGTCATCTGCGTTTCTTCGATGCGCAGGGAAGGGTGCTCCATGCCCTCCCCAGGCTCGGCCCAGGACGGTTCCAGGCTGTCCTCGGTGCTCCGCACCCGGGCCAGGAAGTTGAGGGCCTGGCGGGTGGTGATGGTGATGAGCCAGGTTCGGAAGGAACTCTCGTAGCGGAAGCCGGGCAGGGCGCGGTAGACCCGCAGGAAGGTTTCCTGGACCACGTCGTCGGCGTCCTGGTGGTTCTTGACGATGCTGAAGGCCTTGCCGTAGACGTCCCGGGAGAAGCGGCCCACCAGGCAGGTGAAGGCCGCCTGGTCCCCGTCCTGGGCGGCCTGGACCCATTCCAGGACCTCCGGCGCGTGGTAGGGGGAATCGCTGGCAGGCGGCATCAGGGTTTTTTCGCTCAGGACGGCCATCATCCGTGGGCTCCGGGGTGAGTTCAAGCGCTTTGAATCCTGGACCCTGGTGAGGGCAGGGTGGTTGAAGGCTGGAGCCTGGATTCCGGACCGGAGTCACAGGCCGGGGGCTCGCGCCGGGGATCCCGAGGCCTGACACCCGCCCCCATTCCGGGTTGAATGGAGCTTTCCCCGAGGTGGCCATGTCCCGCAGCCGAATCCAGCCCCTGCTCACGGAAGAAGTGCTCCAGGGCCGCATCCGGGAGCTGGGCGCCCAGATCACCGCGGACTACGAGGGCAAGGACCTGATCGTGGTGGGCCTCCTGAACGGGGTCTATCCCTTCTTCGCGGACCTGACCCGGGCCATGCCCATGGAGCTGGACGTGAGCTTCATGCAGGTGGCCAGCTACCACGGCGGCACCCACAGCACCGGGGAGGTGAAGATCATCAAGGACCTGGACAAGGCCATCCAGGGCAAGCACTGCCTGGTGGTGGAGGACATCGTGGACACGGGCACCACCCTCCACAAGGTGCGCAACCTGCTCCTGGACCGGGAGCCCGCCAGCCTCAAGGTCGCCACCCTCCTGGACAAGCCCAGCCGGCGGAAGACCGAAGTGCCCGTGGACTATGTCGGCTTCACCATCGAGGACAAGTTCGTGGTGGGCTACGGCCTCGACTTCGATGGCAAGTTCCGCAACCTGCCCTTCGTGGGGGTCTACACCCCGTGATCAACCCCTGGAAGGCCGCCGCCCTGGCGCCTCTGCTCCTGCTGGCGGCGACAGGCTGTGGCTACCGGCGCCTGGACCGGGTGCCCCGGGCCGTGGCCTGGGCCCACCAGGGCGACACCATCCGCCTCGCCAAGTTCCGCAATGAAACCACCCGCCTGGGCCTCGAGGAGCGCTTCACCAAGGCCTTGGAGAACCGCATCGTCGCGGCCTCGCCCTGGAAGCTGGTGCCCCAGGGGGCGCCGTCCCGCTGGGTGCTCCAGGGCACCCTGCTCAGCTACCGGATCCGGCCCCTCGGAGTCCAGCTCGGGACGGATCGGGTGCGGGCCAGCGCCGGGAGCGCCAGCCGCGTGGAGGTCATCGTGGTGGCGGCCGTGGACCTGCTGGACGGCGTCACCGGCGTCCCCGTGGCCCAGCGCAAGGGCCTTACCTTCTCCAGCCAGTACCGGGTGGACCAGAACTTCGCCAGCTTCGAGAACCGGGAACTGCAGGTCCTCGACCACCTCGCCGACGATTTCGCGGAAAGCTTCCTGACCCAGCTGCTGGAGGGGCAGGAGTGAGCATCCCCAAGAGCTGGCTCGACAGCCCCTACGCCCTGGTCCACGGCGAGGATTCGGAAGGCCGCCGCAACGCGGTGGAGGCCTGGAAGGCGCGGCACGTGGATCCCGAATGGGCCGAGTTCTCCCTCAGCGTGTGCTCGGAGAACGGCCCCTGGGCCGAGGTGTCCAATGCCCTGCAGGAGGCCGCGCCCCTGGGGGCTGAGCGGGTGGTCATCGTGCCCCAGGCGGACAACCTGCTGGCGAAGCCCAAGGAGCTCCCCAAGGCCATCGCCGGCCTTCTGGCGAAGCCCATTCCGGGCACGAAGCTCCTGCTGGTCAGCCGCACCAGCCTGCCGGCTGGACCGGGCCGGCCCATGGGGTCCAAGCCCTGGAGCGAATGGGCCAAGGAGGGCCGCGTCCTCAAGGTGGGCGCCCTGGAGGGCCCCGAGGCCGCGGGCTACGTGGAATCCGAGGCCCGGAGCCTGCGGCTGGTGCTGGATCCGGGCCTCGCTCCCGCCCTGGTGGCCAGGGTCGGCGGCCATCCCGGCATCCTGCGCCGGACGCTGGAGGTCCTGGACCTGCTTTCGGAGGATCACCGGGTGACCGCCCCCCTGCTCGACCTGGCCACCTTCCGCCTCGCCGAGCAGGGCGCCTTCGCGTGGTCCTCCGCGTGGCAAAAGGGGGATGCCCGGGCGGCCCTGGCGGCTCTCCGGCAGGCGGTGGAGGACGATCCCGGGGGCGCGCCCCTCATGCTCCTGGGGCAGGCCCGCCGGGAAGTGGAACGGCTCTGCGCCCTCGTGGAGGCCCGCTCCGCCGGATTGAAGGCCCAGGGGGACCTCCTCGGCGCCCTGGGCCTCTCGCCGCGGCAGGGCTTCCTGGTGGAGGGCTACGAACGCGCCCTCGCCCGGCTGAAGCCCGCGGGGGTGCAGCGCCTCCTGGGCCTCCTCAGCCAGACGGACCGGGACCTCAAGGGGGTGGCCCTGGGCGGGGGTTCCGCCCCCCTGGTCTCCCTGACCCTCAGCCTGTCCTGGGCCTTCTCCGCGCGTTGAGGCTGCGTTCCCGCCCTCTGGGCCGGGTTTCGAGGTCCGGGGACGGGCCAGCCCCCTGGGAGCACCTACACTGGGACGGGTCCTCTCCCGGAGGTGCATATGCGCGGAACGCTCCTGCTTTCCGTCCTGGTTCTGGTCCTTGGATGCGGTGGGGGGTCCAGCGCTCCCCGGACCGCGCCGGAATCCCGCATGAACGTGTCCCTCGCCGGCGCGCCGACGTCGGACTTCAAGCAGATCAACTTGGACATCCAGCGGGTGGAGGTGTCCCAGAGCGGATCGGCGTGGACCCTCCTGGCGGAGCCCCGGAGGACCTTCGAACTGCGCGCCCTGTCCGGCGGAGCCACCGCCCCGCTGGCCAGCAATGCGGCCCTGCCTCCCGGGCGCTACGCCTGGCTCCGCCTTGTCCTCGGCTCCGGCAGCACCGTGGTGCTCGGCGACGAGTCCGTCCGTGCCTTGCGGGTCCCCGCCAGTCAGCAGGCCGGCATCCTGCTGCCGGTGAGCTTCGAGGTGGCCGGCGGTTCCACCCGGAATGTCACTCTTGATTTCGATGGCGCCCACTCCATCCAGGTGCAGGAGCTCGGGCTGGTCCGCGAGTATCTGCTCCAGCCCGTGGTGCGGGCCTTCGACGCGCAGCTCACGGGCTCCATCTCAGGGACCCTCCGGACCAGTGCTGGCGCCCCCATCCCCGGCGCCTTCGTCCTCGCCCAGTCCCTGGATGGAAATGGGGTCCCCGTGCTGAACCGGGTGGCGCAGACCGGCGCCGACGGCGCCTTCACCCTGGATCTGCTGCCGGCCGGCTCGCCCTGCTTCCTCGCCACCCAGCCGGTGGTGGGCACCACGGCCTATGCCGCCACCGCCGCCGGGCCCTTCACCGTGGAAGCCAGTGCCCCGGTCTCCTCCGCGGCCCTCACCACGGACATGTTGACCGCGACGGGCAGCGTCCAGGGGACCGTGAGCCCCGCCGCGGGCGCCGGCCAGGGGGACGTGGTGTTCCTCCAGAAATCCTTCAGCCTGGGCGGCAGCGCCCGGACCCTGATCCTTCGGACGACGGTGCCCAAGCTTACCGAGGATTCCGAACTGTTCAGGTTCCTGCAGGTGGAACTCGGCCTCCAGGAAGCCAGGGGTCTCCGGACCAGCGCCCAGCCGGACGGAAGCTCCACCTCCGCCCGGTCCCGGAACGCTCCCGCGGTCAATCCCCTCTCTGCTTCCCCGGTGGCGACCGTGCTCCAATTCTAGGATGGTCCTCCGCACCCTCCTGCGCTCCCTGGTGGCTCTTCCCCTGCTCGCGGGCGCCCTGGCCTGTGGCGGAGGCGGCTGCGGCTGCGGAGGGTCCCCTTCCTCCACGGTCGCATTGGCCCTGTCCGGGGGCGCCGCGGAAGGGCTGCAGGCCTTCACCGTGACCATCACGAAGGTCGAAGTCCTGGGCGCCGCGGGCTGGGTCGAAGGCAGCCGGAAGCGGAGCTCCGTGGACCTCGTGGCCCTCGCCCCCCCGGCCACCCCGCTGGAGGCCCGCCACCGCGCCCCCCCCGCCCGCCCGCACAGCCGCGCGCCCGGCCG
>JBGAST010000037.1:0-36094 GCA_044229575.1 Holophagaceae bacterium | reverse complement strand
CATGGTGCCGATGACCTGGGTGATGGCCTCGGCCCGCTGGCTGATGACCTTCAGCTTGTCGGCGCCCTCCAGGGCTTCGGCGGGCACCTTGGTGGCGCTGCGCACCAACAGGACGTCCGCGTCCTTGAGGGCCGCCTGGAGCGCCTTCGGGTCCTTGATGGGCTCGGCGACGTCCACGGTCCAGCCCGCCGCGCGGAAGGAGGCGAGACCGTCTTCGTGGATGCCGTCGCAGGCGAGGATGCGCATGGGGAACTCCTTGTGGATTCGGATGGGAAACGGGGCCGAGGCGGCGCCAGCGGGCGCCGCGCGCGGTCCGGTGATCGGAGCTAGGCCTTGAGGTGCGGCGCCAGCACGTCCTGGGCGGCTTCGCAGCCGCTGGCGGCCACCTTCACGCCGCTCGCCTTGAAGGCCATCTCCAGGGTGCTGACCACCATGAGGGTGTCGAGGCTGTCCACGTAGCCCAGGTGCGCCACGCGGATCATGTGGTCCTCCAGCTCCCCCTGGCCGTTGGCCAGCGAGAGGCCCGCCTTGTCGCGCAGGGCCTTGAGGATGGCGCTGCTGCCGTCCACGGTGAGGGCCGTCAGCGCGTTGCCCGGGGCCTTGGAGAAGAGGGGCAGCTCCCAACAAGCCAGGGCGGCGCGGAAGGCCCTGGCCTGCAGCTCGGCGTTGGCGATGAGGGTCTCCACGCCGCCGATGCCGTCGAGCCAGGTGCAGGCCGCGTCCAGGGCCGCCACCAGGCCGATGGCCGGCGTCCAGGCGGTGCCGGAGTCGGCGTGGGCCTTGAGCTCTGTGCGCAGGTCGAAGTAGAAGCGGGGCAGGTGGGGCGCGTTGAGCTGGGTCAGGTAGCGCGGGCTGAGGGCCACGAAGGCGAGGCCCGGCTGCAGGGCCAGGGCCTTCTGGGAGCCGCAGACGAGGGCGTCGATGCCGTCCGACATGCGCACGTCATGGACGCCCACGCCGGTGATGCCGTCCACCAGCACGAGGCACTCGGGCTGGACCTCGTTCAGGGCCGCGATGAGCGCCTTCACGGGATGGCGCACGCCGGTGCTGCTCTCGTGCTCCTGGACGCAGAAGGCCTTGAGCTTCGGCGCGGTCTGCAGGACCGCGCGGAGCTGGTCGGGCGTGAAGGTCTCGCCGTAGGGAGCCTGGAGCTCGAGGACCGTGAGGCCGTAGGCCTTGGCGATCTTGACCCAGCGCTCGCCGAACTTGCCGGCGTGGAGCACCAGCACGGCGTCGCCCGGGGCGCAGGCGTTCACCAGGGCTGACTCAAGACCGGCAGTTCCGCTGCCGGAAAGGATCACCACCTCCTCGCCTTCCACGAGGCGGTAGAAGCGGCGCAGGCCCTCCCGGGATTTCCGGAAGAGGGCCTTGAAGGCCGGGGTCCGGTGGTGGACCGTGGCCATGGACTGGGCTGAGAGACCCTCCGGCAGGAGTGGAGTGGGGCCGGGGGTCAGAAGGCGGGGCTTCGCGAGCATGGGCTCTCCTGACTGAGCTACAAGGCTGCTCCGGCTTCCCGCCGCCTACAAGTCGCGAAAGATTTTTTTTATTCCGCTATGCTGGGGTGTTTGCCCTGGGTGGGGATTTCGCGATGGCCCCTCCTGGCCTTACCCCTTGGGCGCCACGTGGCCCCGTTCCGCCAGCCGCTTGGCGAGCCGCTCGGCGAGGTCGATGGCGAAGTCGATGTCGGCGTCCGCGAGGCCCAGGTTCCCCGCCGCCGCCATGCCGTTGAGGATGGAGAGGGCGTAGTGCTCCACGCGGTGGATGTTGCTCTCCGCGGGGACGGTTTCCGGATTCGTTTCGCTCATGGCGGCTCCCCCCGAAGGGTAGGCCCGGAACCGCCCCGGGCCAAGCGTTGCCTCAGCTCTCCAGCCCCTTGAGGTGGATCTGGGTCGCGTCCAGGGTCTCGTGGTCCTGGATCATCGCGACGTTCATGAGGATCTCCGTGATGGGGAGCTCCATGGTGCGGTGCATGCGGCAGGTCTCCACGAACTCCACCTCCGGACGGTCCCAGCCCAGGATCGCGTAGGCGGCCGGGATGCTCTCTTCGGAGAGGTAGGCCGCATGGATCAGCTCGCCCTGCTTCACGTAGAGGTAGCCCGTGTGCAGCAGGCCCGCCGCGTCCCGGTGGCGGACGGTGAGGGTGCTGGATTTCCGCTCCCAGTTCATGAGCTGGAGGAGGCTGCCCAGGGAGATCCCCCGCACCTTGCCCGCGGGCTCGTAGGAGCCCGCGGCCCGGATCTCGTCCATGAGGATGGAGAGCTTCATGGGCTTGTGGAGGATGCGCAGGCCCTTGATCTGGTGGACTTCGGGTTTCATCTCCCGGTCGCCCACCCCGGTGATGACGATGATGGGCACCGAGGGATAGTGCCGGGTCATGTGGGCCACCAGCTTGTAGCCATCCATGACGGGCATGTTGAGGTCCGTGACCAGGAGGTCGACCCGCTCCTTCTGGAGCACGTCCACCGCCTGCTGGCCGTTGGCGGCGGTGAGGAAGCGGAACTCCTGCAGGGGGCGGAGGCCGGTCTGGTAGAACCGCATGGTGAGGTCGTCGTCCTCCACCAGCAGGATCGTCTTCTGGGAGGGAGGTTCCGGCTTCACCGTCATGGTGGGAAGGATAGCGCAGGGCCGCGGGAACGGGCGTTCAAAGCGCCGCCTTCCGGGGGCTCACCGGGGCTTCCCCTTCGGGACCTTGCGGCCGGGGACGGGCTCCCGGGCGAGGATCGCCAGCGCCGCGGCGCGGTCCGCCGGGTGGGCGGCCTCCCAGGCCTCCACCCAGGGGGGCAGCTCGGCGTCCTCGTAGTCCCGCAGGCGGCGGTGCTGGGAAGCCAGGGTCTGCACCACGGCCTCCCGGATGTTCTCGGGCCGGGGCGGGATATGGCCTTCGAAGATGGGCAGGGCGAAGTAGGCCCGGACTTCGGCCTCCACGGGCTTCCCCCAGATGGCGTAGGTGCGGTCGCGGGGGCCGCCGACGGGCTTCCGGTTCAGGTTCTCGCCATAGAGGTAGTAGAAGACCGCCTCCCCATCGCTCCAGTGGCGGAGCACGCCGAAGGCCCCCTTCACGAGGAGGTGCTGCAGGTCGAGGTCCAGGGGCTTCTCCGTGCGGAAGTCCCAGGGCCCGACATGGGCATGCGCGACGGAGGGGTAGCCCACCTCGGTGATCATCACCGGCCTCCGGAACCGGGCCTCCAGGGTCCGCGCCTTGTACACGATCCACCACCACCCGTCCCGGATCTGGGTCTCGGTGGGGTAGTCGTCGTACTTGGCGATGGGATCGTAGGTGTTCATGCCGATGACGTCGAAGGCGTCGCCGAAGGTGAAGCTGTCGTGGCTGTCGAAGTTCACGCTGTAGGTGACTTTGCCCTTGAAGACCTGGCGGACCTCGCCGCAGAGCTTCCGCCACTGCCCCGGGAAGGGATGGGTGCTCGCCATTTCCGTGCCCACGCTGTACCACTCCACGCCCTCCTCCTGGGCGATGCGGGCCAGCTCGACGTTGAAGGCCGTGTAGTTCGCCCACCAGGCGTCCCAGTCCCGGGGCCGGATGTTGCCCCGCCACCACGCGGCGTTGTCCGCCTCGTCCCGGAGGTTGAGGGTGGGGAAGAACATCATGCGCAGGCCGAGGGCCCGCGCCTGCCGGAAGGTCCGCCGCAGGCTCCGCTCCGTGGGGCTGCTGGTGGGGTGGCGGCGGATCTCCACGCTGTCGTAGCGCTCCATGCGGTAGATGGCCTGGAGGCTCACCGCCGTGGCCCCGGTGGCCCGGATGCGGGCGAGCTCCTCGCCGTAGTCGTAGTCCGGCAGGCCCGCGTAGAGCCCCAGCACCATGCCCCGGGGCTGGGGCACCAGGCGGGCCTTCATCCGGCTCCGGGTGGCGACGAGGGCGATGGGCAGGGCCGCCAAGGCCACCGCGGCCAGGACCTTCCTCGGGATGGAAGCCCTCATGCAGCGCCCGGATCCTGGACGGCCAGCTCCACCTTCACCTGGGCCACCCGGTTGCCGTCCATGCGCAGGACGGTGAGCTGGGCGCCCTCCACGTCCACCCGCTCCCCCGGGGAGGGGACGCGCCCGAGCCGGGCCATGACGAGGCCGCCCAGGGTGTCGAAGCCGTCCCGCTCGAAGGCCATGCCCAGGCGGGCCTCCACGTCCTCCACGTGGGTCTGGCCGCTGACGAAGTACACGCCCTCCCCCGCCTCCACGAAATCCTTCTGGCCTTCGTGCTCGTCCTGGATCTCGCCGAAGACCTCCTCGAGGAGATCCTCGGTGGTGGCGACGCCGGTCACCGTGCCGAACTCGTCCACCACGATGGCGAGCTGGAAGCGCTCCCGCTGGAACTGGCGCAGGAGGTCCAGCACCGGCATGCTCTCGGGCACGAAGACCGGCGGCAGCATCAGCTCGGCGGGATGGGCGTTCTCCCCGTCCACCTGGATCAGGTCCTTGAGCAGCAGCACCCCCTTCACGTGGTCGATGCTGCCCTCGAAGAGGGGGAGGCGGGCGTGGCGGGTCTCCCGGAAGAGGGCCCAGGCCTCATCGGAGCCGCAGGTGATCGGGAGGGCCTTGATGCGGGTGCGGGGGGTCATGACTTCGCGCACCACCGTGTCGCCGAAGGTGACCACGTTGCGGATCAGCTCTCGGTCGGACTCCTCCAGGATGCCCTCGGCCTCGCCCTCCTCCAGGAAGGCGGTGACGGCGTCCCCGGTGACGTCCTCCACGTCGTCCTCCCGGGCCCGGTCGAAGACCTGCCGCCGGCGCTCCATCACCCGGGCGATGGGCATGAACAGGGGCGTGAGGACGCGGTGCATGGGGGCGTAGAAGGGGAAGAGCCGGGCGATCCAGCGGGCGGGCTCGTGGGCGGTGAGGAGGGTCGGCAGGGCCAGGTCCAGGGCCCAGATGTAGACCACGGTGAAGCCGGCCAGCAGCCACACGCCCCCGGGCAGCGCCAGGCGCAGGGGCCAGAGGAGGCCCAGCAGCAGCACCAGCAGGCCCTGGTTCCAGAGGTTCAGCCCCATGCCCAGGAGGTGGGGGCGCTCGAGCAGGTCCTGGAGAAGGGGATCAGAGAAGGCGCCCTCCTCCAGCAGGCGGCGGCGCTGGAGGCTGGGCATGGCGTGGAAGGCGGCCAGGAGGGCGGCCATGGCGGCGCGGTAGGCGAGCACCAGGAGCACGCAGGAGAGGAGCAGGACGTGGTGGCTTTCGCCGGCGGGATCGGTCACCGCTCCAGTCTACAAGCTCCGGAGCCGCCGGCCCCGGATCACGGCTTCCGGGCGCGGATGGCCTCGGCGATCTTGATCCGGGCCGCGTCGTTGATGCGGATGTTCCGCCGGGCGGCTTCGCGGAAATATTCCTCCGGATCCCGGGTCAGCCCGTCCGGGGTGGGGGGCAGGCCCTTGCGGGCGCGGGCGGCGTTGAGGAAGGGATAGGGCTCCCGGGCCAGTTCGGGGCTCTGGAGGTAGTGGCGGAAGGTCCACCAGCCCCCCATCAGGAACCACACCGCCAGGGCGCTGAGGCCGGCCCGCTGCAGGCGCCGCATGCGCTCGGGCTCCAGGCGCACCCGCTGCCAGAGGATGCCGCCGGCGAGGGAGGCGCCCGCCACGAGAACGGTGAGGAGGAGCGTCACGGGCCAGCGCTGGCTGTTCCATTCGAAGCCCGTGAAGGCCACCACCGCCGCCGACATCAGGAGCCCGTAGATGAGGTTGAGGTGCAGCATGTAGAGCAGCAGGCTCTCCTTGCTGGCGGCGTCGATGGGGTTGGGGCCGGGGAGGCGGGGCCTTACCCGGGCGATCCAGCCCAGGAGGGCGCCGCCCATGCAGATCCAGCCCAGGCGCTCCAGGACGGAGGGCAGGGTGGTGTTGTGGAGGGCCTGCAGCTCGTTCCAGGACCAGATCCCGAAGCGGCCCACCATCCGCCAGCCGCCGTCGGGGAACTGCTGCCAGGTGCCGCCCCAGAGCCAGGCCTCCTTGAAGCGCCAGCCAAAGAGCATGAGGGCGAGCCCGCCGGCGAGGAGGCCCCCCAGGAAGCGCGGCTCGCTGATCCGGGCCCGGCCTTCCGGTGCCTCCACCCGGAACATCCGGTAGAGCCCTCCCAGGAAGGCGCCGAAGGCCACGAAGGCCAGCCAGGGGAAGAGGGGGAAGAGGGCCTGCAGGCCCCGGTCCGCGTTGCCGTTGAGGAGGCCGCGGACCGGCAGCCAGAGCCCGTCCCCGACCCCGGAGGCCCAGACGTAGGGGGACACGAGGGTCACGTAGACCGCCAGCAGCCCCGCGAGCCCCGTGAAGAGCCGCGGATGGCGGAGGAGCCGGGCGAGGCCCTGGAGGAGGAGGAGGGAGAAGACCAGGCACTGGAGCACGTCGATCTTGAAGATCTCCCGGCCCTTCTGGACCGTGTTGAGGACGGTCCAGTCGGCGAGGGTGAAGCCCGGTGCGTGGAGGGCGTAGGCGCAGAGCAGGATGAAGGCGTAGCGTCCCGCACTGTCCCGGAAGGGGCGGATC
Source organism: Holophagaceae bacterium (assembly GCA_044229575.1). Classification (GTDB taxonomy): domain Bacteria; phylum Acidobacteriota; class Holophagae; order Holophagales; family Holophagaceae; genus JADJVL01. The sequence continues at coordinate 29,621 of JBGAST010000037.1, read as the reverse complement.
GTGCCGTCGGGCCGGTAGGTGCTGAGCACCAGGCTGAAGCCCGCGCACATCAGGAAGCTCGGCGCCACCAGGCCGTTCACGTAGTTCAGCCACTCCGGCCGCAGCTTCAGCTCCAGCCAGGTGTTGACGCAATGCACCTCGATCATCACCAGCACCGCCCAGCCCCGGAGCTGATCCACCCAGTCGCAGCGGCGGGAGGGGGCCAGGGCTTCGGACATCGGTCTCCTTCCAGGGGGGCGATCCCTAAGACTGCCCCATGTCTTCACTTCCTTCCAGGCACGGGGTTCACCGGGCCCCCTATGCCTCGCATCGCTTGGGCTCGGAGCCGTTCCTTGCTAAGGTTTTCGGATTGTCAGCCCCCATAACCCGATGTGCGGAGGAAGGTCCATGGCAGGACTATTCGTGAAGAAGGATCTGGACCGGCTTATCGCCGACGCCGGCGACCCTAATGCCGCCGAAGGCAGCCACGGGGCCGGCACCCTCAAACGCCACCTGGGCGCCTTCAACCTGACCATGCTGGGCATCGGGGCCATCATCGGCGCCGGCATCTTCTCCCTGACCGGCACCGCCGCCGCCAACTACGCGGGCCCCGGCATCGTCTACAGCTTCATCATCGGCGGCATCCTCTGCGCCTTCGCGGGCCTCTGCTACGCCGAGATGGCCGCCATGATCCCCGTGGCCGGTTCGGCCTACGCCTACTCCTACGCCACCATGGGCGAATTCATCGCCTGGATCATCGGCTGGGACCTGGTGCTGGAGTACGCCTTCGGCGCGGTGACGGTCTCCGTCGCCTGGTCGGGATACCTGGTTTCCATCCTGCAGAAGACCATGCACGTCCATCTTCCGGACTGGCTCCTGCTTCTCACGAAGAGCCGCTTCGAAAACTCCCTGGTGACCCTCAACGATGGGACCCAGGTGCATGGACTCTGGAATCTCCCCGCGACCTTCATCGCGCTCCTGGTGGCCTCCATCCTTTACAAGGGCATCAAGGAGAGCGCATCGGTGAACAACATCATCGTGGTGGTCAAGGTGACCATCGTGGTGGTGTTCATCGTCCTGGGCATCGCGATGATCAACGGAACCAACCTTCACGTGAATCCCGCCGGGGGCTTCCTCACGTCCCTCGTCCCGCCCCAGGAAGTGGTGAACGGGGTGAACCGCTACGGCTGGCTGAACGGCGGCGTCCTCACGGGGGCCGGCGTGGTCTTCTTCGCCTACATCGGCTTCGACGCCGTGAGCACCACCGCCCAGGAGGCGAAGAACCCCAAGCGGGATCTGCCCATCGGCATCATGGGATCCCTGGTGATCTGCACCATCCTCTACATCCTGGTGGCCCTCGTGCTCACCGGCGTCGTCCCCTACAAGCAGCTGGGCGTGCCCGATCCCATCGCCGTGGGTATCGACAGGATCGTCGAACTCCGTGGCTGGTCACCTTTTGCCCAGAAGGCCTTCACGTTCACGATCAAGCTGGGCGCCATCTCGGGCCTGACCTCCGTGATCCTCGTGATGATGCTCGGCCAGACCCGCATCTTCTACGCCATGAGCAAGGACGGCCTGCTGCCCTGGTTCGGCAACGCCCATCCCAAGTTCGGCACGCCCCACGTGGCGACGGTCATGACGGGCATTTTCGTGGCGCTGTGCGGCGGCCTCATGCCCATGAGCCTCGTGGGCGAGCTGGTCTCCATCGGGACCCTGCTGGCCTTCGTCCTCGTGTGCATCGGCGTGCCCCTCCTCCGCATCGCCAATCCCACCATCGAGCGGCCCTTCAAGGTCCCGGGGGGCCTCGCCGGCGCCTGGGCCATCGGCGGAGCCGGAGCTGTATCCTGCGCCTGGGTCATGAGCGGCCTGCCCCACGACACCTGGATCCGGCTCCTGCTCTGGCTGGAGGTGGGCCTCGCCATCTACGCGCTCTACGGCTGGAAGAACAGCCGCACCGCCGAGGCGAGCGAAGCCCGGAAGACGATGCACGTGGGCATCCTCGCCCTCGCGGTCCTCGGCTTCATCCCCACGTTGATCTGGGCCATCAAGACCTTCGGCCACAACTGATCTGACCGACCCCGACGAAGCTCCCCGGCCCGCCGGGGAGCTTTTTCGTTAACCTGGATCCATCCAACCCGAGGTGACCATGAGCGAAGGCGGCGGCTACCAGCGCCATGTGGGGCTCTTTTCCGCGACCATGCTGATCGCGGGCTCCATGATCGGCAGCGGCGTCTTCATCGTCGCCTCCGACATGGTCAAAGAAGGCGGCAGCGGCTCCTTCCTGATCTGGGGCTGGGCCCTCACGGCCTTCCTCACCGTCGCCGGGGCCCTCAGCTACGGCGAGCTGGCGGGCATCTACCCCAAGGCCGGCGGCCAGTACACCTACCTCAAGGAGATCTACGGGCCCCTGGTGGGCTTCCTCTACGGCTGGACCTTCTTCGCCGTGATCGAATGCGGCACCATCGCCGCGGTGGCCGTGGGCTTCGGCAAGTACCTGGGCACCTTCTGGCCCGCGGTGAGCGAGTCCAGCTGGCTGCTGGGCCCCTTCCATGTGAACCCGTGGCAGGTGACCTCCGAGATCACCGTCGGCCCCTACGACCTGGGCCTCACCACCGCGCGGCTGTCGGGCATCGCCATCGTCCTGCTCCTCAGCTACGTGAACTTCCACGGCGTGAGGCTGGGGGCCCGGGTGCAGAACATCTTCACCGTCGTGAAGATCGCCAGCCTCGCGGGCCTCATCCTCCTGGGCCTCGTGCTGAATCCCGGCACCGCGCCGGACCCGGCCCCATTGGCGAACGCGCCGTCGGGCACGGCCTGGCTGGTGGCCCTGCTGGTGGTCCAGACCGGCAGCCTCTTCTCCGCCGACGCCTGGAACGCCGTCACCTTCATCGCCGGGGAGGTGAAGGAACCCAAGCGCACCATTCCCCTCTCCCTCTTCATCGGCACCAGCCTCGTCTGCGGCCTCTACATCCTGGCCAACGTGATCTACGTGAAGGTGCTGGGCCCCGCGGGCATCGCCGGCGCCCCCTCCTCCCGGGTTGGCAGCGCGGCGCTGCAGGCGGTGCTGGGCTCGGGGGGCGGCAAGCTCATGAGCGCCGCCATCCTCGTCTCCATGTTCGGCTGCGTGAACGGCCTGGTGCTGAGCGGCGCGCGGGTCTACCAGACGATGGCGGCGGATGGCCTCTTCCTTCGGCGGGCCGAGGGCCTCAACGCCGCCGGCGTGCCGGCCTTCGCCCTCATCATCCAGGCCGTGTGGACCTGCCTGCTGACCATGACCGGCAGCTACGGCCAGCTCCTCGACTACGTGATCTTCGCGGCCTTGCTCTTCTACGTCCTCACCGTGGGCGGCGTCTTCTGGCTGCGCGTCACGAAGCCCGACCTGGAGCGCCCGGTGAAGGCCTGGGGCTATCCCGTGCTGCCGGCCCTGTACCTGGTGGGTGCTCTGGCCATCATGGCCGCCCTCATGTGGAAGAAGCCCTCCTTCACCTGGCCGGGCCTCGCCCTCGTGGCCCTGGGTTTTCCCCTCTACGCCCTGACGAAGAGGCCCCCGAAGGAGGCCTGAGGTGGGCGTCCACCGCCTGGGCCGGGGCCTGGCCTCGGGCCTCGGCGTCCCCTGCCGGGGCTGCCTGGGCCCCCTGGATGCGGCGGCGGAGGCGGGCCTTTGCGGCCGCTGCTGGGAGGGCCTCCGGCCCCTGCCGGAAGGACGCTGCCCCCGCTGCGCCCTGGTCCACGCGCTGGAGCTGGAATGTCCGGAGCCCGCGGCCTGGACCCGGGGCGACGCGCTCTGGGACTACCGCGGCGGCCGGCCGCCCCTGGGGGCCCTGCTGCTGCCCGCCATCAAGGCCGGGGAGTGGGGCTGGCGCGCCGCCCTCCTGGACCGCCTCGCCCAGGCGCGGCTCCCCACCTGGGCCGCCGAGGCGGAAGTGGTGGCCTCCGCCCCCACCTTCTGGTGGCGGGACCTGCGGCGGGGCGGCGACTTCGCCGAGGATGCGGCCCGGGTCCTCGCCGTCCGCCTGGACCGCCCCTTCCAGCGCCTGCTGCGCAAGCACTGGCGGGCCCCCGGCCAGACCGGCCGGCCGGAACACGAGCGGCGGCGGCTGTCCCGGAAAGCCATCGGCCTGCGCGCCGGCGCCCGGGTGGAGGGCCTTTCGGTGCTGCTGGTGGACGACGTGTGGACCACCGGGACCACCCTCCTGCGCTGCGCCCAGGCCCTGGCAGCGGGGGGCGCGGCGGAGGTGCGGGTCCTGGCCCTCTTCCGGGCGCTCTGAGGGATTCGGATCTATGATCCTGGACCGGAGGCGGGCATGGGCCGGACCCAGCTGTATCGGGAGCAGCACCGGGAGATCAGCCGTGTGGTGGCGGCCCTGCTGCCCCTCCTGGATCCGGCGGCCCTGAAGAAGGACGGGGCGCCGGCCTTCGGACGGATGATGGACCTGGCGGGCAAGCTGCGGGTGCACCTGACCCTGGAGGACCGCACCCTTTACCCGGAACTGCTGGTCCACCGGAACCCGGACGTGCGGGCGTTGACGCGGCTCTTCCGGGACGAGATGGGCGGGATCCACAAGGAGTTCGAAGGCCTCCTCCACGCCTGGGAAGCGCCGGAAGCGATCTCCGCGGACCCCGGCCGCTTCGTGAAGGAGATGAAGGCCCTCGTCGGGATCCTCGCCCGGCGCGTGGAGCGGGAGGACGGGGAGCTCTATCCCCTGGTGGACCGGGTCGAATCCGAAGCGCCGTGACCTCGCGGCCCGCCGTCGGCCCTTCCCGCCCGGTCGCGAGCCGAGCCGGGGCGCGCGTCCCGATCTGTTGAGAATTAAGGGCTCTGGTTCTGGCATCCAAGGTGCCTAAGATGCCTCTGGGATTTTCCCTCGACCATCCATGGAGGCAGGCATGAGCAACCTCAAGGGCAGCAAGACCCATCAGAACCTGAAGGACGCCTTCGCCGGCGAAAGCCAGGCCAACCGCCGCTACCTCTACTTCGCCAAGGTGGCGGACATCGAGGGCTATCCGGAGGTCGCGGGCAATTTCAAGGAGACCGCGGACGGGGAGACGGGCCACGCCCATGGCCACCTGGACTACCTGAAGGCCGTGGGCGACCCCGCCACGGACCTGCCCATCGGCGACAGCGTCCTCAACCTGAAGGCCGCCATCGCCGGGGAGACCCACGAGTACACGGACATGTACCCGGGCATGGCCAAGACCGCCCGGGAGGAGGGCTTCACCGAGATCGCCGACTGGTTCGAGACCCTCGCCAAGGCCGAGAAGAGCCACGCCGGCCGCTTCCAGAAGATGCTGGACAGCATCAGCTAGGCGGAACCGCCGACGCCCGGGGACGCGAAGCGCCCTCGCGGCCGGGGGCGGACGCCTCCAGGAGCCCTCATGGCCGAGTCCTTCGACGTGGGCGACCACGATCGTCCCGAGACCACCCCCGGGCACCGCATCAGCTATGTGGCCGGACCCACCACGGTCTACGACACCGCAGAGCCTGCCTACTGGGACGAGGCCCTGCTCAAGGAGGAGGTGGAGCGGGCCTTCGAGATCTGCCATGGCTGCCGCATGTGCTTCAAGTACTGCGACAGCTTCCCCGGCCTCTTCAGGCTCCTAGACGAGCGGCACCACGGCGACGTGCGGGCCCTCTCGGAGGGCGAGCGGGACGGCGTCATGGACGCCTGCTTCCAGTGCAAGCTCTGCGAGGTGCAGTGCCCCTACACACCCCGGGAGGGCCACGAATTCCGTCTGGACTTCCCGAAGCTCGTCCACCGCTACCAGGCGGTGCGGTGGAAGAAGAAGGGCGGGCGGCTGCGGGACAGAGTGCTGGGCAACCCGGACCTCGCCGCCAAGCTGGCCCGCTCCAGTTTCGGCATGGCCAACGTCCTGAACCGCGTTGCCGTGCACCGCTGGTTCATGGACAAGGTGCTCGGCGTGCACCCCGAGGCCCACCTGCCGGACTTCGCCTCCGCCACCTTCGAGACCTGGGCGGAGAAGAGCGGGAAGATTGCCGCGAAGCCCGGCCGGGAGGCCGTCCTCTTTCAGACCTGCTTCGTGCAGCACAACGAGCCCCAGATCGGCAAGGACACCCTGGAAGTCCTGGAACGGAACGGCTGCGCCGCGGGCTGCGTGCGCGGCCTCCAGTGCTGCGGGATGCCCGCCTGGGAGCACGGGGACCTGGACTCCCTGCGCCGGCAGGCCCACGCCAACCTGGACGTCCTCATGCCCCACGTGGAGGCGGGATCGAAGGTCATCGCCATCAATCCCACCTGCGCCATGATGCTGCGCCGGGAATACCCGGAGCTGCTGGAGGGAGAGGACCGGGAGCGGGCGAAAAGGCTCGCCGGGGCCGTGCGGGATCCCGGGGAGTTCCTCTGGTCCCTCCGCAACGAGGCGCGCGCCGACTGGGCCTTCGAATCCAGCCCCGGTCCCATCGCCTACCACGCCCCCTGCCACCTGCGGGCCCAGGCCGTGGGCTTCAAGGGCCGCGACCTCCTCCGGAAGATCCCTGGCGTCACCGTGGCTTCCGTCCTGGAGTGCTGCGGCCACGACGGGACCTTTGCGATGAAGACCGAAAGTTTCGAGGACTCCAAACGCATCGGCCAGAAGGCCTTCGCGGGCATGCAGGCCGAGGCCGGCGCCGAAGTCTGGGTCAGCGAGTGCCCTCTGGCGGGCCTTCAGTTCGAGCAGCACGCGGGGCGCCGGGCCCTGCATCCCATGACCGTCCTGGCCCGGGCCTACCGGAAGGACGGCTTCCCCCACCCGGTGCCGAAGGAACCTGAATGAAGAAAGTCGAACGCGCCGACCTGCTGGACTTCGTCACCTACGGCGAGCGCCGGGAGGCCCTGCGCGCCGCGGCCATGGCGGCCAAGGCCCCGCGGCGGGTGCACCTGGGCGCCCACCTCACCTTCCTCTTCGAGAACGCCGAGACGATCCGCTACCAGATCCAGGAGATGATCCGCGCCGAGCAGCTGGTGCGGGAGCGCGACATCCAGCACGAGCTGGACACCTACAACGCCGTGCTGGGCGGGCCCGGCGAACTGGGCTGCACGCTGCTCATCGAAATCGCCGAGGAGACAGACCGGGCCCGGCTGCTGCGTGCCTGGCGGGACCTCCCGGGCCACGTCTGGATGACCTTCACCGACGGATCCAGGGAAAGGGCTGCCTTCGACCCGGAGCAGATGAACGCCGAGAAGCTCTCCTCCGTGCAGTTCCTGAAGTTCGCGGCGGGAAACCGCGGTCCGGCGGGACTCCGCTCCGACCTGCCGGCCTTGGCCGAGGAAATCCGGTTCAGCGAGGAGACCCAGCGCGCGCTGCGGGAGGACCTGGGGCAGATCGTCCTGAGGGGGGCGCCCTGAATCGTGCTCGGACCCCCCGGGGGCCAAGGATTCCCTCCGCGGGAAGTGGCCGGGCCGAAAATCCCCTGAAGTGGATCTCCCGGGGCCTCCCGGGGCTGGCGATGCTTCCCGGATCGGGCACCCTGCCGCCGACCGGAGATCCCCATGAGCCGACTTCGCCTCAACCGCGAGACCCTTCTTCACCTGGACACCCCGAGCGCCCTGAACGCGGTGGGCGCCGGCACGCAGTTCGTCGGTTGCTACTCCCAGCATTGCCCCACGTACGTCTGCCCCACGAACGTGGGTTGCCCGTCGGCCTTCTGCCCGCCACCGAAATCCCAGCAGCTGTTCTGCGTCACGGTGGGCTGCCCCCTCGGCTTCTGAACCGGAGGGATGGGGTGGCGGCGCGGGGCCAGGAAAGGAAGGAGGTCCGCCCCGGGCCTCCGCCGCGGCGGGCAGGCCCTGTCACGAGCGTCGTCCGGCCCTCACCCCAGGTGCATGGACCGATCCCTCCGCTTCCGCCGCCTCCGCCTGCTGGCCCCGCTGCTTCTCGCCCGGGGGCTCCAGGCCCAGTGCTCCGATGCCGGGGCCTGCGCGGCGGGCCGGGCCGGGCCGGGACCGGGCAGCCACCTTTCCCTTTCCTATCAGGCCGGCGCTTCGGGGTCCTCCGATGCCTTGGAATTCCGCGGATGGCGGCTGGATGCCACGGTGCGCCTGGGACCGGCCACGCGCCTCAGCCTCACCCTTCCCTACGTGAAGGTCGAAGGCCCCCTGGGACGGGTCGAAGGCTTTGGCGATGCGGTGCTCCTGGCGGAGCAGGTCCTCCTCCGCGGAGGGACCTGGGCCCTTTCCGTCCAGGCAGGTTCTCGCCTCGCCACGGGCCGCGCGGATGCTGAGCCGGCCCTGCCCCAGCCCTACCAGACGGGCCTGGGGCCTTCCGACTGGATTGCCGGCCTGCGGGCCCACGCAGGAGCCTGGGACGCGGGACTGGTCTACCAGAAGGCGGGCGGCCGCAGCGCCAACCCCCTCACCCGGCTGAAGCGCGGGGACGACGTCCTGGCCTGGGCTTCCCGCAACCTTGCCTGGGCGGGTACCCGCTTCACGTTCAAGGGGCTGGCCATCCAGCGCCTGGCGAAGAGCTCGGTCCTCGCAGCGGGGAGGGAGGGTTTCGTGGACGTTCCGGACAGTGATCGCCTGCAGGTGAACCTCGGGCTGGAAGTCTCGCGGCCGTTGACGCGCCACCTCGCCTGGACGGGCCGCGCGGAGTTCCCCCTGCTCAGCCGTCCGAGCAATGTGGATGGGCTGAAGCGCGCCTGGTCGGCCTCGGCGGGAGTCGCCTGGACCTTCTGAGCGGCGGGGCGGGCGCCGTCTCATCGGCCCGAGGCTGCTTCGACATGCCGTGGCGGCCTGGCCTTCCGGGGCGGTCCGGCGCTGCCGGATCCTCCTGTTCCCCACGCTGTGGCCGAGCCCAGGCCCCGCGGCGGGGCCGGGCCGCACCGCCTTCCGCCGCCTCCCGGAGCCCGACGGCGTGCCCGCCCAGCCCTGCACGGCCCTGGCCCAGGACCGGGCGGGCTTCCTCTGGATCGGCACCCAGGGCGGCTTGGTGCGCAACGACGGCTACCGCTTCCGGGTCTTCCATCCTGAGGTTCCCGCCACCCTCGGTGGCAGCTACGTGCGGGCCCTCCATGCCGGCCGGGATGGGAGGCTCCGGGTGGGCACCTTCAGCGGCTGGCTGTCGGTCTTCGATCCGGCGACGGAGACCTTCCGCCGCTTCCGGCACGACCCGGAGGATTCCCGGGGCCTGACCCACGAAGCGGCGGTGATCCACCGGGACCTCAAGCCCCAGACCATCTTCCTGGTGCCCCACGCCACGGAAGGCTTCCCGGTGAAGATCCTCGAGCTCGGCCTGGCCAAGTCCACGGATGCCGACTTCCGGCTCACTGGCACGGGCATGCTCCTGGGGACCCCCGCGTACATGGCCCCCGAGCAGGTCCGGCGCGGCCTGGCGGACGCCCGCATGGACCTCTACGCCTTCGGGGCAGTGGCCTGCGAGGTGCTGGCCCGCCGGCCCCTGGTCTCCCTGGAGCAGGTGCCGGAGCTCTTGCGGGGAGCCTGGAATCCGCCGCCGCCCCCCAGCAACCTGGTCCCGGCCCTGCGGGCGGCCCTCGACGGGCTCTTCGCCCAGGCCCTGGCCGCCGATCCCGAGGCACGGCCCGGAAACGCGGCGGCCTGGGGGGGGGGGAGGAGGTGGCCCGCAGGCTGGCTTCGATGGAAGGCCGCGGCAACTGGCCCGAAATCGTACCGCTCGCCGCAGGGGTTGGGCCCTTCCACGGGCCGGAACCGGATCCCGCCGCCCATGTGAGGGAGGAAGAGGAAGGAGGTGGGACGCGCCAAGGCTGAGGGGACCAGGGGCGTCCTGGCGCTCAATCCTCGATGGCGTCGATGCTGCTGATGGGGAAAGGTCCCGTTTCCCGTCCGTCGGGCCGGTCGGCGTAGCCGACGTAGGCCTCGATCGTGTCGTCGTCAATGATCCTGATGCAGCGCCCTTCCATGGCGGTACCCATGCTTCCGTGTGCGCGGAACCGGACACCCGGGCGCAGCTTGGCCAGGATTGCCTTCTTGGATTTCGTACTCTCGGACTCGCCTGCCCAGGTCAGCCATTTCCAGTAGGCGATGCACGCCAGGACAAAACCCGCGACCGCTCTCCAATCCCGGTAGATCCCTTTGGTGAATAAGAGAACCAGGCTGACGAGAAGGACCAGACACCCAATCCCGCCCAGGACATCGGACGTGCTTTGGAAAACTCCTTTTCCTTTTGCCATGCCATCGATCCGAAACCGCCAGGAACGGCAAGGAAGAATCCTATTCGATCCTGTTCGGCCTTGAAACACCGTTGACGGCTACAGCCTCCTCCTTCCAGAAGCCCGGAGCCCCGCATGCCGGGTGCGGGGGCCCCATGACCTGCTCGATCGCGGACGCGGCCGGGGTTTCACGTCCGCTGCGCCTCAGGGCTGTCCTTCAGCAGAGGGCCAGGGACTGGGCCCGGACCCGCAGCGTGGAGCGCACCGCCTCCTCCAACTGGCCGGGCTGCACCTCCTTCAGTTCATAGGAGGCGCGGACCATGGGCTTGTTCACCTTCAGCACCCGGGTGAGGTCGATGGGCGTGGCGCTGAGCACGACATCGCAGGGGGTCGCCTCGATGGTGGCCTCCAGGTCGCGGATCTGGGCGTCGCCGTAGCCCATCGCCGGCAGGATGCCCTGGGCGTTGGGGTACTTCCGGTAGGTGGCGGCGATGGAGGCCACGGCGAAGGGGGTGGGGTCCACGATGGAGGCGGCGCCAGCGGCCTTCGCGGCCACCACGCCGGCGCCGAAGCTCATGGAACCGTGGGTGAGGGTCGGGCCGTCCTCGATCACGAGGACCCGCCGTCCCTTGACCAGCTCCGGCCGCTCGCAGGTGACGGGGCTGTGGGCGCGGAGGATGGTGGCCTTGGGATTGATCCGCGCAGCGTTGGCTTCGATGAGGGCGATGTCCGCCTCCTTCGCTGTGTCGCACTTGTTGATGACGATGACGCCGGCCCGGCGGAAGTTCGCCTCGCCGGGGTGGTAGAGCAGCTCGTGCCCGGCCCGGTGGGGATCGGCGATGCAGAGGTGCAGGTCGCTGGCGTAGAAGGGCAGGTCGTTGTTGCCGCCGTCCCAGAGGATCACGTCGGCCTCGGCCTCGGCGGAACGGATGATGCGTTCGTAGTCCACGCCGGAGTAGATGACGAAGCCGTTGTCGATGTGGGGCTCGTACTCCTCGCGCTCCTCGATGGTGCATTCATGCCGGTCCAGGTCGGCGTACTCGGCGAAGCGCTGGCAGGCCTGCTTCGCCAGATCGCCGTAGGGCATGGGATGGCGGATGGCGACGACCTTCACGCCGAGCTTCTTCAGGATGCTGCTGAGGTAGCGGGTGGTCTGGCTCTTGCCCGCGCCCGTGCGGACGGCGGTGACGGCGATGACCGGTTTCGAACTCCGCAGCATGGTCTTGTCGGCCCCCAGCAGCTCGAAATCCACCCCCAGGGCGACGCAGAGGCTGGCGACGTGGCCGATGTGCTCATAGGTGACGTCGGAGTAGGAGAACACCGCGACGTCGGGCTGCTCGCGGCGGATCACCTCCGCCAGGTCCGCCTCGTCGAAGATGGGAATCCCTTCCGGATAGAGGCCTCCGGCCAGGACCGCGGGATAGCGCCGGCCGGCGATGTCCGGAATCTGGGTCGCGGTGAAGGCCACGACGTTGTGGGCCGGATCGTCCCGGTACACGGTGTTGAAGTTGTGGAAGTCGCGGCCGGCGGCTCCGAGGATCAGGACGCGGCGGGGTTCGGACATGGGTTCCTCCCTGAAAAGGTCGACCGGCGCACCACGGCCCTGTGTCGGGAGCCGCGGCCTCGGGACCACGATCAATGCGCCAGCTTAGGGCGAACGAATCCGGCCCACCGCCGGATCTCCGTTGTCCCAGATCACATCCGCGAATATGAAGGCGGCATGCAGGTGGAGCAGGCCCTGGAAGCTGCCACCAGAAACATGAGCGGGCGCCTTTCGGCGCCCGCTCGTGGTGAAGGAAGGATGGTGACCCTTACTTGCTGGCCGCCCACTCCTTCAGTCCGGCGGAGGTTGCCTTCATGGCCTTCTCGCCCTTCTTCCAGTTGGCGGGACACACTTCGCCGTGCTCCTCGCTGAAGTCCACGGCGTCGAGGAGGCGCAGGACCTCGTCCACGTTGCGGCCCAGGTCGTTGTGGTTCACGGTGATGTGCTTCAGGATGCCGTCCTTGTTGATGATGAAGAGGCCGCGCAGGGCGATGCCGATGGGCAGCAGGACGCCGTAGTCGGAAGCGATGGTCTTGTTGAGGTCGGCCACCAGGGGGAAGGTGATGCCCTTGATGCCGCCTTCCTTGCGGTCCATCTGGGTCCAGGCGAAGTGGCTGAACTTGCTGTCCACGCTCACGCCGATGACCTGGGTGTTGCGGGCCTCGAATTCCTTGATGGCGTCGCTGAAGGCCAGGATCTCGGTGGGGCAGACGAAGGTGAAGTCGAGGGGGTAGAAGAAGAGGACGACCTTCTTGCCCTTGTAGTCGGACAGGGAGACGTCCTTAAATTCGCCGTTCACGAGGGCGGCGGCTTTGAAGTCGGGGGCGGGCTGGGTGACGAATGCGGCCATGGAAGGCTCCAGAAAAGGGGGACCGGGTCCCGTTGAAGTCGGAATAACCAGACTACTGCTGGGTTTGGGGGCCATCAAGGAAGAAGGCTGACCAATGCGGTAAAGATTCCGCACCTCGAATCATATGCAAGCTATTGATGCATATGCATTCTCCCGATAGGCTCGAAGATTCCCTCGGTGCAGCATGCTCCCCGCCCAGCCCATCCAGCTTTCGGTCTTTTCCGAGATCCACCGCCTGAAGCAAGTGGTGGTGCACAGCCCCGGCCCCGAAGTGGACCTGATGGTGCCCGGGATGATGGAAAAGCTCCTCTTCGACGACATCCTCTACGGGTCCCAGGCCCGCTCCGAGCACCGCCAGTTCCGCCAGGTCCTCTCCCGGGTGGCCGACGAGGTGCTGGACATCCAGGACCTCTTCGTGGAGGCCCTCTACGACGAGGGTGTGAAGCTGGCCTTCGTGGAGGACCTGCGCCGGCTGGTGGACCTGCCGGACGAGACCGCCAACCGCCTGCGCACCATGTTCCCCATCGAGGTGGCCCGCAGCGTCATCGGCGGGATCCCCTGGCCCGACATGCAGCACCAGACTCACTGGCAGCGCGAGTTCGACTACATGCTGAACCCCATCCCGAACCTCCTCTTCATGCGGGACCCGGCCTCGGTGGTGGGGGACGGCTACTGCGTGAACGCCATGGCCACCTGGGCGCGGCAGCGGGAGCCCCTCATCCTCAGTTACGTGTTCAAGCACCATCCGCGCTTCCGCCACCTCACGGACAACGACAAGTGGTTCGATCAGGTCACGCCCCTCATCCGCGGGGAGATCAAGGTGCCCCAGAGCCTCGAGGGCGGCGACACCCTCGTCCTCAGCGACAAGGTGCTGGCGGTGGGCTGCTCCGAGCGGACGACCACCGACGCGGTGCACATCCTCGCCGAAAGCCTGCGCCAGGACTTCCGCCGGGGCGAGGGCACCTTCGAACACCTCTTCATGGTGCTGATGCCCAAGAAGCGCAGCGCCATGCACCTCGACACCATCTTCACCCGCATCAACCAGCACGAGTGCCTGGTCTATCCGCCCTACTTCACCGACGGCTCCCGGGAGCTTCTCAACGTGGTGAAGATCGATCTGCGCCACGAGGATCTGCGCTTCACCACCCAGCCCAACCTGCTCACGGCGCTGAAGGAGGTCGGCATCGACCTGAAGCCGGTCTTCTGCGGGGGGAAGGACTACATCAAGCAGCAGCGGGAGCAGTGGACCGATGGCGCCAACGCCTTCGCCCTGGCGCCGGGCGTCATCGTGAGCTACTCCCGGAACAGCGCCACCGCCGAGGAGCTCGACAAGGCTGGCTACCGGGTGCTTACCGCCCGGGAACTGCTGGCGGACCCGAAGATCAACCTCCTGGACCGGAAGAAGTACCTCATCCAGTTGGACAGCGGGGAGCTCAGCCGGGCGCGGGGTGGGCCGCGCTGCATGACCATGCCGCTCTCGCGGGTGGAAAAATAATGCACGGGAAAACTGTTAAGACGTCTTAACCGTTTTTCACAACTCTTAACTTCCTGCGGGGATCGAGGGGTGGGCAAGGTGATGCCTACCCCCCAGCTCCTTTCAATCCATCGTTCTGCGCCAGGCCGGTCCGTTTCCTGCACCGGGTCCGGCGCAGGCACGCCTCCCCACCTCCCCCCTTGACGGAGACACCCATGGCATCCATGAACGGCCGCCTGTCCCTCACCCTCCTCGCCGCGCTCCTCGCCGCGGGCCCGGGCTATGCCGAGCGCCCCGTTGGGGATGGCCGCGAGGCCCTGGCCGCCCGCCACGCCGAAACGGCCGCCGCCCGGCTGATGTCGAACCGCGCGGACATGGGCCTGGACGAGGCCCACGGCTTCCAGCTGCAGCGCTTCCACATGGACGAGCTGGGCCAGACCCACGCGCGCTTCCAGAAGACCTATCAGGGGCTGAAGGTCTGGGGCGGCGACCTTGTGGTCCACACGGACAAGGAAGGGCAGTCCCTGGGCATCTCGGCGACCCACAAGGAGCGGCTGAACCTCGACATCGTCCCCAGCCTCGGCGAGGCGGAGGCCCTGGGCGTGGCCCACCGCTTCATCAATCCCAAGGGCCCCTACGCCCACCAGCCGAGCGTCGAACTGGTGATCTACCCCGAAACCGCCGAGCTGCGCCGCCCCGGCCGGGCCCTCATGCTGGACGAGGAGCTCAACGCCGAGGACATGGCCCGCACCGTGACCCGGCACCTGCTGGCCTACCACGTGCAGGTGCAGCTCGAGAACGGCACCGACGAGACCATCCACCGGGACTTCCTCATCAACGCCCACTCGGGCCGGATCATCAAGACCTGGGACACCCTCCACACCACCGCCGCCACGGGCACCGGCAAGTCCCAGTACAGCGGCATCGTGAGCCTGGCCACCAACAGCACCGCCTCGGGCTTCGAGATGCGGGACATGACCCGCGGCACCGGCGGCACCTTCGGAAACAACGTCATCACCAACCTGAACCACGCCACCACCGGCAACGGCACCATCTACACGGACGCCGACAACACCTGGGGCGACAGCGCCAACTATGTGGAAGGGTCCTCCACCACCGCCGACAACGGGCAGACCGCGGCCGTGGACGCCCACTTCGGCATCATGGCCACCTGGGACATGTTCAAGAAGGTGCTCGGCCGGAACGGCATCGACAACACGGGCAAGGCCTCCTACATCCGGGTCCACTACTCCAACAGCTACGACAACGCCTTCTGGAGCGACGCCTGCTTCTGCATGACTTTCGGCGACGGCAGCAGCTTCACGACGCTGACCTCCATCGACGTCGCCGGCCACGAGATGGCCCATGGCGTCTGCGCGACCTCCGCCAACCTCACTTACTCGGGCGAGTCCGGCGGCCTCAATGAATCCGACTCGGACATCTTCGGCACCATGGTGGAGTTCTACGGCCAGGGCGGCGGCCTCGCCTCAGGCTCCACCACGATCCCCGCCACCGGCGGCAACTGGACCATCGGCGAGCAGCTCTCCACCTCTCCCCTGCGCTACATGCAGAAGCCCAGCCTGGACGGATCCTCCCCCGACGCCTGGTCCTCCACCGTCGGCAACCTGGACGTGCACTACAGCAGCGGCCCCAACAACCGGATGTTCTATTTCCTGAGCCAGGGCGCCACCACCTCCGGCAACGGGTCCACCACCTACCTGCCCGCCGGCATGACGGGCATCGGCAACGACAAGGCCGCCCGCATCTGGTACCGGGCCCTCACCTCCTACATGACCTCGAGCACCAACTACGCCGGCGCCCGCAACGCCTGCATCAGCTCCGCCAAGGACCTCTACGGCGCCGGCTCCCCCGAGGAACAGGCCGTCTGGAACGCCTACCACGGCATCAACGTGGGCGCGGCCTGGGGCACGACGCCGCCGCCCCCGCCGCCGCCCGCCAACACCTTCATCGAGGCCGAGGTGAACGATTCCGTCGCCGGCGCCAACGCCGTCGCGAAGACCTACACCGCCATCCAGGGGAACCTGACCGCCGCCACGGACAAGGACTTCTTCGCCCTGTCCCTGAACCCCGGCGAGACGGTGGCCATCGCCATGACCGGTCCCGCGGGCCCGGACTGGGACCTCAAGATCGTGGACGCCGCCGGCACGCAGCTGGGCATCAGCCAAGGCAGCACCACCACGGAGAACCTCAGCTACACCAACACCGGCGCCACGGCCAAGGCCGTCTACGCCAACGTCTACGTCTACAGCGGCACGGACGCGGCCCCCTACAACCTGGGCCTGACCTACAGCGGCGGCTCGGCGCCTGACACCCAGGCCCCCACCTGCTCGGCCACGGAGAGCGGCACCAGCGGCACCATCACCTTCAACGCCACCGCCTCCGACAACGTGGGCGTCTCCAAGGTGGAGTTCTACGTGGACGGCGCCCTCAAGGGCACGGACACCGCCTCGCCCTACAGCATGACGTTCGATTCCACGACCCTGGCCAACGGCAGCCACACACTGGTGGCCAAGGCCTACGACGCCGCCGGCAACATCGGCACCTCCACCACCGTGACCTTCAGCGTGAGCAACACCACGCCGCCGCCCGCCACCACCTACAACGAGGTGGAGAGCAACGGCACCACCGGAACCGCGAACGTGATCGGCACCACGGTGACGAAGATCGTCGCCTACATCGGGTCCTCCACCGACAAGGACTTCTTCAAGATCACCGTGGGCGCCGGCCGGACGGTGACGGTGGGCATGACCGGCCCCGCGAAGGACTACGACCTGTACCTCCTCAACAGCGCCGGGTCGACCCTCAAGAGCAGCTTGGGCAGCACGGCCACCGAGTCCGTCACCTACACGAACACCGGCACCACCACGGCGACCTACTACATCAAGGTCATCGGCTACGCGGGCGCCTTCACGACGACCACCCCCTACAACCTGAACCTGACCCGCTAGGCCGACCTGATCCTGTCCGAAGGGCCGCCGCGAGGCGGCCCTTCGTTCTTGACGGCCCCCTTCCCGACAGGCCGGGAGGATGGGCCTGGAGGCCCCCTTCTGGTAGACTCCTGGAAGCGCCCCGATTCCCCGGGGCGCCCCTTTTTTTTATCCCGCCGTGACCCCCCCATTGACCCTCCGACACCGGCTTGAGTACGCCCTGTTCCGCGCCGCCGAAGGCCTGGTGCGGGGCCTGCCCTATCCGACGGTGCTCGCCATGGGCCGGGGCCTGGGCCGCGCCTTCTGGCTCCTGGACGGGCGGCACCGCCGGGTGGTGCGGGAGAACCTCCGGGAGGCGGGCATCGCGGGAACCGAAACCGAGGTGCGGAAGCTGTCCCGGGACTGCTTCGCCCACTTTGGATCCCTGCTCCTGGGCACCCTCAGCCTCCTGCGGATGGAGCGGGAGGAGCTGGACCGCTGGGTCAGCGTCGAGGGCCTCGAGCACTTCGACGCGGCCGCGGCCTCGGGCAAGGGGTTCATCCAGCTCACGGGCCACTACGGCAACTGGGAAGCCATCGCCCTGGCCCAGAGCCGCCACGGCCGTTCCCTGGCAGTCATCGCGAGGGAGCTGGACAACCCTCTCCTCGAACCGGAGCTGACGCGGCTGCGGACCCGCTTCGGCAATTCGGTGATCACCAAGGACGGCGCCATGCGGGACACCCTCAAGGCCCTCAAGGCCGGGCGGGGCGTCGGCTTCCTCCTGGACCAGGACGCCCTCACCATGGGCGTCTTCGTGAAGTTCCTGGGCCGCTGGGCCTCCACCTTCGCCACCGCCGGGAGCCTGGCGGCCCGCTACGGCCTGCCGGTACTGCCGGTCTTCTCCTGGCCCAACGAGGACGACACGCTGACCGTGCGCTTCGAGGCCCCCTTCCAGGTGCCCACCACCGGCGACCCGGCCCGGGACGCCTGGACCGCCACCCAGCTCATGACCGCCCGCATCGAAGCCCAGATCCGCCTCGAACCCCGCTGGTGGTTCTGGATGCACCGCCGCTTCAAGACCCGCCCCGGCGAAGGCAATCCCCTTCCCGCGCCCCTTCCCCCCCCCGAGTGGCTAGAATCCTTAGCCGCCCTCCCCTGAAACCGGCCCGGCCGAAACAACCGAAGGACCCCCCATGCCGAAGCACGTGCTCGCGAAGCTGGAATCCGATCTCAAGGAACTGCGCAACGCCCTGCTCAACGAGATCCCTCAGGAGATCGCCCGGGCCGCCAGCCAGGGCGACCTCTCCGAAAACGCAGAATACGAGCAGGCCCTGGCAAAGCGGGACATGTATCAGTCCAAGGTCGTCGCCATGGAGAAGCGCATTTCCGAGGTGGCCACCCTCGACATCACCCGCCTGCCCAAGGACCGCGTGGCCTACGGCTCCCACGTGACCCTGCTGGACCTGGATTCGGACGTGGAGGTGGTCTACCGCCTCGTGCTGCCCGAGGAGCTGGGCGCCCACAAGGAGCAGCTCAGCATCAGCAGCCCCATCGGCATGGCCCTGGTGGGCCAGGAGGAGGGTTCCGAGGTGCGCGTGGTCATTCCCGCCGGGATTCGCCGCTACGAGATCCTCAAGCTGCAGACCGTCCACCACGTGAACGGCAAGAAGAAGTAATGGCGGAAGGAAGGATCGGGAAGGGAGGCACCATGAACAAGCCGAAGAAGGACCAGCGGTGCTCCTTCTGCGCCAAGGCCGCCCACGAGGTCGAGCAGCTCCTCGCCGGCCCGGAAAACCTTGGCTACGCCTTCATCTGCAACGAGTGCATCGACGCGGGCCAGCTCCAGCTCCGCATGAGCCGCCAGGGCAAGCCCGTGGGCCGCGTGGAGACGAAGCTGGCGCGCCCCAAGGAGATCAAGGCCTTCCTGGACGACTACGTCATCGGCCAGGAGGCCGCCAAGAAGCGCCTGTCCGTGGCGGTCTACAACCACTACAAGCGGATCCTCGTGCCGAAGCGCTCCCTGGGCGCCCACGAAGTGGAGCTATCCAAGAGCAACATCCTCCTCATCGGCCCCACGGGCACCGGCAAGACCCTGCTGGCCCAGACCCTGGCCCGGGTGCTGGACGTGCCCCTGGCCATGGCCGACGCCACGACCCTGACGGAAGCCGGCTACGTGGGCGAGGACGTGGAGAACATCCTCACCAAGCTGCTCCAGGCCGCCAACTACGACGTGGAGCGGGCGCAGAAGGGCATCGTCTTCATCGACGAGATCGACAAGGTGGGCCGCAAAAGCGAGAACCCGAGCATCACCCGGGACGTGAGCGGCGAGGGCGTGCAGCAGGCCCTGCTCAAGCTGGTGGAGGGCACCGTGGCCAACGTGCCGCCCCAGGGCGGGCGCAAGCACCCCCACCAGGAGTTCATCCAGCTGGACACCAAGGACATCCTCTTCATCTGCGGCGGCGCCTTCGTGGGCATCGAGGACATCATCAAGCAGCGCGTCCGCGCCAAGGCCGTGGGCTTCGGCGCCCAGGTCACCAGCAAGGAAACCGGCGACGCCTTCCTGCACCTGGTGGAGCCCGAGGACATCATCAAGTTCGGCCTCATCCCCGAGCTGGTGGGCCGCATGCCGGTCTGCGCGGCCCTCGAGCCCCTGGACTGCGGCGCCCTGGTGCGCATCCTCCAGGAGCCCAAGAACGCCATCACGAAGCAGTACATCCGCCTCTTCGAGATGGACGACATCGAGCTCTCCTTCGAGGACGGTGCCCTGGAAGCCATCGCCCAGCAGGCCTCCACCCGCAAGCTCGGCGCCCGGGGGCTGCGGAGCCTCATGGAGCAGGTGCTCCTCGAACCCATGTTCGAACTGCCCTCCGAGGAGCGGGAGGACCGGGGCCACCTGCGGCTCACCCGGAAGAAGGTCGAGGAGATCCTCGGCATCCCGCCCACCCCCATCAGCGTCGCGGGCTAGCAAAGGCCCTGGATGCAGGCTCCAGTCCCCGCGGGTGCCTTAGGCACCCCGCCGGGGGCTTGCGCGGACTCCGTAGACTGGATGTGAGCCCCGGATCGAAGGGGTTCGGGAGTCTCCCGTGACCGCAGCCAAGACCTTGAACCTCCCCGCCATTCCCATCCGGGACATGGTGCTCTTCCCCAACGCCCGGGTGCCCTTCGTGGTGGGGCGCCGGGCCTCGGTGCGCACCCTGGAGCTGGCCATCAAGGCCGGCGACCACCTGATCCTGCTCACCCAGCTCGATCCCCGGACCGAGGACCCCGGCCTAGACAGCTTCCACCCCACGGGCACCCTGGCCCTCGTGGAGTCCCTCATCCAGCTGCCCAAGGACTACTTCAAGGTGGGCGTGAAGGGCGTGGCGCGGGTGCGCCTGGAGGCCTACCACGCCGAGGGTGACGTCCTGAGGGCGGACGTCACCGTCCTCCAGGAACCCCCCAGCCCCAGCGGCGACGAGAACCTGACGAAGCCCTTCCACCACGCGGTGGAGGAGTTCCTGGCGCGCAATCCGGACGCCCTCCGGCTCACCTCCCTGGAGCAGATCCGGGAGCTGCCCCTGGGCAAGGCCGTTGATGCCGTGGCGGCCCTGGTGCCCCTGGAGGTGAAGGACAAGCAGCCGGTCCTCGAGGCGCTGGAGGTGGAGCCGCGGCTGGAGGCCTGCATGAAGCTCCTGGACCTCGACGCCGCCCGCAGCCAGGTGGACCGGGAAGTGGACGAGAAGACCCGCCTGCGCCTCGACCAGGACCACAAGCAGTACGTGCTGAACGAGAAGATGCGGGTCATCCAGCAGGAGCTGGGCAAGCAGGACGAGAAGGACGAGTACAAGAAGCTGCGGGAGCAGATCGCCGCCTCCGGCATGGGCGAGGAGGCCATGAAGAAGGCGGTGGAGGAGCTCGAGCGGCTGGAGTCCATGCCGCCCCAGAGCGCCGAGGCCACCGTCAGCCGCACCTACATCGACTGGCTGCTGGCCGTGCCCTGGACGAAGATGGCCGACGAGCGCCTCGATCTGGACGCCGCCGAGACCGTGCTGGACGAGGACCACTCGGGGCTCGAGAAGATCAAGGCCCGCATCCTGGAATACCTCGCCGTGATGAAGCGGCTGAAGGACGCCGCCCAGCCCGAGCCGAAGGAGGGCGTCGTGGACGAGGTGGAGGCCGGGGCGGCGGGCACCGTGCCGCCTTCCCTGAAGGGCCCCATCCTCTGCCTCGTCGGGCCCCCCGGTGTGGGCAAGACCTCCCTCGCCCGCAGCATCGCTCGGGCCCTCAACCGCCCCTTCGTGCGCATGTCCCTGGGGGGCGTGCGGGACGAGGCGGAGATCCGCGGCCACCGCCGCACCTACATCGGCTCCATGCCGGGCCGCATCATCTCCCTGATGAAGAAGGCCGGCGTGCGCAATCCGCTCCTGCTGCTGGACGAGATCGACAAGATGGGCAGCGACTGGCGGGGGGATCCCAGCTCTGCCCTCCTGGAGGTGCTCGACCCGGAACAGAACCACAGCTTCCAGGACCACTACCTGGACGTGGGCTACGACCTGGGCCAGGTGCTCTTCATCGCCACCGCCAACGTGCGCCACGAGATCCCGGCGCCCCTGGAGGACCGCCTCGAGGTGCTGGAGCTTTCGGGCTACACCCTGAAGGAGAAGCGCGCCATTGCCGAGACCCACCTCCTGCCCAAGGCCCTGGAGAGCCATGGACTGCAGGACCTGGGTATAACCTTCACGCCGGAGGCCCTGGAGAAACTGGTGCAGGACTACACCCGGGAGGCCGGCGTGCGGCAGATGGAGCGGGAGATCTCCTCCGTGCTGCGCAAGTTGGCCCGGCACAGCCTGCAACCAGGCCGCGTGGAGGGCCTGAAGGACGAGACCTTCGATCCCGCGGTCACCGCCGAGCGCCTGTCGAAGCTCCTGGGCCCGGAGAAGTACAGCGACACGCGCCCGGACGAGCACGCCCTGCCCGGCGTGGTGAACGGCCTGGCCTGGACCAGCACCGGCGGCGATCTCCTGACCATCGAGGCGGCCACGCTGCCGGGGAAAGGCAATCTGAAGCTCACCGGCAAGCTCGGGGAGGTCATGCAGGAAAGCGCCCAGATCGCCCTCAGCTTCGTCCGCGCCCGGGCGGAGCGGCTGGGCCTGGCCCGGGACTTCCTCGACACCATCGACATCCACATCCACGTGCCCGAAGGCGCCATCCCCAAGGACGGCCCCAGCGCCGGCATCACCCTGGCGACGGCGCTCATCTCCGTGCTCACGGGCATCCCCGCCCGCAGCGACCTGGCCATGACCGGCGAGCTGACCCTGCGGGGCAACGTGCTCCCCATCGGCGGGCTCAAGGAGAAGCTGCTGGCCGCCCACCGCCTGCAGCGCAAGGCCGTGCTGATCCCCGCGGACAACGCCCGGCACCTGGAGGATGTTCCGGCGGAAGTCCGGGAACAGCTCTCCATCCACCTGGTCTCCCACATGGACGAGGTGATTCCCCTGGCCCTGACCCGGCTGCCGGAGCCCCTCCACGCCAAGCCCGCGGAGGAGGCCAAGCCCGCGGTCCTGGGCAGCGAGGGCCAGACTTCGCACTGAACCCTTGGTACTCTGGGGGCATGCGCTTTCTCGGCAGCCACGTCATCCATTTCCTCGTGATGGGATCAGGGATCGCCCTGATCCTGGGCCTCCTCACGCCCACCACGCGGCCGGAGCGGACGAAGATGAGCATCCTCAAGCATGCGGCGGGCCTGATCGGCATCGGGCTGGCGCTGGCGTGGGTGATGTACCTGCTGCCCCGCCACCCCATCCGCTACTGAACCCGGACGGTCCCGATGCTGGAACGCGCGCGGGCCTGGAGCGAGGAAACGCGCCGGGTGCAGGCGAAATGGGCCCGCCGACTGGAGGCCCTGCGCAGGCTGGCGGAGCGCCTGTGGCACAGGATCGAACGGGCGTCGCCCCGGGCAGGGCTGGCCGGGCATTTCACCTGGGAGGTCCTGAAGAAGTACCGAAAGGACGACTGCCTCAGCTACGCCGCCGGCCTGAGCTTCTGGCTCATGGTGAGCCTGGTGCCCCTCACGGCCCTGCTCTTCAAGCTGCTGGCGCTGGTGGTCGGGAGCAGCAAGGCCTACACCGCCGCGGCCCTGCGGCTCCTGGAACACCTCGTACCCTACTTCCCCGACGACATCCTCCGGGACCTCGTGGCCAACAGCCGCAGCGGGGGTGGCGTGGGTCTGTCCTGGTTCGTGCTGCTCATGGGCAGCTACTGGGGCATCGGCAACCTGGACAACTGCCTGGCCCACATCTTCGGCGTGCGCATCAAGAAGCACCGCCAGACCCGCCGGGCCCCCATCCTGCGGCATCTCGGCCTGCTCCTGGGAGGCCTGGTCCTCCTGGTGGTCTTCATGGCCATGTTCCTCGGGGGCGTGATGCGGAAGTTCCTGCCCTTCCGCCAGAGCGAACTGCTGCCCTACCTGCCGCCCCTGCTGGGCCTCATGGTCACCACCTTCCTGCTCCAGCACGTACCCCGCATCCACGTGAAGTTCCGCCACGCCCTGCTGGGGGCCTTCGTCTCCACCCTGCTCTGGTGGACGGCGAAGGCCGGCTTCGGCTTCTACCTGGCCCACTCCTTCACCTGGGGCATCATGTACGGCTCCCTCCTCGGGGTCATGGCGGGCCTGCTCTTCCTCTACTACTCCAGTGCCATCTTCCTCCTGGGCGCCGAGGTCACCGCGGCCTTCTACCGCCACGAGACCGGCGCCCACACGATCCCCAAGGGGCTGAGGGTCCCAAGAGAGCTGCGGGAGCCGAAGCCATGAGGAAGCGCGCCCAGGACGAGCTGCTGGCCCTGCCGAACGTGGGGCCTTCGATCCGCGAAGATCTGCGGCGCCTGGGGGTGGACTCGCTGGAGACCCTGGCGGAACAGGACGCCGACGAGCTCTACCTCCGCATCGGCCGCATGGACGGGCGCTTCCACGACCCCTGCCTCTGGGACACCTTCGCGGCGATCATCGACATGGCGAAGGGCGGGCCTCCGGTGGCGTGGTGGGCCTACACGCCCCTGCGCAAGGCCCGGCAGGCGAAGGGGGAGTTTCCTTCAAGGCTTTGAGGTCCGCCGCTTCCGCAGCCGCTTCGGCCCTTCGTCCACCGGCAGCTCGCCCCGCACTGGATCGCCGTGGCGGGCGATGAGGAGGTAGAGCTGGCGGCGGCTGACCCCCAGGCGGCCGGCGGCCTCGACACGGCTGCCGTAGCTGCGGCGCAGGGCCCGGTGCAGGAGCACCCGCTCCAGTTCGTGAAGATTCGTGGCGAGGTCCTCCGCCTCCAGGGCCAGCCCGTCCAGGCCGCCTGCGGGGGCTTCCGGGAGCTGGCGGAGCAGCTTCCAGCGCAGGAGCCGGTTGCGGAGCCCGCGCAGGTGGCCCGGGCAGGGCAGGGCGGCGAGGGCCGGCGGGACGGCGCCTTCGCCCTCCTCCTGGGCCATGGCCTGCAGGCAGGGCAGGGCCGAGGCGGGGTCGTCCGCGAAGGTGGGGAGGCGGAAGGCCAGGCAGGCCGAGGGGAGGCCGTGGTGCGCCGGCGCCTCCGGATCCGAATGGCTTCCCAGGACGCCCGCGGGATGGGCCTCCAGCCAGGCCCCCACGGCCTCCGGGGACTGCCGGTCCGCATCATCCAGCACCGCCGAGCCGCGGGCCTGGGCGAGGAAGGCCGCGAAGGCGCTCACGCCGCTGCCCGGCTCCCCGTGGATCCAGAGGGGGCCGGGGAAGGTGCGCAGGGCTTCCAGCCGCGGGCCCCAGGCCCGGTGGCCGGGGAGGACTTCGAGGGGGATCACCGGCGGTCTCCGGAGGCGCGGCAGGCCATACCGCTATCCTAGGCAGGTTTCCCGGAGGAAGGCATGGTGCTGCGGCGCGCGGTCTTCGCGGTGCTCCTGGCGGGCGCGCTGGCGGCGGGGTCCCGGCCTCCGGCCCCGGCGCCGCTCCTGACCCGGGGCATGGTGGTGGCCCAGGACGGGATCGCCGCGGAGGCGGGCGCCCAGGTGCTCCGGGAAGGGGGCACCGCGGTGGACGCCGCGGTGGCCACGGCCTTCGCCCTCGCGGTGACCCATCCCGCGGCCGGGAACCTGGGCGGCGGCGGGTTCCTCCTCTTCCGCGCCGCGGACGGGCGGGCCGAGGTCTTCGATTTCCGGGAAACGGCGCCCCGGAAGGCCCATCCCGCCATGTGGCTGAAGGCCGGGCGCTACTCCAGCGCGGAGCACCACGACTCCCTGCGGTCCGTGGGGGTGCCGGGCACCGTGGCGGGGCTGCACGCGGCCTGGAAGGCCGGCGGCCGCCTCCCCTGGGCGCGCCTCCTCGAGCCCGCCCGGAAGTTCGCGGCGGAGGGTTTTCTCGTGACCCCGGCCCTCAGCGCCTCCCTGAAGGAGCGCGTGGCCGACTTCCGGCGGCACCCGCCCACCTTGGCGATCTTCACCAGGTCCGGCCGGCCCTACGAGCCCGGGGAGCGCCTCCGCCAGCCGGATCTCGCCCGCACCCTCGCCCGTCTCCAGGCCCACGGTCCGGAGGACTTCTACCAGGGCAAGACGGCCAGGCTCCTGGCCCGCATGATGGTCCGGGAGGGCGGCCTCCTGCGGGCGGCGGACCTGGCAGCCTACCGGGTGGAGCGCCGTGTTCCCCTGCAGGGGACCTACCGGGGGCTGGAGGTGCTCACGGTGCCGCCACCCAGCGGGGGCGGCCTGGCCCTGCTGGAGATGCTGAACGTGTTGGAGGGCTATGACCTCGGCGCCCTGGGCCAGGCCTCCCCGGAGGGCGCCCATTTCATGGCGGAGGCCATGCGCGCAGCCTATCGGGACCGCGCCCTGTACATCGGCGACCCGGCCTTCGCGCCGCCCATCCCGGTGGACCGGCTCCTGTCCAAGGACTACGCCGCCGGGTTGCGGAAGGCCCTCGATCCCGGCCGGGCGGGGACTTCGAAACTGGAGGGATTCGCCACCACGGAGTCCGAGCACACCACCCACCTCTCCGTGGTCGACCGCCAGGGCAACGCCGTCAGCCTCACCACGACCCTGGAGGACTCCTACGGGGTGAAGCGCGTGGTGCCGGGGGCAGGCTTCCTCCTGAACAACGAGCTGGGGGATTTCAACGCGGTGGCCGGCCTCACGGATACGACAGGGAAGGTGGGCACCCCTGCGAACCTCGCCCGGCCCTGGGCGCGGCCCCTTTCCAGCATGGCCCCCACGATCCTGGTGAGGGAGGGGCGGGTCTTCCTGGTCACCGGCAGCCCCGGCGGCCGCACCATCCCCAACACCAACCTCCACACGATCCTCAACGTGGTGGATTTCGGCCTGGCCCCCCAGGCGGCGGTGGACGCCCTGCGCTTCCACCACCAGTGGTTCCCGGACCGCATCCAGATCGAGCCCGGGGTCGCCTATCCACCGGGCTTCGTGGAGGGGCTCAAGGCCAAGGGGCACCGCGTGACGCTCCGGGAGACACGCCAGGGCGTGGCCCAGGTGATCCTGGTCCGGGAGGGAGGGCCCGAAGGGGGCGCGGACCATAACCGCTGGGCCGACAGCTTCGCGGCGGAGGAATAGCTTGCACCGACCGCGAAAAAGCGCCCCGGCAGGGGCGCTTTTTCGCGGGGCTCCGGGGCTCAGTCCTCGCGCTCCGCCTTGTTGAAGGCGTCGGCCAGCGTCGCCTTCTTGAAGCTGGGGGCGTTGGTCTTGGCGGCGTCGAAGTCGCCGCGCTCCTGGTCCAGGAGCAGCTGCTTCACGGAGAGGCCGATGCGGCGCTCCACCGGATCCAGCTTGACGATCTTCATGGCCAGGTCCTGGCCGGGCTGGAACTCCTTGGTGATGTCCTCCACGCGGTTCTTGGAGATCTCGGAGATGTGCACCAGGCCCTCGATGCCCTCGCCGAGGTCCACGAAGGCGCCGAAGTCGGTGAGGCGCGCGATGTGGCCGTTGACCGTGTCACCCACGTGGTGGGTCTCGAAGAAGGTCTCCCAGACGTTGGGGCCCATGTGCTTCACGGAGAGGCTCATGCGCTGGGCGAGGGGGTCGAGGTTGAGCACCTTGGCGGTGATCTCGTCGCCCTTCTTGCAGACCTCGCCGGGGTGCTTGATCTTCTTGGTCCAGCTGAAGTCGGAGACGTGGATGAGGCCGTCGATGCCCTCCTCCAGCTCGATGAAGGCGCCGTACTCGGTGACGTTGCGGACGATGCCCGTGACCGTCATGCCCGGGGTGTACTTCTCGGCGATGGCGAGCCAGGGGTTGGGGGTGATCTGCTTCATGCCCAGGCTGATGCGCCGGTTCTCGGGATCCACCTGCAGGATGATGGCCTCCACCTGGTCGCCCAGGTTGACCATGCCCTTGGCGGACTTGACCTTCTTGGTCCAGGACATCTCGGAGACGTGCACCAGGCCCTCGACGCCGGGCTCCAGCTCGACGAAGGCGCCGTAGTCGGTGATGGAGACGACCTTGCCCTTGACCGTGGCCTGGAGGGGGAAGCGCTCCTCCACCGTGAGCCAGGGATCGGGGAACTTCTGCTTGTAGCCGAGCGAAACGCGGGCGGTCTCCTTGTCATACTTGAGGATGGCCACCTCGACCTTGTCGCCCACCTGGAACATCTCGCTGGGGTGGTTGAGCCGGCCCCAGGACATGTCGGTGATGTGCAGCAGGCCGTCCACGCCGCCCAGGTCCACGAAGGCCCCGTACTCGGTGATGTTCTTGACGGCGCCCTCGACCAGCTTGCCTTCCTCGAGGCCCGCGAGGGTCTCTTCCTTCAGGCTGGCGTTGACGGTCTCCAGGAAGAGCTTGCGGCTGAGGACGATGTTGCCCCGGCGGCGGTTCACCTTGATGACCTTCATGTCGAAGGACTTGCCGAGGAAGGGGTCCAGGTTGCGGACGGGCTTGGTGTCCACCTGGCTGCCGGGCAGGAAGGCGCGGATGCCGATGTCGACGGCCAGGCCGCCCTTCACCTTCTCCAGCACCACGCCGTGGACGGTGAGGTTGGCGCGGAAGGCCTTCTCCACCTCGTCCCAGATCTTCATCTTCTCGGCGCGCTCGCGGGAGATGCGCACGTTGCCGTTGGCGTCCTCGAGGTGCTCCAGGAGCACTTCCACCACGTCGCCCTGGGCCACGCCCACGGAGCCGTCGGGGTTGTTGAACTCGTCGATGTTGACGGTCCCCGAGCCCTTGTAGCCGATGTCGATGATCACGTCCTTGCCGCGGATCTCGACCACCACGCCGCGGACGACCTCCTCCTCCTTCAGGGCCCGGGACTCGCCCTGCAGTGCCGTGAGGAATTCGTTGGAGTCGGGGGTCTCATCCTCGAGCTGGGCGGAGTCCAGCACCATGATGCGGCCCATCTGCTTGGAGCCGTGACCTTTGATTTGAGAGAGAAGCTTGGACATTCAGTCCACCTCGTTTAGTTGCCCCGCGTTCCTGGCAGGGCTGGATTCCCGGCACATGCGTCCGGCAGAACAGCCAGACTATCGGGAGAAGCCCTGGAAAACCAGGAAAATTCATGGCCCGGACCCGGGGCGGGCGGAGCCTTCGCGGCCCCGGGTCCGGGCCCGGGCTCAGGCGGCGCGGAGGCTCACTGGCAGAAGGGCCATTCGGTGGGAGCGCAGACGGGACTCACGCAGGCCACCAGGGAGGGGCATTTGCGGCCGATGGTGTCGCAGAAGGTCGTTTCGCAGTTGGGGCCGTCGGTGTTGCAGTTGGGTCCGCATTGGGTGACGCGGCAGGTGTCCGCGAGGGTCGCGCCGCCGGCGATCCGGGCGCTCTGCTGCTGGGACAGCCGGGCGAGGGTTTCCTTCTTCAGGACGAGCTTCTTCATGGGTTCTCCGGGCCGCGCGAAGCGGCATGCATGGGTTGGAAAGGTTCTGGGATCCCGCGGGAATGTTCCCGCGGCGGCGGGAAGGGAGCCTAGGCGCTTCACCCCCGCCGGGCGGGGGTCCACCCCACTGGCGTTTTCGGTGCAGGCGCAATAAGTTGGCTCCACCTTCCGTCCACCCAATCCGGGATTTCCGCCTCGCCCTTGTCACCGGACCCGCCCATGTCCGCGCCTCCGCGCCCTTTCCTTCAAGGCCCCTGGTTGCCAGCGCTGGTCCTGCTCGCCGTGGCGCTGGGGGGCGCCTGGGCCTGGCGGGTCCGCTCGGCTCCGGCGGTCTTCCGCGTGCTGCTGCTGGACCCGGAGTTGGAGGGCGACGCCGGCTTGGAAACCCACGAGGGCGCCGCCCTCAACCGGCTCGTGAAGGACCAGCTGGAAATCGCCGCGGGAGCTTCCGTGTCCCAGACTTCGGGTTCCCTGGGTCCCGCCGACTGGCCCGGCCTGAGAAAGGACGCGCTGGTCCTGCGGCTCGCGCCCCGGAGGACGGGCGGCCGCCTGGACTTCAGAGCCAGTTGGGCCTGGGTGGCCGATCTCCGGCAGGCAGCCCCCTGGCATCGCTTCGAGACTGGCGGAGTCCCCAGCCAGGCCATCGAGGCCCTGCTGCGGGGGCTGCCCCTGCCGGAGCGCCAGGCCCCGGCGGCGCCCCTCGTCCCCCGGGACCCGGGGGCCTTCTGGAACTACCTGGCGGCCCGGGGTGGAGCCCCCGGCGCCGAGTACCTCCGGGCCCGGGGGCTCCTGGAAACTTGCGCGGCGGCGGAACCGGATTGCGCCTCCATCCCCTTCGCCCTGGGGGAACTGGCCAAGCTTTGGCCCCATCTGATCACTCCCGTGGGGCGGATTCACTTTGCCGGAGCCGCTTTCGACAACCTGCCCTGGG
>JBGAST010000036.1:0-36188 GCA_044229575.1 Holophagaceae bacterium | reverse complement strand
GGGTTGCGCGCGACCACACCATCACGGCAGGCTGGGTCGAGACGCCCATCTCCATGCCGCGCCCTGCGGCTACCCGGCCCTGGTTGACCCCATCCCCCTGCCCTGCCCCCGGTCGCGCCGACCGGATCCGCCAGCCCTTCAGGCCAGCCGGTCCAGCACCACCAGCGTCACGTCGTCGCCGAAGTTGTTGGGGGCGTTGTATTCCTGGGCCTGGCGCACGAGCTGGCCGGCGGCGGCGTCGGGGTCTTCCGGAAGCTCGCTGGACAGGCGCACCAGGCCTTCCTCCGCGAGGAAGGTGCGGTCTACCCGCTCGACTTCCACCAGTCCGTCCGTGTAGAAGATGAAGCGGTCGCCGGCCTCGTAGGGGGTGCACTGCTCCGTGAAGGGCAGGTACTCGTCGATGCCCAGCATGAAGCCCTTGCCCGGAAGCAGTTCCGGGCGGTGCAGCCCTCCGCCGATGCCGCCCTTGATGCGCATGGGCGCCGTGTGGCCCGCCACCACGTAGCACATGGAGTTGTTCTTGGGATCCAGCTGGGCCACCAGGGCCGTGGCGAACTGCTCAGGCAGGGTGTTCAGGGAGATGTCCCGGTTCATGCCCTTGGCCCAGTCCAGGGGCCCGCCCCCGAGTCGCACATGGCTTTCGAAGGAGGTCTTCACCATGGCGCTGATGAGGGCCGCGGTCACTCCGTGGCCGCTCACGTCCGCGATCATCATGGCCGCCGTGCCGTCCGGCATGGGCGTGATGGCGTAGATGTCCCCGCCGATGCCGTCCGCCGGAAGGTAGCGGTGGGTGTAGCGGATGCCCGGCGCCCGCCCTGGCAGGGCGGGCAGCAGGCCCATCTGCAGGTTGGCGGCCAGGGCCAGCTCGGCGTTCATGCGGTCCTGGAAGCGGGTCAGCTCCGAGTTCTGCCGCTTGATCTCCTTCTGCATGGCGATGATGCGGAAGGCGCTCTCCACCTTCGCCATCACCTCCTGGGCGTGGAAGGGCTTGCTGATCATGTCGTCGGCGCCCAGGTTCAAGCCGCTGATCTTGTTGACGCTGCCGTCCAGGGCCGAGACCAGCACGAAGTAGATGTCGCGGGTGACGGGGTTCCCCTTCACCGTCCGGCAGAACTCGTCCCCGCTCAGTTCGGGCATGCGCAGGTCGGAGATGATCAGGTCCGGCTGGATCTTGTCCATCTCCTCCAGGGCCTTGCGGCCGTTCTCCGCCATCAGCACGTGGAAGCCGGCCCGCTTGAGGTAGAAGCCGAGGATGTCCCGGATGGGGGCCTCGTCGTCCACCACCAGGACCACGCCCTTGTTCATCCCGCCTCCGGCGCCAGTCCCCGCCGCCAGGGGCGGTGCAGGCATCACGCTCATGCCCCGCGCAACGCGTCCTGCTCCGTGGCGAAGATGGAGAAATAGTTGGTGAGGTTGGTCTGGTCGAAGGTCTTCTTCACCTGCGCCGGAAGGCAGCAGAGGTGCAGCTTGCCGCTGCTCTTGTCCACGCTGTTCCGCGCCGCCACCAGCAGGCCCAGGCCCGAGCTGTCGATGAAGCTCACGCCTTCCAGGTTGATGACGAGGAGCTTGGGCTGGGCGCTGGCCACCGTATCGCGGATCACGTCCCGCAACTGGGCGGTCACCTCGAAGTTGACCTTGCCCTGGATGGTCACGATCGAGGCGCTGCCCTCCTGTCGGGTCTGGATGTTCAGCATGGTGCCTCCTCCCTCAGTATGCCCCGAAGAACGCGCCGTCGTGCCGCAGATCGCTGTCGTAGCTTGTACTCCGCGTGGGAGGCTGGCCCCGACTGCGAGCTTTGGAACCCGGTTCGCTCCATGATTTGGACTTCGTGTGCGAAGAAGAACGTAAACTCTTCCTGGGATTGGATCAACTCAGGAATTCCGAGGAGCCCGCCCAGGGCCGGATCCCCCAGGTCCTGGACCCGCTTCTGGATCAGCCCCAGGACCCCCGCGGCGGGGCTGGGCAGGCGGATCAAGGTCCGGGCGGTGAACTGGATCGCGGAATAGTCCCGGCTCATATGGGGGTTGTCGGGGTGCTCTTCCCGCGCCTTCAGGGTGAGGGTCTCCGAGAGGCGCCGCCGCTCCTCCGGGCCGATGGCCGCCAGCTCGAAGGCCGGGGGCAGGCCGTCCATCCAGGATTCCAGGGCCGGGAGGTTGATCATGAGGTTCCGGGACCGGGAGGGCTTGATGCTGGTGGCCATGATCACGTGGTGGTCCAGGAGGAAGCGGATGGTCTCCAGCACCCCCAGGCGGTCCTCCGCCACCAGGCGGATGCCGATCTGGTCGTAGATGGTCTCCGCCACGTTCTCCGGCTTGTGGAGCATCTTGAGGAGCATGGAGTTCCGGTCCTTGTTCTCCTTGCGCTCCACCGCCATCAGGGCGACCTCGTAGGCTCCCTTCAGGACCCAGGTGCCGTCCGCCCTCTGCTCCAGGAAGCGGTCGTAGGGCTCGAAGACCTGCCGCTGGATCTCCGGGAGGAAGCGCAGGTTCACGTTGTGGTCCACGTGGAAGAGGGTATGCATGACCCGCAGTACCACGCAGGACCAGCGGGCCTCCTCGGAGCGGTGGCCGCCGGTGCCTGGGCGCTCAGAGGCCCAGAGCAGGAGGTTGTGGGGGTCCTCCAGCTCGTAGAAGGCATTCGGGACCTTCAGGTCGGAACCCTCCAGCAACACGGTGCTGATGAACTTCAGGGCGTCCTCGAAGACCCGCATGACATGGGCCCGCTGGCTCAGGATGTCCAGGTCGAAGCCGTAATTCAGGGCGAACTCCCGGGCCTCCTCGTAGCTGTGGATCCGCAGGCCCTCCAGGTCGATGGGGCTCTCCCCTCCGAGGATCACGCGGGTGACCTCCGGCGGCAGCGGGAAAGGCAGGGGATGTCGCATCATCAAAGACAGCGGCCCATTCTAGCGACTGTTGGGGAGTGGACAGCGACTTTCTGGCCAATCCCCTACAGTCGCTTGTGCCAGGAACGGCCTAGCGGGTGTTGGCGGGATGCAAGGAAAACCTGGGGGCGAAAAAAGGGCGCCCTTCCGGGCGCCCTTTCGAGCCTGAACGGCCTGGGCCTACTTGATAACGAACGCGGCCACGAGGCAGTAGATCACCAGGGCCTCGATGAGGGCCAGGCCGATGATCATGGTGGTGCGGATGTCGCCGGCGGCCTGGGGATTGCGGGCGATGCCTTCGCAGGCGGCGACCACGGCCTTGCCCTGGCCCAGGCCGCAGCCCGCGGCGGCGATGGCGAGGGAGAAGTGGGCCAGGAACTGGCCCGAGAAGAAGCTGTTGTTGGCGGCGGCACCTGCGGTGCCCTCGGCGAAGGCCGCGACGGCGAAGGTGAAGAGGAAGGCGGTGGTGAGGAACTTCTTCATGGGGGTGCTCCGTGAATGGGGCGGCCGGGGTTCGGAATCCCGGCGGCCGGGGAAGAAATGGCTCGGCTCAGTGATCGTGGGCGACGGCGCCCGAGAGGTAGATCACCGAAAGCATGGTGAAGACGAAGGTCTGGATGAGGCCGAAGAAGAGGCCCATGAACATCAGGGGCACGGGCAGCAGGAGGGGC
Organism: Holophagaceae bacterium; assembly: GCA_044229575.1. Classification (GTDB taxonomy): domain Bacteria; phylum Acidobacteriota; class Holophagae; order Holophagales; family Holophagaceae; genus JADJVL01. The sequence goes on along the minus strand of JBGAST010000036.1, from coordinate 32,636 downwards.
ACCAAAGAGAAAAAGACTCCAGCCACCAAGTGCTCACCGGCGATGTTGCCGAAGAGGCGGAGGCTGTGGCTCAGGATGCGGCTGAAGAGGCCCAGGAGCTCCAGGGGGAACATGAGGGGCGCCAGCCACCAGATGGGCCCGGCGAAGTGGCCCCAGTACTTGAAGAAGCCCTGCTCCTTCATGCCCTGGAAGTTGTAGTAGCAGAAGACCACCAGGGCCGAGCCCAGGGTGACGTTCCAGTTGCTGGTGCCGGGGTTCAGGAAGGGGAGGAGGCCGAAGAGGTTGTTGAAGAAGACGAAGAGGGCCATGGTCCCGATGAAGGGCAGGTACCTGTCCGGGTGGTGGTGGATGTTGTCGTGGATCATGCCCTTGAGGCCGCCCACCACGAATTCCAGGGTCTGCTGCAGGCCCCCGGGGACCCGGGCCAGCCTGGCGCGGACCAGGCCGGTGATGGCCATGGCGGTCAGCGCCGCCAGCAGGGCGTTCAGCAGGTGGTCGTAGCGCTCGAGGACGGAAAGGGGCGTGCCGCCGGCGAAGCCGTCCCACGCGTGGCGGGACAGGTGGAGCCAGGAGGTCAGCAGTTTCGCGAGCTCGGATGCGTGGTGTTCCATTGCCTCAGTCCCCGGTGTTCTTGGGCGAGAAGGTGAGCCGCAGCGCTTCCAGGAGGATGGCCGCCGCGAAGAGCGCGAGCCCCGATGCAAAGGGCCCGCCCTGATGGGGCAAACGGTCCATGATCACACGCATCGCCAGGGCGATCAACGCGAGTTTTCCCAGGACCAGGAAGCCGTAGAACCAGCGCAGGCGCACCTTCGGCGTCAGCATCCGGGCCACCAGGAAGCGGTGCAGGGACCAGAAGCCCAGGCTGATCAGGCCTCCAAAGGCGAAGGCCAGGGCGGCCTCCCGGCCCCGGACCCAGGCCCAGGCCCCGGTCCCTGCCGGAATCAGGAGGAAGTGCCAGCGGGTGACCCGCCGCAGCAGGCCGCTGCCGGGGTCAGGCGCCGTCATCTTTCCCGTCCCCGCCACCGTCGTCCGGGCCCTTCTTCCGGTTCATCCTCACCGTGACCTTGTAGAGCTCGTAGAAGCCCGTGGCCACCCCCCAGAAGAGGCCGATGAGGCTGCCGGCCTCCGGGTGGCCCACCTTCCCGCCGATCCACTTGCCCAGGAACCAGCCCAGGACGATGGCGATGGGGAAGACCATGCCGAGGGAGATCAGATTCCCCCACTGGGTCCGCTCCCTGGGATCCGCGTCCCCCTTGCCCGGCCTGAAGATCATCCGCCCATCCACGAAAAGGCGCGGGTCCGGGGGTCCGGATCCCGCGCATCAAGGCTATCCCCAATCAGATCCAGGAGATCCGGAACATGGTCTGGACCAGCCAGGGGCCCGCCAGGGTGCCCACCAGGGTCAGGACGCAGGTGACCCCCACGATGAGGGCCATGCCGGTGCTGAGGGCCTCGGGTTCGGCCGCTTCAACACCTTCCGCGGCCGGGGCCGGGTCCTTGAAGTACATCTGGTTCACCACACCCAGGTAGTAGAAGGCGCTGATGGCCGACGTCACGAGGGCGATGACCACCAGGGTGGTGAGGCCCGATTCCACCGCCAGCTTGAAGAGGTAGAACTTGCCGAAGAAGCCCACCAGGGGCGGGATGCCCGCCAGGCTCAGGAGGAACATCATCATGGAGAAGGCCAGGAAGGGACGGCGTTTCCCGAGGCCCCGGAAGTCCTCGATGCGCTCCCCCTCGCCCTTGCCCTGCAGGATGATCACCACCGCGAAGGCGCCGGTGTTCATGACCAGGTAGGTGAGGAGGTACAGCCACACGGCCTGGGCGTTGTCCACGCCCTTGCCCAGCACCCCCAGCAGCATGTAGCCCGCGTGGGCGATGGAGGAGTAGGCCAGGAGGCGCTTCATGGTCTGCTGGCGCACGGCGGCGATGTTGCCGAGGATCATGCTGGCGGCGGCCACGTAGCTGAGGGGCAGCATCCAGTCGCTGCTCACTCCGGCGAAGGCGGTGCCGAAGAGGCGCAGGAAGGCGCCCAGGGCGGCGGCCTTGGGGGCCGTGGACATGAAGGCGGTGATGGGGGTGGGCGCGCCCTCGTAGGCGTCGGGGCTCCACATGTGGAAGGGCACCGCCGCCACCTTGAAGCACATGCCGACGAGCACCATCAGGACGCCGGAAAAGACCAGCAGGCTGGAGGACTTGGGCACCACTGGCAGGAGCCGGCCCAGCTCCGCCAGGTTGGTGGTGGTCCCGCCCACCGCGGCGAAGACCAGGGACATGCCGTAGAGGAGGATGGCGCTGTTGAAGGCCCCCAGGAGGAAGTACTTCAGCCCCGCCTCCACGCCCCGGTTCTGGTCCCGCAGGTAGGCCACCAGGATGTAGATGCAGATGGCCATCAGCTCGATGGAGAAGTAGACCGTCATCAGGTCCGTGGCCCCCACCAGGGTGAGCATGCCCACCAGGCTGAAGAGGATCAGGGCGTAGTACTCCACGGTCTGCTCCCGGAGGGAATCCAGGAGCTTCTGGGAGAGCAGCACCGCCAGGAAGGCCGCCAGGACGATGAGGACCTGGAAGCCCTTCGTGAGGCCGTCCACCTTGTACATGTCATTGAAGCCCTGGCCGGGCTCCGTGAGGTAGATCAGGCCGCCGGTGAGGGCCAGGATCACCAGGGTGATCGGCGCCCAGACATGCTTGCGGCCCTTCTCCACGAAGAGATCCGCCGGCCACAGCATGACCGTGGCCACGAAGGTGAGGAAGATCTGCGGCCAGATCAGCTTGCCGCTGCTGAGCGCGGACTCCCAGAGCCCTGCTGCGAAGCCGTTCATCAGTGGCCCCCGTGCTCAGGCTTGGGTCCGGGCGCGGGCGCGGCGGCGTGGCCTTCGGCGGCAGGGGCCGCGTGGCTATCGGAGGGGGTGTGGCCCTCACCGGCGCCGTGGGCCTCCGCCGGGGCCGCCATGCCGCGCATGCCCACTTCGGCGGCCTTGCGCTGCAGTTCGGCCATCCGCTCGGCCTTGTAGAAGCCGGGGTTCGTCTGCTCGATGAGCTTGGCCACCGGGGCTTCCAGGAGATTCATGAGGGGGCGCGGGTAGAGGCCCAGCCAAAAGGCGGCGGCGACCAGGGGGGCGAAGACCAGGATCTCCCGGGTGCTCAGGTCCTCCATCTCGGCGTTCACGGCGTTGATGGGTCCGAACATGGTGCGCTGGTACATCCAGAGCATGTAGGCGGCGCCGAGGATGATGCCGGTGGTGGCCAGCACCGCGGCCCAGGGCCAGGTCTGGAAGGTGCCCGCCAGGATGGCGAACTCGCCGATGAACCCGTTCAGGCCCGGCAGGCCGATGGAGCTCATGGTCATCAGCATGAAGATCGTGGCGTAGACGGGCATGGTCTTCGACAGGCCGCCGTAGTCCGCGATCATGCGGGTGTGCCGGCGCTCGTAGACCACGCTCACCACGAGGAAGAGTCCCGGTGTCGAGATGCCGTGGTTCACCATTTGGAAGAGCGCGCCCTTCATGGCGTTGGGGTTGAGGGCGAACATGCCCAGCATGCAGAGGCCCAGGTGGCTCACGGAGGAGTAGGCCACCAGCTTCTTCATGTCCTTCTGGATCATGGCCACCAGGGCGCCGTAGATGATGCCGATGATGGCGAGGGCGATGAGCCAGGGCATCAGCTGCTTGGTGGCGTCCGGCACGATGGGCAGCATGAAGCGCAGGAAGCCGTAGGTGCCCATCTTCAGCAGGACGCCCGCCAGGATCACCGAGCCGGCGGTGGGGGCCTGCACGTGGGCGTCCGGCAGCCAGGTGTGGAAGGGGAACATGGGCACCTTGATGGCGAAGCCGATGAAGAAGGCCAGCGCGATCAGGATCTGGAAGTTGCGGCTCTGCTGGGCGATGACCGGGGCCATGGCCTGGAAGGACTGGATGCTGAAGTCGTAGGCGCCCGTGGTCTTGTGCTGCAGGAAGTAGATGGCCAGGATGGCCACCAGCATCAGCACCGAGCCGCCCAGGGTGTAGAGGAAGAGCTTGATGGCGGCGTAGAGCTTCTGGGGGCCGCCCCAGATCCCGATGAGGAAGTACATGGGGACCAGCATGATTTCCCAGAACACGTAGAACACGAACATGTCCTGGACGATGAAGACGCCCAGCATGGAAGTCTGGAGCACCAGCAGCCAGACGTAGTACTCCTTGAAGCGTTCGTCGATGTTGCCCCAGGAGCAGGCGGCGGCTATCGGGCCCAGGAAGGTGGTCAGGAGCCAGAGGATCAGGCTGATGCCGTCCATGCCCACGCTGAACTTCACCCCCATGGAGGGGATCCAGTCCGTGGTCCAGGCCCATTGGACGGCGTCCATCTTGCCCTGGAGGGAGCCGATGGCCTGGAACCAGAAGGGCACGCTCAGGAGGAAGCTGGCGAGGGTGATCAGCACCGCGCCCACCTCGAAGGCCCGCCGGTTCTCCTTCGGCGCGGCCAGCAGGCCGAGGGCGCCGAGGAGCGGCAGGAAGGTGGCCGCCAGCATCAGGAAGGTCATCGTGCTCATGGGGACTCCGAACTCAACGAATCAGGCAATCAATAAATCAAGAGGGCGAAAGGGCTGCTCAGGCGAGGAACTTCCAGACGGCGAAGACGATGAAGCCCAGAAACATCACGAAGGCGTAGTTCTGGACCCGGCCGCTCTGGAGCGCCTTGAAGCCCAGGGACACCTGCTGGATGAGCCAGGCCACGAGGTTCACCGCGCCGTCCACGATCCTGGCGTCGAACCAGTAGCTCGCCTCGGCCCAGAGCAGGGTGAAGCGCGCGGCGCCGTTCACCATGCCGTCAACCACCCAGGTGTCGAAGCTCCAGAGCTGGGCGCTGAGGCGCTTGCAGGGGCCGATGAGGAGGGCCTCGTAGAACTCGTCCACGTAGTACTTGGCGTTCACCCACTCATAGAGCTCGGGGTAGCGCTTCACGAAGGCCTTGGCCCGGGACCAGGAGGGGTCCTGGCCGTAGATCACCCAGGCCAGGGCCATGGCGGCCGGGGCCCACAGGAAGGTGGCCAGGGCCATGAGGCCGTATTCGATGGCGGGGATGGCGTGCTCGCCGTGGTGGGGCGCGCGGATCTGGTAGAGCAGGGGCTCCAGCCAGTGGCTGAAGAGTTCCTCGGGCACGATGGGCAGCACCTTGTGAAGGCTGTGGGGGTAGTTCAGGAAGCCCAGCACCACCGCGAAGCACGCGAAGATGAAGACCGGCACCCACATGTTCCAGGGGACTTCCCGGGGGCCGTCGCCATGGCCGTGGTCGCCGTGGCCATGGTCGGCATGGCCGTGGTCCGCGGCGCCGTGGGCGTGGCCGTCGGCATGCCCGTGGTCGCCGTGGTCGTCACCGTGGTGGGCTTCGCTGGGCACCGTGAGGCCGTAGGGATCGTTCCCCGCGCCCCGGTACTCGCCCCAGAAGGTCATGATCATCAGGCGCATCATGTAGAAGGCGGTCATGAAGGCGCCGATCATGCCCATGCCCCAGCAGACGAAATAGAAGGCGCCTTCGCCCTTGAACCCGTGCTCGAAGACCTTCCAGAGGATCTCGTCCTTGGAGAAGAAGCCGGAGAAGGGGGCGATGCCCGCGATGGCGATGGTGGCCAGCAGCATGGACCGGAAGGTCCAGGGCATCTTGTCCTTCAGGCCGCCCATGTTCCGCATGTCCTGCTCGTGGTGGCAGGCGGCGATGACGGAGCCGGAGCCGAGGAAGAGGCAGGCCTTGAAGGCGGCATGGGTGAAGACGTGGAACATGCCCGCGGTGTAGGACATGGCGCCCATGCCCATGAACATGAAGCCCAGCTGGGACACGGTGGAGTAGGCCAGCACCTTCTTGATGTCGTACTGGGCCAGGCCCATGGAGGCGGCGAAGAGGGCCGTCAGCGCACCGACGAAGAGCACCAGGTCCGAGGCCACCGGAGCCTGGACGTAGATGAAGTTGAGGCGGCAGATCATGTAGAGGCCGGACGTCACCATGGTGGCCGCGTGGATGAGCGCGCTCACCGGGGTCGGGCCCGCCATGGCGTCCGGCAGCCAGACGTAGAGGGGGATCTGGGCGGACTTGCCGGCGGCCCCGAGGAAGAGGCAGCAGCCCGTCAGGTTGAACCAAAAGGTGGAGCTGGCCGTGTAACCGAGGATCGTGATCTGGCTGGCGACCCACTGGCCATCGACCATGGCGCCGGACACGCCGCGCGTCATACCCATCATCGTGTCGAAGTCCACGCTGCCGAAGAGCATGAAGAGCAGGGCGAAGCCGATGACGAAGCCGAAGTCGCCGATGCGGTTGGTGACGAAGGCCTTCTTGCCGGCGGTGGCGGCAAAGTCCTTGTCGAAGTAGTAGCCGATGAGCAGGTAGGAGCAGAGGCCCACGCCCTCCCAGCCCAGGAACATCATCATGAGGTTCGCGCCCAGCACCAGGTTGAGCATGGAGAACACGAAGAGGTTCATGTAGGTCATGAAGCGCCAGTAGCGCCCGTCCTTCTGCTCCTCGGCCATGTAGCCGGTGCTGAAGAGGTGGATCAGGAAGCCCGCGCCGGTGACCAGGAGGCCCATGGCGGCGGACAGGGGATCCAGCTTGTAGGACCACTTCATGACGTTCTGGGCCAATCCGACCGCGTGGCCTGGGCCCCCGTTCACACGGGCGCCGCCCAGGTCGAACCAGGTCCACAGGTCGAAGTGCAGGCTGCGGGCATCCGGGGCCATGCCCATCAGCTTGATGAAGCCGATGAGGGTGATCAGGAAGGCCAGGCCCACGGAACCCAGCGCGACCACGTTGACGAAGCCGGTGTTCTTGAAACCGTCGTGGTGCCGGCGGCGGAAGATCAGCCCGTTGACGCCATTGACGAGGGCGCCGAAGGCCGGCAGGAGGGCGACGAGCCAGAGGGGCCACCAGACGGTGCTGGCGGCTCCGGCGGCGTGCTGGACGGCTTGGGCGGCGGCGTGTTCGATCGTCATTGCGTCGTCATCCCTTGAGGAGGTTCAGTTCGTCGGCGTTCACGGTGTCCTTGCGGCGGTACAGGGCCACCACCAGGGCGAGGCCCACCGCCACCTCCGCCGCGGCGAAGCCCATCACCAGCAGGGCGAAGGCCTGGCCCGTGACGGTGCCGGCGTGGCGGCCGAAGGCGACGAGGTTCAGGTTCGCCGCGTTTAGCATCAGCTCGGCGCTCATGAGCATGACCAGGGCGTTGCGGCGCACCAGCATGCCCGCCGCGCCGATGGCGAAGAGCAGGAAGGAGAAGAAGAGGACCGCGTTCATGGAGGCCATCACACACGCTCCGTTTTCGCCAGGACCACCGCGCCCACGAGGGCGACGAGGAGGATCACGCTGAGCACCTCGAAGGGCAGCAGGAAGTCGGAGAAGAGGCCCCGGCTCACCGCCTGGGCGTTGTTCCTCGCAACGTCGAGTCCCTCCGCGAGGCCGGGCTTCAGGGTGAGGGCCACGGCGGCGCTGGGGCCGAAGATGGCGTCCTTGAAGACCGCCAGGAAGGCCAGGACGCCCGCCACGACCACCGGGGTGACCACCCGGGCCTGGTCCGTGAAGACCGCCTTGTTGGTCTCCTTGCCCTTGGCCATCTCGACCAGCATCACGACGAAGAGGAAGAGCACCACGATGCCGCCGGCGTAGACCAGGATCTGGGCCATGCCCAGGAACTCGGCGCCCAGGGCCAGGAAGCAGCCCGCGATGTTGAGCATGGCGAAGAGGAAGGCCAGGACGCTGTGCACGGCGTGGCGGCTGGCCACCATGGCGGCGGCGCCGCCGACGGCCAGCAATCCGAAGATCACGAAGAGGTTCTTGCCGATCGAGGCGAGGAGGGCGTCCATGGCGGGCCTTTGATGAAGCGGGAGCGGGGGCTACTTGGCGTCGTCGGCCACGGAGTAGTGGCCCACCGGGGTGACGTCGAACATGTTCTGGAAGCCGCCGTCCATGCCGTGGGAGAAGTCCTCCCGGTTGTAGGCGGCCAGCTCGAACTGGTGGTTAAGGATGATGGAGTCGAAGCCGCAGCTCTCCACGCAGAACTCGCAGAAGATGCAGCGCTCCATCTCGAAGTCGTAGCGGGTGGGATAGGGCGTCTTGCGCCCCTCCTTCTTGCCCTTCTCGATGGTAATGACCTGGGTGGGGCAGATCTTCTCGCAGGCCAGGCAGCACACGCACTTGATCTCGCCCTGCTCGTCCTTGATCATCTGCAGCCGCCCCCGGTAGCGCGGCGCCAGCTTGACCTTCACCTCGGGATACTCCGCCGTGAAATGGGTCCGCTTCTTCTGGCGGTTGGACTGGATGAAGACCTTGCCGAAATACTTGCCGGTAAGTTTCATCCCCCCGTAGATGTCGAAGGGGATCAGGGTGCGGAGGAAGCTGGCGGCCATGGGTGTCCTCAGGCGATGTAGCGGATGAGGGCCGCGACGAAGATCAGGACCAGGGTGTAGGGGATGAGGTACTTCCACCCCACGTTCATGAGCTGGTCGTAGCGGTAGCGCGGCAGGGTGGCCCGCACCCAGATGAAGACGAAGAGCAGGAAGAGCACCTTCCCCAGGAAGAAGAGGATGGACGGCTGGTTGAACCAGCTATCGGCGCCGAACCTCATCAGGAGGGTCTGGAGTCCGAAGGGGAGCAGGTAGTGGCCGCCCAGGAAGAAGCCCGCCGCCAGCGCGCTCACCAGGATCATGTTCGCGTACTCCGCCAGGAAGTAGAAACTGAACTTCATGCCGGTGTACTCGGTGTGGAAGCCCGACACCAGCTCGGTCTCGGCCTCCGCCAGGTCGAAGGGGACGCGGTTGGTCTCCGCGAAGGCGCAGGTGGTGTAGATGAAGAACCCCACGAACAGCAGCGGGATGGAGAGCCAGTGGGACTCAATGGCCGTGCGCCGCGCCATCTCGTTGAAGTTCAGCGAGCCCGTGAGGATCACGGGCACCAGGAGGCTCAAGGTGAGGGGCACCTCGTAGCTGATGATCTGGGCCGCGCTGCGCAGGCCGCCCAGGAGCGGGTACTTGGAGTTCGAGGCCCAGGCGCCCAGGACGATGCCGTACACGCCCACGGAGGAGATCCCCAGGATGAAGAGCAGGCCCACGTTGACGTCCGCGAGGACGGCCTTGAAGGGCAGCCCGTGGACGACGGGGAACCAGGACGGGAAGGTGAAGAGGGCGCCGGGGGCGAAGGCGACGGCTGAGAACACCGTGAAGGCGGCGATGACCGAGATCGCCGGGCTGAGGATGAAGACGGCCTTGTCGGCGCCTTCGGGGACGATGTCCTCCTTGGTCAGGAGCTTGACGGCGTCGGCGATGAAGACCGGCAGGCCGCGGAAGATGGAGAACATGGGGACCCGGCCGAGGAGCCACATCAGGCCGTTGAGTCCGCCGGTCAGGGTCCGGGACTTGTGGGTCCGGCCGGCCTGGGCGCCCCAGAGGCCTCCGGCGGTGCGGGTCGCGCCCAGGCGCACCTGCACGTAGGCGATCACCTTGCGCTCGGCGAAGGTGATCAGGGGCACCAGCATCATGATGAAGGCGAGAAGCAGGACGATCTGGAGGAGCGCGATCACCGCCAGCTGGGTCAAGGTCATGGGCATCGTCATCATCCTTATCGGTCCACTTCGGCCAGACGCCTGGCGGCTCGGCGAATCATCGGTCCACCTCGCCGAGGACCACGTCCAGGGTTCCGATGGCGGCGATGACGTCGGCGAGGAGCCTGCCCTCGGTCATCTTGGGGAGGGCCTGCAGGTTCACGAAGCTCGGCGCCCGCACGTGCATGCGGTAGGGGTTCTGGCTGCCCTTCTCGCCGATGAAGTAGTAGCCCAGCTCGCCCTTGGGGGCCTCGATGGCGTGGTAGACCTCGTTGACCTCGCTCTTCAGGACCTTCGGGAGCTTGGCCATCACGGGGCCTTCCGGCAGGCCGTCGACGCACTGTTGGATGATCCGGTGGCTCTGGCGCATCTCCTCGAGGCGCACCTGGTACCGGGCGTAGGTGTCCCCGGCGGTCCGCGTGGGGATGTCGAACTGCATCTCGCCGTAGGCGGCGTAGGGGAAGGCCTTGCGGATGTCGTAGTCGCTGCCGGCGGCGCGGAGCACGGGGCCCGTGACCCCCAGGGCGACGGCGTCGTCGGCGTTCAGCAGGGCCACGCCGACGGTGCGCTTCTTCCAGATGCGGTTCTCGGTGAGGAGGGTCTCGTACTCGTCGAGGCAGTCCAGGAAGCGGTCCTGGAAGGCCTGGACCTGCTTGATGAAGCCCGGGGGCAGGTCCTCCCGCAGGCCGCCGATGCGGAAGGCCGTGGTGGTGAGCCGCGCGCCGCAGAAGGCCTCGAAGCAGTCGAGGATCTGCTCGCGTTCCCGGAAGGCGTAGAGGAAGACGGTCATGGCGCCGATGTCGAGGGCGTGGGTCCCCAGCCAGAGCAGGTGGGAGCTCAGGCGGTTCAGCTCCGTGAGCATCGTGCGGATGTAGTGGGCGCGGCGGGGCACCGTGATGCCGAAGAGCTTCTCCACGCCTTCGGCCCAGCCCAGGTTGTTGCTGACCGAGGCCACGTAGTCCATGCGATCGGTCCAGACCTGGCCCTGGAAGAAGGTCTTGTCCTCGCAGATCTTCTCCACGCCCCGGTGCAGGTAGCCGATGATCGGCGTGCACTTGACGACGGTCTCGCCGTTCAGCCTCAGCTTCACCCGCAGCACGCCGTGGGTGGACGGGTGCTGGGGCCCGAGGTTGATCTCCATTTCCTCAGTCTTGAACACCGGTTGGCTCCTAATCCGCTTTGGGGACGACGAGGTTGATGCCCATCTGTCCCGCCTTTTCCATGGCCATGCGCATCAGGACCCCCGCGCGGTCCTCGCGGAAGTCGATGTCGCGCTGGCCCCAGCCGAGGGTCGGGTACTCCTTGCGGAGCGGGAAACCCTCCCAGTCCTCGGGGCAGAGGATGCGGGTGAGGTCCGGGTGGTTCTCGAAGCGGATGCCGAACATGTCCCAGATCTCCCGCTCCATCCAGTTGGCGGAGGGGTAGACCTGGGTGGCGCTGTCCACGGCCTGGCCTTCCTTCACCAGCACCCGCAGGCGGAGACGCTTGCGGCGGGTGATGGAGGTGAGGTGGTACACGATGCTGAAGTCGAAGCCCTCGGCGGCGGGGAAGTGGGTGGCCGTCTGGTCCGCGAGCATCTCGTAGTTCAGCTCGTGGTCTCCCTTGCACAGCATCAGGGTCTCGAGGATGCAGTCCGGGTGCACTTGGCAGGTCAGCTCGCCTGCCTGTTCGAAGGACTGGCTGACCTTGTCCCCCAGCAGGGCGTGGAGGCGCAGCAGGTCGGCATCCTGGGCATCCGAGGGGGCGGGGAACTTGAGGTCGTTGTCGTCCTTGCGGGGCACAGCGCGCACCGGCGCCTTGGGTGCCTCCTTGCCCTCCGCCGCGGCCTTGGCCTTGGCGGTTTCGAAGTCCGCCAGCTGCTTCTGCCACTTGGCCTCGTCGGCCTCCGCCAGCGCCTTCTGCTCGGCTGCATAGGCGTGGAAGCTCGCCAGGGGGGCGGTCTTCGGCATCGCCACCTGGCGGTTGGGCGCGGCCTTGTAATCGTAGACGTAGGGTCCGGAATCCGTCGACGCGGCCGCCGGGGCCCCGTCGGCCGCGGCCACCTCGCCGAGGACGTCGTACTTGATGACGTTCACCGGGCAGCCCTTGGCCGCCGCGATGATGCTGTCCATGAGCCGTTCGCCGTCCTCGGGCTTGAGGCCGTTCTTCTCGACGCGGTTCTCCGTCTCCTTCCCGTCCAGCCGCACGCCGGGCTTGATCATGCAGGTGGTCTCGGTGACCCGGAAGACTTCAGGGCTGTCGGCCTCGCAGGCGTTGCAGACGATGCAGCCTTCCTCGATCCAGACCTTGGTGATCCGGGGCTTGTCGGCCGGGGGCTCCGCCGCGGAGGCGGCCGGGACGGCGGCCAATACGGGGGCCAACACGGGGACCGGAGCCGGTTCGGGGGCACCGAGGGCCTTGCCCAGGGCGGCCTCGATCTCGACCTCCACCGGGGCGACAGCGGGACCCGAGGCCGGGGCCGGGGCCTCGGGCGCGCCGTTGGCGACCTGGTCGTACTTGATCACGTTCACCGGGCAGCCCGCGGCGGCGGCCACGATGGCGTCCTCCAGGCCCTTCTGCAGGTCGCCCTTCAGCTCCGACTTGGCGGCGAGGTTCTCGTCCTGCTTTCCGTCCACCCGGGCATCGGCCTTGATGTGGCAGCTGTCGGCGGTGACCAGGAAGACGTCCGGGCATTCCGCCTCGCAGGCGTTGCAGACGATGCACCCTTCTTCGATCCAGACTTTCGTGATGGCCATGCTTCAGCTCGCCGCGCCAATCGCCATGTCGGCGGGTTCGAAAACCTCCTTGTACCGGTCGGCGATGCTGCTGGTCATGATCTTGTCCTGCAGCTTGAGGAACCCGTAAATGAGGGACTCGGGCCGGGGCGGGCAGCCGGGGATGTAGACGTCCACGGGCACGATCTTGTCCACGCCCTGGATGGTGTGGTAGCTGTCGAAGGGCCCGCCGGCGGTGGCGCAGGAGCCCATGGCGATGACCCACTTGGGCTCGGGCATCTGGTCGTAGAGCTTCCGGATCACCGGGGCCATCTTGTAGGTCACGGTGCCCGCGACGATCATCAGGTCCGACTGGCGGGGGGTGGCGCGGAAAATCCCGGCGCCGAAGCGGTCGAAGTCGAACTTGGAGGCGCCGGCGGCCATCATCTCGATGGCGCAGCAGGCCAGTCCGAAGGTCATGGGCCAGACACTGGAGGCCCGGGCCCAGTTGATGACCTTCTCCACCTTGGTGGTGATGAGGACGTGCTCCAGCGCGGTGGGCTGGTTCAGTGCGGACATGTGCTTACTCCCAGGTGAGGGCGCCTTTGGACCAGATGTAGCCGTAGCCGAAGAGCAGGAGGAAGAGGAAGATCCCCATCTCCACCAGCCCGAAGAGGGCCAGCTCCTGCATCTGGAGGGCCCAGGGGAAGAGGAAGACCGACTCCACGTCGAAGACCAGGAACATCACGGCGATGAGGTAGTAGCGGACGTTGAACTTCTCCCGGGCCTCGGTGACGGGGGTGATGCCGCACTCGTAGGTGCTGTACTTGGCCTTGCTGTAGAAATTCGGCCGGAGCAGCCGGGACAGGGTCCAGACCAGCACCGGCAAGGTGACGGTGATCATCAAGAGAAGCAAGATTGGCGCATAGCCCTGCATGGGTACCCCCAACCGACCCATTCTGGGACTTCGATCCGGGGCCGGTCAACGCGAGAAAGCGGGCCGCACCCTTCACTCGGCGAGGGGGACGCCGGTTTTTTCCGCATGGGCGCATGGGCCTCCAGCCGAGGCTTCCCGCGAACCTTTCCCTGCTCCCCCGGCATAAGATGGGACATGGACACGCCGAACCCAGCCCCCCCGACATCCGAGCAGCCCGTTCCCGAGCTCCTGGAGCGCACGGTCACGCCCGGGGACCTCACCCTGGTGATCCCCGGACCCGGTGATTCCACCAAGACCGAACTGCGGGCCAGCCTCTACCCCACCATGGACCTGACCAAGGAGGCCGTGGACTTCGGCCTCTTCCAGGCCATCAACATCGACCTGATGCTCAAGCACCACTTTGTGCCGGTGCAGGAGCGGGAGGGCGACCTCCTCATCGCCATGGCGGACCCCCTCGACGTGGTGACCCAGGACCTGCTGCGGGTCCAGCTCAAGCGCCGCCTCAAGTTCCACGGCGCCCCGGCCAACCAGATCGCCGAGGTGCTCAAGAAATCCGAAAGCGGCCAGAAGGTGCTGGACGAGGCCGGCGAGGCCCTGAAGGTGCAGGTGCTCCGGGAGGAGGACATCGACGACGAGGTGCTGGACCTGGAGCGCCTCACGGACAAGGACGAGGCTCCCATCGTCCGCCTCGTGGACACCACCATCTTCAACGCCCTGCAGCGGCGCACCTCCGACATCCACATGGAGACCACCGCCACGGGCTTCCTCATCAAGTACCGCATCGACGGCAGCCTCTACCCCGCCGCCGAGCCCATCGACAAGCGCTTCGCCTCGGCCATCATCAGCCGCATCAAGGTCATGTCCGAGTTGGACATCGCCGAGAAGCGCAAGCCCCAGGACGGCCGCTTCAAGCTCAAGGTCCGCGGCCGGGCCATCGACTTCCGCGTCAGCATCATGCCCACCATCCACGGCGAGGACGCGGTCATCCGCATCCTCGACAAGGAGAACCTGAGCGAGGAGTTCAAGAGCCTGAACCTCGACATCCTGGGCTTCTCCCAGCGGGAGCTGAAGCAGCTCCGGCGCTTCTCCAAGGAGCCCTACGGCATGTTCCTGGTCACCGGCCCCACGGGGTCCGGCAAGACCACCACGCTCTACGCCATCCTCAGCGAGATCCGCAATCCGGAGGACAAGCTCATCACCATCGAGGATCCCGTTGAGTACCAGCTGGACGGCATCTGCCAGATCCCGGTGAACGAGAAGAAAGGCCTCACCTTCGCCGTGGGCCTGCGCTCCATCCTCCGCCACGACCCGGACAAGATCCTCGTGGGAGAGATCCGCGATTCCGAGACCGCCCAGATCGCCATCCAATCCGCCCTCACGGGCCACCTGGTCTTCACCACCGTGCACGCCAACAACACCCTCGACGTCATCGGGCGCTTCCAGTACATGGGCGTGGAGATCTACAACTTCGTCTCGGCCCTCAACTGCATCCTGGCCCAGCGCCTGGTCAAGACCCTGTGCCCCAAGTGCAAGCGGCCCACGGAACCGACCCCCCAGAGCCTCATCGACAACGGCGTGGATCCGGCCTGGGCCACCGCCGGCTCCTTCTTCGAGAAGGTCGGCTGCGTGGACTGCCACGGCACGGGCTTCCGCGGCCGCCAGGCCATCATCGAGTTCATGGGCATGAGCGACGAGCTGCGGGAGATGCTCACGAATCGGGCCCCGATCCGGGACGTCAAGGCCGCGGCGCGCCGCAACGGCATGCAGAGCCTCCGGGAGAGCGCCCTGGAAAAGGTGCGCATGGGCCTCACCACCTTCAGCGAGATCAACAAGGTGACCTTCATCGAGGGCGCTTGAACCGGAGGGCCTGGCTGCCCTGGTTGGCCTTCCCCCTCGCCGCCCTGGCGCTGGTGGGGGTTTGCGGCTGGCTCCGGCCCTACCCCTTCACCGCCGGCGACGGGATCCTGCGCTATTTGCCGCTCATCAAGGCCCACACCGACAGCCTGCTGGGCGGCGCGCCGCTGCGCATGCTCTGGGGCCTGGGCGCCGGCTGGAATCCCGCCCAGTCCGGCGAGATGGGCCTCGCCTACCTGCCCTACCACCTCGCGAACCTCCTCGCCCGGCTGCTGGGCCGCCCCCTGGCCCTGCTGGAAGCGAGCGCCTGGATGCACCTCGCGGCCGCGGCCCTGGTGGGGTGGCACCTGCTGCCCCGAAGCATCGGGGGCGCCGAGCGCAGGTGGCTGTGCCTGCTGCTGATGGTCCTGCCGGGCCCCTTTCTCCTGGGCCTGAATTGGGCCTCCTACCTGGCGGGCTATCCCTGGTTCCTCGCCCTGGCGCTCCTGTCCCTGGAACCCTGCCCCACCCCCGGCCGCCGGGCCCGGCGCCTCCTCTTCGCCGCCGCGGGATTCTTCCTCGCGACCCACGTGCAGATGTTCGTACTGGGGGCCGGCCTCCTGCTGCTGGCCCAGCTGGCCGGAGTGGCGGCCCGGCGCGACGGGGCGGGCCTGAAGGCCTTCGTCCTCGCCCTGCTGCCTTTCGGAGTGCCCCTGGCCTACCTCAAGATGGTTTCCCTCCACGCGAGCGCGGGCTGGCAGGAGGCCTGGGCGTCGAAGGAGATGCTCATCCGGGGCGCCCAGGCCCTGCCGGTGGCCCTGCAGGGCCTGGCGCTAGGCAACTTCTTCCCCGGCCGGGCCTTCCAGGTCTTCGGGGATGTGAGCTGGCGGGGCATCGGCGTCTTCTTCGCGCCCTGGCTGCTCCTGGTCCTCGCCGAGGCGGCCTGGCGGCGGCGCTGGGGGGCTCTGGCCTTTTGGGCCCTGGTGAGCCTGCTGCTCGGCGCGAAATCAGCGCCCTTCCTGTCTGAGCTCGCCGTCGGCCCCCTGCAGGGGTTCCGCTGGACTTGGAAGCTCATGCTCTTCGTGGCTCCCCTGAGCCTCTTCGCCCTGCTCGGATCCGAGGCCTGGCAGAGGCTGCCCGGCCCCTGGCGCGCGCGAGCCTCGGCGGGCCTGGCCGTCCTTTCCCTCGCGGTCTGCCTCCGGGGCCTGCCCTTCATCCTGAGCCAGGGCGCGGCTGACTTTGCCCCCCTCGGCGTGGCGACGATGGTCGAGGAGACCCGTCGCGTCCTCGCCCAGTGCGGGCTCCAGGAGGGCACGCGGATCGGTCTCGTGGACCTTCGGCGGGGGGATTCACTCCCCATCGCCCTCATGACCCTGCCCGGGAACGGCGCCCTGCTCTGCGGCTACGAGAGCGCGCACCTCTTCGAACCCCTAGACGACGCCGTGGCCTCCGCCGATCGTTACGGACTCACGAGCCAGGCCCTCATTGGCCCCGGCTTCCTCCGGCGCCCCGACGCGGACCGCTGGCTGGCGCGGATCGGCATCCAGGCCCTCGTGGCCGCAGGTCCCCTGGAGGGTGAGAACGTGCGCTCCGCCCGGGACCGACTGGGCCGGGAGCTCTGGGTCCGGCCGGTGGCGGGCGCCCTGCCCTGGACCTACCCCTGGGCGAAGGGTCCCGCGGAGCTGCGCCGCCTCCCCGGCGGCGCCCTCCGGAGCCTCGCCGCCTCCGGGAGCCCGCCCGCGCTGATCAATTCCCGGCCCATGCAGTGGACGCGGACGGGGGATGGCACCTGGACCGGCGTGCCGGCCGGCCTTCCGGCGACGTGGTGGACCGCCGGCGGCGCGGTGCTCCTGCTGACCCTCGGTTACACGCGGCTGCTGGACCGGGAACGGGCCCCGGCGGAGGCCTCAAGCCCCGGACAAAAGCTCCCGTTCTAGGCTCTGCAGGCGCTTGAGGCGGGCGAAGGTGCCCGCCTGGGCGGCCAGTTCCTCCGGCGTCCCGAGCTGGACGGCCCGGCCTTCCTCCAGCACCAGCACCCGGGCGCAGAGTTCGGCGACGAAGACGCGGTGGGTCGCCATGACGAGGGTGGTCTCCCCGAGGTAGGCCCGGAGGTTCTCCAGGATCCGGCTTTCGGTCTCCGCGTCCACGGCGGAGAGGGCGTCGTCCAGGAGCAGGAGGCCCGGCTTGCGCAGCAGGGCGCGTCCCAGGGCGGTGCGCTGCCGCTCGCCGCCGGAAAGGGCGACGCCCCGCTCCCCCACCACCGTGTCCAAGCCATCCGGGAGGCGCCGGACGAGATCGTCCAGGGTGACCGTCCGGGCCACGTCCCAGATCTCCTCGTCGGTGGCGTCGGGGCGGCCCAGGGTGAGGTTTTCGCGCAGGGTGCTGGAGAAGAGAAAGGCCTCCTGGGGCACCCACCCGAGGCTGTTCCAGTGTTCCCGCAGGCTCGCCAGTTCCAGCTTCCGTCCCCCCACCTGCAGGCTGCCGGCCTGGGCCAGCCGGAGGCCGGCCAGGGACTGGAGCAGCAGGGTCTTCCCGGAGCCGATGCCGCCGAGCACCGCCAGGCTGCCGCCGGCGGGCACCGCGAGGGAGAGGGGCCCCAGCCCCCGCCCCGACTCGAAGCGGTAGGCCAGGGCCTCCAGGTCCAGGGCCACCGGCCGGTGGGAGGCCCCCGCGACCGTCGCGGGAAGGGGCGCCTCCTCGCTGCCGAGGATCTGGGCGATGCGCTCCTGCCCGGCCCGCGCGCGTTGGAACAGGTTGATCGCCCAGCCCAGGGACATCACCGGCCAGGCCAGGGCCGCGAGGAAGCCCGTGAACGCGGTGAGATCGCCCAGGGAAAGCCGCTGGAGGGTCACCATCCGGCCGCCGAGGGCCACGAGGACGAGGGCCGAGGCGCCTCCCATGAGGATGGCCAGGGGGGCGTAGGCGCCGAAGAGGGCCGTCTGCTTGATGTTCAGGTCCGCCTGCTTCCGGCTGAGATCCTCGAACCGCGAGATGCGGAGGTCCTCCAGCCCGAAGGCCTGCACCACCTTCTCGCCCTGGATGGTCTCGTGGCTGAAGGTGTTGAGGGCGCTGGTGACCAGCTGGATCTTCTGCTGCACCCGGTGGCTCCAGCGGCCTACCAGGTAGAAGCCCGCCGCCAGGAGGGCGAAGGGCGCCATCACGGCGAAGGTGAGGGACACCGAGGCGTGGAACATGAGGGCCAGGGTGATGGGCAGGATGCTGGCGGTCTGGAGGAAGCTCATGAGGCCCGGACCCGTGGCCATGCGGACGGTGCTCACGTCGTCGCCGATGCGGGCCATGAGGTCGCCGATGCGGTTGCGCTCGAAGAAGGTGAAGGGGCGCGCGAGGTAGTAGGCGAAGAGCTCCTCCCGCTGTTCCCGCTCGATCTCCCGGCTGAGGCCGATAAGGATGTTGCGCATGCCGTAGCGCCCGACGCCGGCGGCGGCGGTGAAGGCCAGCATCCAGAGCAGCAGGTGCCGGGAGGGTTCGAACTGCTTCAGTTCGAGGGCATGGACGGCCCGCCCCGCCCAGTAGGGTACGAAGGCCGCGGCGGCGCTGCAGAGCAGGGTGGCCGCCAGCCCCTTGACCAGGGTCGGGCGGTGCGACGCCAGCAGGGGCCACCACCAGAAGCGCTGGGGCCGAGGGCCGGAGGATGCGGTTTCAGACACTCACCCAGCCTACCCGACTCCATTTCCGGCCTTGGCAGGAGGCTCGGGTGCGGCCATCCTTCGGGCCATCCCACCCCTCCCGGAGAGCGCCATGAAGCGGCTGCTTTTCGTTCTCCTCGCGTCCCTGTCCCTGGCGGCCCAGGGGAGGATCGTCGAAGAGTCTTTCCAGCGGGATCCCGGCCCCCTCGACTTCATCCACGGCGAAGGCCACGAGCAGGCGATCCTGCAGGCCCTGGCCGGGGACGCCCTCGTGGGCCTCGACGACCAGGGCCGGCCCGTGCCTCGGCTGGCCCTCGCCTGGAGCACCCGGGGAAAGACCACCCGCCTGCGACTGCGGGGGGATGCCACCTTCGCCGACGGCACCCTCCTGAAGGCGGAGGACGTGGTGTGGACCTTCCAGTCCATCCAGGCCGATCCCTCCGCCAGCCCGACCAAGCGGGGGATCCTGGACGGCGTGGGCGTGGCGGCCTCGGGCGCGGAGGTCCTCGTGACGAGCCCGCGGCCTCCGGAGCGGCTGCTGCGGGAGCTCGGACGCATCCCCATCGCGAAGAGGGGGACGGCTTCCATGGGGAGCGGTCCCTTCAGCTGCGACCGGCGCGGCGGGGAATGGTTCTTCAAGGCCCGGACGCACTTCCTGCATCCCCGGATCCCAGGCTTCCATTTCCGCATGGTGCCGGACGAGAACGGCATCCTCGACGCCCTGCAGAAGGGCTGGCTCCACATCGGCGTCCCCCCGGCGCGGAAGCACCTCCAGCCGCCCGCGGACCGGAGGGAGATCCACCAGCCGACCCACGCCCAGGTGGTGGTCTGGAGCCGCCAGAAGGGCACCCTGAAATGGTTGGAGCACTGGCGGCGGGATGCCTTCCCGCAGGGTTTCCTCGGAGCCAAGGGAAGGCCGAGCCGCGGTCTCTGGCCCGAAAGCCTTGGCCATCCGGTCCTGGAGATCCCGGGGGGCCTGCCCGCGAAGCCCGGACGCCTGGAGCTGCAGTACGCCGCCGGGGACGACTACCTCCAGAAGGTGCTCATGGCCCTCCGCGCCCGCGCCGGAAAGGACGGCGTGGACCTGGACCTGCGCCCTGTGGATTCCGCCCTCCTCTACCGGCACCTGACGGAAGGGAAGTTCCAGCTCGCCTGCGCCACGGTCCTCTTCGATCCCCATCCCTGGGCGGTGCTCGAATATGTCGAGCCCAAGGGGCCGATGAACTTCACCGGCTGGACCCATCCCAGCCTGCCCGGCCTGCTGCCGCGCCTCCAGACCGCGACAGCCCCGGAATGGCGGGATCTCCAGAAGGCCTGGTCCGAGGATCCCGCGGCCCTCCCCCTGCTGGATTTCACGTCGGTGGTCTGGGTGGACGCCCGCCTCGACGTCATCCCCAGCCCCCTTGGGCTCTACCTCACCACCCCGGGGCCCTCCGGCTGGCGCTGGATCCGATGAACCGATGGCTCCAGGGAGTCCTCGTCTGGGCTGCGGCCCTGGCCTGCGCCTGGCTGCTGCCAGGCTCCCTGTGGAAAGCCGCGCAGCCCCCGCCCTTCCCGGCGGCCTTCCTCACCCCTGGAGCCCTGGCCCTCGGGATCCTCATCCTGGCCAGCCTGGCCGCCGCGGGGACTTGGGGCCCCGCCGCCTCGAAGAGCCGCGCCCTGAACCTCTGGGAAGCCCTGCCGGACCTTCTGTGGGGGGCCGGTCTCCTCGCCCTCCGGCCCGCCGCCTGGGGCCCACCGGGCTACGGAGCCTGGCTCGCGGCCCTGGTCGCCGCCGCCCTTCCGGGGGAGATCCGGTGGCTCACCCAGGCCCTGCCCGCCGAAACGCCCTTCCCCCTGGCCTGGGGCCGGGGAACCCTGCCGGTGTGGCGCGCCCGGGGACTGGCGCGTCTGGTCCCCGCCTGGCTCGCAGCCCGCCTGCCCGTGTGGATCACCGCGACCCTCGTCCTCGAGCGCCTGCTGAACGTCCAGGGCCTGGGCACGGACTGGATGGGGCGGGTGGCGGCGCGGGACCACGCGGGCCTCGCCGCGTGGGTGGGCTTCTTCGCGCTGGCCTGGGGGACCCTGGAATTTCACCGCCGGCGATCGGCATGAAGCGGCGCCTGCTCCTGCTTCCGGCCCTGCTACTGCCCGAGCTTCCCCTGGCCCCGGCCCAGGCGGAGCTGGGAGCCTCCCTGCGCCACTGGCTCGGGACCGATGAGCTCGGCCGGGATGGACTGGTCCGCCTGGCCCTGGCGGGCACCCGCAGCGCCGCCTTCGCCAGCCTGGCCGCCCTCCTGGCCATGGTCCTGGCCCTCGCCCTGGTGCTCTTCGAACCCCGGTTCAGGCCCATGCGTTCGGCGCTCCGTGCCGCTCCGCCCCTCCTCTTCCTGCTCCCCCTGGCGGAGGTTGTTGGCGGACTTTCCTGGGCGGGTCTCGCTCTCCTCCTCGCGGGACTCCTGGCCCTCCACCTGGAGGCGCCCCTGGCCGCCGGCCTGGATCCCTGGCTGCAGGGCACCGCCTGGGGGGCGGAACGCACCCTCGGAGCGCCCCCGGGCTCGAGCCTGATCCGCTGGTGGCCCTTCTTCTGGGAAAAGGCGGGCGCCCAGTTTCCCACCGCGTGGATCGCCGCGCTCTGGTCCGAAGCGACCCTGCGCCTCCTGGGTCTCGGTCCCGGACCGCAGCATGACTCCCTGGGGCTCGTGCTGCAGGAACAGCTGCCCCGCTTCGCCAGCGGGCCCCTTCCCCTGGGCTGGGCTGCCCTGGGGCTCGCGGTGGGCCTAGCATGGAGCCTGCGAGCCAACCCGGAGCCCACGCCATGACCCTGATCGGAAAAGCCCTTCCCGCCTTCCAGCTGCTCGACGAGCAGGGACGGACCGTCACCCCGAAGGATCTGGCCGGCGCCTGGACCGTGCTCTACGCCTATCCCAAGGACATGACTCCGGGCTGCACCACGGAGGCCTGCGACTTCCGCGATGCGTGGCCGCGCCTTCAGGCCGCGGGGGCCAGGGTCTACGGCCTTTCCCGGGATGGCGCCAGCAGCCACCAGAAGTTCATCGCGAAGCATGGCCTGCCCTTTCCGCTCCTTTCGGACCCCGACAAGCAGCTGCTTGCCCCCCTCGGCGCCTTCGGGCGGAAGGTGATGTACGGCAAGGAGCTGGAAGGCATCATCCGCAGCACCTTCCTGGTGGATCCCAAGGGCGTGATCCGCTTCGTGTGGCCGAAGGTGAGCGTGAAAGGGCACGTCCAGGCGGTGCTGGACAAGCTCGAGGAGCTTCGGGCCTAGGCTACTCGTCCCAGGCCCACCGGCGGCGCAGGGCGAACAGGAGGAGGGGCGAGAGGCTCGTCCGCTGATCGGTCCAGGGGTAGATGTCGGTGATTTCCTGGTCCAGGGCCGCCGCCATCCTCCCCACTTCCGCCACCGGCGGCAGGGTCCCGGGCTGCAGGACCGCCCGCTTCGCGACCCGCATGAATTCCGGACGCAGCACGCGTCCGGAATCCGCGGAAGTGACCCAATAGACGGAGGCGTTCTCAACCAGGACGTGGTTTCCCGAGCGGCTGCGCCCCATCACGGCCCCGTGGGGGATCAGGAGACCCGTGAGGCCCGCGGCCTTGAGGTTGGCTCCGGCCTGCCGGTCCAGGGGAAGGTTGTGGCTCACGTGGAGCACGAGGATCCCGTCGGGCTTGAGGGCCGCGAGATAGCCGCGCAGGGCTTCGGTGGTCAGCAGGTGGGCGGGGATGTGCCCGCCGGCGAAGGCGTCAATGAGGAGGATGTCATAGAGGCCGCCGGCCTGCGCCTGGCTGGAAACCAGGAGGCGGCCATCGCCCTGGTACACCCGGACCGTGGCGGGGCTGGAGCTGAGGACGGCGAACTGGGTGCCCCGGGTGCCTGCGACCTCGATGACTCCCGGGCTGATCTCGAAGAAGTCATACTCATCGCCGGATCGGCCGAAGGCCGCGGTGTTCCCGACCCCCAGGCCCACCAGGCCCACCCGCAGCCGGGGACGTTCCAACTTGAGCGTGTTGAGGACCACCCCCATCCCGGATTCCTCGCCGTAGTAGCCGGTATGGCGCAGCGGTTCATCGACGAACTGGAGGCCGTGGATCGTGTTGCCGTGGGTCAGTCCCTTGATCTTCGGGTGGAGCATCTCGACGTGGAAGCTCCCGAAGAAGTCCCGGCCGTTGTACACGTTGCCACCGCCCGACGCCATCAGCAGGGTGAAGGCCGCGAAGCCCGCGGCGAAGGTGCCGAAGGCGAGGCCAGGCCACTTGGAAAGCTCCTTCGATTCGCTGAAGGAGAAGACCACCAGCCCCCCGGTGAAGGCCAGGGCGAGGTAGAGCTCGAGGTCCTGGTTGAACAGGAGAGGTCCGCCCACGCTCACGAAGAGGCCGCCAATGGCGCCGCCCGCCGACAGGAAGAGGTAGTACTCCGTCAACCGGCTGGGGGCCGGCCGGAGCGCTCCCAGCCGGGCGTGCGCGATGAGGCACCCCGCGGCGCCGGCCAGGATGCATAGGATGACCGCCAGGGGCAGGTGCTCGTTGATCCACATGACCTGGCGATAGAGGGGGCCCAGGAGCCAGTAGGAACCGTGCCCCCGCGCCCGCACCAGGGCCTTGTAGAGGAAGGGCACGCCCTCGATCCAGGCCAGCAACCCGACGAGGGCGATGAGCCCCGCGCGCCACCAGGGCGCATCGAAATTCCACCGGGTTTCGAAGACCAGGATGAAGGTCAGCAGGTAGGCGGCGAGGGGGGGAATCCAGAGGAGGGGCACCGAGGCCACGTCCGTGGAGATCTGGTTGGTCACCGAGCAGAGCCACAGGGTCCCGAGGGCGGAAAGGCCGATCCACTTGCCGCGGTCCCGCCAGGTGACCACCGCCGGCGTGGAGGCCCCCTCCGGGTCGGCTTCAGGAACGACCGGCCGCACCCGGGCCAGCAGGGCGAAGAGCAGCCCGAGGTAGACCAGGAAGAGGATGGCGATGGACCAGGCCTGCACTTTCAGGTCGATGAAGGGCTCCACCAGGAACGGGTAGGTGAGCAGCCCCCCCAGGGAGCCGGCGTTCGAGACCGCATAGAGCCGGTAGGGATTCCGGTCGGGGTGGAGGCTGGCGTAGGCCGCCTGGATGAGCGGCGAGGTGGAGGCCAGCATGAGCAGGGGCACCCCCGCCGAGGCGGTCAGGGTGATCAGGATGGCCAGGGGCGGGTAGAGCGTGCCGGCGCCGGTTCCCGCGGGTGGGGTCCACGGCGCGGCCCCGGTCCGGAATCCGAGGGCCAGCACCGCCACCGAGGCGAGGGCCAGGCCTCCATGGATCCTCCAGGCCGCGGGGGTGCCGAGCTTGCGGGCCAGCCCGTGGGCATAGGCGTAGCCCCCCAGGAGCACCAGCTGGAAGAAGAGCATGCAGGCGATCCAGGGTCCCGCGCCGCCTCCGTAGATCGGCAACAGGGACTTGCCCACCAGTGGCTGTAGGGCGAACAGGAGGAAGGCCCCCAGGAAACTCGCGAGGACGGCCATGGCTCAGACCGCCATGATGTTGTAACCGCCGTCCACGTACAGAGTCTGGCCCGTGACCCCGCGGCCCATGTCGCAGAGCAGGAAGAGGGCGCCATCCGCCACCTCCTCCAGTTCCACCAGCTTGCGCAGGGGGCTCTTGGTCCGGTGATGCTCCAGGATGCTGCCGAAGCCGCTGATGCCGGAGCTGGCGAGGGTCTTGATGGGGCCCGCGCTGAGGGCGTTGACCCGGATGCCCGAGGGCCCGAGGTCGCTGGCCAGGTAGCGGACGCTGCTTTCCAGGGCCGCTTTGGCCACCCCCATCACGTTGTAGTTCGGCATGACGCGCTCGGCGCCCAGGTAGCTCAGGGTGATGATGGACCCGCCGCCGGCCATCAGTCCCTTGGCGGCATGGGCCAGGACGGGAAGGCTGTAGGCGCTCACGTCCAGCGCCACCCGGAAATCCTCGCGGCTGGTGGAAACGAAATCCCCCTCCAGCGCCTGCCGAGGCGCGTAGGCCACGGCATGGACCAGGAAGTCCAGCCTTCCCCATTCCCGGCCCAGCAGCTCGAATCCCTGCCGCACCTGCCCGTCGTCGGACACGTCCATCTGGAAGGTGAGGGCATCCGGGATCTCGGCGGTCAGGTCCTTGACGTTCTCCCCGAGCCGCTCGTTCTGGTAGCTGAAGGCCAGCTGGGCCCCCTCCTCCACGCAACGCTGGGCGATGGACCAGGCGATGGACCGCTTGTTGGCCACACCGACCACCAGACCGCGTTTACCCTTCATCAGCATGCAGGAGCCTCCGGAAATCGAGCATTGATCGAGGCACCGAGGATACCCCAGAGCCCGGATGGCCCGCTACACTGGCCAATTCATGATTCGCGCCCTTCCCCTCCTTCTCTTCCTGCTACCCGCACCGTTCCAGGCGACCTTCAATCCCAGAGAGAATCTGGATTCGGGGCGCTACCTCCGGGTGCTCGCCGAGGCGGAGGCGGCCCTCAAGGCCAATCCCGGTAATGCCCTGGCCTGGGCCGCGAAATCCCAGGCCCACTCGGCTCTGATGCAGTTCGGTGAGGCCCAGTCGGCGGCCGGGCGGGCCCTGAGCCTGAAGCCCGATCTGCCGGACGCCCTGCTCGCCCGGGGCACCGCCATGGGGGCCATCGCCATCCAGCAGCGCAACTTCGGGAGCCTGCGCAAGGCCGCATCCGCCCTGGAGGACTTCAAACGGGCCGCCGATCTTGACCCGGGCTACGTGGCCGCCTGGAACAGCCTGGGTCTCGCCTACCAGCAGCTGCCGGGGATCTTGGGGGGTTCCACCCGCGAAGCCCTCCGTTGCGCCGACCGCCTGGCCCGGGTTGCACCCGCTCGCGGCCACCTGCTGAAAGGCATGGTGCTCGCGCTGGATGAACGGTGGGGTGAGGCGGAACCGTTCCTGAAGCAGGCCATCGAGCTGGCACCCCGCGACCCCCAGGTCGTCTACGGATATTTGGACGCCCTGAGCCAGTCCGCCACCCGGAAAGCCCTGGGGCGGGAGGCGTGGAAGCATCGCCTGGCCCAGGAGGCCCGGCGCCTGTGGCCCGGGGTCAAGACCTCCGCCCGGGGCCTGCAGGCGGTCGCCGACGCCCTGCTGGACGCCGGCGAAGGCGAGGAGGCCTGGGGCCTCGCCGAAGGCGCGCTGACCGCGACGGAGGCGCCGAGCCTGGTGCGGCTGCAGCTGGGGAAGATCGCAGCCCGTTCCGGCCTGCACCTAGAACAGGGCCTGGAGCACCTCACCCGCGTGGTGGCCGAGCCCCTGGAAGGGGGCACCGGGGGCCACGCCAACGCCTATTGGCGCAGGGCCCAGGTCCTGAAGGCCCTCGGCCGCCTCCCCGAAGCCCGGAACGATGTGCAGGCCGCCCTATCCCGGGATCCGAACCACTCCGGCGCCAAACGGCTGCTCTCCGAGTTGAGGAAATCCAGATGAAGTCTCTCCGGTCATGGCTTGGCAGGGCATCTTCGACCCCCAAGGAAGGGACCCCTCCTCCGCGCATGTCCCGCCTCCGGTGGCTGGCCGGGGTCTCCTTCGTCTGGTTCCTGACCTGGCTCCTGCTGGGCCTTCGGGTCGCCTTC
The DNA here is from genome assembly GCA_044229575.1 of Holophagaceae bacterium. Classification (GTDB taxonomy): domain Bacteria; phylum Acidobacteriota; class Holophagae; order Holophagales; family Holophagaceae; genus JADJVL01. The sequence continues at coordinate 6,396 of JBGAST010000036.1, read as the reverse complement.
CGGTTCAAGGACCGGCCCCATCCCTTCCTCCCCCAGGTGGAATTCGGTCCCATCGTCGTCCAGGCTGCCCTGACCTGGGCCTTCAGCGCCCTGGCGGTGTACCTGGGCATCGGCCTCGTCCTTTCCCTCGTCGCCAAACTGGCCACGTCCGACCGCCACGGTTCGGACCTCTCCAAGAACCTCTCCTTCCGCGACGGGCTCACAGCAGGGACTGGCACGCTCATCTTCTTCCATGGCGTGCTGTTCACCATGGTGCCCATGGCCCTGGTGAGCCTGCCGGGGATCAAGCGGCTCCCCATGGCACTGGCCCTGCTCCTGTTCCTGGGCGCAGGGGGCTTTTTGCTCTGGCGGATGATGCGCCGCGAGGCGAAGGCCTTCCCGGCCCTTCGGACCCTGCTGCTCCTGGCCTTCCTGGCGGCTCTGCCCCAGATCCCCCACGACGTGGTCCGCAAGCGGATGCCCTTGCCGCCCCCCCTGCCGCCGGATGTGCCGCGGGTGCTGGTCATCGGCATCGACGGCGCGAGGAAGGATCTGGTGGAGCGGTACATGCCCTCCTGGAAGGCGCCCAACGACGTCAACAGCGTTTGCGCGACCCCCGCCACCCGGCGCTCCTGGAGCCTCCTGCTGGGCAAGGATCCGGAAAAGCTCCGGAATTCGGTGATCATGCCCTTCCGCAGGGATTTCGGGCATCCGGAGGAGTTCGAGCTCCTCAATCTCGCCCGCCAGAAAGGGCTGAGGACCGCCTGGGCCATCGACGACAGCCTCACCGCGGGCTTCGGGAACCAGCCCAACCTGTTCACGACCGTGCGCGAATCGCCGGGAGGCTGGAAATACTGGTTCACCCTGGGCATGGGCACCATCTTCCCGGTCTACTCCTGGGCCCAGAACTATGCCGCCCCCATCGAGAACACCAACCCCTGGGCCGACATCGAAGCCTACTATCGGGATCTGGAACGGCTGACGGAAACCCACCAGTGGGTCTTCAGCCATACCTGCACGCTGCACGAGCCCATCCGCATCACCCTCGGGGAGTTCCAGAAGTTGCGGCCCTGGATCTGGCTTCTCGACTCCGCCTGGTCCTACCGGCCCTACGAGGACACGGACCAGCCCGTCGAAGATCCCTCCCGCCTCGATCTGCGTTCCAGCGCCCTGTACCACTACTCCGCCCGGCTGCACCGGGTGGTCACCCGCCTCGACCCGATGCTCCGGCGCTGGGAAGCCAAGTTCCCCCACCTGAGCGGAATCGTGACCGCCGATCACGGCGAATTTCATCTCCCCCTGGAAAACGAAAAGGACGAGGTGCTCTCGCACTTGGAAGGCTTCCATGGATTCACCCTGGAGCCCAACACCATGTGGGTGCCGCTGCACCCCTTCGGCCAGACCCGGCACGAGTTCAAACCCGGCCAGATGTTCACATGGGTGGAGCTCAGGGATGCCATGCAGCGGCAAGCCGTGAAAGGTGGTCCGCTGATCCTGATCGGCCGGGAGGATCCCTTCCTGACCCAGATCCTCACCATCCGGGCCCGGCACCTGGAAAACGAGGAGGAGCGGAACCGGAAGGAAGACCTTGGGATCGACCCCAAGGAACTGGTCGGGACGATCAACATCATGTCGAACGGGTTGTGGTTCGCGTCGGACCCGCCGGAACATGAGCTGGAGGCCCGGAAAATTTCCTCCTGTGTGACCCGCGGCCGCGAGCTGCTGATCTTCAACCCTGTGAGCGGAGGAAAATACGAACGTCTCGTGTTCGACCGCTACAAATTGGTCAAGAAGGACACCGTTACGCCTGAAGAAGCCGCTCAGGAGATCCAAGAGTTCCGGAAGTACTATCCGGGACCCATGCCCCAGCAGGGCAGTCCGACGGCCTCGGTGGACGCATCGCGTCCCCAGCTCCCCTAGGATTCGCAACGTAGGATTCTATTCCCAGGAAATGTCTGTTTTATTATTTAGACATTATTTCAATGCATGTTGGCACCACATTCGCTATATTTGGTACCTACCACGCCCCAAGGAGGCCTCATGAAGAAGCAGTCAGGTTTCACCCTGATCGAGCTTTTGCTCGTTCTCGCGATCATCGGCATCATTGCCGCCATCGCCATCCCCGCCCTGCTGGGCCAGCGTGAGAAGGCCAAGATCCGCGCGACGGAAGCCCTGATGAACAACATCACGGGTGAAATCGCCCGCGCCGGCGACGACCGCCGCGCCATCGAGGGTTCCGCGTTCACCGGCTCCACGGTCATCCCGAAGGTGCTGACCCTCAGCAACTACAAGTACCCGAAGGCCAAGAACCCCTACGGCGGCACCAGCGACCCCTACATCCAGGCAGCCGCCGGCGGCATCGGCCGTGTCGGCCTGTTCTTCAGCGCCGCCTATCCCGATCCGGTCACTGGTTCCCCCCACCCCACCGTCATCGCCCGCGCCAAGTACAAGAAGGGCTCTGCGGTCGTCTCGATCTCCAAGTTCATCGCGATCGACTAAGCATTTCCTGCCTCTTCAAATCCTCCAGGGCGACCTGGAGGATTTTTTTACCCATACCTACGAACCGGAACTCCGCCCAGCGATTCCCGTTGGAGCCTCCGTTCTCCGGACACGGCTTACCATCCCTCTTATCGCGGATTGAAACGCTGAATGGTCTGGTCCCCTCGAGTCCGCCGCATCCATGACAGGGGAAGCCGCCAGTGCGGCCGACCCAAAGGAAGAACGCCCCTTTCCAGGGGCGTTCTTCCTTTGGGGAATCATGGAATTCAGTGAGGGGGATAGAGCTGGGTTCCCTTCTCATTGGTTCGGTAAATTTCAGTGGTGCCTTCTGCGGCGGAAAGGGTGTAGGTCAGGCCTGTGGCACCGACCGTAAGGGTGATGTTCATCTGGGTGGACCCTACGGGATTGAAGTAGGGTGCTGGGTTCGTGGTGAAGCTGGTTAGTGTCGGCGCGGCAACGTTGTATTTCCACTCGGCTTTCGCCCCCGCGGGTCCATAGGTTCCGGTTTCCGCTTTGGTGGTCTCCATGGCCATCTGGATGACTTTGGCGTTCGAAATCGCGTCGCCCACGAGGCGGGCCTTCTTCTTTTGGCCGAAGAGGGCCGGGATGGCGATCGCGGAGATGATGCCGATGATGGCCAGCACCACCAGGATCTCGATGAGCGTGAATCCGTGCGTCTTCCGGCGGCGCAGTCCCATGTTTCTTCTCCTTGAAGCCGCGAGGGCTCAGCTCTTGTCGAATGCCTCGGCGAGGCCGAAGATCGGCATGTACATGGCGATGACGATGAAGCCGATGATGCCGCCGAGGACGGCGATCATGATGGGCTCCATGAGGGATGTGAGGGCCGCGACCGAGTTGTCCACCTCGTCCTCATAAAAGTCGGCCACTTTGGCGAGCATGTTGTCCAGGGCGCCGGTAGCCTCGCCGACCGCCACCATGTGGATGACCATCGGTGGAAAGACCTTGGTCTCCGAAAGGGGCGCCGAGATGTTCCGTCCTTGTTCCACCGCCTCCCGCGCCTTCAGGATGGCGTTCTGGACCACGAGGTTGCCGGCGGTGCGGGCGGTGATCTCCATGCCCTCGAGGATGGGCACGCCGGAGGCGGTGAGGGTGCCCAGGGTGCGGCAGAAGCGGGCCACCGCCACCTTGAGCAGCAGGTCGCCCAGGACCGGCACCTTCAGCAGGATCGTATCGATCTGGAGCTTCCCTGTGGGGGTTCGGTAGTACTGGCGGGTACCGAAGATGATCACCCCCACGAAGAGGATGACCAGGTAGCTGTATCGGATGAGGGCATTGGACATCCCGATGCAGATGCGGGTCGGGAAGGGCAGCGTGGATCCGAGGCCTTCGTACATGGCCGCGAAGACGGGAATCACCTTGATCATGATCACCACCACCACGATGGTGGCGATGCCGATGACCGCGATGGGGTAGGTCATGGCGCTCTTGACCTTGGAATTCAGCTTCACGGCCTTCTCGATGTACTGGGAGAGACGCTGGAGGATCACGTCCAGGATGCCGCCCGATTCCCCGGCGCCGACCATGTTCACGTAGAGGTCGTTGAAGGCCCGGGGGTGCTTGGACAGGGCGGCCTGCAGCGTGGAACCCTGTTCCACGTCCTGGCGGACCGCGTCGATGGTCTTGGCAAAACCCTTGTCCTGTTGCTGGGAGCCCAGGATTTCGAGGCACTGGACGAGGGGCAGGCCGGCGTCGATCATCACGCTGAACTGCCGGGTGAAGATGGCCAGGTCCTTCTGGCTGACCTTGCCGAAGGATTTTCCCGAGCTGGCGGCCTGGGCCTTGACGCTGATGACCTGGATGCCGTTCCGTCGTAGGGTGATGGAGGCAGCTTCCTTGGAGTCGGATACCAGGATGCCCTCCTGGACCTCCCCCAACCGGTTCTTACCCTTCCATGCATATGCAGGCATAAAACCTCGCGTCAACCTATTGAGTGGATCTAGGGTTCAAGCATAGGCCTTGCCGCAACTTGATGGAAGTGCCTGGGAAACCTTCAGTACTTGATGTTCGGGTTGCGGCCGCCAAGAAGGGATCCGCCGTCCTTGCGGGGGGGTGGGGGCGGAGCGGTGCCCACGGTGCCGACGCCCCGGTTGACCAGCTCCCGGAGTTCGTCGTGGTTCGAGGAGTAGCTCATCGCCACGTCCTGGGTGATGTCCCCGCGCATGATGCAGTCCGCCAGGCTCTGGTTGAAGGTCTGCATGCCGTATTTCATCTGGCCCGTCTGCATGACGCCGTAGATCTGGTGGATCTTGTCCTCGCGCATGAGGTTGCGAATGGCGGGGTTGGGGATCATGACCTCGAGGGCCAGGGCCCGGCCCTTGCCACTGGACTTGGGGATGAGGGACTGGCAGATGACGCCCTCCAGCACCAGGGAGAGCTGGGCCCGGACCTGGGCTTGCTGGTGGCTCGGAAACACGTCGATGACGCGGTTGATGGTCTGGACGCAGGAGCTGGTGTGCAGCGTTCCGAAGGTGAGGTGGCCCGTCTCGGCGATGGTCAGGGCCGATTCGATGGTTTCCAGATCGCGCATCTCGCCCACCAGGACCACGTCGGGATCCTGCCGGAGGGCGGAACGGAGGGCCTTCTTGAAGCTGTGGGTGTCGGCGTGGATCTCGCGCTGGTTTACGATGCAGCGCTTGTGGCGGTGCACGTATTCCACGGGGTCCTCGATGGTGAGGATGTGGAGGGGCTCCGTGTCGTTGATCTTGTCGATCATCGCCGCCAGGGTGGTGGACTTGCCGGATCCGGTCACACCGGTCACGAGGACGAGCCCGCGGGGCTTGTCGCAGAGGGACTGGACCGCCGGGGGGAGGCCCAGCTGTTCGAAGCTGCGGATGTTCTCGGGAATGGTCCTGAACACGCCGGCGGTGGCGCCCCGCTGGTTGAACACGTTGGCCCGGAACCGGGCCACGCCCTGAAGCCCGAAGGAGAAGTCCACTTCGAGATCCTCCTCGAGGCGGTGCTTCTGCTGGTCGGTCATCACGCCGTAACACAGCCAGCGGGTCTGGGAGGCGTCGAGGGGGGGCAGCTTGAGGGGCACCATCCGGCTGTCGATGCGGACCTGGGGCGCCGTATCGGTGGTGATGTGAAGGTCCGTGCCTCCGTATTCCACCATCGTCTTCAGCAGCTGCTGGAGCGGAACGACGTATTGGTTGCCATCGCTCATGGGGATCCCTTTCCTGGTAGGCGGTGTGGTTCGGTCTTCAGAGCACGGTTTCCCGGACGATTTCCTCGATGGTGGTCACGCCGTCGAGGACCTTGCGGCAGCCCGAGCGGCGAAGGGTGAGCATGCCCTCCTTCTGCGCCTGTTCCCGGAGCTCGATGGCCGAGGCCCCGGTGAGGACCATGTCCTTGAGGGTTTCCGACATTTCGAGCACTTCGTAGAGGCCCACCCGGCCCTTGTAGCCCTTCTGGTTGCAGGTCTCGCAGCCCTTGATGCCCAAGAGCTTGATGGATTTGGCCTCCTGGTCCGTGAAGCCGACCTTCAGGAGGGCGTCGTGCACGGGGGTGTGGGCGTCCGGCCCCTTGCAGTTGGCGCAAAGCCGGCGCACCAGGCGCTGGGCGCAGATGATGTTCACCGAAGTGGCCACCAGGAAGGGCTCCACCCCCATGTTCATGAGGCGGTTGATGGTGCTGGGCGCGTCATTGGTGTGGAGGGTGGACAGCACGAGATGGCCCGTGAGGGAGGCCTTGATGGCGATCTCCGCGGTCTCGAAGTCCCGGATCTCCCCCACCAGGATGATGTTCGGATCCTGTCGGAGAAAGGAGCGCAGGGCGGCGGCGAAGTTGAGGCCGATCTGCTCCTTCATCTGGACCTGGTTGATGCCGGCGAAGTTGAACTCCACCGGGTCCTCGGCGGTCATGATGTTCACGTCCGCGGTGTTCAGCTTGGCGATGGAG
>JBGAST010000035.1:0-37077 GCA_044229575.1 Holophagaceae bacterium | reverse complement strand
AGGCCGCGCCCCCCATTCGTCCAGGCCAGACCCGGTCGACGATCACGGTCACTTCCATCACGAGATCACACGGCGGCCCGTTTCGACCATGTGCTGTTCGATATGCGCGAACCTTCTCAGTTTCGAGCGTAGCCCCTCTACCTCAGCCTGGAGCGAGGCGATCCGGGCCTCCAGACTCTGGATGCGGCGGTCCCTGGGATCGTCCTTGGCCTGGCCATCCTCCCGTCCAATTGGTGAAAGTCCCAGTCCCTGGGCGGCCTTCTCCAGCAATTCCCTGCACCTGGGGTTCTTGTAGAGATTCTGAGTCGCCACGCCTGAAGCCAGTGCCACTGCGCTCATGGAAAGTTTTCCATTTCGGGATGGGAGGCCCTTTCCATCCACCTTCAGGGCATCCAAGTAGCGCTCCACAGCGGCCACATTCTCCACTCCGAGCTGTTGGCCGGAGCGCCCATTCCCCGTCATTTCCGATCCTCCTCGTGTTGGAGTTCGACGACCTTCGCCTTCACCTCCGCCGGGATCTCTACGTTCGGCGGTGGCTTGTTAGGAATCTCGCGGAGGCGGGCTGAATAGGGCAGCGGCTTTTCAAGCTCGTCCAACGGAACCTTCATTCGATGGTGGGCGTTCCAGATAAGCTGCACGAACAGTTCCTGGTACCTGATCTTTTCCGCCTTCAGGGCCTTCACTTCTTCGCGCATACGGTCGATTACCTGTTCCATTCCGTGGATCTTCGGGGTGATCGGCCCGGTGGACTTACGTGCCTTGAATGCCTCCCGGATGTCCTGCTGCTGATAAAGGCTCTGCCGCGTCCACAGATGACCCAACTGGATCTGCAACTCCTTCGCAAGGGCTTCCCAGGTGATCGTCGGCGCAGACCAACTTCGGACGATCTCTAGGATCCTCGCTCGGTCATTATCCGAGATCTGGCGGAATGGTCGGTGGTACTGCTTTCTGGCCGGGACCTCGGCCTTCCCGGGTTTGGCGTTGCGCGATGATTTCTTGGGCACATCAGGCATGGCAGGCGCCCTCCATCAGCTCAATCGCGGTACCTGCGATGAAGTCCATCAGGACATGCGTCCCGTCTGGGATGCTGGGATCGTCATGGATCCCGATGATCCGCCGCAGGGAGGTAGCCTTGTGCCGGTAATACTGAATCTGGAGGTCGTTGTCGGGATCGCCATCCTGGACATCCTCTGCGGCCTTGACCAGCCACCATTCTGTGAATTGTAGTTGGCGTGCCGCTTCCTCACGGCCTTCAAGGTCACCCTTGACCACGATCAGGCCGCCACAGTTGGCGCACTCCTTGGGCATGGCGTCCGCTCGCCGAATGGTCTCGTCGGCACAACCTCCGAGCGGACCCCAATGCACGTTCATATAGGCGCTCTTGATCCAAGCTTCACGATCCACAACATTCATCCGCTTCAGGGCTGTGCCGAACTCACCCAGGATCTTCCCCTTCCGGGCCGCCTCCTGGAGGGCCTTGGCGCGCTGAATGGGATCGCGGTGGTCATATGCGCTGTTGCTCCGCTTGTTGTAACGACCAAACTGGTAGGAAATTTGAACCTCGCTCATCCCGCCCAGGTACATCTCGTTATTCAGCCAGTGCCGGAATTGGTGCGAGGTGATACGGAGCGGTTTGCCATACGCATCGGACTTGCCGTAGCGCTCGAACACGCTCTTAGAAGTCTTATTGCCCACCAAGAACTTACAGAAAGTCGGAGACCTCAGCGGTATAACTGCATTCGGGATGCCCTGATTGGTGCGCCTCCGGAACGGACCTGAAAAAGTCAAACTCCCCACCACGAAAAGGATCTCGTGCGTGTGAATGGGCCATGGGATGCTACGAACCACACCAATTTTGCTCTTCCCTAGCACGACTCGTTCGAGTTCGGAACGTGGGAACATTGGTTCAGACCAGCCTTCATGAATTTCCGATTCCAATTTGTAGTTGCGAATGAAACGACCCATGGACTCCTTGCCGAAAAAGCCGTCCACCTCCTCCCGTGTGAACCACTGTTTTTGCGGCGCGAGCGGCAGTAGCAGGGCCCGGCCGGGTCGATTCGCCATCCAGGTGGCGGTGTCGTGGAAGGGGCGAGTGATGTCCTGGATCTCCTCATATACCGCTCTCAGAACCTGACTCCCGATCCGCCCCAGATACCTTTGTGCGGTCACCTTCTCACCATTTTTTTCAGGCAGGTACTGGCGGAACTTGGAATACACCACCGGCATTCCCTCCTCGTCGAGCAACGGACCCTTGCCGTCGGCCCGGTCACGGATGAAGTTTTGCAGGCAATCCCAGGGCAGGCAGAGTGCTTCCCCGATCCGAAATCCAGTAATCAGCAGGAGTACGCAAAGGCAGATGAGGAGCCGATCTGCGGCCTCAGTCCTAGGGATCTCATGGTACAGCTCCACGACGGCCTGGATAACCTCGTCGCTGGGCAGTTTCGCGTTGTGCCTAGCCTGGTCCTCGGGATCATCGGGGTAGCGGTAACCCGATCCAAAGGAAATTTCCCGCTTCCATGAGATCGGCTCGACGGAGAGGTGGTAGCTATCCACGATATCCGCGATCGTTTCCATCCTGCTTGCGATTGATGCTCGACTACGCTTAGCAAGAATTTCGCGCGTGAAAAACAAATCTAGCGCGGCCTGGAATGTGGAATCTGCGAATCGTCTAGGGTCAGGTTCAACCGAGTAAATGCTTCGTAGAGGCCGCATAAAATTATCTAGGCTCCCACTAGAATACTGTCTCCCTTCCAACAAAATGGAGATACAGGCCTTTGCGAAGGAATTGAATGGCTCCGCGAATGGCACTCCATCTCTCATCTGCTTTCCGCTTCCAATCGAGCGAAAATGAAGACCCTTATTAGCTTTCAACAGGTCACCCTGATCTTGGCCGACCTGCCAGACATTCCCGTCCCAGTCGATGCCTTTGGCCTTGGCTATGGACTGCCCCTTGGCTACGAAGGCGGCGAAATTCACTTGAACCTGATCTTGGTTCTCAGGCTGCTGGTCATTGAAAAACCTAGGCAACATGCTTCTTTCCCTTCTTTCGAGTCTTGCTTGACTTCGCATCGGCGGGCTCTGCTTCAATGGCCTGAGTCGCGTGGCACTGCTCGATGACGTGCGCCACGCCCTTGCGGTACTGTCGCCAAATGCCGAGGTCGACTTCCTCCGCGCCACGGAGCCGCATCTCGTCGATGGTGTCGTTCACTTGGCGAAGCACCAGATCATGCTTACCCTGCTTAAACGGGCAGAAATAGACGCAGGTGTAGCAATTCAAAGTGTTGGCCAGTCCCACTGCGCATTTGCTTCCTTTGCACCCACATTCCCCCACGCCCACATAGATCCCTTTCATGGGGTCGCCATACCTGATACGCGTCCGGGGCGCCTCATCGGGTCGACGAGGCATGTGTGCATCCGTCATGTTATCGGTCAGGGCCTGAAAAACGGAGCCCAAGCGTTCGGTTTCCACGGCGTCCAGCATGTCCACCTGAGAATCCCCAGGGTGGAAGTAGCGGTGGATCCAATGCGTGCTTGCGTGGCCCAACTCAATACGAAGTTCCTCAGGGCATGCCCCACGTAGCACTAAGTCAAGTGCGAAGCTATTCCGAAGGCGATGGGCATTGAGCTTAAAGCTAAGGCCCAACTTCTTCTCACTCCTGATGATCCATTTTACGATAACGCCCTTCTGCTGAAACCAGCCCACCATCGGGTCCAAGTAATTCGCGGTGGCCGGCGTCTCTCGCGGGAATAGAGGCCATCGTTCTGAGGTTGGATCGAACACTCCAGCGGCCGTCCGAGCCTCCCGGTGCTCGCGGATCATATTCTCGATCAGCGTCCCCAGGAAGGGAGGGATACGAAGAGAGCGGCCTCCACCCTTTCGCCGGGGTGTGCGCTTTTTTACGTAGGGAACCCAGGCCATGAAATGGTTTCCAGCACGCTTGAGGTCGGCTTCAATCATGCCGGTGGCTTCCTCCGGGCGGATGCCCCGATAGAACACAAGCCAGATCGCTATGAGATTTTCGGTGGAGAGGGTCCCCTGCTGGCGAGCCGCCTTGAGGGCCTCGTACAGTTCCCGCTTTTGGATCGGCGTGAGCGGCGTCTCGTCAGGACCAGGGCCCAGGAGGGCTCGGTAGGGCTCGGATTGATCGAGTGATATCGCGTAAATGGATGGCCATTCGGAGGCAGAAAAGCCCTGGTAGCGGTGGTCTAGGCACCATTTGTACCAAGTGCGGATTTGACCAAATTGGTTCTGGCTGCCAGTGGACTTAGAAGTGCACAAGTGCGCCAGTTCTTGGAACACTTCATAGGTGATCGTGCCATCGGCACCCTTGGTCCGATTGTCCGCGGCGATGAAACTCGTGCATTCAGATAGTAAATTCATGCCGTTCCAGGCGACACGAACCGTATCCTCCGCTCGATTCGCGGCCAGCCAAGCGAAGTAGCGCTTAGCTGCGTTCAGGAGGCTAGAGTCGGTTATACGCGCTTTTCGCCAGTCGACGGTTAGATGAGCTTTTGGGAACCTCCAGACCGGATTGGCGAGGTCGAGCAACGACCCCTCATGAGTGGTGATCGTTCCACGAGGAGCGGTGGCCGGAAGCTGGGGCGCCGTTGAAGCGCTAGGGAGGCGATAGTCTGAGAGAAATCTCTTCTTCGTCATGCTTATTCTTCGTCCTCTGACAGATCCTCGAACTCTTGGGCTCGTGCCATGACCCGCTGACTCGAGCGCTTGGAAAATGCGCGGTGAGAGTACCGCCCAGGCATTTTGCTGCCGGGCACCCAGCGGTTGGCATCTTCCTGCCTATCCACATCGAGTAGGTCTTGTGGGCTCCAACGGTTGCTGCCACGACGTGCCATTGCCTCCTCCACGAAGCGTTCGTTCCAGTCGTGGCGTAGTACGTGACTGGCGAAGCTTGGCCCAAGTTCCGGAAACGCCTTGCGAGCTTCATGGAACAGATTGGTCGCTTGCCGCTTGGAAAGTTTGCGTCCCCTGGCGCTCAAGAAAAGGTAGGGACAGCGCTTTGCATTGGGATAACTGCGCCTCGCGATGAGCCAGTCAGCCAGGGCTTCGACCACAACCTCCTCCAAGGCCACCACGCCCCCGATACCGCGCTTCAGATCTTCATGTGAGGGGTTGTCAGGGTCGTCAGGGCGGGCTTGGACCGTGAGGATCTCCTTAGTCTTCCGAAGGTCGAGGTCGGTGACCTTGAGGTTCAGAGGCTCACTGATTCTAAACGTGTGCCAGTAAAGCAAGATGAAGAGAGCGTAGTTGCGCTCCCGGTGGGAACCGAACGGATTCCGGGGATGCTCCGGGTGAAAGACACTCGTTCGGCCGTCCTCCAAGGTCCCAAAAAGGAGGCGAGCATCCTCAGTGGGTAGTCCCACCACGGTGCTACGAACGGCTGTAGACACATGAGGTCGCTCGCTGCGGTACAACTCGACGAAGCGGAGAATCTGCCCTTTTGCGGTCTCACGGTCGTCGATGCTCATGGCGCGGGTGAAGCTCTTCCTCGCCAGGAACAAAATAAAGCCCAGTATGAAATCCCACCTCGCGGCGAGGGTCTCTACTGCGACGAGCTTGAGGCGCTTTGCGCCGTTCCGCAAACGGGGAACCCGCAAGGCCTCGCGAAGTTCTTGTAGTTCGTCCTCGTCAAAGAATTCTCGGCTCCGGCACCTAGCCTCGAAGTCGATCCCAGTCCGTTTCGCCCAATCTAGGGCGTAGTCGATAGCCCGTAACTGATAGGCGATAGTGCTGGGTGCCCGACCCGCACGCCACCGCGTTAACACGAAGGCCGTTGCGGTGACGGATGGCAGGCCCTCCTCGGTGAGGGGGAGCGAAAACCAGGCGCGGGTGCCCAACTGGAAAACGGACACACTAATCATGACTATCAAAACTTACGTCTGATTAAATGCCACGCAAGGGTAAGAACTTAGAGATAAAACTAACATAATAATTATCTTGATATTTTTATAAGTTCTTAATTATAAGCAGTTTAATAATAAATTTGCTTGCACAGATGAAAATATGCCCGAAATGGAACAACCACCACCACCTGCTGCAGGCGGTGCACCGGGTGAACGGCCGCATCCTCTGGGCCAACCTGCACCTCCTCTTCTGGCTGTCGCTGATCCCCTTTACCACCGGGTGGATGGGCGAGAACCGCTTCGCCGCGCTGCCGGTGGCCCTCTACGGCGGGGTGCTGCTGCTGGCCGCCATCGCCTACTTCCTCCTCGTGCGCGCCCTCCTGGCCCACCACGGCGCCGACTCGGCCCTCGCCAGGGCGCTGGGCCGCGACTTCAAGGGCCGCATCTCCATCGTCCTCTACGCCGCCGCCATCCCCCTGGCCTTCCTGCATTCCCTCTCCGCCGCCGCGCTCTACGTGGCCGTCGCCTTGATGTGGCTCGTGCCGGACCGGCGCATCGAGAAGGTTGTGGCGTGAGGATTCCCAGGACCGGGAGCTGACGGCCCGTTCCGTCCCCGCCAGCGCCGCCCCGGCACGGCCCCGGCACGGCCCGCGAGCTCTGGGCACTGATAGCCTGGGGCATGGAAACCTTGCGCAAGCTTCTCCTCGGCCTGGCGATCACCGCCATCGTTGTCAGCGCTGGCCTGATGGCCACTTTCGGACCTGGGGTGGTGCGCGAAATCCGGAAGGCCGCAGGGCGGCCCCTCGCCAATCCCATGGACCGCGTGGGCGGAACCAGCGCCCAGCTTCCGGACGGGCGGATCCTGATCGCCGGGGCGCAGTTCCGCGGCACCAAGAGCGCCGAATTCTGCGACCCCGTCACCGGCGCCTTCACGCCGACCGCGGCCCTGATTCGGCCCCGGCGCTGGCAGCTGGCCTCGTGCATTCTCAGCGACGGCCGCATGCTGGTGGCCGGAGGCCAGGGCCTGGATGAACGCCCGGCGCGGGAAGTCGAAGCCTTCGACCCGGTCCGGGGGACCTGGCTCAGCCTCGGCCAGCTTCCGGAGGAGTGCCGCGTCTCGGACCTCGTCCCGCTGGCGGACGGCACCGCGCTCTTCGTTACCCAGGAACGGGGTGAGTCCGGCCTTCAGCGTTTCGATCCTGCCACGGGGACCTTCAGCCCCGTCGGGCACCCGTCGCAGGCGGTGAACGGCACGCCGAAGGGCACCCGCCTGAAGGACGGCCGGGTCCTCATCACGCACCTCGAGTACGGCGAGCGCGGCGCGGGCACCTCCAACGCCTACCTCTTCGATCCGGCCACCGGCCGCACCAGCCTGCTGCCCCGCATGTCCCGCCGCCGGAGCCAGCACGAGGCGACGCTGATGGAGGACGGGCGTGTGCTCATCACCGGGGGGAGCGACGGAGAGCCGAGCGCCGAGCTGTTCGATCCGGCGACGCTGACCTTCACGCCCGCAGGCCCGATGGTGGCCCCCCGCTGCCTCCATGCGGCCGCCGCCCTTCCCGACGGCCGGGTACTCATCCTCCAAGGCATTTCAGACGTCCGGACCGGCCCCCTGCCGGATGCGGACAAGCTGTTGGCCATGAAGCCCGGAGAACTCGTCAAGGCCATGCCCAAGCCTGCCCCCCTGAAGTGCGAGGCGGAACTCTACGATCCCCGCACGAACCGGTTCACGCCCGCCACGGAGCCGCCATCCCGCATCGGTACCGGGATGGGCCTGGACCGGTCCCGCGGTTTCCGCAGGGGCAACGTGGTGCTGTTCCTCTCCATGAACGGGCTGATCCAATTCAAGCCCGAGACCGGGACGTGGCACTTTCCCCAGACCCCTGCAGACCCATCGGGAACAAGGGAGCAGCCCTAGCCGACGCGCCTGCATCCGGACCCCGCCAGCGCCGCGATCATCCTCGGCACGCGCCTCGCCACTTCCGTTATCCGCCTTGCCGCCCACCCCGCGACCGCATTCAAGGGCCTTCAAACCCAGGATTGGCGGGCTTCTTCGAGGACCCTACCCGGGGTCAGCCGTTCGCCAAGGCGCGGCCCCGTTGATCAAGGTTCCGCGGTTTCGTTCGCCCGGACCGCCGCCTCATCAAGGACCCGCGCGCGTCCGGACGTTGCATCCGGTGACTGGAATCACGTGGGGCCTCTCAACATTGACAGCGCCCCTCGCATAACTAGGTTGAAGCGTTGATATGCCTGCGTGAATACGATCTTCGGGTCGTAAATTCGTCGGCTGATTTCGTCCTCCAGATCCTGTGCGTGCGGAACCCCCAAGGCTCCGGGACCGCGGTTCGTCCGCGGCGCGCCATCCCCAAACCTTCCGGTTTCCGGCCGGAACGCTTCGGATCGATTCCCATGGCCGACGACACGACGAGGCTCCGGACGCGCAGCCTGTTCACGGGCCTGGCGGCCCTCGCCTGCCTGCTCGGCCTCCTCGCGCCGGGCTGCGGCCGGGGGGAGCGGGCCGGCGTCGCCGGACCCGCCAGCCCTGGGCACCAGCATCCCGCCGGATGGATCGCGGACCATCCGGTCCAGGCCCTGTCCTCCCTGCAGAACTGCACCCAGTGCCATGAGATGACGGTGCTGCGCACCGGCAGCGCCATCCCCTCCTGCATGACGGCGGAGTGCCACCACAAACCCAGCCCCGGCTGGCCGACGGCGGGCATCCACGGCGCGCAGGCGAAGCGGGCCCCGGGCCCTTCCGGCGGCGGACTGGCCTCCTGCCAGCTCTGCCACGGCATGGACTACAAGGGCGGCGGCTCCGGCGTCTCCTGCGCCTCCTGCCACGGCGTGCAGGCGCCGCATCCCACCAAGCCCTGGCGCGGCGGATCCCTCACCCACGCCACCACGGATCCCTCGGCCGCCGCGGCCTGCGCCCAGTGCCACTTCCCCGGCGCTCCCGCGAATCCCGCCAACCATCCCCTGAACCCGGCGCCCAAGGGCACCGTGCCCGGCTGCTTCAACAACACCCTCTGCCACGGCAACGCCGCCGCGCCCCACGAGCTCGGCCCCGTGTGGCTGCAGCCCACCAGCGTGGCCTTCCACGGCCTCGAGGCCAAGAAGGACCTGCTGGCCTGCCAGGCCTGCCACGGCACGCCGGGTACGGCGAAGTTCGACGGCGGCGCCGCCGCCACGGCCTGTTCCAGCTGCCACACCGACGCGAAGGCCCACTCCAAGCCCTGGCACGCCGCCCCCGCGAGCGGCTTCCCGCCCTACACGCCCTCCCACCGGAACGCCCTGAAGCGCGAGACCGCCTGCGCCGTGTGCCACGACGTGGAGAAGGGCCGCACGCCGCCCCTCGTCGCCGCGCCGAGCTGCTACTCCGCCGCGCAGAACGGCGTGGGCTGCCACGCCAACGGCCCCGGCCAGGCCAACCATCCCGTCCCCTTCCTCGACTCGGTCCACACCTCCGCCAACCAGGCCGCCTTCGACGCCAACTGCGGCTCCTGCCACGCCGTGAGCGGCACGTCGCCCCTCGCCGCGGCGCCCCTCTGCGCGGCCTGCCACCAGGCGGCCTCCCCCCTCGCCACGGCGAACTGCGCGTCCTGCCACGCCAAGCCGCCCCGGGGCGCCGCCTTCCCGGACGTCGCCGGCTCCCACGCCAAGCACGACGCCCTGCCCGCGGCGGGCCAGTGCACCACCTGCCACCAGGGCACCGATGCGGGCTCCCAGGCCCACTACGACCACGCCAACGGCCGCCCCGGCTCCGACGGCCTGCGCACCGCGCCGGGGGAGACCGGCTTCCTCGCCACCTATCAGGCCAAGGCCGGCGCCGCCGCCTTCAATCCCGCGAACCTGACCTGCTCCAACATCAGCTGCCACGGCGGCCTGACGGCTCCCAGCTGGCAGGGCGGACGCATCGACGTGAACAGCGAAGCCGGGTGCGTGGCCTGCCACACCCTGGGCACCGCCCAGGGAGCACCGGAGAACAACAGCCCCTATTCGGGCCTCCACGCCCTCCACATGGCGGCGAAGGCCGGCGCCCAGTGCACGGAATGCCACGCCATGGGCAACGGCACGAGCGGCGCGCTGAACCACTTCAAGTTCCTGAACACCTCCCAGATGGAAGGACCCGCCAGCAGCACGGTGGCGCCCCTCGGGAACCCGGCCTACTACGTCCCGCTCACCCAGAGCTGCGGCACCTTCACCTGCCATGGCGAGCAGCACACGGACCTCTCCTGGATCGGCGGCGCGAACCATCCCGTGCCCTTCCTCGACACGGCCCACCTCACCGCCCGCCAGGCCGGCTTCGACGCCAACTGCCGCGGCTGCCACGCGGACACGGGCGCCTCGCCGGTGCCCACCGCGCCCACCTGCGCCACCTGCCACCAGGCCGGCACGGTCCTGGCCACCACCGGCTGCGCCTCCTGCCACCACAAGCCCCCCACCGGCGCCGCCTTCCCGGACCTCGCGGGCAAGCACGGAAAGCACGAGGCCCTCCAGGGCGTCTCCACCGTGTGCAGCTCCTGCCACGCCGGCGCGGACACCGGCACCCTGGTCCACTACGACCACGCCAACGCGCGGCCCGGCCACAACGCCCTGCGCACGCCGCCGGCGCCCACCTCGTTCCTGGCGGCCTTCAACGCCAAGGCGGGAACCGCGACCTTCAATCCCGCCAGCCTCACCTGCGCCAGCGTCAGCTGCCACGGCGGCGCCACCGCGCCGAGCTGGTCCACCGGCACCCTCGACAGCACCTCGGAAGCCGAATGCCGGGCCTGCCACGCCCTCGGCACCGCCGCGGGCGTCCCCGAGAACAACAGCCTCTACAGCGGGCTGCACGCCCTGCACCTGGGCTCCTCCGCCAACGCCCAGTGCGTGGAGTGCCACCTGATGACCGGCGCCTCCCCCGGCGCCCAGAACCACTTCACGTCCCTCCTGACCCCGCAGATGGAGGGCCCCGCCAGCAGCACCGTGGCGCCCCTCGGGAACCCGGCCTACTACGTCCCCCTCACCCAGAGCTGCGGCAGCTTCACCTGCCACGGGGCCCCGCACAACGGGTTCACGTGGACCGGCGGCCCCAACCACCCCGTGCCCTTCACCACCGCGCCCCACACTGCCGCGAACCAGGCCAGCTTCGACGCCGACTGCCGCTACTGCCACGCCGTCACCGGCGTCTCGCCCCTCCCCGCCGCCCCCACCTGCGCGGCCTGCCACCAGGCCACCTCGCCCCTCGCCGCGTCGAACTGCCAGTCCTGCCACGCGCAGCCGCCCGCGGGCACGGCCTTCCCCAACATCGCCGGCTCCCACGCCAAGCACGAAGCCTTCCCCGGCGTCACCGGCGCCTGCAACACCTGCCACGATGCCGCCGGGACCGGCACCCAGACCCACTACGACCACGCCAACGGCCGCCCCGGGCACGACGCCCTGCGGACGCCGCCGGGCGAAGTGAAGACCCTCTCCACCTACAACGCGAAGAACGCCACCGCCGCCTTCAATCCCGCCAACCTCTCCTGCAGCGCCGTGAGCTGCCACGGGGGCCAGGCGACGCCCAGCTGGCAGACCGGCTCCATTCCGTCGAACACGGACGCCGGCTGCCGCGCCTGCCACGTCATCGGCACCGCCCAGGGCTCCCCCCAGTACAACAGCGCCTGGAGCGGGGAGCACCGCAAGCACGACGGGGCGGACGTGAGCGCCCTCTGCACGGACTGCCACGCCATGGCCAACGGCACCAGCGGGGCCACCAACCACTACAAGTTCCTGGCCACGCCGGGAATGGAGGGACCCGCGGGCCAGACCGTGTCGCCCCAGGGCGTGCCCTCGGCCTACAACCAGACCACCAAGACCTGCACCCTGACCTGCCACGGCGAGAACCACCAGAACGAGCAGTGGAACTGAACCCGCGGCCCCGCCGCCACCCCCGCACCTTCCCTCCCCACCCCCTTTCCTGGAGCATCCCCATGACCCCGTCCCCGCGCATCCTGACCCGTCCGGTCCTCGCCGCCCTCCTCCTGGCGGGCACCGCCCTCGCCGCCCAGGACAAGGACCGCCCGAAGTTCGAGGGCAACCTCCAGAAGTACTGGACCGACGCCTGCGCCCGCTGCCACGGCGCCAACGGCAACGGCCGGGACGCCACGGGCCGCCCCCTTCCCGACGCGGGCTTCGACTTCACCGACAGCCGCAAGGCCAACAAGAAGAAGGACGCGGACTGGATGAAGAGCATCCTGGACGGCAAGGACAAGATGCCGTCCTACAAGGGCCTCCTCACCGAAGCCGACGCCACCCGGATGATCACGGAGATCCTCCGGAAATTCGCCGCCCGGCGCTGAGGGAGGCCCCATGCGGATGAAGCTCCTTGCCCTGCTCGCCGCCGCCGGCCTCGCCGGCGGCGGCCTGCGGGCCCAGACGTCGGACGTCCCCCTCGCCATCAACCTGCCCACGGCGGACCAGATGCAGTTCTGGGACATCGGCGTGGTCTTCACCCACCGCTTCATCACGCCGGTGAAGGGCCACGGCAAGGACCTCTACGGGCTCGACGGCCTCGCCTACGCCGGCTTCGGGTTCCATTTCGGCATCAAGCCCATCAAGGGCCTCAACGTCGAGCTCTACCGGACCGCCGACAACAAGACCTTCACCCTCACCCTCCACCAGCAGGTCCTGGACCGGTCCTTCATCCGCATGGCCGCCCGGCTCCAGCGCTTCGACGAGTCCGTCACGGAGAAGGTCACGCCGCTGGGCACCGTGGGCATCAGCGGCACGGCCTTCCAGCTCCCCACCGAGCTCTACCTCACCGACGACCTGGTGCTCACCCTGGTCCCCACCTGGCTGAGCCGCACCACCACCCAGGAGAAGGCGGTCTTCACCGGCGGGGCGGGCCTCCGCTACGACTTCACGGACAAGTTCCGCGTGCAGGTGGAGTACTACCCACGCCCCTCGAAGCTCGCCAAGACCTTCGACACGGGCTTCGCCGCCGGGATCTCCTACAAGACCTTCAAGCACCGCTTCACCCTCGTGGGCACGAATTCCACCGGCACCACCCCGAACCAGGTGCTGGGCGGCGACTACGGCGGCGGCCCAAGGCCCAAGGGCGACTGGTCCCTCGCCTTCAACGTCGCGCGCGTGTTCTGAGGCCGCCCCACCATGTCCCAACCCCTCCTCGAGCTCTTCGCCCGCGAACACCCGGCCCTGATCCACGTGCCCCTGGGCCTGGTGATCGTCCTGCCCCTCGCCATGGGAATCTCCTTCAAGACCCAGCACCAGGAGGCCTGGCGGCGGACCGCCCTCTTCATCGCCGTCCTCGCCTTCGCCGGGGGCTTCCTCGCCCTCTCCAGCGGCCTGCTCTGGGGCCGCCAGATCGCGCTGATCGCCCAGGGGAGCTTCTTCCCCACCGTGGCTTCGGAGGCCCAGGTCGTCCAGAAGATGCTCCAGCTCCATGAGATCGCCGCGGCCATCGGGACCGGCCTGGGCGGGGTGTGCGTCTTCCTGATCGCACGATCCCGCCGGAAGGGGGAAAGCCCGGGCCTCGACGCCCAGGCCCGGCGGCGGCGGTTCTCCGACCGCGGGGTGGGCCCGGCGGCCCTCTCCGTGAGCCTCCTCTGGCTCGCGTCCTGGGGCTTCTGCGGCAAGCTCGGGGGCATCATGGTCTTCGGCAACGAGGCCACCAACCAGGCCGCCGCGGCCCTGGAAGCCTCCCGGAAGAACGACATGGAGGCCGAGCTGCCCCTCCGCGCCCTCGACTACGCCAGCCTCGAACCGGTCCACCCCGCGCCCGCGCGGAGCAAGAGCCACGGCAACCGCTGGGGCCGCGTCTGGGTCACGGCCTCGGGCATCGACGCCTACCGGGCCGGCAAGCCGCTGCCGGCCGGGGCCTACGCGGTGCTCAGCACGGTGGAGGACGCCAAGGGACGGCCCGGCCAGGATCCGGGCCCCCTCTACCTGCGCGAGACCCTCGAGAACGGAAGCTCCGCCTTCCAGCTCTACTGGCCCCGGGTGCCCGAATCCGGCCGGACGGAGACCGGGGGCGAGGACAGCGTGTACTGGCGCAGCCCCAGTCCGAAGCTGGCCGCCTGCGCGGGCTGCCACGCCACCGCCGGTCCGGCCGCCGCGCCCGCGCGCTGAGGGGCCGCTGGAGAGGTGTCAGACGGCCCGGGAAGGGCCTACACTGGCGCCACCCTGTCCGGAGGTCCCATGGTTCCCGTCGAGGCGCTCTGGCGCCCCATCCTGCTGTCCACCCTCTTCGTCTTCGTCGCCAGCAACCTGTTGTGGATGGCCCTGCCCTTCTGGCATGCGAAGGACTACGGGAAACTGAAGCACGAAGGCCAAACCCTGAAGGCCCTGGAAGGCGAAGCCCCGGGCCAGTACGTCGCGCCCTGCGTGGACTGGAAGAACGCCACGCCGGAGCAGAAGGCGGCCTGCCAGAACGGACCCATGGCCCTCCTCATCCTGCGCGGTCCGGGGGGCTTCTCCTTCCCCGCCGCCCTGGCCATGTACGCGGGCTACACCCTGGCCGTGGTCACCTTCGTCGCCTACCTGGCGGGCCTGGCCCTGCCCCTGGGCGCCGCCTACCCGCAGGTCTTCCGGGTCGCGAGCACCGCGGGGGTGGTGGCCTTCGCCTTCGGGGACGTCCCCAACGCCATCTGGTACGGCAAGCCCTGGAGCGCGGTGGTGAAATCGGTGGTGGACGGCGTGGTCTACGGCCTGCTCATGGGCGGCACCTTCGGCTGGCTCTGGCCCAGGTGACCGCCGCCTCATCGCGGCTCGCCCTCTTCCCTGCCCGGCTCGCCCCTCCCGCCTCAACCCCGCGGCCCGGGGCCGGGTAGGTTTTCCCGGAAGCCCGCCTCCCCCTTCCGGAACCGCCATGTCCCTCCTCCCGATGCTGCTCCTGCCCGCCCTCGTGGCGCAGCCCGCGGTCACCACCCACCAGGCCAAGGGCCATCCCATGCGCTACCACGTGGCCCTGCCCGAGGGCTGGAAGGCCGGCCAGGCGTGGCCCGTGGTCGTGGTGATCCCCGACGCCCATCGGGATTTCGAAGCCAACCTGCGGCGCTTCGTGGCCGCGCGCGGATCGAAGCCCTTCCTCCTCGTCGCCCCGGAAGTGGTCACCTGCGGAGGGATCTCCGGGCAGGTCTCGCCGCCCCACACCTACACCGCCGCGGAATGGTCCGCGGTGAAAGCGGCGGGCGACTTCGACTTCGACGACGCGGGCCTCGCGGCGGTGCTGGCCGACGTGCACGCGCGCTGGGGCGGCGAGGCGAAGGCCTTCCTGACGGGCTGGGAGGCCGGGGGGCACAGCGTGTGGGCCCAGGCCTTCCGCCGGCCCGAGCGCTGGCGCGCCGTGGCGCCCGTCAGCAGCAACTACCAGGGCCGCGGCCTGGCGCCCGGGACCTTCTCCACGGCCTCGGAGCGCGCGACGCTGCCCCTCAAGGTCTTCTGGTGCGGCGCGCCCCAGGGGGACGAAGCCAAGGGTCTGGTCTTCTGGCACCAGCAG
The DNA here is from genome assembly GCA_044229575.1 of Holophagaceae bacterium. GTDB lineage: Bacteria > Acidobacteriota > Holophagae > Holophagales > Holophagaceae > JADJVL01. The sequence goes on along the minus strand of JBGAST010000035.1, from coordinate 21,737 downwards.
ACGGCCCAAGCGAAGGCCGACGCCCGCGCCCACGGCTTTACGCCCCTGCCGGACCAGGAAGTCCCCGGCGCGGCCCACGGCCCCCTCTGCGAGGCGGTGCTGGCGTGGTTTGGCGAGGTGGCCGCCCGGCCCGCGCCGTGATCCGGGTTGCCGACCCGCGGTAACCGTTTCTTCGGAGTGGCCCCTTCCCTACACTGGGCGGACCCGCCGGAGGCTCGCCTTGCCGCCCTACCCGCACCTCCTCGCCCCCCTCGACCTCGGCTTCACCACCCTGCCCAACCGGGTGCTCATGGGCTCCATGCACACGGGGCTGGAGGAGGAGAAGCAGGGCTTCGAGAAGATGGCGGCCTTCTACGCCGAGCGCGCCAAGGGCGGCGTGGGGCTCATCGTCACCGGCGGCATCAGCCCCAACCTGCGGGGGCGCCTGTCGCCCTTCGCCGCGGACCTCATCTGGCCCTGGCAGGTGGGGAAGCACCGCCTCGTCACCGAGGCCGTGCACGACGCGGGCGGGCGCATCGCCATGCAGATCCTCCACGGCGGCCGCTACAGCTACCACCCCTTCCAGGTCTCGGCCTCGACGGTGAAGTCCCCCATCACCCCCTTCAAGCCCAGGGCCCTCACCGCCGGCGGCGTGGAGCGCACCATCCGGGCCTACGTCCGCTGCGCGCGGCTCGCGAAGGAGGCGGGCTACGACGGCGTGGAGGTCATGGGCAGCGAGGGCTACCTCATCAACCAGTTCCTCGTCTCTCGCACCAACCGCCGCACGGACGCCTGGGGCGGCAGCTACGAGAAGCGCATGCGCTTTCCCCTGGAGATCGTGAAGCGCATCCGGGCCGAGGTCGGCCGCGACTTCATCATCATCTACCGCCTCTCCATGCTGGACCTGGTGCCCGACGGCTCTACCTGGGACGAGGTCGTGCAGCTCGCCAAGGCCATCGAGGCCGCGGGCGCGACGATCATCAACACGGGCATCGGCTGGCACGAGGCGCGGGTGCCCACCATCGCCACCGTGGTGCCCCGGGGCGCCTTCGCCTGGGTCACCCGGAAGCTGAAGGGCGAAGTGGGGATCCCGCTGGTCACCACCAACCGCATCAACACGCCGGAGGTGGCGGAGGCCATCCTGGCGGGCGGCGACGCCGACATGGTGTCCATGGCCCGGCCCCTCCTCGCCGATGCGGACTTCGTGGCGAAGGCCGCCGGAGACCGGGCCGGGGAGATCAACACCTGCATCGCCTGCAACCAGGCCTGCCTGGACTTCGTGTTCAAGCAGAAGCGGGCCACGTGCCTTGTCAACCCGAGAGCCTGCTACGAGACGGAGCTGACCTTCCCGCCGGCCTCGAAGGCCCGGCGCATCGCCGTGGTGGGGGCCGGCGCCGCCGGGCTCAGCTTCGCGTGCCACGCCGCGGAGCGCGGCCACGCGGTGACCCTCTTCGAGGCGGCCGGGGAGATCGGCGGCCAGCTCAACATCGCCAAACAGGTGCCCGGGAAGGAGGAGTTCTACGAGACCCTGCGCTACTTCGCGATCCGCCTCGCGAAAGCCGGCGTCGAGGTGCGGCTGAACACCCGCGCCAGCGAAGGCGACCTGGCGGGCTTCGACTCCGTGGTCCTCGCGTCGGGCGTCACGCCGCGGATCCCCGACATCCCGGGCATCGACCACCCCAAGGTGCTCAGCTACCCCGACGTCCTGCTGCACAAGAAGCCCGTGGGCGTGAAGGTGGCCATCATCGGCGCCGGGGGCATCGGCTTCGACATGGCCGAGTACCTGGTGCAGGACGGGAAGAGCCCCTCCATCCCCGAGTTCATGCAGGAGTGGGGCGTGGACCAGGCCTACGCCCGGCGGGGCGGCCTCCTGGAGAAGCCCGGCGGCCCGCACCCCAAGCGGGAGGTCGTCATGTGCCAGCGCAAGGCCGACCGCATGGGCGCGGGCCTGGGCAAGACCACGGGCTGGATCCACCGGGCCAGCGTGAAGGCCAACAAGGTGAAGATGCTCAGCGGTGTCGCCTACGAGCGCATCGACGACGCCGGCCTCTGGATCCGCGAAGGCAAGGCGGGCGCCCTGCGCTGCCTCGAGGTGGACACCATCGTGAACTGCTCGGGCCAGCTCAGCGCCCGGGGCCTGGTGCAGCCCCTGCGGGCCGCGGGCGTCGAGGTGCACCTCATCGGCGGCGCCGACGTGGCCGCGGAGCTGGACGCCCAGCGGGCCATCCGGCAGGGGGCCGAGCTGGCCGCGCGGATCTGAGGCCCTGCATCTCCTTGGGGCGCGGGGGCTTTCCGGTTAGGAATGGAGGATGCCTCCGCCTTCCCTACAGCCCTTCGCGGCCCTCGCCGCCCCCGCCCTGGGCGACTTCGGCCACGTCCTGCTCTCCCTCGCCGCCATCACCGCCGCCGCGCGGATCCTGGGCTGGGCCTTCGGCCGTTTCCTGAAGCAGCCACCGGTGCTGGGGGAAATCACCGCCGGGCTGCTCCTCGGCCCTTCCGCGCTGGGGCTGCTGGCCCCCGGGGTCCAGGCCTTCCTGCTGCCCGCCGAAGCCGCCCCCTTCATCCGGATCCTGGCCCAGCTGGGGGTGGTCCTCTTCATGTTCCTGGTGGGCCTTGAAATGGACCCGCGCGCCCTGCGCGGCCAGGCCCGTGCCACCATGGCGATCTCCCTCGCCAGCATCGCCCTGCCCTTCGCCCTGGGCGCCGGCCTGGGGGTCCTGCTGCACGCCCGGACCGCGCCGCCGACGGTGGGCTACGGCGTCTTCATCCTCTTCCTGGGAGTTTCCCTCTCCATCACCGCCTTCCCGGTGCTGGCCCGCATCCTCAAGGACCAGGGCGCGCAGCAGACACCGCTGGGGGTGACGGCCCTGGCCTGCGCGGCGGTGGACGACGCCACCGCCTGGATCCTCCTGGCCCTGGCTTCGGGGCTGGCGGTGGCCCAGAGCGCCGGGCTGCTGTGGCCGCTGGCGGGCTTCGCCGCCTACCTGGCCCTGATGATCCTCGGCGTGAGCCCCCTGGCCTCCGCCTGGGCCCGGCGCCGGGACGCGGAGGAAGGCGCCCTCGGCGCCTCGGCGCTCTCGGTGGTCTTCGTGGGGCTGCTGCTCAGCGCCCTCGCCACGGAATGGCTCGGGATCCACGCCCTCTTCGGCGCCTTCCTCTTCGGCGTGCTCCTGCCCCACTCCGGCCGGCTCGCGGCCCAGCTCCGGGCCCGCATGGAGGACATCGTGCTGGTGCTCTTCCTCCCCGCCTTCTTCGCCTACACCGGCCTACGGACCCACGTGGGCCTGGTGTCGGGGCTGCGGGACTGGCTGCTGGTGGGCCTCATCATCCTGGTCGCCACCGCCGGGAAGTTCGGCGGCGCGGCCCTGGCGGCCCGGGCCTGCGGCATGCCCTGGCGGGAGGCTTCGGCCCTGGGCGCGCTCATGAACACCCGCGGCCTCATGGAGCTGGTGGCGCTGAACGTGGGCCTGGACCTGGGCGTCATCTCCCCCACCCTCTTCACCATGCTGGTGCTCATGGCCCTGGTAACCACCTTCGCCACCACGCCCGCCCTGCGGCTGATCCTCGGCCCGCGGGGCTTCGACAGCCTGCCGGAGCCCTGAAGCCCGGGGCAAGTCGACGACCCAGGACGAGAGGCCCTGCCCGCCCGTGGCGATACGGACCGGAATTCAATGTTTCGTGCCGTGTGCCTCCAGAAGGGAGGATCGTTTGGAGGCGAGCTTCATGCACCCATCCTCATCGTCCGCATCCGACTGGCGCGGAGAGTCCATCGCCTTCCTGTAGCAGGACTGGGCCACATCCCGGATGTCCAGGCGTTCAGCGATGCAGCCCAGGACGAACCATTCGTTGGCTCCAACCGGCTCGGAATTTCTGAGGTTCAAGGACTGGATCAACGCATCCCTGGAATCCGATGTCTTGCCGAGCAGGGCCAGCACCGTGGCAAGCGTGTGCAGGGAGGCCGCATTGCGAGCTCCCGTCCCCTGCGTGGCGGATCTGGCAATTTCGAGCGTGCGTTCCGAGACTCCGTCCCGAGCCACATGGCTCCATGCGAGGCTGTTGAAGATCCCGGCATCCGCGAGTCCCTGATCGATCTGGCCCTGGATTTCCTGTTCCATCTTCTCGCGTTGCCCCTTCCCCCTGAAAGCGGCATTGCGCGCCGAGAGCAGGTACGTCGAGCGGGGATCCTTCGCTAGGCTCGCCTGGATGATATCCAGCGCCTCGTCCCATTTCTTGAGCGCCAGCAGAATCCTGACCGTCGAGCGGTTCAGGGAGGTCGACGTGGCCTGGAAGGATTTGAGCCTCGGCAGGATGGATTCCGCCTTCGAGTAATCTTTCGCGTTCAAGGCGATTCGAGTGAGTATCAAATCGATGCAGGCCATTTCAGAGGCATCCCGCGAATCCTCGCTCGCCAGCCGGAGCACTTTCTCAGCCTTGGCAGGCTCGACATCGTATGCAAGCAGGGCCGCGGCAATCCTCAGGGAGCGTTCGTCCGACTGCTGACCCTGCGCCCACCGCCTCCCGAACATCGATCCACCGAGCGGATCATCCGCCGGTGGGGAGGCGAGCCACTGGCGCGCCTGATCCAGCCACGCCCTCGCCTGGGCATCCCGCTTCCGCTCAGAATGCCAAAGCGCCTCCACTCCGAGCGAAGGGAGCGAATCTTCCGAACCCACAATGCGATACCCGGATTCCGTGGCACCGACGAAGAAGGTGTGGGTCGTGTTGTCCGGCATTCTTATGCTGACCTGGTGCCCTCTGGCGTCGTCACCGGTGGAGGCGAACTGTCCGAGCGAGAGCACGATGTCGGCCATGACCTCCACCGGAAGATCGAGGGAGTGAGTCTTCCCTTTTATGTCCCCGACGATCCGATCCACATGTTCTTGTGTGAATGAAGCGGTGATGGCCGGCGAGAAGAAGCCGCTCCATTCCTTGATCGCCTTGGGCGCCCGGGTGACGGCAATGATGAATTGACGCAAGAGGCCCGCCGGATCCTTGCGCTCCAGTGGATCCGGTTCGATGGGGCGCACCTTCGCCATCAATTCAGACCGCGCACGGATCTGGCTGACCTGCTCAGACCCGTTGGCCCCCTCAGCGAGTGCGCGTGCGGCCGCGGAATAGTTCCGCTGACGGATGAATTCATCTGCTGAATCGACCCAGGCGCTTCGGCGGCTTTTGGCGTCCGGAATCAGGATTTCAGCTTCCCGGATGGCTTGTTCCATCCCGAGCTGGTTCACAAGGCCCACGACCAGCCATCCATCCCGAAGCTTCGAAGCCGGAATGTTCTTGGCAAAGTCCAGTGTCTCCTTGAACCGGCCTTGGCGGCCCAACGAGACGAGCAGGTTGTGGTCCAGCGACTTGTCCTCCAAGTCCTCCCGGAGCGCGCTGTATTCGACGGAGGCGGCGGCGAGGTCCGCCTTCGACCGGTAGCGGAGCCCTTCGGCGTCGTGCTCGAGAAGGATCGCCAGGTCTCCACGGATGCTGAAGCTCTGGGCATCGAGTTTCTTGGCCTCACGGTAGCACTTGATCGCAGCGTCCCGGTCCCACCCTGCGCCGAACCGCCGCCCCACCAGGTCGTGCTGGAGGATCCATCCGAGCGTCTCGTGGGCGATGGCCAGGCTTGGCTCCAAGGCGACCGCCTTGCGTGCCTCCTCCCTAGCGGCTTCCCCGAGGCCGGCCGCCAGGAGCGCCCGGGCGCTTCTGGTGCGCGGAAGTGCCTTGGTGGGTGAGAGGGCCGAGAGTCTGCGGAATTCAGTCAGGGCCTCCTTGACGCGGCCTGCGGTGAGGTGGCTTTCCCCCTCATGGCTGAAAAGAATTCGTGCTTCCTTCTCCTCTCCAAGCGCCTTTATGACCCGGAGCCCCTCTTCAACCTCGGCAGGTGTCCAGCGCCGCCTGCTTGTGTCGATTCGATACTTCACCTCCACGGTCCCCTCTCTGGAAGCCGCGTGCGTGATGCGAAGCCTTGCCGGCCCAATGTCCACGTCCCGGTCCTTCGGCAGGGGATTGGGCGCGTAGCCGGGGGGACATGGGATGACGTAGACCATCTCCCGCACGAACGGTTCCGGCAGCACCAGGTCATGTTGACGTATCTTCGCAGCGTCCCCTTCCTTCCGGCCCTCGCCCAGCCACCCCTGGAGGCCCGAAAAGAGCGGCCAGATCTTGAGGATCGTGACCGCATGGGTCCGATCCATCGCCACCGTCGAGGTCTCCTTGGCCTCGAGGGTCATGCGGAAGGGACCTCGGGGTCGATCGGGCTCGGGGTAGGCGATCCGGCCAAGCGCCTTTGCACTGAGGTGTTCCTTCACGTACTTCTCCAGGGCCTCCCGGGTTTGTTTCTCGCCCGCTTCGACCCGATCCCCCAGGTAGCGTTGCCGGAAGGTGCCGATGGCCTCCGTCGTCTCCAGGATCGAGCCTGGCCCCGATTCGGAAAAGGTGACCTGCCGGATTTCTCGCTGCACGTTCTCGGACGAGACCTGCTCGGGAATCCGGACCAGGGCCTCCGTGCCCTTGGCGGCGATCAGGGCCCAGCGTCCCTCCACGCCGAAGGGGACCTCCCCCGGCATGGTGTGGGTGGCGGTGGCATCGATCCACAGGGGCTTCTCCCCAGGCACATAGGTGATGACGTGGTTGAACATGGCCATCCCAGGAAGGTCCGGATCGATGTCGGCCTTCCCCCCGGAATTCAACAGCGCGACCTCGGCAGGGATGCCCGCTGTACGCAGGAGGACTGCCAGCAGATTCGCCTTCTCCTTGCAGTCTCCAAACCCGCGCTTCAGGGTCTCCATCGGTGGAGCCGGGACGATGGCGGCATCGTCGAATTCCACGCCGGTGTAACGGACATCCCGGTGAAGGCGGGCCAGGATCCTGGCGATCTTGCCTTCCCGGCTCACTTCGCCACGGGTCGCCTCCGCCACCCAGGCGGACAGGTCACCGGCCGCCGCGCGTCCCTCCAGGATCCGGGCGTACTCACCCGCGACCGCCGCCCAGGACTCCGCGGTGCTGATCACCAGGGCGGGGTGGCGCAGCGCCTCGGCCGGCATGAAGGGTTCGGGTGCTTCGACCGGATCCTGAGGCCCCAGATCCATGGTGAGCCGGGTCGTGCCGCTGGCGGAGGACTGCACCGGAGACGAACCCCGGGGTCCGTGGACCTTGAAGGTCAAGGGCATGCGGGAAGGCAACTCCATCCGCACCCTTGTGCGGATGACGGGCACGAGCTGCTGGAGCGGAGCCCATGCATAGACGCCGGACTTCGAAAAGGGCACGGTCTCACTCGTTTCGATGACCACTTCGGCGATGCTCCCCTTACCTAGCTTAGGGAGGGGGCCACGCAGGTGCTTCTGGTCCCCAAGCAGGAGGACGCCCTGATTGTCTGGGGTGAATTCCCCCACGGTCTTGGGATCGAGTGGGTGGGAGCGCCCATCGGGCGAGATCACCCTTGCCCGGATCGTCGGTTTCCCTTCGTACCAGGGCGACCACTGGGCCACCACCGACCCCCAGGATTCAACCGCCGACTCGTGGTCCACCCGGAAGACATACCGGTAGCGGAGCCGCTTCCGCCCCTCCTCGTCGATCTGAATCAGCGAATCTTCCAGCAGCTCAAGGATCTCCGCGCCTTCGCGTGGAGGGTGAGTTGCGGAGAAGCGGAGGAGTTCCGAGGGGTCCGCCGACAAAGGTTCCTTCAGGATCCAGGCGTCGATGGGACCCGAGGGGGCCTGCGAAACGAGAGGCAACGGGAACGCCAGGGCCGCCACGAGAGGAAGGGAATGTTTCATGTTCGACACCTGAAGGAACCCGGAATAGCCACCCTTCCGGATGACGGGGAGCTCTCTCCTGATGGTACAAGACCCAGCTTGTGCGCCAGTTCCAGCGAACCGCCCGGGCGAACCGGGTTGTTGATCCTGATCACTCGGCCGGGGGCGAAACCCGCTGGGCTACTCTGGGCTGGATGCCGATCCATGCCGAGCTCACCGCCGCCCAGGCCCGCCGCCTCCTCATGGGGGCCCAGGGCTTGCTGGACGATCCGGGCCGGCGGGCGGGGAAGGCCGCCCTGGTGAAGCTCATCGAGCGCCTGGGCTTCGTGCAGGTGGACACCATCAACGTGGTTGAGCGGGCCCATCACCTCACCCTGCACATGCGCCTGGACGGCTACCGCCCGGAGCACCTGGACGCGCTGGCGGAGCGGGACCGCGCCCTCTTCGAGGCCTTCACCCACGACGCCTCCCTCGTGCCCGTGGCCTGGTATGCCCAGTGGAAGCCCCGCTTCCGCCGGGACGCGGCGCGCCTGCGGGGCCAGGCCTGGTGGCAGTACCACTTCCGCGACACCGACGCCGAGGAGGTGCTGCGCCACGTGAAGGCGCGGATCGCGGCGGAGGGGCCCCTGCGCAGCGCGGACTTCGAGCACCCCGAGAAGCGCGGGCCCTGGTGGGGCTGGAAGCCCCAGAAGGCCGCCCTGGACTACCTCTGGCGCGCCGGCGAGCTGGCCATCGCGGGCAGGGTCAACTTCCACAAGGTCTACGATCTCGCGGCGCGGGTGAATCCAGAGCACCATGCGCTGCCCGAACCCACCGAAGCCGAGCACGTGGCCTGGGCCTGCCGCAGCGCCCTGGAACGGCTCGGTGTGGCCACGGCCCGGGAACTGGCGGACTTCTGGGACAGCCTCGGGATCGCCGAGGCGAAGGCGTGGTGCGAGGCCGAGGCCGCCGCCGGCCGCATCGCCCGGGTGGGGGTGGAAGGCCTCAAGGGCAACGCCTACGCCCCGCCCGACTGGGAAGCGCGCCTCCGCAAGTTGCCGGAAGCCCCGGACCGCACGCGCCTCCTCTGCCCCTTCGATCCCGTCCTGCGGGACCGGGCCCGGGCCCTGCGCCTCTTCGGCTTCGACTACCGCTTCGAGGCCTACGTTCCGGAACCCAAGCGCCGCTACGGCTACTTCGTCCTGCCCATCCTCGAGGGCGAACGCCTGGTCGGCCGCCTGGACCCCAAGTTTCACCGGGACGAAGGTCTGCTGGAGATCCGGGGCCTCTGGTGGGAGGCGGGCGTGAAGCCGACGAAGGCACGGATGAAGGCGCTGCAGGCCGCCGTGGAGCGCCTGGCGGCCTTCATCGGTGCGACAGCCATCGCCTGGCCGAAGCGGGGGCGCTAGTCCCAGCTCCGGCCAGACGGCGCCTCCGCTCACTTGTGGTAGTTCGGATAGACGGGCTTGGGCACCGGCACCGGCGGATGGGCCTTGAGGGCTTCCATCACCACGGCGACGGCCTTCTCCAGCTGGGCGTCGTGGCCCTCCCGCCAGGCCCTGGGATCCAGGTCCACTTCGATGTCCGGGGGCACGCCCTTGTTCTCCACGTCGAACTGGCCTTCCGGCGTGTAGAAGGCGAAGTGGGGCGCGGTGACCGTGCCGCCGTCCATGAGCACGGGATACCCGCCGATGCCCACGAGGCCGCCCCAGGTGCGGGTGCCCACCAGGGGGCCCAGCTTTTCCCGGCGGAAGAGCCAGGGCAGGTAGTCGCCGCCGCTGCCGGCGTCCTCGTCGATGAGCATGGCCTTGGGGCCCGGGAGGGTGCCGAAGGGCTGGCGGAAGCCCTCCCCGTCCCGGACCGCCCAGTAGCTGTTCACGGGCTTCTTGAAGTAGTCGATGAAGTAGTCCGCCGCGCTGCCACCGCCGTTGTGGCGCTCGTCGATGACGGCGCCCTGCTTGTCCAGCTGGGGGAACCAGTAGCGGTTGAAGTTCACGTAGCCCTGGTTGGCGGTGTTGGGCAGCCAGACGTAGGCCAGCTTCCCGCCGCTCAGCTTCTCCACGGTGCGCCGGTTGCCTTCGATCCAGTCGAGGTTGCGCAGGGCGGCTTCGGAGGGCACGGGCATGACTTTCACGTCCCGGGCGCCGGCGCCGCTCGGATCGGGGCCGACCCGCAGCACCACCTCCTTACCGCTGGTGTTCTCGAAGGGAGCGTAGGGGCTCGCGGCGCTGGTGAGCTCGCGGCCGTTCACCGCCAGGAGGTACTCGCCGGTCCGCACCTCGGCGCCGGGCTGGGTGAGGGGGGCGCGGGAGGCCGGGTTCCAGTTCTCGCCCCTGTAGACCTTGGCGAAGCGGTAGCGGCCGCGGTCCACGGCGAAGTCGGCGCCCAGCAGCCCGCCGGGCACGGCCTTGGCGCCGGGGGCGTCGCCGCCGCCCACGTAGAGGTGGCCGACGCTCAGCTCGCCGAGCATCTCCTGGAAGAGCACGTTCAGCTCCGAGCGGTGGGCGAGGCCCGCCACGTAGGGGGCGTATTTCGCCTGGGCCGCCTTCAGGTCCAGGCCGTGGTGGTTCGGATCGTAGAAGTAGTCCCGCTCCAGGCGCCAGGTCTCCTTGTACATCTGGGCCCACTCGGCCTTGGGATCCACGCGGACCTCGGCCTCCTCCATCTTCAACTTGCCTTCCGGGGGCTTGGGGGCCTGGCCGGCGGGCAGGATGAACCAGGCGGCCTCGCCCTGGCGCACCAGCATCTTCTCCCCGTTGGCGGAGAGGTTGAAGCTGCGCACGTCGTCCATGACCTTTTCCAGCTTGCGCTTGGCCAGGTCGTACTTGTGCAGCGCGGCCCCCGTGGGCGGATCGAGGCGGCCGCCCACCTGCTCGAGGACGTAGAGTTCCTTCTTCGATACCGCCAGGCCGCTGATGGGCCGCTCGGGGATGGGCACGGCAAGGATGCGCTGGTCGAGGCCTTCGAAGTCGATGAGGACGGGGGCCGGGGCCTTCTTCTCGTCCTTCTTTTCGCCGTCGGCCTTCTTGTCACCGTCGGCCTTCTTTTCGCCGTCAGGCTTTTTGTCGGCCTCGGCCTTCTTTCCGCCCTCCCCCTCCTCGTCGCTTTCCGGCGCGAAGGGGGAAGGGTCGCCCTTGCGCAGCACGGCGACGAGCACACTGCGGGTGGGGCGGTGGGGATAGGAGGTCATATCGAAGCCGAAGACCGCCGGGCCGACGTTGGTGCTGGACGTGAAGTAGAGGTGCTTGCCGGTGGGGTCGAAGGTCGCGTGGCCCGCGTCGGCGGTGCCGTCGGTGACCTGGTGCACGGCGCCGTCCTCGAGGCCGAGGACGAAGATCGCGCTGTAGGCGTTGGCCAGGGTCTTGTCATAGGCCACCCAGCGGCTGTCCGGAGCCCAGGAGAAGCGCTGCCGGTCCGCCTGGCGGGTGGTGTCCACCTTCGTCACCTTGCCCTTCTCCACGTCCAGCATCCAGATGCCCACGCCCTTGTCGGAGAAGGCGATCTTCTTGGAATCCGGCGACCAGGCGGGGTTGTAGTAGAAGCCCGGCGGGAGAGGGAAGCTGCGCACCTCGCCGCGGCCGTCCTGGCTCCGCAGCTGCAGGGCGTACTCGCCGGTGGCGTCGGAGAAGCAGGCGATGGTCTTCCCGTCCGGGGACCAGGCCGGGCTGCGCTCCATCACGCCGGGGGTCTGGGTGAGGTTGCGCACGTTGCCCTTTTCCGCGGGCACGGTGAGCACCTCCCCCCGGGCCTCGAAGGCCGCCCGGGCGCCGGTGGGCGAGAGGGAACCCTCCGTCACCCGCAGGGCCACCTTCTCGAAGCGGGGGCGCACCCCGGGCATGTCGCCGCTCACGGTGATGGGCACGGGGCGGCTGGCGCCGGTGGCGGGGTCGTAGAGGTGGATGGTGCCGAACTGCTCGTAGACAATGCCGCCGGGGCCCGCGCTGGCGTGCTTGAAGTCGAGGCCGGTGTTGCGCACCTTGGCTTCCACCTTCCCGGTGGCGGGATCGAAGGCGTAGAGGGCGAAGGGGCCCTCCCGGTCGGAGAGGAAGAAGACCTTGCCGTCCACCCACATGGGGCAGACGTCGTTGGAGCCGCTCCGGGGCACCTTGGTGATGCTGGAGTCCTTCAGATCGGCGATCCAGATGGGCGCCGCCGTGCCGCCCCGGTAGCGCTTCCAGGCCTCGAAGGCGCGGCGCATGGGCACGTAGGCGAGGCGCTGCCCGTCCGGGGAGAGGGCGCCCTCGGCGGCGGAGGGCAGGGGCAGGGGCTCCGGAAAGGCCCGGTCGAGGCGCAGGGTGTAGAGCTGGGTGGTACGGCCGGTGGCGCTGGCCCGGGCGCTGGAGAAGAGCACCCCCGAGCCGTCCGGCGTCCAGCCCCGGGCGACGTCCTGCCCGGGATGCCAGGTGAGGCGCCGGGGTGTCCCGCCGCTGGCGGGCACCACGTAGACGTCCACGTTGCCGTCGTAGTCGCCGGTGAAGGCCACCTGACTGCCGTCGGGGGAGAACCAGGGCGTGGCCTCCACGCCTGCTCCGGCGGTGAGGCGCCGGGCCTCCCCGCCGTCCCGGCCCACGATCCAGAGGTCCCCGGCGTGGGTGAAGACGATGTGGGTGCGGCTGAGGGTGGGCGTGCGGAGCAGCGGACCCGCGGCGGGGGCGACGGCGGCGGCGGCGAGGAGGAGGGTGGCGAGGGCGGCGGATCGGACCATGGGGCCTCCGGAGGGGTGCGGGGACAGAGTGTGGCAGGACTTCCCTCGCATCGCGAGGCCTCCGCCCCCCGCCCCCCACCTCGGGAAGCTGAAGGTGCTGGGCATCCGCCGCGTCGGCAGCCGCGCTAGCGGGAGGCCCGCTGGCGCTCCCAGTCGCTCCGCACGAGGCCAAAGAGCCGGATGTCGTGGAAGGCGCCCTTGAGGAAGACCCGCTCCCGCTGCAGGCCCTCCACCGCGAAGCCGCACTTGGCCAGCACGAGGCCGCTGGCGGCATTCTCCGCCATGGCGTGGGCCTGGACGCGGTTCACCCGGCGATGGGCGAAGAGGTCGTCCACCGCGGCCCGCAGGGCTTCCGAGGCGAGGCCGAGGCCCCACCAGGCGCGGTTCAGCACGAAGCCGACCTCGCAGCAGCGGTGGCCGGGCTCCCAGTCCCGGGCCCCGAGGCTGCCGATGACGCGGCGGGTCTCCTTGAGCTCCAGGGCCCAGGGCGGGTCGGCCCCGGGCTCCTGGAGGCGCCGCAGCCACCGGGCCGTGTCCTCCCGGTCGCGGTGGGTCTCGAAGCGGACGAAGCGGGTGGTCTCGGGATCCGCGGCATAGGCGAAGACGTCCTCCAGGTCGTCCTCCAGGAAGGGGCGCAGGAGGAGCCGGTTCGTCTCCAGGGTGGGGAGCCCCTCCGGGAACAGGCTGGACGGGGATGCGCTCATGCGGCCTCCGGGGTGCTTCAGGCCGCGGACCGGAGGGCGAGGGCCACTTCCCGCAGCAGGAGATCCGCCTGGGGATTGCGGACGAGGTGCCGCAGGGCCTCGAAGGCCAGGTCCTCCGCGGGCTTCACGGCGAGGCCCGAGGCCGCGAGGGCGCGCAATTCCGTCTCCCACCCGGGGAGGGCGGGTCCGGCGCCGGCGCGGATGCGGGCGACCTCCACCAGGACCCTCAGCAGCAGTTCCAGAGCCTGGCGCAGCTGCTCACCCTGGCCCTGGGCCGCCTCCTTCTCCGGCAGGAGGGGCCCGGCGGCCTCCCGGAAGGCCGCGCCCTGGGCGAGGGCGATCCAGGCGCCCACCTGGGCCACGGCCCGCGCATAGTCGCCCTCGTCCAGAAAGCGCAACGTGCCTTCCGAAAGGGCCGTCCACCGGGCGCGGTCCTGGCCCTCCCAGCCGGCCCGCTCGGCGATGGCCCACGCCTCCTCCGGCGCCAGGGGCGCGAAGGGGATGCGCTCGGCGCGGCTGCGGATGGTCTGCAGCATGGCCTCGGGGCGGTGGGTCACCAGCAGGAAGCGGGTGAAGGGGGGCGGCTCCTCCAGCACCTTCAGCAGGATGTTGGCGGAGGGCCCGTGGAGGCGGTGGGCGTCCTCGATGATCACGTGGCGGTGGCATCGGGGGGGCGGGGCCAGAGCCGCCCAGGAGATGACGCCGCCCTCCACCACGTCGTCCCCGCGGATGGCGCCGATACGGATCAAACCGGCCTTCCCCTCGGGGGCGATGCGCAGGAGGTTCGGCAGCTCGACGGGCAGGGGCTCGCTCCGGAAGGCCAGGCAGCCGCCGCAGGCCCCGCAGGCGGAGCGCTTGAAGCAGAGCTCCCGCATGGCCAGCTCCATAGCCGCGCGGCGCTTGCCGATGCCGTCGGGCCCGGTGAAGAGGAGGGTGCGCCCCAGCTTCCCGGCGGCGTCCCGGTCGAGGAGGCGCTGGCGCTGGGAGCGGTGCCCGAAGAGGGCGGGATCGAACATCAGCCCACCTGGAAGCCGGCGTTGCGCAGGAGGGGCGCCACCCGCTGCCAGACGGCGCGTTCCACCTCCGCGGGGGCGCTGCGGGCGGGGATGACCGCCACCCGCTGGGGATCGGCCTTGGCGATGGCGAGGAAGCGGTTGCGCACCCGCTGGTGGAACTCCAGCTGGGCCTCGTCGAAGCGCGTCTCCTGGAAGGCTCCGCCGTAGCCCAGGTTCCGCACCTCCACCCGCTGGAGGGAGACCTGGGGATCCATGTCCAGCAGCAGAGTGAGGTGGGGCCGCAGGCGCTGGAGCACCAGCTCGTGCAGCCGGTCCAGCACCTGCTCCGGCACGCCGGAGGCGCCCTGGTAGGCGCGGGTGGAGTCCTCGAAGCGGTCGCAGAGGACCACCTGCCCGGCCTCCAGGGCCGGCCGGATGACGCCGTGGAGGTGCTGGGCGCGGTCGGCGTAGAAGAGCAGCAGTTCGGCCTCGGCGCACCAGGCCTCGCCGGAAGGGTGGGGCTGCAGCAGCAGGCGGCGGATCTCCTGGCCCAGGGGCGTGCCGCCGGGCTCCTTGGTGGCCACCAGGGGCACGGCGAGGTGGCGCAGCCGCTCGGAGAGGCGCAGGAGCTGGGTGGACTTCCCGGAGCCCTCCACCCCCTCCACGGTGATGAGCACGCCATGGGGTTCAACAGCAGTCATGCATCTACCTTAGCGGCGGGAAAGGGCCTATGCTCATGGGCAAATCCCGGAGCCTTCGTGTTCGAGCGCGTGCAGTGTCCCTCCTGTGCAGCCCCCTATGGCCTGAAACCCCAGCGCGTCCGCCGGGAACACCGCCGGGCGAGGTGCTTCAAGTGCGGGGGGATCTTCCCCATCGCCGACGCCGTCGCACGGCTCCTGGGGCCGGCTTCCGCCCCGACCCCGCCTCCGCCCGTCTGGAACCCGGACCCCGAGCTCCTGGAGGAATCCCCCGCCGCCTCCGCCGCCGCCGCCGTCCTGGCCGCCCCCTGGGACCTGGAAATCCCCGAACCCCTGCCCCCGCCGGATTCGGAGATCGCCACCCTCGGCATCCCCGCCGCCCACGTCAGCGCCGTGCAGCAGGCCGCGGAGGAGATCCTCGCCGAGCCCGTGGTGCCCTCCCTCTCCCTCGACGACCTCGAAGGCGCCGAGGAGGAGATCATGGAAAAGACCCTCCACGGCGTGCACATGCCGCCCACGGAACCCTTCCCCGGGGACCTGCCCCCCATGCCCCCGCCCCCGCCCCTGGAGCTCGCGCCCTACGCCGCCGAGCCGCCCATGAGCGCCGGTGACGGCGGATACAGCTCCGCCGCCGATGCCATCAGCCGCCTCCTCGGCGGCGTCGCCTCCCCGGAAAAGGCCCGGCCCCGGCCCCTCAGCACCAGCATGGACCTGGAAGCCACCCTCAACGCCCTGGAAAGCTCCCTCAAGGGCCCCGTGGACGCGGACGGTCCGACCCTGGGCGGCCTGCCCGCCCCGGCCCTGCCGGCGCCCCCGCCCGAGCCCGAACTGGCGCCCGAGCTGGGAACCGTCCGCCTCAGCGGGCCCGAGCTCAGGGCCGCCATGGAATCCGCGACCCATCAGGAAACGCTCATGCCCGAGCCCATGGAGCGCACCCTCATGCTCCCGGCCATGTCCGCGCCGCCCCGGCCCGCCATGGTTCCGCCCTCCATGGAGATGGAAGCCACCATGATGATGATGCCGCCGCCCCTGGCCGCGCCGCCGCCCTCCACCATCGCCACGCCGCCCATCATGGCGGGCAGTCCCGCCGCCACCCTGCAGTACCCGTCGCCCACCCTGCAGATCCCCGCCCCGGCCGCGCCGACGGCCAGCTCGTCCGGGGAATACGATCCGAACCTGCTGAAGGTCCAGATCGGCCAGGACGTGATGAGCAACCTGAGCATGGACCAGGTGGTGCGCATGGTGCAGTCCGGCGAGATCCAGGACTTCCACATGGTGGCGCGCCAGTTCAGCGAGAACTGGCTGGAGGCCGCCAAGGTGCCGGCCCTCCGCCCCGTCTTCGAGCGCATGCGCCGCGCCCGGCCCGCGGAGCCCATGCCCCCGCCCCCGGTGAGCGAGACCGCGCCCCTGAAGCGGAGCCTCTTCGGCGGCCTCTTCGGCAAGAAGGAGTAGGAACGGACCCTCCCTTCCCGGCACGCTTCTACGGGGGACCGCATCGTCCCCCGTTTCCTTTCAGGAGTCCGATCCATGCTGCTCTGCGCCCTCCTCGCCCTCGCCCTCCAGGCCCCTGAAGCCAAGCCCGCCTCCCAGGCGCCGGACAAGGCCGCGGCCGAGAAGGCGCCGGAGCCCCGCCCCGCGCCGGCCCGCGCCCTCAGCTTCTTCAGCGAGAAGTTCAACTACGCCTGGGAGAAGACCCTGCCCCTGTCGGTGGAGGTGGACGGGTTGAAGGTGAACTCCATCTTCTTCAACCGGCGGGAGGCCAAGACCGGGCTCTTCAAGGGCGCCGAGTTCGGCACCCGGGCCCAGCTCGAAGTGACCAACACGGCGGCCAAGCCCCGCACGCCAGGCTTCGCCGTGGCGGTCTTCGACTCCGAGGGCCGGCTGCTGGGCGCCGCCACCGGCGGCACGAAGGTCGGCACCGTGAAGCCCGGCGAGACCGAGACCTTCGACTTGAATTTCACCCAGGTGAAGGAGCGCCTGCCCCTGGGCGCGAGCTTCGTGCTGAGCGTGGAGCTGCGGGATTGATGCTCCCCAGGGGGACCGCCGGCTCGCCTCGCTCGCGATGTCCCCCCGGACCCCCGCTGCTCGCGCGGGGAAACCCCGCCCGAACAGCCCCGCGTCCGCCCGGCATGGGCGCATCCAGGGCGCAGCCCCTCAGATCGCTTCCTGCTCGTGGTAGTGGTCCAGGATCTCGTCCGGCGTGACGGTGGCCGTGCCCATCTTCGCGACGACCACGCCGGCGGCGGCGTTGGCCAGCATGGCGGCGTCCTTCCAGTCGGCGCCGCTGGCGACGGCGGCGCTGAAGGCGGCGATGACGGTGTCCCCGGCGCCGCTCACGTCGAAGACCTCGATGGCCATGGTGGGGATCATCCAGGGCTCGGAATGGTCCGCGTCCGGCGCGAAGAGGGCCATGCCCTTCTCGCTCCGGGTCACCAGCAGGCCCCGCAGGCCGAGGTCGGCCACGAGGGCCTGCCCCGCGGCGGCGATCTCCCCGTCGTGCTTCACCGGCAGGCCCGTCAGTTCCAGGGTCTCCTTGGTGTTGGGAGTCATCAGGGTCGCGCCCCGGTAGAGGGCCTTGTGGCCGGGCTTGGGGTCCACGATCCAGGGAATGCCCTTCGCCGCGCAGACCCGCCGCACGGTGTCCGTCACCGGCTCGCTCACCACGCCCTTGGCGTAGTCCGACACGATGAGGGCTGCGCAGGAGCCCAGGGCCCGCTCCAGGCTGGTCTGGAGGTCGTCCAGCACCTGCAGGTCCGGCGTGCCGGGCTCCTCCCGGTCGATGCGCAGCATCTGCTGGGTCTGGCCGATGACGCGGGTCTTGATGATGGTGGGCCGGGAGGGATCGAGCACGAGGCCGTCCATGGCGATGCCCAGGCGCGCCAGGAGCTGCATGAGGCGGTCCCCGGCGGGGTCCTTCTGCAGGGTCCCGATGAGCACGGGCTCGGCCCCCAGGGCCTTGAGGTTCGCCGCGACGTTGGCGGCGCCCCCGAGCACCGCCTTCTCCCGCTGCACGCGGACGATGGGCACCGGCGCTTCCGGGGAGATGCGGTTCACTTCGCCGAAGAGGTACTCGTCCAGGACGAGGTCCCCGAGGACCGCGACCCGCAGGCCCTCGAAGGCCTTCAGCAGGGAGGCGGCGTGGTCGCGGTCGAGCTTCACGACTGCACTCGGGTCGCGTGGTCCGCCAGCATCACGGGGATGCCGTCCTCCACCGGGTAGAGGCGGCCGCATTTCCCGCAGAGCAGGCCGTCCGCCCGTTCCGTCAGCTCGCCGTGACAGGGCGCGCCCTGCTCCTCCGCGGGGCAGCAGAGCAGGTCCAGGAGGCGGGGATCGAGGGGCATGGCGTCCTTCCGGGGGGAGGCTGTCAGAGCAGGGTGTACTTGGGCCCGCCGCCGCCTTCGGGCGGGGTCCAGATGACGTTCTCCTCCGGGCACTTGATGTCGCAGGTCTTGCAGTGCACGCAGTTCGAGAAGGCGATCTCGACCTTCTTCACGTGGCCCTTGTCGTCGGGGTGCATCTCGTAGACCTGCGCCGGGCAGAAGACCGTGCAGGGGGAGCCCTTCTCCTCCCAGCAGGTCACGCACACGTGGTCGCCCTTCACGATCTTCAGGTGGCCGGGCTGGTGCTCGTCGTGGAGGGTGCCGCTGGCGTAGACGTCGTCCAGCTTGGTGATGGCGCCGTCGGACCCGAGCCGGATGCCCCAGTCCACGTCGTCGCGCTTGAGGCCCTTCTTGCCGTAGTAGGCCTCGGTGGTCTGGGTGGCGGCGGCGTCGGATTGGAAGCGCAGGGGCGCGCCGGGCACCCAGCCGCTGGTGGCGAGGCTGGCGCCCACCTTCACCGCGGCCATGGGGGTGAGGCCGTGCTCGATGGACCCGTGGAAGTTCCGGCTCTTGTAGAGCTCGGCGCCGGCCCAGGAGCCCAGGTAGGCGTGGGCGTAACGCATGAGCGCAGCTTCGGAGACATCGCCGGTCTGCAGGGCTTCCAAGATCGTTTCCGCGGCCACCATCCCGCCCTTCATGCCCAGGTGGATGCCTTTCAGGCGCGCGGCGTTCACCATCTGGGCCGCGTCCCCCACCAGCATGCCGCCGGCGAAGGCGAGGCGCGGCATGGAGTGCCAGCCGCCGATGGCGAGGGCCTTGCCGCCGTACTGCAGCATCTTCCCGCCTTCGAGGAAGGGGGCGACCTGGGGGTGCTGCTTGAATTTCTGCAGCATGAGGTGGGCGTCGATGAAGGGGTCCTTGGAATCGAGGCTGACCACGTAGCCGATGCTGAGGCGGTTGGAACCCATGGCGTAGATCCAGGAGCCGCCGCTCTCCCCGTCCGCCGTGGGCCAGCCGGCGGTGTGCATGACGAAGCCGGGCCGGATGTTGCCTTCAGGCACTTCCCAGACTTCCTTCACGCCCGTCTCATAGACCTGGGGATTGAGGGCGGAGGCCTGGAGCTTCAGCACTTCGTCCAGCTCCCGGGCCAGGTGGCCCCGGGGGCCTTCGCCGAAGACCGTGACCTTGGCCTTCAGGTTGTTGCCGGGCTCGAAGTTGCCGCGCTTCGTCCCGTCGGCATTCACCCCCTTGTCGGCGGTCTGCACGCCGACGACCCTATCGCCCTCCCACAGCACCTTCATGCCGGCAAATCCCGGCAGCAGCATCACGTCCACGCCGGACACCGCGCGCTTCTCCAGCTCCGCGGCCAGCCAGCGGCACATCTTCGAGAGGGAGACCACGTGGTTGCCGTGGTTGGCCAGGAAGGGGGGCGGCACCGGGAACTTGATGCCGGCGCGCTCCGTGAGCAGCCAGACCTCCTCGGCGGTGACCACGCCCTCGGAGGGAAAGCCCCGTTCCAGGAAGTCCGGCATCAATTCCTGCAGGGCGATGGGGTCCAGCACCGCGCCGGAGAAGATGTGGTCGCCGATCTCGTCGCCCTTCTCGATGAGGCCGAAGGTGAGGCCCTCGAGCTTCTTCACGCCGGGCTTCTTGTTGTGGGCCTCCACGAGGTCCAGCAGGCGCCACAGTCCCGCCAGGTTCGAAGGCCCGGCCCCGACGAACAGCACGTCGAATTCCAGCTCCTCCCGCTCCACGCCCGGACGGGCGGACTGGGTCGAAAAATCGCGCATGAAAGTCTCCAAGTCCTACCGCCAGTCTAGCGAAGGGATGCGAAACTTGGGGACATGGACATACGAAAGGCACTCAAGCTCTTTCTCCTCGCACCTGCCGTCATTCAACACGGGTCGGCCCAAACTCCGATATCGCCAGAACCTCTGCCGACTGACATCCTGGACACCCTGCCCAAACTAGCTGGTTTCTTGACCTGGGTGAACGGGTCCGCTGCTAAGCACAAATTGGGAGGATGGCCGGACGCAGAAAAAAAGGCATTCAGCCCGGAATTGAAAGCCTTTGCCAACCGCTACCCAAAGGAAGTCCAGAGCATTTGGTTCTCACGAGCCGTTATCTGGAAGCACATCGGGAATCGTTGGGACGCCCTGGTTGGCCTGAAACGACTTGGCACACCTAGCTGGCACCCCGATGAGTACCAATTGGTGTGGGTTCGAAACGCCTTCGAATTTCCTGAATTCCACCTCACTCAATTCACATGGGAGGGGCCAACGACCATCCAGTGGGATGAGGATGACCGTGGCAATCCTGCATGGTGGTCATCGAAGCCGGTGCTTGGCTTGATGCCCAGGTTCGAGAGGCAGCGACGGCAATCCCACGAGTACCTCTGGATCGCCGAGAAACGTTGTTTGGCTTTCCATCTTCGTCACGGCCCAATGGACAGGCTGAGTGCAATATTTCCGAGTGATGATGAAGCAGATGACCCATGCGGTGCCTGGGTCATTGAGAAAAACATCCCTAAGTTAAACGTGATCGAATCTGATTCGGATTGGATTACATACGCTCTTGGATCGAAGACCTACCTCGTAAAAAGGTATGACATGGACCATTGGGCCAAGACAAAACATCTGACAATTCCAGGAATCAAGCGGCCATGAATCCTTCCGAATCCTTCGAATTCGAAGCCGCGGTGGAACGACCCCTCTCGGTGGTCTTCCGCCGGGACGACGGCGCCTGGGAAGGCCACGACTACCTGGTGGAGGTCGTCACCGCCAGGCAAGGGCTGGACGCTTTCGACGTGGTCATGGACTTCCGGGACCTGGAGGCCGTGCTGGACCGCATCCTCGCGCCCCTCCAGGGGAAGCTGCTCTCCGACGTCGGCCTGGATGGTCCCCGCGCCCTGGCGGAACGGCTCGCCACCGAATTGGCGCCCCACGTGCCCGCGCCGGCGCGGCTCGCGGAGGTCGCCCTCACCGATGGCCGGGGCCGTCGCCTGGCCCTGCGGCCCTGACGGATGGCGCGCGCCTGGCGACCCTTCCTGGAGATCCCCGCCTTCGTGGCGGCGGCCTTCGCCTGCGCGTGGCTCGCCAACGCGGCGGCGGGGCCGACGCGGCGGCTCTCGTGGAGGACCCGGACCGTGGTTCCGAAGGCTCCACCTGCTCCGCCGCCCCAGGCGCCAGCCGCACCACCGGTGATCCCTGCTCCGGTGACCCTCCCCGTTCCCGCCGCACGCAGCGCGCCCAATTCGTCCCCGAAGGCCACCCCGGCCACCCCCCCGCTCCCGTCCACCGATCCCCGCCAGCTCCTCCTCGCCCGCTTCCCGCCCCTCCGGGACCGCCCCGAGGCCGACGTGAGCGGCGACGAGGCCCGCTGGCTCCAGGCCCACGGCGCCCTCTTCCTGGACGCGCGGCGCACGGTCGCCTACGTCCTCGGCCACATCCCCGGCGCCCGCTCCCTCCCGGTGTGGGAGGACGGCCTCGCGGACAAGGTGGCTGCGCTTGAGGCCTCCGGGGCCGATCCCGAGCTGCCCGTGGTGCTCTACTTGCATCGTCGTCAACCTGTTCGAGGGCGTGACGATGCCCGGCGGCGCCACCGGCGCAG
>JBGAST010000034.1:16006-38334 GCA_044229575.1 Holophagaceae bacterium | reverse complement strand
CCCCCCGCCCGCCCCTCCAGCCCGAGGACACGCCGGACGCCGTGATGGAGGCCTGGCGCGCCGCCATGAAGGCGGAAGCCCAGGTGAGCCAGATGATGCAGACCCTGGAGGGCAGCGCCGAGGGCCTGCGGCGGGCCCAGGACCGGGTCACCCGGCTCCGCCAGCTCCTGGCGAGCATCGCCGACACGGGCAGCGGCGCGGACCTCGGGGCAGTGGCCCTGGAGGCCATCGCCGAGCACCTGGACGCGGAGCGGGGGGTGCTCTGGTACCTCAGCGAGGACTACTTCGTCCCGGTGGAGGCCTACGGCTTTTCCGCCGTCGACTCGGCCTCCCTGATGCTGCCGCCCCCGGACCCCTTCCCGGGCCGCCTCGAGCTGCCCTTCCGGCCCCAGATCTTTCCCCTGGCGGCCCTGCCCTTCTCCCTGGGCCGGCTCCTGAAGCCGGGGGAGGAGGCCTTCTTCGTGCCCCTGGAGCAGAACTCGCTGCTGGTGGGCTTCGGCATCTTCTCCCAGGTCCGGAACCACCGGCTCCAGGACGGGGACCAGGAACACCTGGACCTGCTCCAGCGCCTCTTCGCCCTCAGCTTCCACCAGCGCTGGCTCATGCGGGACCTGGAGAACCAGAAGGCCTCCCTCGCGGACCAGGCGGAAGTCCTCAAGGCCCACGCCGAAGCCCTGGAGCAGAGCCAGTGGGCCGCCCAGCAGGGGGGAACCTTCAAGGTGGCCTTCCTCCGCTTCGCCGCCCTTGAAATGGGGCGCCAGCTGGAGGAGCTGCTGGTGACGGTGAAGCTCGGGGCGGACGGCGCCTACACCGAGGAGGAGCTCGTTCCCGCCCTGCGGGACGCCTACCTGGCGGGACGCACCCTCGAAGCCCAGCTCCAGGACCTGCTGGCCCTCACCCAGGCTGAGGTGGAGGATTTGCCGAAGGGCAGCACCGTGGACCTGGCGGACATCTTCAGCGAGCTGAGGCACACGGTGGACCGCTTTCCCAAGGCCGCGGACTTCCCCATCCAGTGGCCGGAGATCCCCCACGGCGACTGCCGGATCCTCGCCGATCCCGAAGGCCTGCGGCAGGTCCTGGCTTCGCTCCTCATGCGGGCCCTGCACCACGCCCGGGTCCGCCCGCCGCTCATCCACGTGGCGGTGGAGCACGGCCATCGCCGCCTCGCGGTCTTCATCGAGGAGCCGGGCCTCGTGGAGGCCAGCGCGGCCCTGAACGCCCTGCGGGTGGCCCGGCTGGACGAGATCACCCTGTCGGGCCAGAGTGGCGCGGGGCTGGGACTGGTGCTCATGCAGGGCGCCCTGAAGCGCATGGGGGCGGGCCTGCAGGTGGCCGCGGCGGAGGGCGGGGCCTGGGTGATGATCGATCTGCCGCAGCCGGGGTGAGGGGGCGGGGTCCGTTCCTGACACGGGGCAGAGTGGCGAGCCGCGGCTTGGCGCTTCGCGCGTTGCGCTTGAGTCGGACGCGGCGAAAGGTCCGCCGCGTCCGACTCAAGCACCTTTTGAAGGTCAAGATCAACGTCAACTTCAAGGGCGGCGGCGGAGTTCTCCCTCCTTGTCAGCTCGTCATGCGGGTTGGGGTGCTCCTTCCCCGCCGCTAATCTGGGAGCTGCTTTTCTCTGCCACCGATGAAAGACCGCCATGACCTACCGCCGCCGCGAGACCTTCCTCCCCTTCACACGCCCCGTCATCGGCCAGGCCGAGATCGACGAGCTGATCGACTCCATCCACAGCGGGTGGATCACGACGGGGCCCAAGAGCGCCAGGTTCGAGGCGGAACTCTGCGCCTACAACGGCGTGCCCCACTGCCTGGCCATGAACAGCGCGACGACGGCCCAGGAGATCACCATGCAGGTCCTCGGCCTGCAGCCCGGGGACGAGGTGATCACCACGTCCCTGACGTGGGTGAGCACGCTGAGCACGGTGGTGCTCCAGGGCGGGGTGCCCGTGCTGGTGGACATCGATCCGAAGACCCTGAACCTCGACCCGGCGAAGCTGGAGGCCGCCATCACCCCGCGGACCAAGGGCATCATCCCCGTGCACCTCACGGGCCTGCCGTGCCCCATGGACGCCATCTACGCGGTGGCGGCGCAGCACGGCCTCTGGGTGGTGGAAGACGCGGCCCAGGCCATGGGGGCGCACTACAAGGGGAAGAAGATCGGCAGCGATCCGCGCTCGGTGATGAGCGTGTACAGCTTCCACCCGAACAAGAACATGACCACCGGCGAGGGCGGCGCCATCGCCTTCTTCAAGGATGAGTTCCTGCCCCGCATCCAGCGCCTGCGCTTCCACGGCATCGAGCGGGATGCGTGGAAGCGCCAGAGCAAGGAGGGCAGCGTCCACATCGATGTCGCCGAGCCCGCGCGGAAGGCGAACTTCATGGACCTGCAGGCGGCCATCGGCCTGCACCAGATCCAGCAGCTGGACGGCTTCAACGCCCGGCGGGGCGTGCTGTTCCGGCGCTACCTGGAGCTCATGGCGGACATGGACGAGCTCATGCTGCCCTGGGCGGGCGACGCCGACCACGGCCACTGCTTCCACCTCTTCGTGGCGCGCCTCCGCCCCGAGAAGGCGGGCCTCGGCCGCGACGAATTCGTGCAGGCCCTGAAGGAGGAGAACATCGGCACCGGCATCCACTACCGGCCCGCCCACGTGCACTCCTACTACCAGGACTTCTACACGAACCAGCACCCCCACGCGATGCCGAAGGACGGCCTGCCCCACGCCGAGTGGAGCGGCGAGCGGCTCTGCAGCCTGCCCTTGTGGCCCGGGCTTACGGAGGAGGACCAGGACCAGGTGGTGGCGGCCATCAAGGAAGTGATCGTGCGGGCGCGGGCGAAGGTTGTGGTCTAGGCCGCGCGGGCCTGGACCACTTCCCAACTTCCCCCCTGGACCACCGGATTTCACGCTGGCAGCCGCTTTCCCGCGGCGCGACCATGCGAGATCGGAGGCTCCATGCTGCTCATCCCGCCCGCCCTTGTGGCCCAGGACCTGCCCAACGAGGCCTATGTGCGCAAGCAGCGCGACATCTGGCTGAACGTGGCGCAGAACAGCAAGCACGACATGGAGGCCTGGCACAAGGTGGGCGAGTTCGAGCTGCAGCTGGGCAATGCGGACGCGTCCATCGCGGCGGAGTCCAAGGCGATCGCCATGCACCCGAAGTACGCCGCGGCCTATGGGGGCCGCGCCCGGGC
The DNA here is from genome assembly GCA_044229575.1 of Holophagaceae bacterium. GTDB lineage: Bacteria > Acidobacteriota > Holophagae > Holophagales > Holophagaceae > JADJVL01. The sequence goes on along the minus strand of JBGAST010000034.1, from coordinate 35,141 downwards.
CCACTTCGACAAGCGGGACTTCGCCGCCTGCCGCGCGGACGCGACGAAGGTCATCGAGCTGCTGGAGGCCCGGGGCGGCCTGCAGAAGTACCTGGACTTCGAGCGGCCGCCGGAGTTCTACATCGCTTCCTACCGCCTGCGGGGATTGGCGAACGCGTGGGAGTCGAAGTGGGATCCCGCCTTTGCGGACCTGGCCGTCGCGGTGAAGCTGGCCCCGAACGACGCGAAGCTCGAAGTCGAGCGCGCCACGCTCTTCGAAAAGGCCAAGCGCCCCAAGGACGCCATGACCAGCCGCCTGCGGGCGGGGCTGCTCTTCGCCGATGGCGGGATGAAGGCCAAGGCGGAGGAACAGGCCGCGGCGCTGAAGCGCCTGGGGAGCGCGAAGGAGGCCGCGCAGGTGGAGGCCAAGCTGGCGTCGAAGAAGCCCAAGTCCGATCTGCCGGACTGATGCCCTCCGGCGAGCGCCTCAGGCGTGCAGGCACTCCTGCAGCCAGGCGAGGCCCAGGGCGATGAGCTCGGCGGGCGGTCCCGCCGCCTTCTGCAGTTTCAGGTCGGCCCAGCCCGTGCCCGGATGGGCGAGTTGGAGGGTGAGGGCCTTGTCCCGCCCGTCGAAGGCCAAGCGGAACTCCTTGTGCTTGACCTTGACGTTGACGGACCAGCTGCCGAAGGAGGCCGGGCGGTCCACGAACTCCAGCACCTGGAAGCCGGCGCGGGTGAGGGCTTCATAGAGCGGCCGTTGGTCCACGGGTCAGCACCTCAGTAGGGAGCCGGAGGAACCGGCGGGGATTGGCTTGCGGAAGGCTCGAGATTCCGGGCCCGGTCCGGCCGAGGGGTCAGGGGGATTCCTCGACGAGGTGCAGCTCCATGGATACCACCTCCTTCCTGGTCCTTGGATCCTGGATGCCCACGACCCCCGGTCTCAGGGCCAGGTAGCGGAAGACTCCGGAAGGATCGAAGCGGCTGCTCCCGGGCACAACCGAGTACGAGGTCCCTCCCTCGCGCCCGTCGATCACGGCGGTCCAGGCCGGGTTGCCGCGGTCCGCCAGATAGGCGACGTGCTGTCCGTCCTCGCTGAACAGCACGGGTCTCGCAAGGCGTTCGTAGGGCCGGCCTGCCTGGCCGTCGACGAGGACCACGAAGCGGCCGCCCTGCCGGGCGACGGTTGCATGCCGCCGGCCGTCCGGGCTGAAGACCACCGTGTCGCCGAGGATGGAGTCGCAGGGCGGGCCCTCCTTCCCGTCGACGACGAGGAACTCCTGCTTCCCGCGGTCCAGGTCCCTGGCCGCGAAGGCGAGGTGGCGGCTGTCCGGGCTGAAGAGCAGCTTCGCCCCGCCGGGCGACCCGAGCAGGAATCCGCCGGTCCGGTACCTGGTTGCCTGGCCATCGATGACCAGGGTCCAGATCCCCTTCGCATCGGCTCCGGCATAGGCCACGCGCCGGCTGTCGGGGCTGAACGCCATCTGATCCACGCTGAAGGGGGTCGCCGTCTCCTTTCCGTCCAGGACGAAGAACTGGGTGGCGAAATCGGTGGCGAGGTAGGCGAAACGCCGGCCGTCGGGGCTGAATAGCACCGTGGAAAGGATGTTGCGGTAGGGCTTCTGCTCCTTCCCGTCGAGCACGACGACCTTGTTCCCGCCGCGCCGGGCGACGAAGGCGAAGTGATTCCCCTCCGGGCTGAAGACGCCGGCCCCGCCCTCCTCGTAGGTCCGTCCCGGGACTCCGTCCAGGATCCACGCGACGCCCTTGCCGTCCTTCGCGACGTAGGCGAGGTGCTGGCCGTCGGGGCTGAAGATGGGGCGCTCGCACGCGGCATGTTTCGCCTGTTCCTTGCCGTCGAGGACGACGGCCTGCTGGCCGTCCAGCTCAGCCACGTAGGCGAGGTGCTGGCCATCCTGGCTGAAGACCGGCCGTCCATGGAGCCGGTCGTAGGGCTTGCCGGCCACGCCATCAAGGACGCAGAAGGCCCTGCCCTGATCCTTCGCAAAGAAGGCGAGGCGCCGGTTGTCCGGGCTGAAGGCGAGGGAGGCGGCGTCGATGGATTCGTGCTCGCCCCCCACGGTCCGGCCGTCCCGCAACACGACTTCCACGTTCCGATCCCGCAAGACCCAGGCGGCGTGCCGCCCGTCCGGGCTCACGACACAGTGGGGCGCCCACATGCCCTGCTCCGGCGCCAGGGCGCTGCGCATCTCAGCCACGACGGGCGCGACCGGGCTGAGGAGGGTGGCGGTGGTCTTCCGTCCTGGCGCTGCCTGCTGGGAGGAGGCCGGAAAAACCGTGACCAGGAGGGCGATGGCGAACCGGGGGAAGCGCGCGGCTGACATTCTCGGCCTCCTCGAGAATTCCGTCGGACGCAGTCTACACCCAGCCACCAGGATGCGCGGGAACGAGGTCGGACTCAGTCCCCAAGTGCGTACTCGCTCTGCACGGCGCCTTCCAGGATGACCCGGGTAGACAGGTGCCGGACCGGCAGGTCAGCGTCCAGGGGGCCGAAGAGGGGAATGCCGCCGCCGATGAGCACGGGGACGCGGGTGACGGTGAGGCGCTGGACCAGGCCGGCCCGGAGGAACTGCTGGACCGTGAGGCCGCCGTCCACGTAGAGGTGCCGGAAGCCGCGGGCGGCGAGCTGGGCGTGGACCTCGTGGGGCGCGCCCTCGAGGCGTTCCACCACGGCGCCAGCCGGGGCGGGCTGGAGAGCGCGGTGACTGAGCACGAAGACGGGAGTCCGCTTGTAGGGCCAGGCCTCGAAAGGCAGCACCACCTCGTAGGTGTTGCGCCCCATGAGCACCGCGTCCACGGTGGCGAAGAAGGCGTCGTAGCCGTTGGCCTCGCCGCTCACCTCGCCGCCGGCGGAGAGGAAGTCGAAGCTGTGGTCGGACCGCGCGATGAAGCCGTCGAGGCTGGTGCCGACGAAGACGGAAGTTCTCATGGGCGATTGCCTCCCGGTTGGGTGTGCCCGGATTGGAAGAAGGGGTGCGATGGGTCGAAAGGGTGCGGGCTCTCCCGCTGGCCGTCAACCGGACCGCGGGCTCGAGGCTGCCAAAAACCCGGCGTTCCGAGGAATAGCGTTTCATTTTTTCCGAGGGTCCGTTTAGCCTGGGCGCTGTTCCCCCCAACCCAACCCCGGGATCCCTGCCATGGCAGGCGTCTCCCGCCAACCCCACCCGCACCAGGAGCCCAGCATGTCCACCACCCACCAGATCAACGTCTTCTCGGACAAGTTCTCGCCGAAATCCACGGACGTGAGCAAGGGCGCCACGGATACCGTCAAGTTCGTGCGCGCCGGCGGTTCCACCGTCGCCAGCATCACCATCACCGCCCCCGCCGGCACCGACGCCAGCTCCCTCTTCGGGACGACGACCTGCACCACGGGGCCCAATGCCACCGACGCCCCGACCTACACCGTGCAGAGCATCGCGGTGGTGGGGGTGAGCTACACGCTGAACCTGCCGGCGGGGATCGAGGAAGCTAAGGATCCCGGGACGATCAACGTCACAGGCTGACCGTCCCGGGTGAGGAGCAGCAGAACCTGTACGAAAGGGCCACATCGACCTTTCCGCACCCTCAGTCCCGATGCGGGATTACTTCTTGCCCCCCCCAATTTCATGGCACGTTTATTGGTATTCCCATGGACATTCCATCGTGGAGTCATTCCAGGGTTGTTCCCATGCAAATTTTGGGGGTCCCATGCTGACCGTTTCCGTCGTGCTTTTCACCGTGGTTCTGATGATGGTCAAGGACCCCGGGACCATCAACGTCAACGTTTGATCGGTCGAGGCTAGCGAATGGGGCAGAGCCTACCCTTGCCCCATTCGCTTGGCTCGTTCCACCCAAGACGCGAGATGCCGCGCGAGGTGGCGATTCCAGCGGAGGGCCTCCGTGAAATCGAGCAGGGCCTCCTGGGCCTTCGAGGCACGGGAGGCCCGGGGAGATCCTTCGGCTTCAAGGACCCTCAGCGCGGCCCGCAGGGCCAAGGCTTCGGCCCAGTTCGGGCGCGCCTTGAGCAGTGCCTCCGCCTGGGTAAGGCCCTCGGTTAAGGCCATGCGCGCATTCCCCTTCTGGGTCTGCTCCCATTCGGCTTGGGCCGCCAGGAGCTGGCCCCGGGCGAGGACGGATTCCTGGGACGTGGGGTCCTCGGCCAGGGCATGATCGAATGCTTCCCGAGCTGATGTGAAATCCGCTTGGGTTGCGAGGGACCGAGCCGCCTTCCATCTCGCATAGGCCGCTCGGAGTTCGCCCAGGCACTGCCAGCTATCGCGATCCTTGGGATCGATGGCAAGGGCTTTCGCCAGGAGTGTCTCGCCTGTGAGCAGGTGTGTGCGTGGATCCGGTCCGGACTTTGAAGCTCTTTCAACGCGGACAGCCTCGCAGCGTCCTGCATTGGCGAGAAGCCCCTTGTCGCCGGGAGCGGCTTTTCGCCCACGTTGAACAACGGACTCCGCCTCCTCGATGGAATGCTCTGAAGCGAGCCACCGGCTTTCATTGATGAGCATGTCGCTGAGATTGATGTATCCATTGGATTGGGCCGGCGCGACCTGGATTGCAGCGCGATAAGATTCCTTCGCTTCAGAAATCCACTTTCCCGGATCCTCGCCTCGCGCCCAGGATTCCCTGGCCAGTTCGGACAAGGCCACACCTTTGCCATTGTGAAGATGGGGACTCTGAGGATTGATGGACAGGCCCTGGTGGTACCAACCTCTGGATCGCTGAAGTGCGGGGGTCGGATCTTCACCCTTCCCCCTGGCTCGTAGTGCCATCGCGTAGTGAACTCTCCCGAGCATGAAATAGGGGACGAAGTGCTTGGAGTTCAGCGTGCGGGCATGTTCCAAGGCTTGCAGGGCAGCTTCCAGATCCTTGGATGGGTCCACCGCTTTCGGCAACCCGGCCCGTTGCTCAAGGCAACTGCCGAGGTTCATCCATCCCGGCAGTAAGTGGGGCTCCATGCGCGTGGCCGTGCTGAAGCACTCGATGGCTGCGCTCAGATGCGCAGATGAATCTTGACCATGGCTGCTTTCAAACTGGGCGAAGGACCGGTTCAGTATGCCAAGGTGGTTCCAGGCTGAGTAATCCCGTTTCTCGTTGGAAAGAGCCCCAAAAGCCTCGAGCCCACGTTGGAAAGCCTCCCGTGGATCCTGGTCGCGCCGGAGACGGGCGTTTCCAAGCATCAAATAGGCCTTGCCCAAGGCGACTCGAGCATCCGCCCGGGTTGGGCTCCCTTTCACGGCCAAGGACGCGGCTTGAACAGCTTTGAGCCCGAGATCCTCGGCGTCCTCGCCTTTGCTGGCTTTCGCCTCGGCAAGCTCACCAGTCAACGCGGCCTGGAGGATGAGCGATGGCGCATGGTCCGGTTGAATGTTCAAAGCGGTCTCGAGGGCCTGCGCGCCCCGCATAAAGGGGGCCATCACATCCCCTTGGCCATACTTCTCCATCAAAAACGCATTCAGCTCCAGATCCCCCAGCGCAGCATAGACCGCCGGCGCACTCCGTCCCGTGGCGGCGGCTGCTTGCATGGCCTCCCGCCCTTCTGCGAAATCCCGATGCGCGCCGTCCATGTCGCCCTGGTTGCGTTTATTCCACGCCCGGGCCTGCAACAATGAGCCCCGCAGCAGCGGCGCCTCGAAGAACCATGGCTGCACGCTGCCGAGGGTCTTGAGCTTGGCGAGGGCTTCGTCGAGGCGGCCTTCGAAGAAGGCCAGGAGGGCTTCGAGGTAGGCGGGGGAGGGCACGTCGGCGCCCTGGGCCTGCTTGAGGAAGGCGAGGGCGGGGTTCCGCAGGGTGCGCTCCACCTCCCGCAGGCGGGCCTCCCGCTGGTCCTTCGAGGTGATGCGCTGGGCCTCCAGCAGCTTGTCGCGGTACTGCTGGCCGAGGACGAGGGCGAGGGCGTAGGCGACGCGGGGCTCGCGGTAGCCGGCATCCCAGGCCATCTGGAGGTGCTCCCGGGCCTGTTCGGGATCGTCCAGGGTCCAGTAGCCGCGGCCCAGGGCGTAGTGGCCGGGGCCCTTGGCGAGGGCGCCGGCCTGCTTCATGTCGAGCTGGAGCTGCGCCATCTGCTCCCGCACCGCCTGGAGGTCGGGGCGGATGTCGTGGGGCGGAGAGAGGGCCGAGTAGCGGGCCATGGAATCGATGCGGGCCATGGCCTCCGTGAACTGCCGGGCGAGTCGCTCCCGGCGGCCCGCGTCCCGGCGGGTCCTGAGGGCCGCGCCGAGGGCCACCAGCACCACCGCCAGGGCCGCCGCGCCCACGACCGTGAGCTGCCGGTGCTTGAGGAGCCGGCGCTGGACCTTGTACCAGAAGCCCGTGGGCCGCGCCTGCACGGGGTCCCCGGCGAGGAAGCGGTCGAGGTCCTCCGCCAGAGCCTTGGCGGAATCGTAGCGGCGGGCGCGGTCCTTCTCGAGGCACTTGAGGGTGATGGCTTCCAGATCCTTCGGGATGTCGTGGCTGTGGGCCCGCAGGGGCTGGATGTCCGACGCGGTCACGGCGTTGAGGATCTCCAGGGCGTTGGTGCCCGAGACCGGCGCCTTGCCGGTGGCGACCTGGTAGAGCGTGGCCCCCAGGCTGTAGACGTCCGAGCGCCGGTCCATGCCCCGCACGTCGCCCCGCGCCTGCTCCGGGGACATGTAGGCGGGCGTGCCCATGACCGAGCTGGTTTCCGTGAGGCACTCGTTGCCTTCGCGGGCGAGGCCGAAGTCCATCACGTAGGTGTGGAGGGCCCCGTTCTCGGCCACCTCCACGTGGATGTTCTGGGGCTTCAGGTCGCGGTGGATGATGCCCACGCGGTGGGCCGCATGCACCCCCAGGGCCGCGTCCCGCAGGGTCAGCACCTTCTGCTCGAGGGACAGGGCGGGGGCCAGCTCGTCCAGCGTCCGGCCCCGCAGGGGCTGCATGGCGATGTAGACCTCGCCCCCCGCCTCGCCCACCTCGAAGACCTTGCACACATGCTCGTGCTCCACCTGGGCCTGGGCCCGGGCCTCCTGCATGAAGCGGTCGCGGTGCTGCAGCTTCTCCTTGCGGACGAACTTGATGGCCACTTCCCGGCCCAGCCGCCGGTCCCGCGCCAGGAACACCATCCCCATCCCCCCCTGGCCGAGGAAGCGCAGGAATTCGTAGCGGTCCCAGTCCTTCACAGGGAACTCGGGGTCCGCGCGGGGGGGCACCGCCACGAGGCGGTGGGGGCCCGGGGAGTCGGGCTTCCCCAGGGCCCTGGCCTTCGCCGCTTCGGCCCTCGCCGCATCCAGGGCGTGCGCGGCCTCCATGGCCTTGGCGGCCCCCTCGCCCGCGCGGGTTTCCATGAGGAAGGGGTCCTGTCCGTCCCTGGTTTCTTCGGGGTCTTGCATGTCCTCGACACCCCTGAGGAGGTTGCAGGCGGGGCTGATGTTTCGGCCGGTGGGCGCGGGCCCGGGATCGCAGTCTTGGGCGAGAGGCTACCATAAGGGCCGCTAGACTGGTGCGGTTCTGGATGGAGCGTGCATGTTCGACCTGAGTGGAAGGATCGCCCTCGTCACGGGCGCGAGCCAGGGCATCGGCGAGGCCATCGCGCGCCAGCTGGCGAAGCAGGGGGCCATGGTGGTCTGCGCGGCGCGGACGGAGGCCAAGCTGGTCGCCGTCGTGGCGTCCATCCTCGAAGGCGGCGGCAAGGCCGACCACGTGGTCCTGGATCTCGCCAGCCCTGACAGCGTGCGGGCGGCCATCGCTTCGACGGTGGAGCGCCACGGCGCCCTGCACATCCTGGTGAACAACGCCGGCATCACCCGGGACAAGCTGCTCATCCAGATGAAGGAGGACGACTTCGACGCGGTCCTCGGCACCAACCTCAAGGGCGCCTGGGTGGCCATCCAGGCCGCCACGAAGCCCATGATGAAGCAGCGGTGGGGGCGCATCATCAACATCGCCTCGGTGGTGGGGCAGATGGGCAATCCGGGCCAGAGCAACTACGTGGCCGCCAAGGCGGGGCTCATCGGCCTGACGAAGTCCGTGGCCCGGGAGCTGGCCTCCCGCAACGTCACCGCCAACGCCGTCGCCCCGGGCTACATCGAGACCGACATGACCGCGGGTCTCACCGCCGAGGTGAAGGCCGAGTTCACGAAGCAGATCCCCCTGGGCCGCCTGGGCAGCCCCGCCGACATCGCCGCCGCCGTGGGCTTCCTGGCCTCCGAGGAGGCGGGCTACATCTCGGGCCAGACGCTGTCGGTCAACGGCGGCATGCTGATGCCCTGAGCATGGAGCAACCCGCGGCCGCCGCGCCTCCCAGCGGCATCCTGGCGCGCCTGCGCCCCCGCTGGGCCTGGATCGTCCTGGCCATCGGCCTGCCCTGGCTCCTGCTGCCCTTCCCGCAGAACGCCGGGCTGAGGGTCCTCCTGGTCTTCTCGGCCCTCGCCTTCTGGTTCGCCGCGCTGGTCCTGGGCTTCCTCGGGGTCCGCTGGCTGTGGCGCAAGTGGATGTTCAAGGTGAGCCGGCGCCTGCTGCTGATCCTCACCCTGCTGAGCGTGCTGCCGGCCCTGGCCCTCACCGTGCTCTTCCTGTCCCTCTTCTGGCTGGGCATCGGCGGCCAGGTGAGCCGCACCCTCCTGGGCAACCTGCGGGCCGCGGAAGCCGCCATGAAGCGGGCCAATGAGGATCCCCGGGACGTGGTGGCCCTGGAGGCGATGAAGGGCTTCGGCCAGGGCCAGGTGGTCCGGGTCGGTTCCCTGCCCGAAGGCGTCGAGCCGGGCTTCGTGGGCCTCGTGTGGAACGAGGACGCCCCCATCAAGGGCAAGGGCGTCTTCCTCCGGGCCGTGAGCGCGGAACCCGGCGGCTACCGCCTCCTGAACCTCAGCCTGGGCAGCCTCGCCAGCCAGGGCAGCGACCTCTGGGGCGGGCGCATGCACTACCGGGTGGACCGGGTGCTGCTCTTGAATGAGAAGGGCCGGCGGAAGCCCACCATGAAGATGGGCGACGAGACCCTGCCCCTCGTCCTGAACCGCCAGGAGCCCCTGGCCGCCTGGTCCCAGGGCCAGGCCCTGCGGGGCGGCGGCCTCTTCCACCCCTTCCGCCTCCCCTCCGTCTCCTTCAAGGTGCGGGACTGGAAGGACGGCAGCGAGCTCCTCCTCACCGCCAAGCCGGAAACGAACCTGGTGGAGCTCTTCAAGGGCTACGGCTTCGAGAGCGGCAACCGTTCCGCGGAGACCGCCGCCACCATCCTCGTGGTGGTGCTGCTCCTCATGGTCCTCTTCGTCTTCCAGTTCGGGGCGACCCTGATGGGGCTCTACCTCGCCCGGCAGCTTGGGAAGAGCGTGGATGACCTCTTCGAAGGCGTCGGCCGCCTCTCCGGCGGCGACTTCAGCGCCCGCATCCGGCCCCGCACCCGGGACCAGGTGGGCCGGCTGGCCCAGGCCTTCAACCAGATGGCCGCCCGCATCCAGGATTCCATCGCGGAACGGCAGGTGCGCCTGAAGCTGGAGGAGGAGCTCCGGGTGGCGCGGGAAGTCCAGATGCACCTGCTGCCGGACATCCCCGCCCTCGCCCATGGCGCCACGGTGCACGCCACCCTGCAGCCCGCCAAGGAGGTGGCCGGGGACTACTACGACCTCTACCGCCTCGCCGACGGGCGACTCGCCTTCCTCATCGCAGACGTCAGCGGCAAGGGCACGTCGGCCGCCTTCTACGCCGCGGAGACCAAGGGCGTGCTGGCGGCCCTGGACAAGGCGAAGCGCGGGCCCATCGAGGTGGCGGCGCGCCTCAACGAGATCTGGTGCGAGGGCCATGGCCGGAAGGTCTTCATGACCATGATCTACGGCGTCTTCGATCCCCTCAGCGGCGGCTTCCAGCTCGTGCGCTGCGGCCACCCCGCCCCCATGCTGCGCCGGGCGGACGGGACGGTGGAGACGCTGCAGGCCCGGGGCCTCGGCATCGGCCTCAGCCCCCACGACTTCGAAACCCACCACGACCTCGCCGAAGGCCGCCTCGAACCCGGCGACGCGCTGCTCTGCTACACCGACGGCCTCAGCGAGGCCGCGGACGCGGAACGGCAGCTCTTCGGCGAGGCGAGGATCGGCGCCGTCCTGGCCCAGTCCGCGGAGAACATCCCCGAGCGGCTGCTGGCGGCGGTGAACACCTACACCGGCGGCGTGGCCCCGGACGACGACCTGACGCTGGTGGTGCTGCGGCGGTAGGGGCCCGTCAGGATTCGATCCGGGCCCGCCGCGCGCCGTCGAGCCACTGCAGCGACACCGCCGCGTCCTTCGGGGCCTGGGCCGCGGAGGTGAGGGGCTGGCCGTCGGCGCCCTTCACCAGCACGAAGCCCCGGGCCAGGGGCCCCTTCGGATCCAGCCCCTCCAGCTTCGCCCCCAGCAGGGCCAGCCGCTGCGAGGACGCGGCGAGGCGCTTTTCCGCGGCGGGGAGGAGGCGACGCTGGGCGAGGTGGAGCCGTGGCTGATCCGCCTCGCCGGTGGCGGCGCCCGCGGCCCGCACCAGGCGGGCCCGCAGGTGCACGAAGCGCTGGGCGCTGAGGTCCAGGCGGCGGGCGGGGTGGGCGCCCTGGAGGCGGGCCAGCAGGGTTTCGTGCCGTCCCCGCAGCCGTGCCACGCGCTCGGGCAGGGCCCGCAGGCCGGCGCTGTCGATGAGGAGGTTGAGGGTGCTTTCCAGGCCCCGCAGGCGCCAGGCCATGCGGTCCGACAGGGCCTCCACCCGGCGGCGCAGCTCGGCTTTCAGCTGGGCCAGGTCCGGCGTCGCCAGCTCCGCGGCCTGGCTCGGGGTGGCGGCCCGGCGGTCCGCGGCGAGGTCCACCAGGGTGGTGTCGATCTCGTGGCCCACGCCGGTGATCACCGGGACCGGACAGGCCGCCACGGCCCGCACCAGGGCCGGATCGTTGTAGCCCCAGAGGTCCTCGATGGACCCGCCACCCCGCACCAGCAGCACGGCGTCGCACCCAAATATCGGATCGCTGACCCATTCCAGGGCGCGGAGGTTCTCCTCGGGACTGCGCTCGCCCTGGGCCGAGGCGGGGGCGATGAGGATGTGGATGCCCGGGGCGCGCCGCGCCGTCACCTCCAGCACGTCCCGCAGGGCCGCGCCCCCCAGCGCCGCCACCACGCCCAGGCGCTTCGGGAACTTCGGCAGGGGCCGTTTGGGCCGGTCGAAGAGGCCCTCGGCCCGCAGCGCCGCCTCCAACTCCCGCAGGCGCTGCTGCAGGTCGCCGACGCCGGCCAGCTCGCAATGGGTGACGGCCAGGGAGAGGGAGCCCCCCGCGACGTAGAGATTGAGGGAACCCTTCACCACCACCCGCTCGCCGTTCTTCGGCGCGTGCTTGAGGAAGCGCTGCTGGCTCGCCCACACGGCGCACTTCAGGGCCGCGCCCTCCTCCTTCAGGGTGAAGTACCAGTGCTTGGTGGACGCGCTGAAGTTGGAGACTTCGCCCACCACGCACACGGAGGCGAAGGGCGGCTCCAGCTTCGACTTGATCTGCTCGAGCAGGCGCTTGACGGAGATGGCGGCGGGTTCCGGTGTGACGGCGGGCATAAGGGAGGTTAGCCGAGGAATTGCCCTGGAGCTGGAGGCGCCCTCGTCTTACGATGATGCGCCTTCCCGGAGAACCCATGCGCCCCTTCGCCCCCCGCCTCCTCTGCCTCCTGGCCGCCGCGGCGGCGCCCCTCGCCGCCCAGACCAAGCTGCTGCGCTTCCCGGCCCTCCACGGCGACCGGGTGGCCTTCACCTACGGCGGCGACCTCTGGTCCGCCTCCACGTCCGGGGGCCTCGCCACGCGCCTCACCGCCCATCCCGGCCTGGAGCTCTTCGCCCGCTTCAGCCCCGACGGGAAGTGGATCGCCTTCACCGGCCAGTACGACGGCGACGAGCAGGTCTACGTCATGCCGAGCGCCGGCGGCGTGCCCCGCCAGCTCACCTTCTACCCGGCGGCGGGGCCCCTGGCGCCCCGGGGCGGCTACGACCACCAGGTCATGGGCTGGACGCCGGACGGGAAGCGCATCCTCTTCCGTTCCATGCGGGAGGCCAACGGCGTGAGCGTGAAGGGCCGCCTCTACACCGTGGGTCTCGAAGGCGGCCTGCCCACGCCCCTGCCCATGCCCGAAGCCGGCGCCGGCGCCTTCAGCCCCGACGGCAAGACCGTGGCCTACAGCCCCCTCTTCCGGGACTTCCGCCACTGGAAGCGCTACCAGGGGGGTTGGGCCCAGGACCTCTACGTCTACGACCTCGCCACGAACAGCCAGAAGCGCCTCGCCCACAGCCTGCGCACGGAGCGGGATCCGATGTGGGTGAACGGGAAGGTGTGCTTCGCTTCGGACCGCAGCGGCACCCTCAACCTCTACCAGGTGGATCCGGCCACGGACCCGGCCATGGACAATGCCCGGCCCCTCACGTCCAGTCGGACCTGGGACGCCCGCTGGCCCAGCACGGACGGGAAGCAGATCGTCTACGAGCTGAACGGCGAGCTGCGCCTCCTGGATCCCGCCACGGGGCAGGACCAGGGCATCGCCATCACCGTGCCCACGGACGGCGGCGCGAGCCGGCCCGCCCGGGTCTCCGCGGAGCGCCAGATCGAGGGCTGGTCCCTGAGCCCCAAGGGCGAGCGGGCGCTGATGGTGGCCCGGGGGGACGTCTTCACGCTGCCCATCGAGAAGGGCCCGGTGCGCAACCTCACCAACAGCTCCGGCGCCCACGACAAGTTCGCCCGCTGGAGCCCCGACGGCCGGCGCGTCGCCTTCATCTCCGATCAGTCTGGGGAGGACCAGCTCTACCTGATCGACGCCCTGGGCAAGGGCAGGGCCCAGGCCCTGACCACGGACATGAGGGTCTTCCTGAACGCCCCGGAATGGGCGCCGGACGGCGCGCGGATCGCCTTCACCGACAAGGACGGCAAGGTCTACGTGGTTTCCGTCGCGGAGCGCAAGGTGCAGCAGATCGCCGACGACGCCTACGGCCAGGTGCGGGACGAGGCCTGGAGCCCCGACGGCCAGTTCCTCGCCTTCACCCTGGCCAACGGCAACGGGACCCGTAGCCTCCACGTCTGGAGCGTCGCGGACGGCCAGGTCCATCGGGTCACCGGCGAACGGCACACCGTCGCCAGCCCCGCCTGGGACCCCGAGGGCAAGCTGCTCTACGTCCTCAGCCGCCGGGACTACGCGCCCCTCCTGAGCAGCCTGGAGTTCGATTTCGCCGGCGCCGCCAACGTGGGCGTCTTCGCCTACGTGCTGCGCAAGGACGGCGCCCACCCCCTGCCGCCGGAAAGCGACGAGGCCACGCCGGCCAAGGAGGTGAAAGAGGATTCGCCGGAGGCGAAGCCCGAGGTGAAGCCCGAGGGGAGGGCCGACGCGAAGCGCCCGGTGGTGCGCGTGGACTTCGAAGGCCTCGAGCAGCGCGCGGTGCGCCTCACCGTGCCCGCGGGCAACCTGAACGGCCTGGAGGCCATCAGGGGCCACCTGCTCTACGTGCGCAGCGAGCCGCCCTTCTACGGCCAGGACACCGCCAAGAGCGCCCTGTGGATCTATGAGGCCAAGACCCGCAAGGAGACCGAGCTGGCCGCCGACATCCAGGGCTACGCCACCAGCGGCGACGGCTCGAAGGTGCTGGTGCGCCAGGGCCGGGGCCCGGCGGCCACCTTCCAGCTCCTGGACGCCAAGCCCGGCACGAAAGAGAAGAAGGCCGTCAGCACCAAGGACCTCGCGGTGGACCGGGTGCCCCAGCAGGAGTGGACGCAGATCTACGACGAGGTGTGGCGCCGCTACCGGGACTTCTTCTACGTGCGCAACCTGCACGGCGTGGACTGGAAGGGGCTGCGGGAGCAGTACCGGCCCTGGCTCGCCCACGTCACCCACCGCTCGGACCTGACCTACGTCCTCACGGAGCTCATCAGCGAGCTGAACATCGGCCACACCTACGTGGACGGCGGGGACGCCTTCCTGCCGGAGCGCGCCAAGGTGGGCCTGCCCGGGGCGACCTTCGTCCTGGACGAGGCGGCGGGGCGCTACCGCCTGGGGAAGATCTACCGGGGGGAGAACGAGGAGCCGAAGTACCGCAGCCCCCTGACGGAAGTGGGCGTGGACGCCCATGAAGGCGACTACGTCCTGGCCATCGATGGCGTGGACCTGAAGGCCGGGGACGAGCCCTACCGCCTGCTGCGGAACAAGACCTTCACGGTGACCCTGACCCTCAACGCCAAGCCCAGCGGCGAAGGGTCGCGGCAGGTGACCTACCGCCCAATCGAGAGCGAAGCGGCCCTGCGCTACCTGGACTTCGTCCGGACGTCGAAGGAGAGGGTGGACAAGCTCTCCGGCGGCAAGGTGGCCTACCTGCACATCCCGGACATGGGCGGCAACGGCATGTACGAGTTCATCAAGGGGTACTACCCGCAGATCCGCAAGGAGGGGCTGCTGGTGGACGTGCGGGCCAACGGCGGCGGCAACATCAGCCAGATGATCCTGGGGCGCCTCGCCAAGAAGCTCTGGGGCAGCCGCTTCGGCTACGCTTCCGAGTTCCCGACCACCTACCCGGGCACGGTCTTCCACGGCCCCATGGCGGCCCTCATCAGCGAGACGTCCGCCTCCGACGGCGACATCTTCCCCCACTACTTCCGCTTCGCCGGCCTCGGCCCCCTCATCGGCAAGCGCACCTGGGGCGGCGTCGTCGGCATCTCCAACACCGGCCCCCTGGTGGACGGCGGCTCCGTCTCCGTCCCCCAGAGCGGGACGAATGGCCCTGATGGCGCGTGGATCATCGAAGGCGAAGGCGTGAGCCCCGACATCGAAGTCGAGAACGATCCGGCCTCAGTGCTGGCGGGCCGCGATCTCCAGCTCGAGCGCGGCGTGGCGGAAGTGCTGAAGCGCATGGCGGAGAAGCCCATGAAGCTGCCCAGGCGGCCGGCGGATCCGGTGAAGGCGAAGTGACGCGGGAGGTCGGCGCGGCGGGTCAGACCTGCCGCGCCGTCCCTTCATCTGGAAGGAGTCGGGTGGGAGGACTCCCGCTTGGGCTGAGCAAACACGAAGGCGATCCAAAGAGCCGACACCGCCAATACAAAGGCTTGCCCCTTGGGTTGGCCGCCGAAAGCGAGGAGCAGGGTTCCAGCCAAACCATAGAGGGCGATCCCCGCGCACTTCACCAACATCATCCACCGGTGATACACGCAGTCTCCCGCCTGGGCGAAAGCGCACCAGGCGAAGAGCAGGGACACCAGCGTCCCCGGTCCCAAGTCGGCTTCATTCCCGCAGCACTTGCCCTGGCCAGGTACCGAGGTCCATGCGCAGAAGCACGCCTGGCCCACCATCAGCCAGGCCACGACGCCCTCAGGCCGGATGGGCGGAATGCTCAGGAAGGGATGGCGCTGGTGCTTCACCCCGCAGAGGTGCCGCGTCCGGAACGCCGGTTCCTCAGCGCCCCGCCACCTCGTTCAGCAGCTTCCACAGCGCCTCGACGTGCTTCCGCTCCGTCCCCTCCGCCCCGATGCTGACCCGCAGCATCTGCTTCCCCTTCAGCACCGACGGCGTGAGATAGGCCCGCCCGCCGTTGTTCACGCGCTCGGCCAGGGCCAGGTTGTGGGCGCGGAGCAGCGGTTCGTCCTTCATGTTCCGGGGCGTGTGGCGGAGGCAGACGGTCTGCAGGGGCACGGGGGCCAAGCGCTCCCAGTCGGCGGCCTCGTCCACCTGCTCCCGCAGCCACTGGGCATTGGCGAGGTCTCGGCGCAGCCTCGCCTGGAGGCCCTCCACTCCCGCGTCCTTGAGGAAGAACCAGAGCTTGAGGGCGCGGAAGCGCCGTCCCAGGGGGATGCCCCAGTCCCGCAGGTTCTTCACCTCGTCGTCCTGGGCGGTGCGCAGGTAGCTGGGATTGGTGCTCATGACGCGGATGAGGTGCTGGGGGTCCTTCACGAAGTAGGCGCTGAGGTCGAAGCCCGTGCCCATCCACTTGTGGGGGTTCATGACGATGGAATCCGCGGCCTCCACCCCCTCCCACATCCAGCGGCACTCCGGCAGCACCATGGCCGTGCCCGCCAGGGCCGCGTCCACGTGGAGCCAGAAGCGGTACTTGGCCGCCAGCTCGGCGATGCCCTTCAGCGGATCCAGGGCCGTCGTCCCCGTCGTCCCGATGGCCGCCACCACCGCGCAGGGCCGGCGGCCCAGGGCGATGTCCTCCTGGATCGCCGCGTTCAGCAGATCCACGCGCATGGCGTGGTCCGCGTCAGTCTCGATGAGCCGCAGGTGCACCTTGCCGAAGCCCGCCAGCAGGGCCGCTTTCTCGATGGAGCTGTGGCCCTGGTCCGAGGCGTAGACCATCAGCTTCGTCGCCGTGCCCTGGAGACCGCCCCGGTTCTGGCCGTAGCCGCTGGCCCGCTCCCGGGCGCAGAGCAGGGCGCACAGGGTCGCCGTGCTGGCGGTGTCGTGGATGACCCCCGTGAAGGCGGCGGGCAGGCCCAGCATGCCCCGCAGCCACTCCATCACGACCTCTTCCACCTCCGTGGCCGCCGGCGAGGTCTGCCAGCTCATGCCCTGGGCGCCCAGGCCCGAGGCCACCAGGTCCGCGAGGATGGAGGCGTAGCCGGTGTTGCTGGGGAAGTAGGCGAAGAAGGCGGGATGGTTCCAGTGGGTGATGCCCGGGAGCACCTTGGCGTCCAGCTCACGGGCGATGTCCGCCAGCCCCTCGGGCTTCAGGGGCGGCCCCGGGGCGAAGGCCTTGCGGATGTCCCCGGGCTTTACGGGGCTCATGACGGGGAAGCCTTCGATGCCCTCCCGGTAGGCGGCGATCCAGTCCACCAGCTCGTGGCCCAGCTTCCGGAATTCCTCGTGGTTCATGGTGGAAAGCCTACTTGAAGGCGTTGCGGCCGGGTCACTTGAACGCATTGCGTTCGGGGGCCTGGTCCGGCTCGGGCATGAGGTTGAGGAGGGCGCGCACCACGGCGTTCATGGCCGGGACGCGGTGGCGGATGTGGCAGGTGATGGGCACGGGGCGGGCGCCGAGTTGGGCCTTGGGCTGCAGGGCGGTGCGGCCGAGGGAGAGCCAGGCCGCCTTCAGGAGGATGGCGTCCTCGATCGTCTGCTGCAGGAGGCGCAAGTAGATGGGCGCCCCCGCCGCCGCCGCGGCCTTGTCGAAGCCGATGTAGTAGCCCACCGCGCCGTCCTGGTCCTTGAGGGTGGTGATGAAGCCCGCGGGCCGGCCCTCCCGGTCCCGGGCCAGGTGGGTGCGGAAGCCGTCGCCGAAGGCCGCCGCCAGGCGGGGGAGGAAATCCTCGTGGAGGCTGGCGAGGCGGAACTTCTGGCCGTCGTGGACCTGGTGGTAGAGGGCGTGGAGGTCGCCCCGGGCCGCCGCTACGCCGGCGGCGTCGAGGCGCTCCAGGGTGAAGCCGGCCTCCTCGAAGTCCTTCCGCACCTTTCGCACCGAGCTGCGGTAGCCGCTCTTGAGGTCCTTGAGGTAGTCCTCGAAGGTGGCCCAACCGGGCTTCACGTCGAAGACCATGTTGGGCTCCGTTTCGAAGGGCCGGTAGTTGAAGCGGGCCAGGGGGGCGGCGTGGGCCTCCACCTCCGGGGTCAGGTCCTTCACCCACACGAGGCCCGTCTCCCCCAGCAGCTTGTCCGCCCGCCGGAGGCGGTACAGGGCTTCCGCCACGCCGGGCCAGATGTCGGCGGGGTCCTCGCCGGCGGCGAAGGCCACGCCGTGGGGGCCCCAGGAGAGCAGGTTGCCGCAGATGAGGATGCGGTCCTTCAGCTTCGCGAGGGAGCCCTTCACGGCGGTCCTGAGCCCGGGCTTGGGCAGGGCGTCCCCCCGCACCTCCACGCTCTGGGCCACCACCGCTGCCACGGGCTTCGCCCCGCGGTAGACGAGGGCGTAGTGGGGACGCAGGTTGCCCGGCGCCGCGCCCTCCAGGGCCTCGAGGTAGGCCCGGCTGAAGTAGACCGACGCCGGGGCGGTCAGCCCGTCCCAGTGGTCGGGGTTGAGCATGGCCACCGCGTCCGCCAGGGCAAAGGCGAAGCCTGAGGGCCGGTGCCGCTCGTCGTGCCAGGCCTTAGCCTGCCGGAGCTTCCCGGGGGCGGCCTGGACCTTGGCGGGGGCCGCGTTCACGGCGGCCCGGGCCTTCTTCACGGCGCCGCCGGTCTTCGTGGCGGTGGCCCGGGTCTTGTCCTTCGCCTTGGCCAGGGAGGTCTTCACGCGGTCCAGCACGGCCATGGGGCGCTCCAGGGTTTTCCCCAGTGTAGGGGAGGCCTCGGAACCCTGCGCCCGGCGAAGGCCCCCGCGAAGCGAGGTATCCTGGAAGTTCCGGGAACAGAGGACCCCCGCGGGGCATCCCATTCCCGTACCGGAGGCAGCATGAAGATCCTGGCGGCGATGTTGGTGGCGGCGGCCCCCCTGATGGCCCAGTACGGCGTGAAGTGGGAAGAGAGCCTGGCCTCCGCCCAGAAGCGCGCCCGAGCCGAGAAGAAGCTGATCATGCTCGACATCTGGGCGGAGTGGTGCGGCCCCTGCCAGCACCTGAAGAAGAACGTCTTCCCCACCGCCGAGGCCCAGGCGGCCCTCGCCCGCTACGTGCCCGTCAGCGCCCTGGCCCAGCTCAAGGACGGCACGCCGCTTCCCGAAGGCACGGCCCTGGCGGACCGCTTCAAGCTCGAGGGCTATCCAACCCTCATCATCCTGGACGAGAACGGCAAGGAGCTCCGCCGCATGGTGGGCGCCTTCCGCACGGGCCCGGACTTCGCGGCCTGGCTCGCGAAGAAGTAGGACCCGGCTCCAGGCCAGGCGGGCGGCGGCGGGCGCGCGGCCGCCGCGCCCCGGCCCCCCCCCCCGCCGCGGGCTGCCCCGATTAGACTGGAGGCCTCATGGAGATGGTGATGCGCCTGCCGCCCCTGGTCCTGGTCCTGCCCCTGCTCGCCCAGGCCCCCCAGCCTGATCCTCGGGCCCTGCACGAACAATGGCGGGCCGGCCGCCTGGAGCGGCTGCAGGCGGAGGGGGGCTGGCTCACGCTGGTGGGCCTGGACTGGCTGGCGGAGGGGGAGAACCTCATCGGCACGGATCCGTCCGCCCAGGTCCGCTTTCCGGAAGGCCGGGGGCCGGCGAAGGCGGGCCTGCTGGTGCTGGAGGGGGGCCAGGTGCGGCTCAAGGCGGTGCCCGGCAGTCCCCTCACCGTCAACGGCGCCCCGGCCACCGACCGGCCCCTGCGGACCGACGCGGA